>NZ_JBBKZT010000113.1:0-1098 GCF_037889975.1 Variovorax rhizosphaerae | reverse complement strand
CTAGTGTCCTGAGTTAGAAATTCATTGAATTAATTGTCTGCCGGCGGATCAATCGTGTAGTGTGGCAACACGACGAGGTGATCATGAGAGGCAGACCCAAGACACAACTCGTGCTCAGCGCTACGGAGCGCGAGCAACTCACGGCATTGACCTTGCGACGCAAGACCGCGCAGGCGCTGGCACTGCGAGCACGCATCGTGCTGGGTTGTGCTGACGGCATGGAGAACAACGCAGTCGCCGTTCGCCAGCGCGTGACGCCACAAACGGTTTCCAAATGGCGCGCGCGCTTCGTGAAACACCGTCTGGATGGGCTGCTTGATGCACCTCGCCCGGGCGCCCCACGCAGCATTGACGATGCGCGTGTTGATGCGGTGATCGCGCGCACGTTGGAGTCGATTCCTGCGGATGCGACCCACTGGAGCACGCGCACCATGGCGCGCGAGATGGACCTGTCGCAAACGGCCGTCGCGCGCATCTGGCGTGCCTTCGGCTTGCAGCCGCACCGCCAGGAGACATTCAAACTGTCCAGCGATCCGCTGTTCGTGGAGAAGGTGCGTGACATCGTGGGCTTGTACCTGGATCCTCCGCTCAAGGCCATGGTGCTGTGTGTGGACGAAAAAAGCCGGATTCAGGCGCTGGACCGCACGCAACCCATCCTGCCACTGGCCCCCGGCGTCCCCGAGCGGCGCACCCACGACTACATGCGCCATGGCACGACGACCCTGTTCGCGGCACTGGACATCGCCACCGGCGAGGTGATCGGCGAACTCCACCGGCGCCACCGCAGCAGCGAGTTCTTGCAGTTCCTGCGTACCGTAGAGGCCAACGTGCCGGGCGGCTTGGACATCCATCTCGTGATGGACAACTACGGCACGCACAAGACCGCGACGATCCGCAATTGGTTTACCCGCCATCCGAGGTTCCACGTGCACTTCACGCCCACCTCGGCTTCCTGGCTCAACCAGGTCGAGCGCTGGTTCGCCACCCTCACTGAGAAGTACATCCGCCGTGGCACCCATCGATCGACACGCCAACTTGAGCAAGCAATCAAGCAGTATCTGGCCATCAACAACGCCAATCCTCACCCTTTCAACTGGG
>NZ_JBBKZT010000112.1:0-1132 GCF_037889975.1 Variovorax rhizosphaerae | reverse complement strand
CGGAACACGTTTCCATGCCACAAGAACCATTTGACTCGCTCGATGTCCTTGAGGAGCTCTTCCCTCTCTGGGCCTTGCAGCCCTCGTGTTGTCTGCAAGAGTTGCTCGATGCGCATCGCGACATGAAACCAGTCCAGGATGTGCTCGGATCGCGGGTGTACGAACGCGCCGAGCTCGCGCACCGTATCGCCACCATCACACAGGAAGGTAATGTGCTGACGAGGAAGAATGCCTTGCGACTCGAGCACCGCACGTAAACGGCGCTTGGGTTTGCGGTCCACTCGGTGGACGAAGGCAAAGACTTTGGCCTCGCCTTCCTCGGGAATGCTCTTTCCGGCGATGACCTCGAAACAACCATTGGCGCCGGGCAAACGCTCGCGACCGCGGACGTAGCCCCCATCCAGTCCCACCGTGATCGGCGCTGGCGGCTCCGGAGAAGCTTCGATCTCGCGCTGGGAGCCGCCGTCGTAGGCGAATTGTTCCAGGCCAAGTTGCGCCTCGAGTCGCTCGGCCGTGGCCATGACGTGCTGGCGGATCGTCTCCTGATGCAACCCTTGTTCGATCGGCAGCACCTCTTGCAGAAGCGCCCTGACCGATGCAAACGAGACTTGCGCCGCCCACTTGGCCTCCAGGTACGCGAGTTCCGGGGACGTGTGCACCGTCAGCAGTTGGGTCAGCGGGCAGAACGTGGCCTCCCGGGATTGCTCGCAGCGGCAGCGATGCCAGCGAGGACTGCGCAGCGCGATGTCCCCAAAGGCGGTGCGGAAGCGCAGCGGATGGTAACCCTTGATGGCCCGTGGCTCGCTGCAGTGAGGGCAGGTCCTGCGCTCTGCGAGGTAAAGCTCCAGTTGCTGGCGCACAAGCGCTTTTTGAAGCTCGCCAAGTAGGGACTTGGCCTCTCCGAAGGAGAGCCCGACGTCTTGCACCTGGCCACACGGGCGATCGATGGCATGAAGCGGCACGGTGAAAGAGCCCGACGCGGCCCCTTCAACGCGAATTTGAACGGTGACTCTCATGGGGCCAGCCTTTCCTGAGATGGCGCAGCCAATGCGGCGAGCCTTCGGTTGATGGCGCGCCGATCGAAGCGGTCGGGGTGGTAGTGACGCAAGATGCCCCATTGCTCGTCGTCCAC
>NZ_JBBKZT010000111.1:0-1171 GCF_037889975.1 Variovorax rhizosphaerae | reverse complement strand
TGAATCCACCCAGTACGCCAGTGCGCAGCACCAGGCGCTGCTGACGCGCCACGGCCTGGTCGGCAGCATGAGCCGCAAGGGCAACTGCTGGGACAACGCGGTGATGGAGCGCTTCTTCCTCAGCCTGAAGACCGAACGGGTCTGGCAGCGTGACTACGCCAACCATGGCGAAGCAATGACCGACATCGCCCACTACATCGTGGGCTTCTACAACAGCGTGCGCCTGCACTCCAAACTGGGCAACTTGCCACCCAATGCCTTCGAGCAGCAATCGGCAATCAAACCACCTTTCGTGGTGTCTGAAAAAACTTGACCAGCACAAACCGCTGCAGGGCGTTCACCGAGGGAGGCCGCACAGCGTCGCTCTAAGCCATTCGCGCTAGGTGCATTGAACGCCCAGTGGGCGCGCCGGGAGGCCCTCGGCTCGCGAAGGCAAGACGCGCCTCAGTGGGACGTCTTCTGCAGGACTTTCTTGATCTTGCGTTTCCACTTCGATCCAGCACGCGAAGATTGGATGGCCGTCGATGATCTTCGGCGGCGCTGCGCGGTGGGTGCGGATGCCTCCGCGACGCAGTAGCCGCTCGACTCCCAGTGGCGACACGGTGATGATGCGTTGCGCCCCCTGCTCGGCTGCGACAGCGATCGCCTTGTGAAGCAGTGCGACCGCCACTTTCGAAGAAAACTGGCTCATTGCGCCGCCGTGAGATACGTTGAAATCGACGGCCGCAAAGCGCGAGAGTTCCCAGATGCGCGGGTCCCGCGGCACTTCGGCGCCTCCAAGCAACTCGGGAAACACTTCGCCCAGCAGATAGGGGCTGGTGGTTGGGAGTAGCCGAGCTGTTCCAACAATGCGGCCCTCGTCGTCGCGGGCGGCCAGGTACAGCGTGTCGGCGCGGTCGAACTGATCCTTTTCGAGACCATGTTCTGTCACAAGGTCCCATCCCAATGTCTTAATGAACACCCTGTACCTATAACGCCCGACGTCTTCAAGAACTTGTCGCGCGAGGTGGCCAGGTCGGCCCGCGAGTATTTCCATTTGCTACTTTCCCGAGGTGTGCCAGGTATTTCAGCGTTGCCTCGGCAGTAGCGGAACTATCAGATCTGGTAGGTCAGGTTGAATAGCGTTTGCACACCGCATCAAACGCCGGAGCGTTCCAGTCAAAGTTGTCAA
>NZ_JBBKZT010000110.1:0-1235 GCF_037889975.1 Variovorax rhizosphaerae | reverse complement strand
ACTGAAGACTGCTGTACTCATGCCGCCTTTATCACTGGGGTGATTCAAAAGCCCAATGCGGCGGCACGACGCTGCAGCGCGACGATGATGCGCTGACGCTGTTGCTCGTCATAGTGCTGCTGGCCTTGATCGACGTAGGCCTCGCCCCGGGTCAGCATGAAGTACATCAGTCGGGCCAGCTTGTGTGCGGTCGCCGTGTTGGCGCACGGCTTGTCCATTCGTGTACACAAGCGCGCCGAGCGCGGAGTCGCTATGGGACAGATTCATCGCCGCGAATACTGGGAGCATTGGGGCCGCTACCACCGCACCTTGATACCGAGCGAAGCCAACACCGATGACTTGACCGTCGCATCTCCGCCTATGTTCCAGAGGTGCCCGATCTCACCGTACAGGCTGGTCGCGGTGGTCAGCGCCAGCATTGCGCCGGCGGCCGCCTCGGCCGCGCTGTAGCCGTTCGCGCTGGCGATCGCGATCGATCCCGCCGGGCCAATGAAGCTGACCACGTCGTCCCCGAAGTTCGCCCGGTACAAGTTCACTCGCGCGTACGGCTGCAGCCGTCCGGCGCCGGTGGCGAGATCGCCCCTGATGCGCACGCCCAGCCGCCCGATCCAGCCGTGCGCCACGTTGTGGCGCACTTGCGCGCCAACCAGCGACATGTCGTTCACGCTGCTGTGTTGATACGCGATCTGCGCCTGCGGCTCGATACTCCAGCGCTCGTCAAGAGCAAAGGGCTTGCCCACCTCCACGGAGGCCGTGAAGCCGCTGGCTTTGCCGGAGACGCTTGGGTTGATGTCGGGACGCATCGTGAAGCGCTGGCTGCCGCCCTGCAGCACGCTGTCGACGTAGAGGCCGCTCGCGTCCATCCAGGTCGCATAGGCGCCCAGGTAGCGCGATTGCACGTCGTTGCTGCCCACGCGCGCGGTGATGCCGCGGGCATTGCCGGTGACGTCGGCCCTGCCATCGAGGTAGCCCACGTAGACACCCGCACGCCAGTAGCCGCTGGTCCACAGGTCGGTGCCGGCCTGCAGGCCGCTTACACGGCCCTGGCTCCGGGCCTGGGCGATGCCCGGCTGCTGGACGTCCAGGTTGGCGTACACCACGCGCCCCCATGCGTGACGCGTACCGGCCTGCGCGCCTGCCTGCGAGTCCGGCCCCGGGGCCCTCGGGGCTTCGTCGCCCATGCGCCGATGCAGGTTGCCCAGCATCGCCAGGTCGGCCTGCCGCAGTTGCGCCGG
>NZ_JBBKZT010000109.1:0-1251 GCF_037889975.1 Variovorax rhizosphaerae | reverse complement strand
ACCCTCGACACGCGCCCAAACGCAAGCTCGCAGGCACGCGACAACGATATCCCTTCGGACCGCCCGTGGGGCACTCTTCACGAAGATGAGCATCATGTTCCCCTGCGCCGCATTCAATACTGGCGCGCTATACATTTTATAGCGCTGAATCTTTCTGCAGTCGACGTTTCAGCCGACCTGCGCCCGGCATTGCTGATAACGATGCGCTTGAGCAACACCTCGCGCTTGCAACAGCTCTTGGAACCCCTGGAGGACGAAGAATTAGGGGGCCGCCGGAAGTGAAAGTGGCTTCGCTTTACGCGGTGAAGCGAACCGGAAGCGCACCGTGCGCCACAATCCCCGAGACAGCCGGGAACCGAAACTTCATCTCCTTGGGAATGCCGCAAGAGGTTCGTTTGTGGTGCGGCTCGTTTCATAGAACCTGGTTGCGCTTCGCTGCCGCCAGCAAGGTCGGCAAACGGAGGCGTCGTCTCAAGCGGCTTCAATCGGCTCGCTTCATTGATCCGGAGGGTACGTGCTCCAGCAAGTGGCCGAATGGTTCGTCCACGAAGCTGAGTCTTCTTCTGGCTTGGCAACGTGACGGCACTTTGCGCGGCGTCTCATGTTGCTGGCGCGTGCCCTTGCCGTTTAATGGCGCAGGTCGTACATGGCTAGCAGCGCGAACGCCATCAACGCCAAGAGGACAATGATGACGAAGAGTTTGAGCCCCTTGTCGGGGTCGTCGTCGTGTTTCATTTCGTTCAAGCCCCGCTTCCACCCAGCCTTTGCATGCTGTTCGCAAGATTCTGAAGCATTCGCGAACGAATGGCGTTCAGACTCCAATCTGACCGATTGTCGTGCGCGCCCCAAGCAAGCCGGCGCCGTTGACGATCGCGATAGCCAACTCGGGCGATGGCCGTGAGGGGCGGTGCGCGTCAAGGTAGTTGTCGCCTCGTTCATGCAGCCAGGGGCTGTATGTTCGATGCCCTCGCGTGTGTCTGAACGATGCAGTCACGTTCGGGATTGAGGGTTACTGCGCCGACGGGCGTCCAGTCGCGAGTAGTCCCGGACCAGCGCGCTGGGTTGAGCGCGCGGGCACGGGTGTACAACTCGTGGCGAGCAGCGAGGATGGCTTGGTCTTCGCCGTCGTGGCGCTGCGCCGGGCTGACGTAGCGAATGCCGCTGTGTCGATGGTCCTGGTTGTACCAACGCACGAAGCCGGCCGCCCAGGAGCGCGCGTGGTCCAGGTCGGCGAAGCCCTTGACGGGGAAC
>NZ_JBBKZT010000108.1:0-1261 GCF_037889975.1 Variovorax rhizosphaerae | reverse complement strand
GCCCACGGGATCCATGCTGCGTTTGTCCAGCCAGTCGAAGTCCACGCCCTCCTCGATCGCGGCCGTGTGCAGCCCGACCGGGATATGCACGAGGCCAAATGTGATGGCGCCTTTCCAGAGAGTTCTGCTGCCCGTGGCCATTGTTGGATTTCCTTCGCGTGATAGGGATCAGGAGGGCAGTCCGAACCCGAAAGCCGTGGCTTTGTGTCTGGGCTCGGGCTTGGAATGCGCGGTACGCGTAGCGGCAGCAGGCTCGCTCGGCGAGTCGTCCTCGCGATGCGCTGCGCGCGCTGGCGCTGCACGCGCGGACGGCGCTTCTTCGAGCTCTTGCTGCGATCGCGGACCGATATCGAGGTCATCCACCATCGCCTGTAGCGCGCGCAATCCGTCAGCCATGGCTTCGCGATAGGTCTTCGCCCGAGACTTCGCGCGCTCCACTTCGACGAGCGTGGCAGCCTCGTCGACCTCGCTCAAGATCCATTGGAATGCGCCACGTCTCGGCTCCTCGACATGGAGAGCCAATCGGCGCAAGGGCGTGCGGTTCATCACTGAGCGAATGAACTCTTCGCATGTGACGCGGCAGGCAAAGCCGCTGCTGGAGGCCACTGCAGCCCATCGGACCCTTCTTCGCTCGACCTCAATGTCGCCGCACACAGGGCAACGATCAACGGAATCATCGGCCAGCCAAAGGCAAGCACCAGCCCTGTCGTGGTCATCGGACCAAGAAGGAGCACCAGTGCCTTAAGCATTCATTCATCTTGATCCTGTTCGCTCGGAATCGACGTCAGATAAGCACCCTATCTGCGCTCACCACCCGCGGCGAAACAGGCAGTTCCGGGTGGGCGACGCTGCATCCCGCCATCGCGGGCACCGGACACGCAGAAGGAGCGCCAATGCCTCGCGGCAACGCCCTATCGGACTGCACCTGTGGTGTTGCGCTACTTGACCTTGAGTTCCAACCGCCCGTCTGCGCTTTGGAACGTCTCTGGTCCCGTTCTGTCGACGACTTTCCCGGTGGACAGCCTGTATTCCGCAAAAGAGACCTCGTCCTTGGAGGGCTCGAGGGATGTGGTGCTGGTCGCCTCGCGTGCGCCATACCGCAACACGACGTGCCGCTTCCCCACTTGGTCCAGGACTTCGATCCGTTCAACCTAAAAACGGCAGTTACCCCCGTCCGATAGTGCGGGAATCCAGCACTGGCGGGGAGTTAGGCTGATTTGGCAGACTCACCCGATGGGTGAAGCCAAACGCAAACGACAAC
>NZ_JBBKZT010000107.1:0-1263 GCF_037889975.1 Variovorax rhizosphaerae | reverse complement strand
TACATGTTCGTCACCGGCCCCGAAGTCGTGAAGACCGTGACGCACGAGGACGTGACCGCCGAGGAACTGGGCGGCGCCTCCACCCACACCACCAAGAGCGGCGTCGCCGACATGGCCTTCGAGAACGACGTCGAGGCGCTGATGATGCTGCGCCGCCTGTACAACTACCTGCCGCTCAACAACCGCGAGAAGCCCCCCGTGCGCCCGAGCGGCGACCCGGCCGACCGCGCCGACCTGTCGCTCGACACCCTCGTCCCCGACAACCCGAACAAGCCCTACGACATGAAGGAGCTGATCGTGAAGGTGGTCGACGACGGCGACTTCTTCGAGTTGCAGCCCGACTACGCGAAGAACATCGTCATCGGCTTCGCGCGCATGGAAGGCCAGAGCGTCGGCATCGTCGCCAACCAGCCGCTGGTGCTGGCAGGCTGCCTGGACATCAAGTCCTCCATCAAGGCTGCGCGCTTTGTGCGCTTCTGCGATGCCTTCAACATCCCGGTCATCACCTTCGTGGACGTCCCGGGCTTCATGCCCGGCACCAGCCAGGAATACGGCGGCATCATCAAGCACGGCGCCAAGCTGCTGTACGCGTATGCCGAATGCACGGTGCCCAAGATCACCGTCATCACCCGCAAGGCCTACGGCGGTGCTTACGACGTGATGGCCTCCAAGCACCTGCGCGGCGACGTGAACCTCGCCTGGCCGCGTGCGGAGATCGCGGTGATGGGCGCCAAGGGCGCAGTGGAAATCATCTTCCGCGAAGACAAGAACGACCCCGAGAAGCTCGCCGCCCGTGAAGCCGAATACAAGGCCCGCTTCGCCAACCCGTATGTGGCCGGCACGCGCGGCTACATCGACGACGTCATCCTGCCCAGCGAAACCCGCAAGCGCATCTGCCGCTCGCTGGTCATGCTGCGCGAGAAGAAGCTCGAGAACCCGTGGCGCAAACACGGGAACATCCCCCTCTGATGAACGGGAAGAAGAACATGTTCAAGAAGATCCTGATTGCCAATCGCGGTGAAAGCGGCCGCAAGGCCGCTTCGGCAAAGCCAAAGTGCATGGTGCGCGCAGCGCGCACAGCAAAGTGCATGGCGCGCGCAGCGCGCGCAGGCGATTTCCACGCGGAGACCCACAATGTTTAAGAAGATCCTGATCGCCAACCGCGGGGAAATCGCCTGCCGCGTCATCAAGACCGCGAAGAAGATGGGCATCCTCACGGTCGCCGTCTACTCCGACGCCGACAAGGAAGCCCGCCACGTCGAA
>NZ_JBBKZT010000106.1:0-1272 GCF_037889975.1 Variovorax rhizosphaerae | reverse complement strand
CCGTTGATCAGCACCTCCTCCTTGGCGGTGATGCTGATCTTGTTGGCCTCGACCTTGATGTCGAGCTTGGCGATCACGTTGATGCAGTTCTTCAGCGCCTTGATGTCGATGTCCGCCGCCGCGGCCACCATGCGGATGCCCTTCTCGAAGGCGGCGATGCGCACCGCGTCCTTGGAACTCACCAGGAAGCTCTTGCCGGTGCTGACACTGGTGTGGCCACCGCTGGTGAAGGCGTTGTGCTCGTTGCTGGCCAGGTGGGTGGAGCCGCCGGTGGTGGCCTCGATGCCCGCGGGGCTGGCCAGCACCAGATGCGGTTCGCTGAGTTCGGGGAACTGGCCCTGCGCCTTGTCGCCGCCCGAGCCCTTGATGGCGTCGTTCTGGGCCTTCAGGGCTTGGGTGACCTGGTCCTGATCCCCCGACTCGTGGGCCTTGGCCTCTTGCGCGGCTTCCGAGAGGCCCTCGTGCAGGTCACGGCCCTGCGTCAGGCGTTGCACGGTCTCGGCCATGTCGGTGATGTGGGCCCGTGCGTTCTGGCGCGCCTCGGTGCTGATGAGCAGGCCGTCCTTGGCGCGCACGGCGCCGTGGCCGTCGGTGCGCAGCTCGAAGCCCTTGCCGCGCGGGTCCTTGCGTCCGGCGTTGTCTTCGATGCGGGTGATGTGGCCCAGGCTCAGGCTGGTGCTCTGTTCATCGGATTTGAGCTGGGTCTGGATCTTGCCCTCGGTGTCGTCGAGCACGAGGTGATTGCTGCGCCCGCCCGCGGCGTTGCCGCTGTCGGTGAGTTCTCGGCTGCGCAGACCCGTGAGGGCCTTCTGTGCGGGCAGCTTCCACGGCGGCATGCGCTGGGCGTTGTAGACCACGCCCATGACGATGAAGTGGTCGGGGTTGCCGTCCAGACACTGGACGACGACTTCGGAGCCTTCGCGCGGGATGGAGATGGCACCGGTCTCGCCGCCGGCCCACTGGGTCATGACGCGCACCCATGCGGAGCTGCGTTCGTCGTCCTGGCCTTCGCGGTCCCAGTGAAACTGGACTCGGATACGGCCGTATTCGTCGGTGTGGAGAACACCCTCGGGGGCGTGGGCGACGACGGTGGCGGTCTGGGGGGCCATCACGCGCTGTTCGTGGCTGTGGAAGCCTCGACTCGGGCGCCACGGGATGAAGCGGCGGCTGCAGGTGAAGGTGGCCCTGTATTCGGCGAGTTCGCCTTCGGCTTGCAGGTAGTTATTGCTCGCGGTGTGCTCGATGGCGAGGAGGAGGAATTCGCTCTCGGAG
>NZ_JBBKZT010000105.1:0-1284 GCF_037889975.1 Variovorax rhizosphaerae | reverse complement strand
GGTCAGAGGTTTGCGCGGTGGGCAACGCGAAGCGTTGTCCACGGCAAGCAAGCCGGTTCGAGCAAAGCTCGAACTGTCCACTTGTCCACCGCCTGGCCCCGGCGTGGTTTTGTGGTCGATGCGCCAAACCTGATCCCCCTCTGGGCTTTGCAGTCCGCCCTTGAGCTTGTGGTCAACGCATCGTCCCATTTTGTCCAACCGTGTAGCCCGAACAGTTGCCAATGAGAACTATGAATCCGCAAGGTGGGGTAGCGAGTGAAGTCGCGCGTCTGAACGTCGGCATCGACGTGTCCAAGCAATTCCTGGATGCCTGCTGGGGCAACCAGGAAGAGCGATTTGGCAATGACGCGCCAGGATGGGATGGGTTGATTGCAAAGCTGCGCCAGGCCGATGCCGACCTGGTGGTCATCGAGGCCACTGGCGGCTACGAGCGTGGCCTGCTGTGCGCGCTGCAAGGCGCGGGCCTCAGCGTGGCGCGTGTGAACCCGAGGCAGGCGCGTGATTTCGCCAAGTCCATGGGCGTGCTGGCCAAGACCGATCGGGTGGATGCACGCGTGCTGCGCGACTTCGCCGATGTCGTGGCCCGGCACAAGGAGCGTCACAAGTACATCACCCTCACCTCGCCCCCCGAGCGGGAGCAGCTCGCTGCAATGATGGTGCGCCGACGGCAGTTGGTGGACATGCATGTGGCCGAGCACAACCGCCTGGATTTGGCCAACGCGCGTGCTGCGCGCAGCATTCGCAGCGTGCTCAAGACGCTGGAAAAGCAGCTTGCAGACATCGACCGCGATGTGGACGACCATCTCAACCGGCACTTCAAGGAGCAAAGCAAACTGCTCGACAGCGTCAAAGGCGTGGGCCCGGTGACGATCCTGACGTTGACCTCCTGCCTGCCCGAGCTGGGGCGGCTTGACCGCCGTGCCATCGCCAAGCTGGTGGGGGTGGCGCCACTGGCCAATGACTCAGGCAATCGCAAAGGGCCAAGGCGAACGTGGGGTGGACGCTCTGAAGTCCGTGCGGTGGTCTACATGGGAACGTTGACGGCCACTCGCTACAACCCCGTCATCAAGGCGTTTTATGAGCGCCTGCTGGCCGCAGGCAAGCCCAAGAAGGTCGCCATCGTCGCTTGCATGCGAAAGATGCTGACCATCCTCAACGCCATGCTGCGTGATCAATCTGCCTGGAATCCATTGCGCCATGTCCGGAGCTAAAAGCTTGACTTTGAACACAGTTGCTCAAGGGGGCGCACCCAGCGGCCCGGCAAAGCCGGTTCCGCGGGTGCCC
>NZ_JBBKZT010000104.1:0-1340 GCF_037889975.1 Variovorax rhizosphaerae | reverse complement strand
CAGGCTGCTGAAATACTCCCCGCCGGTCGGCGCGCGATGATGCCCAAGCGTTGGAAGTTGATCCCCCGACAGTTGCAATCAAGACCCCAGAAGATGCGCGGAGCCGATACCTTCACCGAGAGCTTGTTCACCATGCGCCGCCTGGAGGACTTCGTGCCCGCCGATCATCCGCTGCGCCCGATCCGCGCGATGGTCAATGAAGCGCTGCTCAAGATGGACCACCTGTTCGCCGGCATGTACGAGGCCGACATCAAGGGCGGACGCCCCAGCATCGCACCGGAGAAGCTGTTGCGCGCCATGCTCCTGCAGATCTTCTTCAGCGTCCGCTCGGAGCGCCAGCTCATGGAGCAGACCCAATACAACCTCTTGTATCGCTGGTTCATTGGCCTGTCTATGGACGATGCCGTCTGGGTTCCCACGGTCTTCACCAAGAACCGCGAACGACTGATCGCGCACGACACGATCATCGAGCTGTTCAATCACATCGTGGAGACGGCCGATCGCAAGGGCTGGCTGTCGGGGGAGCACTTCAGCGTGGACGGCACCCTCATCCAGGCGTGGGCCAGCCACAGGAGCTTCGTGCGCAAGGATGGCGGCGACGATGACGCAGGCGGCAACACAACGGGTGGCACTACCTTCAAGGGCCAGACCCGCAGCAACGACACACATGCCTCTCGCACCGATGGCGATGCGCGGCTGTACCGCAAGGGCAAGACAGCCAGCGAGCTGCGCTACATGGGCCACACCCTCTCGGACAACCGCCATGGCCTGATCGCCAACGCGATGGTCACCACTGCAGATGGCTATGCCGAACGCGAAGCGGCCAAGGTCATGATCCACGCCGCTTGCGAGGCGGCCGACGAGGACACGATCAGCATTACGCTGGGCGCGGACAAGGGCTATGACGCCGAGGAGTTCGTCAATGCATGCGAGGGCATGGGCGTGATACCGCATGTGGCCCAGAACAAATCGAACCGGCGCTCCGCTGTGTCCGACACCATCGCAGCCAGCGAGGGCTACGTCCTGTCGCAGCGCAAGCGCAAGCTCATCGAGCAAGGCTTCGGCTGGGCCAAGACGGTGGGAGGAATTCGCCAGGTGATGGTGCGCGGGATCAAGCGCGTGGACCAGTTGTTCGTGCTGACGATGACGGCATACAACTTGACGCGCATGCGCTCGCTGGGACAAATCCGTCCGCAGGCGCTGTGAGGCATCCGAAAGCCCTCAAAACACCTCAAATCAGCAAAAAACGGCTTCAGAACTCACCGATCAATGCACGATGTGAAACGGTACTCTCGCCGCAGAGCATGGCTCAAGTTGACGCGGAGTATTTCAGCAGCCTG
>NZ_JBBKZT010000103.1:0-1388 GCF_037889975.1 Variovorax rhizosphaerae | reverse complement strand
ACCTTCGTGACCGGCACGCCAGGCTTCACCAATACCTTCCTCACCACCGGACAGGGGTACGAAGCCAAGAACGCGATGGGCTACGACTTCGGCATCCGCCACGCCTTCTGAGCGGCGCCGGCGCGCTAGTCCTCACATGCCCCAGTGCAGCATCGCGGCGACGAGCGCGGCGAGGAACACGGTCTCGCCCACCATCAGCACGATCGGCTTGATGCCGACGCTGGCGAGTTCCTTGAGCTGGGTCTTCATGCCGAGCGCGCTGATCGCAATGACCAGGCACCAGCCCGAGAGGTCGTTGGCGAAGGTCTGAACCGACTTGGAAATCCACCCGGTGCTGTTGAGCGCCGCGAGCAGGACGAAGCCCACCGCGAACCAGGGCAGGATCGGCGGGCGCTTGCCGCCCTTGGCGCCGGCGTGGCCGCGGCTCAGCATGACCGCGCAGACGATCACCGGCAGCAGCATGGC
This sequence comes from Variovorax rhizosphaerae, assembly GCF_037889975.1. Lineage (NCBI taxonomy): Bacteria > Pseudomonadati > Pseudomonadota > Betaproteobacteria > Burkholderiales > Comamonadaceae > Variovorax > Variovorax rhizosphaerae. The sequence continues at coordinate 923 of NZ_JBBKZT010000103.1, read as the reverse complement.
CACGCGCATCAGCTTGACCACCGTGGCCGCGTCACCGGTCTCCGGCGACATGCCGTAGCCCGCGCCCACCACCTGGGCCACGTCATGGATCGTGCCGCCGAGGAACATGCCCGCATGCGTGGCATCGAAGCCCAGCAGCCTGACGACGACCGGGTAGACGATCATGGCCAGCGTCGAAAGGGCCGACACGCCGATCACGGTGAACAGCGTGGCGCGTTCCTTGCCGGGATGCGCCGGCAGGGCCGCGGCCAGGGCCATGGCGGCCGAGGCGCCGCAAATCGCGGTGGCGCCGCCGGTGAGCAGGCCGAACAGCGTCTGGAAGCCCATGGCGCGTGCGGCAATCATTGCCACCACGATGGTGATGACGACCGAGGCCACCACCATCACGACCGGATGCCACCCCAGCGCCGCGATCTGCGAGAAGGTGATGCGCATGCCCAGCAGTGCGACGCCGATACGCAGTACTTCGCGGGAGGTGAATTCGATGCCGGGCTTGCAGGGACCTTCCACGGCTAGGAAGTTCACGGCCATGCCGAGCAGCAGCGCGAACAGCATGACGGGCGCGTGGTAGTGGCCGGCCAGGAAGGTGGCGGCGGCCGCCACGACGACGCTGATCAGAAAGCCCGGAACGAGCGGATGGAGCCGTGCGCGCAGCGCGGTGATGGACAGGGCAGTCATCGGAGATTTCCCGAATGGGTTGAAGGTTTCAGGTCGCGATGGCGAGCTTCACGCGGGTGATGCGGCCAGGTGATCGCTGGCGCGGGCCTCAAGCCGCCTTGCGCAGGAAGCCTTGGTGGGCGCCGTTGCGATTCGGTGCGAAGCCGTTGGCCAGCAGCGATTCCTCGACGGTGTCGTAGAACACGCCGATCTTGCTGATCTCGCGGGCCTGCTGCGCGGTAGCAATCGGGCGGCCGAACTCGCGC
>NZ_JBBKZT010000102.1:0-1454 GCF_037889975.1 Variovorax rhizosphaerae | reverse complement strand
GCTTGGGTTCAAGGAGTCGTCGCAACACGAGTTGCTTGAGCGTCGGATAGTAGGGCATTCAGCGCTTCGGCAGGCGTTCTCCAGCCCAGGGTTTTACGAGGCCTTCCATTGAGGGTGTCGGCTACTGCGTCGAGTTCGCGCTCGCGATACCTGCTCATGTCGGTGCCCTTCGGGAAGTACTGCCGCAGCAATCCGTTCGTGTTCTCGTTGGTGCCGCGCTGCCAGGGGCTTCTCGGATCGCAGAAGTAGATGGTCATCCCTGTCTCGATTCGCAGCTGTGCATGCTGTGCCATCTCCGCCCCCTGGTCCCAGGTCAACGACTTGCCCAGCTGTTGTGGCAGCGTCGCAATCTTTGCCGCAATAGCATCGCGCACCGCCTCTGCACCATGACCGGTCATGGCAGGGCCGTTCTTGATGTGGGCGCCTGGAACGTGACCGGCCATCGGCGGCAAGTGCAGCAGCATCGTGAATCGGGTCGTGCGTTCGACCAAGGTGCCGATCGCAGAACTGTTCAGTCCGATGATCAGGTCCCCCTCCCAGTGGCCCGGAACGGCACGGTCGGCGACCTCAGGCGGACGCTGACTGATCAGCAACTCGGACGTGATGAACTGCTTGCCGCGTTGCTGTGTTCTGGCGCGAGGCACCCGAAGCGCGCGGCCAGTGCGCAGGCAGGCGCACAGCTCGCGTTTCAATGCGCCACGACCTTGAATGTAGAGCGCCTGGTAGATGGCTTCATGAGAGACCCGCATGGACGCATCATCCGGGAAGTCCAGTTGCAATCGGCGACTGATCTGCTCCGGGCTCCAACTGGTGCCCCAACGTCGGTCTGCCCGGCGACCGTGGCGTCGTCCCTTCCAAGGGACGCTGGGACCGGGGATTCGCTTGCCATGGGCATCCCGCATGGCACCGGCAAGCCGCTCTTGCACGTATGCCTGCAGTTGCTTGTTCTTCGCAAGTTTGGTCACCTTGGGGCGCTGCGCCGCTCTCTCGGCCTTCCACTGGGCGACCGTCGCTCGGTACTGCAATGTGCCGCCACGGGTGGCCGCGTTACGAACCAACTCGCGAGAGATCGTCGATGGCGAGCGCCCCAGTTGCCGGGCGATCTCCCGAACTCCGTATTCCTGAGCTCGCAAAAGTGCAATGTCTTCTCGCTCGGAGAATGATAAATACCGCCCCGAAGGGGGCTCCAAGGTAATTGGTGGCATCCCGCCAGCTTCGCGGAACCAGCGCGGTCCCAAGGGCCCGGAGACGCCGCAGGCCTGTGCCGCATCTTCGCTCGATAAACCCGCCGAAATGCACTCCCAAAATGATTGCCTGGTTTGCCGTTGATTGATCTGAGGACGCCCTGGCGAGCGCATCGGCGCTCGCCCCGTCCGTTCTGTTGTCCACCCCTTCGGTCGTCCCATCGAACACCTCCATGATTGAGGTGTTGCGACGACCGATTGAATCCACCC
>NZ_JBBKZT010000101.1:0-1457 GCF_037889975.1 Variovorax rhizosphaerae | reverse complement strand
TGAACCGCACCGACTTTCGAGGAGGCCTATTGGCTTGAGTCAGACCGGGATGGTCTGACTTCTCTTCTGGCTGTTCTGACTTTCATTATTCCAGCCCCCCGCAGGGGCCGCCGGAGGCCCCCCGGTTGGGCCATGTAGTCATGGTTCAACCCTCCTGCAGTGCCGCTGGATGAGCAGGCTTGGTTGTGGTCACAGCCTGGGCTTGCAGGCGCCAGTAGTTGGCCTCTGCTTCGGCCGGCGGGATGTAGCCGATGGGCTCAAGCAAGCGGTGGTTGTTGAACCATGAGACCCACTCGAGGGTGGCCAGTTCGACCGCCTCGCGCGTCTTCCAGGGGCCGCGTCGGTGGATGATCTCCGCCTTGTACAGGCCGTTGATCGTCTCGGCCAGCGCGTTGTCATAGCTGTCGCCGGTGCTCCCCACCGAGGGTTCGATGCCGGCTTCGGCCAGCCTCTCGCTATAGCGGATGGACACGTACTGGGAACCCCTGTCGCTGTGATGCACAAGCGCGCCTTCACGCTCGCCCCGACGCGCGTACAGGGCCTGCTCCAGTGCGTCGAGCACGAAGTCGGTCTGCATCGAACTGCTGACCCGCCAGCCGACGATGCGCCGCGCGAACACATCGATGACGAAGGCCACGTACACGAAGCCCTGCCAAGTCGAGACGTACGTGAAATCGGCCACCCACAGCTGATTCGGCCTGTCGGCCTTGAAGTGCCGTTTCACTCGGTCCAGCGGGCATGCCGCCTTGCCGTCTGGTACTGTCGTTCGCACGTTTTTGCCGCGACGAGCACCGCTCAGCCCGCATTGCCGCATGAGTCGCTCGACAGTGCATCGTGCCACGGCCGTGCCTTCGCGGCGCAGTTGCCGCCAGACCTTGTCGGCACCATAGACCCGCAGGTTCTGGTCGTACACGCGTTGCACCTGCACCAGCAAGCTCGCATCACGCTGGGCTCGCGCGGACAGCAGCGCCGGATCGCGCTTACGCGCCGCGTGGCGCCGGTATGCCGACGGGGCGATCTGCAGCGCGCGGCAGATCGGCTCGACCCCGCAACGAGCGCGATGCTCGTCAATGAAGGCGTTCATTTCTTGAGTTGGCGGTCGAACTCCGCCTGGGCGAAATACGCGCTGGCCAACTTCAGGATCTCATTGGTCTTACGCAGTTCGCGAACCTCGCGCTCGAGCTCCTTGATGCGCTGCTGTTCGACGCTGGTCGCGCCCGGCCGTACGCCGCTGTCGCGCTCGCCCTGGCGCACCCACTTGCGCAGCGTCTCGCCCGTGCAGCCGATCTTGCCGGCAATCGATTCGATCGCCGCCCACTGCGACGGGTACTGGTCCTTGGCGTCAAAGACCATGCGCACCGCGCGATCCATGACCTCGGGGGAAAACTTCGGTGACTTCCTCATCTTGGCTCCATTCTCAATCGAAGGAGCCTCCTCAAAATCCGGGGCGGTTCAGA
>NZ_JBBKZT010000100.1:0-1497 GCF_037889975.1 Variovorax rhizosphaerae | reverse complement strand
GTGCTCCTCGGCCCAGCCGGGTTGCGCCGGAACGGTCATTTCCTTGTAGGCGTTGAAGACCGCCGGGTCTTCCATCGAGGTGCCCTTGTAGTCCTCGTACTCCCAGTGCTCCACCACGTTCATCTGCGAGGTGTTGATGGTCACGGTGACCTGGTCTGGCTTGGGGTCCAGTTCGGCCAGCATGTGGCGCGTGTCATCACTCAGCCACTTGGCGGCGGCGCCTTCGTTCTCCGGCGCGAAGCTGATGGAGCCGCCGACCTGGATGATCATTTCCGGCACGGCATTGCGCACACCGGCGATCAGCTCGTTGAACTTCGACAGGCGCTTGCTGCCCTTGCCGTCGAGTTCACGCACGTGCAGGTGCAGCACGGTGGCGCCGGCGTTGTAGCAGTCGACCGCCTTCTGGACCTGCTGCTCGATCGTGACGGGGATGTCCTCGGGGAAGTCGGAGGGCACCCACGACGGCGCGTAGGGCGCGGCCGTGATGATCAGGGGTTGCTGGTTTTCAGGATAGAGGGAGCCGTCGAGAAAGTTCATTTGATGACCTCGTGGAAATAGTTGGGAGGGGAGGTGGGCCGGGTCAGAACGTGGCTTCACCGACGATGCCGGCGCGTTCCATCTTTCGGTGGCAGGGCGCGTAGTCCATGACCGCGTAGTGCTGGGTGCTGCGGTTGTCCCAGAAGGCCATGCTGTTCTTCTTCCAGCGGAAGCGCACTTGGTACTCGGGGACCGCTGCCTGCTCGATCAGGTAGCCCAGCAGGTCGCGGCCGGCCGAGGTGTAGTCCTGGCCGAAGCGCACGTTGGCCGGCGTGTGGAAGTTGGTGAAGTGCGTCGTGAAGGCGTTGACGAAAAGAACCTTCTCGTTGGTTTCCGGATGGGTGCGCACCACGGGGTGCTCGGCGTCCGGGAACTGGGCGTGCAGCGCCAGGCGTTTCTCGATCGGCATGGCCGCGCCGAAGCTGGCTTCGATGCTGTGGCGGGCGCGCAGGCCGGCGATCTTCTGCTTGACGTCGTCTGGCAGGCGGTTGTAGGCCTCGACCATGTTGACCCAGATGGTGTCGCCGCCGACCGGCGGGCATTCGACGCAGCGCAGCACGCAACCGAAGGGCGGCTTCTCGCGCCAGGTGGCGTCGGTGTGGAAGGCGTTCTCGTAGCGGTCGTTGGGCGTGTCGGGCGACTTGTAGATGCGCACCAGGCCCGGATGGTCCGGATCGCTGCCGGCCACAGGGTGGTCTTCCAGGTCGCCGAAGTGGCGGGCCAGGGTGACGTGCTCGGCACGCGTGATGTCCTGGTCGCGGAAGAACAGCACGCGGTGCTTGAGCAGCAGGCTGCGGAGTTCGGCGACCGTTTCCGGGTCGCGGGAAGCGGCGCCGAGGTCGATGTTGGACAGTTCTGCGCCGATGGTGCAGGTGAGTTGCTCGACCTTGATCGAGGTCTTCAGTGCGGCGGCAGAGATGACGGCGGGCGCGGCTTGCGCGATGGTTGCATTCATGACTT
>NZ_JBBKZT010000099.1:0-1505 GCF_037889975.1 Variovorax rhizosphaerae | reverse complement strand
GCACCGGAGTTGGTGCACTTCGAGGAGAGTGCTTCTTGCGTTCGATCAAACGCCCTGCTTGCGGGGCGCGCCAGCGCCGCTCTTCGCAGATTTGCCACGAATCCATCTCTTCGCATTCAGAGGGCCGTGCGCAATAGCCGGCGCATGCCCCGTTGAGGCGGGTGCAGCGACGGCCTTCGCGACCCTTGCTAGCTTCAACTTTTGGCTAGGTTCAGGCAATGCAGTTGCCATCGCATGACCGGCCGGCGCATGGAACACGTTTCGCCGCTTCCAGGCTTCTGACTCTGAGATGTTCGGTCCCGCAAAGAAGTACTTGTTGCGACCTCGCGAGAAAGACTCCACCCAGCCCTTCGCGTGCATGCTTGTTAGCAATTGCGAAATGCCGCCCTTGCTCTTCGGGCCTTCCATCGCATCCGCAAGGATCGCGGCAAGTTCGCCCCAGGAAAGACCACGGCCCGTTTCACCCAGGATCGCATCGGCAACGCGTTCCCATGAATGCTGCGGCACTCTGTGACGAGCGGCAGCGCCATCGCGAAAGTCCCGAACCTTGAGCGTGATGCCCATCAGGTCGCTGAGTACCTTCCAGCGGGCACCATAGCGTTCCGGCATGGCGTCGAGTTCATCCTCGACCTGGTCGGAGGCAATCGAGCCGATGAGCAGGCCGAGCGTCCGGAAGTCACTTTCCTGGGCGTGCTGTGGCGCGGCGAGCAGCTGTTGTGTCTTCGCGAGAAAAACGTCGTCCAATCGCTGGGCCAGCTCCGGCGGGAATCGCTGCTCGCGCTCGATCGTGCGTTGCGCCTCGTTCAACAGTCGCTCGGGTGGCCAGCATTCCAGCTCCGCGACCGAGTGGGTCCACATCGGAAGCTGCCCCGAAAGCGCACGTGCATCCTTCGCCGAAATCTTGGCCAGTGGCCTGACGGGTGTGGTCGGGGACGCAATCGTCATTTCGGACTCCTGAGTAAACAGTTCAGAACAGTTTAGCAAAATTTGCGCATTCGCGTTAGGGTGCCGCTGGTTCGAGGGCCAGATCGAAGACGTGCCATTTGCCGCCGCTCGCCTCGCCGCAGTCCCTCGCCAAGGGCTTGGCAGCCGCCGAAGAGTTGCCTTCGTTAACCCACGCAAAACTGAGACCCGTTGACGTGCCGAGTTCGATTCCTTCTCCGAAGTTGGCTTGGGACTGGTTGGCGCAGCAAATCGTGATGAGGCGCTGCACGCAGAGTGTTCTGGACTGCGCCAGATGGGCGGACACGGAAGCGCTCATGCTGGGCACCCATAGCCAACGCACGGGCACCCTTTTCAGCGCCGTCTCGTTGGATGTGGCAGCCTGCGCCAAGTCGAGGCAAATCGCGATCGCATGCGTACCGATCGGCGTCGGAATCAGCGTCAGAAGGTCCCCCGGCTTATTGCCCTCCTGGATCATCGGCCCGGTCAATTCGACCTGCGTCAGCTTGTCGTGCGTCCAGACTGACTTTCCAGCACCATCCAGCACGACGCTGCGGTTGCGG
>NZ_JBBKZT010000098.1:0-1786 GCF_037889975.1 Variovorax rhizosphaerae | reverse complement strand
CATTTGTCCAATGACCAGGCGTTCGCGCCTACCTGGGCTCGATTTCTGCCGGTTGACAAAGAGGTCCTGAAGGCGATTGCCAATGACATCGCCGATCTCCATTCGGCGGGATCCCTGCTGGGCATCGAAATGTCGCGCGGCCTCGAAAGAGCAGTTTCCAAGAAATGCCCCTGCGCAGTGCGCTCAAACACCAACTCCAACTCCAACGCCAACGCGCGCTCAGGCGTGCACACCCCACGCTCCACGCTGGCGGCCTGGGGCGGCGCCGGCGGCGCGAAGCTCGAACCGCTTTACGAGGCGCACCGACGCTTCATCCTCAGTTGCCGGGTGCTGCACGCCGACGAGACGCCGGTGCCGCTGCTGGACCCCGGCTCAGGTAAGACGAAGAAGGCTACGTCTGGGCCTGGGCGCGCAGTCACCATGACCCGCACCCTGGCGTGATCTACGAGTTCTGCCTGGGCCGAGGGGCGCAGTACCCGGTGGCCGCCATATCTGGAGCCGCCGTGGCACGGCACCTTGATCACCGACCAGTACGCGGGCTACAACGCTGTGTTGGACGCGAAGGTCTACCCGCGGCGCAGGTCAGCGGTCTGCGCCGCGCATGCTAGGCGATACGTCGAGGAACTTAGCTGCGGAGGACCCGCCGCCAGCGTCGTGGCCACCGAAGCGCTACAGCGCTGGGCACGGATCTACCATGCCGAAGGCGCTCTCGCGGAGATGGACGACACCCAGCGCCGTCAGGGCCGCCACCATCTGACCAAGCCGCTGTGGGACTAGAGGGTTGGGCGCGGCGGATAGCGGCCCCGCGCGGCCTACAGGGTCAGTCTCAAATTCCTGACACGCGCCCTTAGGCAACGGGTACAGACTTTGATATCGAATGTTACATGGGAAGTCTTTGCGAATTTCCGGAACTATGCTGCAACTGACATGTTTCTGTAAAGGGGAGTCGCAGCAATGGCCGACAGAGTCATTCGCCGTTTAAGCACTGGAAGTGCGGAACTGCGGCGGAGCAATCCGCCGTTTGTGCCCTACCTCGTACTCCCGCGCGCCGCTCAAGTTGAACTCACCGACAAAGTTACGCTAGAGAACCCGGGTGACCGCATCTCGATCATCATGTCCGGCCGACCGGGCGGAGTGACTGACTATTCCAATATGTTGGCTAAACATACGGGCAATGCCCGGGTGCTTACGTTTCACAAGGACCTGCGCGTCGACGGCGACACCGTACTGCTCAATGTCTCCGGCTACGAATACGCGCGCTACGGCGCCCCCTTTCATCTGCTTGCCTGGGTACGCCGCAACAGGCCGCGGATGAAACGCTTCGGCGTGTTCATGCACGAAGCCTACGCCGTCAGCAAGCGGATCACTTCGTCCGTGTTCTGGGTGTGGCGGGCGCAGCGCTATGTCGCCAGCCAACTGGCCAAGCGGTCCGATTTCTGGATATCGAATACCCACTACGTCCATGATTGGCTGGAAACTGAAGCGGGCGACCTGCCGCACATCTGTCTGCCGGTGTATTCCACTGTCGGCGAACTTTCCGAACTGCCTCCAATGCGCGAGAAGAAGGTGGCGGTGGTCTTTGGAACCGAGCCGTTGCGCACCAACACCTGGCAAGCGGGGGGCGAGCCCCTGTTTCGCTGGGCCGCTGTAAACGGTGTCGAGATACACGACGTGGGATCGCCGATTCAAGACCCGGAGCTCGCAGCTGCGATGCAGGCACACGGTGTTATCGCTCACGGGCGGCTGCCGTCGAAAGATGTACAGGAGCTGCTGACCTGCGCGACTT
>NZ_JBBKZT010000097.1:0-1902 GCF_037889975.1 Variovorax rhizosphaerae | reverse complement strand
ACCGGCAAGGAGTAGGTGGTGCAAGTCCACTGCGATGAAGGAATAGCGAACCACATCGGCCCCGAGCCGTGCGCAGGCATCCGTGAGGATGACTGCGAAGCGTCGGTAGGGGAACGCATAGGCCAGCCATTGAGCCTCGAAAATATTGATTATCTGGGTGCTGACGCTGTCGACAAGGCGGAAGGCAACACGTCCGGGCGCGCAATCGCAAGCGCCCGAACGACCCAGCGTGGTCGAAGACACTGGCATGTGCACACGCTCCTTGTACGGGAACCGGGAGATCTCGGGTTTGACCAGCCGCCGCAAGGGACTGGCCCGCGTCGGGAAGGCGAGGAGCCGTAGCCGATGATGTACGGACCCGAGAAGTCAGACTCGGCCATAGTAGCTGTGAAGCCTGCGAACAAGGCCGGGATGCCGGCGGCGGAGTGGGTGGAGCCAAGGGCCGGGACCAAGGGAAACACGGGACAACCGCACACGCGACGGACTCAGAGCCGCGGTAGCGTGTCACAGGGGCTGGACCGTGTACGGCAAGCTGCAAGGCAGCGGAAGAAGGAGAAGTTCACTGCGCTGCTGCACCACGTGACGGTCGACCTGCTGAGGGATGCGTTCCTGGCGCTCAAGCGCCGTGCCGCCCCGGGGGTTGATGGCGTGACATGGGAGGACTACGAGGCGGGGCTGGAGGGCAACCTCCAAGACCTGCATGCACGGCTCCATAGCGGCAGTTATCGGGCGCTGCCCGTCAGGCGAAGGTTCATTCCCAAGCCTGGCACCGACAAGCAGCGGCCGCTCGGCATTGCCGCGCTGGAGGACAAGATCGTTCAGCGTGCGCTCGTCGCGGTGCTCAACGCCATCTATGAGGAAGACTTCCTCGGGCTATCGTATGGGTTTCGGCCCGGACGAAGCCAGCACGATGCGCTTGATGCACTGTCGGTGGCGATAAGCAATACCCCGGTGAACTGGATTCTCGACGCGGATATTCGGAGCTTCTTCGATTCGGTCAGCCAGGAATGGCTCGTCCGGTTCTTGGAGCACCGGATCGGTGACGAGCGCGTCATTCGCCTTGTGCGCAAGTGGCTCAAGGCGGGCGTCCTGGAAGAGGGGAACTGGAGCGTTAGTGAAACGGGGACTCCGCAAGGAGCAGTGGTCTCGCCACTGCTCGCAAACGTCTACCTGCACTACGTCTTCGACCTCTGGGCCCACCAATGGCGGAGGCGAGAAGCCACCGGCAACGTGATCGTCGTGCGCTATGCCGACGATATCGTGGCCGGTTTCGAGCATGAAGCCGATGCGAGGCGCTTCTGGGATGCGATGCGAACGCGGTTCGAGCAATTTGGGCTCGAACTGCACGGGGAGAAGACGCGCTTGCTGGAGTTCGGCCGCCATGCGGCCGGACGCCGGCGGCGGCGCGGCATGGGCAAGCCAGAGACCTTCACGTTCCTGGGCTTCATCTTCATCTGCGGCAGGTCCCGACGTGGAGCATTCCTGCTCCACCGCAAGACAAGGGTCGACCGGATGAGGGTGCGCCTCGAAGAAGTCAAGAGGACTCTGCGCAAGCGCATGCACGCCACGATTCCTGAACAGGGTAAGTGGCTGAAGTCGGTGGTCACGGGTTACTTTGCCTACCACGCAGTACCCACAAACATCCGCGCGCTCGGGCTGTTCCGATACCAAGTCATGCGCCTCTGGCTACGGACGCTTCGGCGCCGTAGTCAGAAGGACGGGATGACGTGGACACGCCTGAGCAAAATCGCGGGAGACTGGTTACCGACGCCCCGAATCCTTCATCCGTGGCCGAGCGAGCGCTTTGCCGTCAACCACCCAAGGTAGGAGCCCAGTGCGTTAGTTGCGCACGCTGGGATCTGTGCGGGGGGCGCCCAGCAATGGGCGTCCCTACCGCGATCC
>NZ_JBBKZT010000096.1:0-1963 GCF_037889975.1 Variovorax rhizosphaerae | reverse complement strand
GATCTGGCGTCCAAGGAACGCATTGACGCGCTCATCAAGCTCGCCACACAGGCGGCTGACCTGGCTCTTGGAGACGCCGCTCATGCCCAGCGACTTGACCAGGTTGTCCACGGAGCGGGTCGAGATGCCCTGTACGTAGGCCTCCTGAATGACGGCGGTGAGGGCCTTCTCGGCGGTGCGCCGGGGCTCCAGGAACTCGGGGAAGTAGCTGCCCTGGCGCAGCTTGGGGATCTTCAATTCGACGCTGCCAGCCCGGGTGTCCCAGGTGCGCTCGCGGTAGCCGTTGCGGCTGTTCAGACGTTCAGGATTCTTCTCATCATAGGCGGCGCCGCAGCGGCCTTCGACATCGAGCTCCATCAGGCGTTGGACCATGAACTGCACCATCTGGCGCAGCACGTCGATGTCGGCTCCCTTCTCGGCGAGCTCGGCTTCTATGAGGACTCGTCTGTCAAGGCTTGGTCAATGACTTGATGAAGAGCTTTTCATGATTGGCACCTGGTTAGATTGCTTGAAGACGGGCGCGTGCGCCGCCGGTGTCGCATCCTGATCCGTGGTCGGGGTATGACAAGTGTTCGAGCCAATGCTCGGACGAACTTCTATCCGTGCCAGGATGCGAACACCCTTGCACCTCATGCTGCATGCGCGCGAAGCGCACTGGCAAACCCCCAGTTACCGGCGCGCCCCATCTAATGGGACGGTCACTTTGGTGCAGTGACCCGCCGAGCTCACGGGCGCGTCGACCTTTGATCATGATGCGATACTAGCCTGGCGTTATGACACGTCGGCGCAGGCCTTCAAGAAATCGCGGGCTTGAGCGAGGCCCCCAACGGAATCTCACCGTTCTGCAGATAGCGCCACAACGCAATCGCCAGCCGCCGAGCGAGGGCGACGATGCCAACGCGACGCATGCGCTTGCCCCCGCCAGCAAAGCGTCGGTTGAACCATTGCGTCAGGGCGCTTTCGGGCTGCCAGCGCAGCCAGGACCATGAGAGTTCGACAAGCAAGGTGCGCGCGCGTTTGTTGCCGGCCTTGCTGATGCCCTGCTCGATTTGGCTGTTGCCGCTGGCATACGGCGTGGGTGCCAGCCCAAGGCAGCCAGCCAACTCACGCCGATTGGCAAACCGTCGCCAGCCGAACACCTCCTTCACCAATACCCAGGCCCCCATGGGACCGATTGCGCGTAGCCGGGCCAGTTGCGCAACCAGTGGTTGCTCGCCATCGGCAAGTTGCTGACGCCGTTCGGCCTCCATCAGTTTCACCTGCTGTTTGACCAGCGCCAGCCGAGCGTTCTCGCGCTCGATTTCAGCGCGCAAGCCAGGTGGCACCTGCTCGCAATGGCGTTCCCACCAGCGAGCCCAGTCGCGTCCGCCGATGATGATTCGCGGACGCAGGTGTGCAGAACCAGCAGCGAGCCGATGCGGTTCGTGTGAGAGACGCGCTCCTGCGTCAGCCGGGCAAGTTCTCGGTGCGTGCGTCGCGCGTCCTCGTCCTGAGGTGTGGGCTCGCGCACCACCGACCACACGCGATCCCCACGATGATGGCGAAGCAGCATTGCCAACAGCTTGTCGCCATCAAGTCGGTCAGTCTTCGCCTGCTTGGCATGACGGTTCACTTCGATACTGGAGGAGTCGACCACGATGTTGTCCACACCCTGCTTGATCAGCCATCGATGCAGCCACCAGCCGTCGCGCCCCGCTTCATAGCACGAGTGCACCGCGCTCTCCAACCCGAGTTTGCATCGCGCCCTGGCCTTGGCGACGCAGCGCACAACGGCGTCAGTGTCGCCGGCTTCCAGGTTGTACCGGCTTGAGCTTGGGCGACCATCACTGGCGGTCAACTTCCACGATTTGTCGCCTAGCTCGAAGCTGATGTACAGATCGCCTTGGACTGCCGTCTTCTCGGTTTGTTGGACTGCTGAGGTTGTCGACATTTCCATCTCCTTTGTTACGAGGTTGAGGGAAAT
>NZ_JBBKZT010000095.1:0-2061 GCF_037889975.1 Variovorax rhizosphaerae | reverse complement strand
ACTCACGGGTGCCGCTTCAGCAAGCGCCGCGACCAACTGGTCCGTCGGTATTTCCCTACCGGGCGTGGAAGTCGGCCTGGCCGACCCGGCACCCGTCTACTACCAGCCAGCTCCGACGTGAGCGGCAACGCCCGGGGCATCATCGCCCGCGGGGCTACAACGAACTGCAGTCGCGCTACCTCGGCGCGTACGCGACCTGGATGACGTCCAGTGGGCTGTACGTCGACAGCGTGCTGCAAGGCGGCAGCCAGCGCTTCACGATACGCCCCGACATCAACCTGGGCGCGGGCGGCAAGGCCAGCAGCGTTGCCGCCTCGGTGGAGGTGGGCAAGCCATTCGCCCTCAGCGCGCGCTGGAGCCTGGAACCTCAGGCACAGATTGCATGGCAGCGCACCAGGATCGACGTCATGCTGCTCAGCGGCGCGCAATTCGCCAGGACCTTGGCGACGGCTGGATCGGGCGCTTGGGCGTGCGCATCAAGGGCAATCTCGCCACCGGTGCCGGACGACTGGAACCGTACGCTCGCCTGAACCTGTATTGGGCGAGTTTCGGCGACAGCGTAACCACCTTCATCGGCCCGGAGGGAGCCCTGGCGATCTCGAGCGGGAGCGGCTACAGCGCAGCCGAGGCGGCCGCTGGCGTTGAACCCTGCGACAAACCTGTACGGCGAGATCGGCCACCTCTGGAGCATTGGCGGCGCTGCGACGGTCAAGTCCTCGGTTTTGGCTTCGCTCGGCATCAAAGTGGCTGGTAGCCGCAATGCGCCGCCGATGTTCGGCCCGCAAAGTTGAAGGTCGCTACAAGGCCCTGAGCTCCCCGAAAAGATCAAAAGTCGAGCTTGTTGATTTTGGTGCCGTCAAGGCTGAGGTTGGCCATCAGGCCGGCATTGCTCAGGGCATAACCCACGACTGGTTGCTGCGCGGTCTGGGTGTCGACGGCTGCGGACGCGCCGACCTTGAGCATGGTGACCGAGGCATCGGCGCCGGCGGTCCAGCCGTTGCTCGCGCGAAACTTGTCCAGCGACTCCTGGGTCATGAAGAGCACGTAGACAGCCTTGGAGTCGGCGCCGGCAAGCAAGCCGACGGACGCTGCGGTGGTGCTGTAATAGCCCACGGTCTTGCCGCCGACGCGCAGCGCCCCCTGCCCGTAGGAGCCACCCACGCCAAGCCCGGCGGAGACCACTGCGGGGAACACGAGCACCCCCTTGGCCTTGCTCGTCATTTCACGCGAGCCCGGCGCCTGCGAGTAGAGCCTGGACAGTGAACTGTCGACGCCAGCGTCAATGCTGGCGCGCTTGGCTGCCGGATCGCCGCCCTTGATGGAGGTGGTGGTGCATGCCGCGGCGAGCACGCCCAGAAGCCCTGCTGACAAGAAAGATCGCTTGTCCATGTCTGCTCTCCTGTGTGGTTTCACCATTGTGCGCGCCCTACGGAGTTGGCTCAAGCCGCCAGCAGCATAGTCAATGTACGGTCACTGGCGCGGGGTGCGTCCCTTGGTGGGGAAAAGCAAAACGCGGGACGCACCGGCCGCACGCGTCAGTCTGCTGGCCAAGACGCAAACAGTATCCAACCGCAAGTCGGTTTAACTTCCCGACTGACCGATGATGGCCAATTGTGTTGAGGACGCGGGTCAAGATCCGATTGCGAGTCGCAGTGCCCGCGTGATGCATCATTGGCCATTCCGCAGCCTCCGGCAAAATCAGGTCTCGGCCAAGTCCTTGCCCAGTGCGAACACACCGAATTCGCCTTGACGCGAATGGGCTTGGCCACCGGCCGCTCCATTATTCCGCGCTTCACGACCGGCATGTTCTCGACCTTCACGCCATTGGCGAGTTGATCGTCCGCCAGCTTTTACAGCGTGATGGAACTCAGGAACTCGACTCTGTGCTGGTTTAGCGAGGCCCAGAGATCATGTGTCACACAGCGGCCGGCTTCGCCCAGGCAATTTTCCTCGCCGCCGAATAGGGTTGCGTCGATGGACTCATCGACCGCCGCGATGATGTCGGCGATCGTGATTTCGGAAGCCATGCGTCTGAGCTCATAGCCGCCGCCGGGGCCGCGA
>NZ_JBBKZT010000094.1:0-2117 GCF_037889975.1 Variovorax rhizosphaerae | reverse complement strand
ACCGGTCTCGGTATCGAGGAAGAACTGGCTGTTCGCGGGCTCCGAGCGTGGCGGGCGGGCCGCGGCGGTCGTCTTCAGCCTGGTCGAGACCGCAAGGCTCAACGGCATCGAACCTTACGCGTACCTGCGTGACGTGCTCCAGCGCATCAACGCTCATCGTCAGGATCGACTCGAGGACCTGCTGCCCATGCACTGGAAGCCGGCGTGAACCGTACGCCGCCGATGCAGGACCAGACGCTGGTGGACGCGTTGGACAACGCGACCAGCCTGGAGTTGATCCAGCTGAGCATGCTCGTGGAGCGCCTGCTCACGGATCCCAGGCGCATCGTGGCCCTGCGGTGACTCCTGCATCTCGGGCAGGTCGTGCGCTTCTACGACTGGAAGCATGACCAGATGCGCAACGCGCGCATCGTGCAGATGAAGGACACCCAGGTCTTGCTGCAGGAGGCCGAGACGCGCGTGCAGTGGACCTTGCCCTACGGGGCCATAGAGCCACCAGCGCCGGGCCAGGATCCCGAAGCCACATCCCCGGCACCACCGCCACAACCGGCAAGGCCTCTGCGCGCAGACTTCAAGCGTGGCGACAAGGTCTCCTTCGTCGATCGCCATCTGCACGCTCGAGTCGGCGTCATCGCTCGGGTGAACCAGCGAACCGCAAGTGTCGAATGCGAGGACGCCTCCTCATGGCGAGTTCCGTTCCACATGCTGCGTTACGTGATGGACATCTGAGCAACGGGGCTGCTCGGACAGATACAGATCAATGAAGTCATATCGGCCAATCAAACTCGCGATCGTGTAAAACGGTGCATACCGTGGCCCCCAGGAATTTCACGCTTGCGGCCTTGGCCGCCGGTCTGGTACTTGAAGCATGATGCACCCGAAGGGCGCCACGAGCCCGGTGTTATCTCGTTCTACTACGTCGAAGATTACAAGTGCGCCGATGGCGAAGTTACGGAAGTCACAACCGGCGCGGGCCGCCAGCGAGCGACGTTGCATAGCGCGCCCCGCCTCGGGACTCACAGGTGCGCTCCGATTCCTATCAAAGGATGAAATCGGGCCTACGCTGTCAGGCAAGGTTATGTTGTTCACCGTTCGGACCGACGGGCACAGAGTGCGATGGGATGTGAGCAGCGGTGGCAGCGTTTTCGGCAGCACGGTCGGCCGTCCTTATAAGGGCGGCGGCATGAGCGGTGTCTCGGGAGCGTGGGAGGTGAAAGATGACGGCGCCGTGTGCATGAAATGGCGCGACTTCCCAACCGATTGCAATTATTTCTTCTGGGATGGTCACAAGCTCAAGTTCACCTACGCACCGAATGCAAACGCAGCGGCCATAGGAGCTATCACGGTGGAATTTGAAAGGTGATGCTCTGATCGTGTATCGGGTGATGCATCAACGCCCCCCAACGCGCTGACAGCGCCTTGTCGCCCGAGCGGACGCTAGAGAGCCGAGTTAGAAATTCATTGAATCAAATCGGGTAGTGTGGCAACTACGAGAACTACGAGGTAATCATGCAGGCTTGGCTGGCCGCCAGTGGTATCGAGAAAGGCGCCCGCTTCCGGCGCATCCGCAAGGGCGGGCATCTGAGCGAGCCACTGGTACCTGCGGCGGTGCGGGACATTGTGAAGGAGCGCTGTGCGCTGGCCGGGGTGGAGGGAGAGTTCGCTGCGCACTCACTGAGGGCTGGCTTTGTGATGGAAGCGGGCAAGCAGGCCACGTCGCTGCCCAAGTAAATGGCAGCAATGACTGGTCACCACAGCGCGGCAATGTCGTGGGGTACTTCCGGGCCGATAGTTCGCTCAACAGCAAGGCCAGCCGCCTTGCTTGCGGGGCCGGTGCGGCTGCGGGGATCGCGCCCTCCTTTTGAGGACTGTAGAACAAACTGAATCCGATCCAATTTTGACGGTAGAGGGACGCTGCTCGGGGAGTGGAGAGGCGCTTCTAGCCACGGGTGCAGCAGGGTTCCGCCAACCGCTTTCTGGCGTTTCCCGACGATCTGAAGAGGAGGCCTGTGCTGGTCTAATTTCCCCGGACACCTCGATAGGTGGCAACCACCTGGAAGAGGAAGATGACCAAGAAGCTACGACGAACATTCAACGCGGAGTTCAAGCTGCAAGTA
>NZ_JBBKZT010000093.1:0-2216 GCF_037889975.1 Variovorax rhizosphaerae | reverse complement strand
GCGGACTCGATTCCACCGCCCTCGCGTGACCCGACGTACTGGATGAAGACCCGAGTCCGAATTGCAAGGGGAAAACGCGTGCCAATGAGCGGTTTTTCAACGGCCTGCTAGATTTACTTTCTCCTACGCCATCGCAGTCTTGTTGCTGTGCGGCGTCCTGGCGGCCGTGCCCTGGTTTACCAACTTTGCGACGCAGCGCTTGATGGTGGAAGTCTTCACCGTGTTCGCAATCGCGCTTGCTTGGAACTTGCTCTCCGGTTACGGCGGCCTGGTGGTCGTCGGCCATCAGATGTTTGTCGGCGTTGGTGCTTATGCGCTGTTTGCACTGTCGAACAGGCTTGAACTCAATCCTTGGCTGATGCTGCCTCTCGCGGCGGTCGCCACGGGCCTTTTCGCCGCCATCAGCGCATTCCCGATGTTCCGCCTCAGTGGTGCGCACTTTGCCGTCGGCACCTGGGTGCTTGCCGAGATGCCGCGGATACTGACGTTGAACAACGAATGGCTCGGTGCCGGTGGCGGCATGCCACTGGAGGCATTGAGCAGCTTCGACCGATGGACCCGCAACGCAGGTGTCTATTGGGCCGCGCTGGTGGTCGGTGCTGGGACGCTTCTCGTTGCACGCATGATCCTGAGGGGCAGGCTTGGCTTGGCGCTCATGAGCGTGCGCGACTCGGAGGCGGCGGCTGCGGCATCAGGGGTGTCGATCCGGCAGGCGAAACTCGCTTTGTGGGTCATCGCGGGCTCGCTCACCGGCTTGGCAGGCGCAGTGGCCTACATGAACACATTGCAGGTCACGCCGGACGCTACGTTCTCTCTCAACTGGTCAGCGGCGGCGATCTTCATTGCAGTGCTCGGTGGCATCGGGACGTTGGAAGGGCCGATCCTCGGCACGCTTCTCTACTTCCTTCTGCGCGAGAGCTTCGCGTCATACGGCTCCCGGTACTTCATTGGACTTGGCTCTCTCGCGATCGTCACGATGGTGTTCGCTCCCGGCGGTGCCTGGAGCCTGATCACGCGCAAGTGGCCGGTTGATCCATTCGGCGTGCGACGCGACATGCCGCGCAAGTAACTTCACTTTCATCACCCCAAGGAAAACCAATGTCCGAAACTGCATTCAAGATCGCCGTCGTGCAAGCGGCCCCTGTGTTTCTGGACGCTGCGGCTTCCACAGAAAAGGCCACCAGTCTGATCGCCGAGGCGGGCTCGAACGGGGCGAAACTGCTGGCCTTTCCCGAAGTGTTCATACCCGGCTACCCTTGGTGGCTTTGGCTCGGTACGCCAGCCTGGGGCATGCAGTTCGTGTCGCGCTACCACGCCAACTCGTTGCGCGCGGATGGACCGGAACTCGCATCCATCGCGGCGGCGGCTGCAAAAGCGAACATCAACGTGGTGATCGGTTTCTCGGAAATCGATGGCGGCTCGCTCTACATCAGCCAGGCGTTGATCAGCGACAAGGGCGAGATGGTCTTCAAGCGCCGCAAGCTCAAGCCCACTCATGTGGAGCGCACACTGTTCGGAGAGGGCGACGGCTCAGATTTTCAGGTGGTCGACACCAGCGTCGGTCGCTTGGGCGCACTCTGCTGTGCCGAGCACATCCAGCCGTTGTCTAAGTACGCTATGTACTCGATGCACGAGCAAGTCCATGTTGCTTCGTGGCCATCGTTCACGCTTTATCGCGGTACTGCTTATGCGCTGGGACATGAGGTGAACCTTTCTGCGAGTCAGATTTATGCACTGGAAGGCGGCTGCTTCGTCTTGCATGCGAGTGCCATCACGGGGCAGGACATGTTCGACGTCATGTGCGATACGCCTGAAAAGGCGTTGTTGCTGAACTCAGATGGCGGCAAGCCGGGCGGTGGGTACTCCATGATTTTTGGCCCTGATGGTCAACCATTGGTGGATCACATGCCGCAGGATCAGGAAGGCATTCTTTACGCGGACATTGATCTGTCCACGATTGCGGTCGCAAAGGCGGCCTACGATCCGTCGGGGCACTACGCGCGTGGCGACGTGGTCAGACTGATGGTCAATCGCAGCCCGCGCCGCACCAGCATCAATTTCGGAGAAGGCGTGACAGAAGGTGCGCAGTGGACTGAGGCGAAGGTCTGTGCTGGTCAAGTTTTTTCAGACACTGCGATAGGTTGTTTGATTGCCAATTGCTGCTCGAAGGCATTGGGCGGCAAGTTGCCCAGTTTGGAGTGCAGGCGCACGCTGTT
>NZ_JBBKZT010000092.1:0-2353 GCF_037889975.1 Variovorax rhizosphaerae | reverse complement strand
CGAGTTGTGTCTTGGGTCTGCCTCTCATGATCACCTCGTCGTGTTGCCACACTACACGATTGATCCGCCGGCAGACAATTAATTCAATGAATTTCTAACTCAGGACACTAGCGTGGCGCCGTTCGCCACGGTGTAGGCCGAATTGGGGCTCAAGGCATTGGCCGCGCCTGCACGCAAGGTGCCGGCGGCCACCGTCGTGGCGCCGCCGTAGGTGTTCGCGGCCGACAGCACGGTGGTGCCCGTGCCGGCCTGGCTAACGCCACCGCCGCCAGAGATGAGGCCGTCGAAGGTGTAGAGGTTGTTGCGGTTGAAGGCGAGCGTGCCGTTGTTGACGGCCACGTTGCCGGTGATCGATCCGGTGTCGGCGCCGCTGCCGAGTTGCAGCGTACCGCCCGAGATGCTGGTGCCGCCTGTGTAGGTGTTGGTGCCCGTCAGCGCGGTGGTGCCCGTGCCGATCTGCTGCAACGAGCCACTACCCGAAATCGCGTTAGCCACGACGCTGATGTCGCTGCGGTTGAACGCGAGGACACCGTTGTTGGTGACATCGCCGGCACCAAAGGAGCCCGTGCTGCCGCCGTTGCCGATCTGCAAGGTGCCCGCGTTGATGGTCGTGCCGCCTTCGTAGGCGTTGTTGCCGGCGAGCACCAGCGTGCCGCCGCCCAGCTTCGTGAGCCCACCGCTGCCACCGATGCTCTGCGCCACCGTGGCGGTGTGACCGTTGGTGTCGATGCGGCCGCCCGGGGCATCGAAGGTGACGGTACGTGTGACGGCAAGGCTCAGGTCGGCGTCCGCGCGCAAGGTGCCGCCGCCGAATTCCAGCGGACCGCCGGATGCGCCCAGATTGGCATCACTCGCAACCGCGAGCACGCCATTGGCGAGGAAGGTGCCACCCGCGTAGCTGTTGGCGCCGCTGAGCACCAGGGTGCCGCTGCCGCCCTGGGTGAGCATGCCGGCGCCGGAGATCGGGCCTGTGAGGCTCAAGGTCGTGCCCGCCATCGGCGCGAAGGTGCCGCCGTCGCTGCCGAGATCGATGTTGCGCGCGCTGCCGAAAGTCGCGCTGGTGATCAGCGTGCCCTTGTTCAGGCTGAGTCCGCCGCTGGCTGCGCCGAGGTTGTTGTCGGCACCCACCTGCACCGAGCCGCCGTTGATGGCAGTACCGCCGGAATAGGTGTTGGCGCCGCCGAGCACCAACAGGCCCGCATCGGAACTGATCAGTTTCGCAGGGCCATTGGTGCCGTCGACGATGGGCGCGTTGATGGTGGCGGTGACCAAGGGATCGACACGGATGATCGTCTCCGGCTCACCCGCCAGCGTAAAGCCTGCACCCTCGATCGTGTACCCGGTGGTGCGGAACTGCATGCCCTCGATCGCGATGTTCTGGCCCAGCGTGACGGTCCCGGCGGTCCCCTGGAAGACGGCGAAGCCGCTTTGCCAAGGCGCGTTGACCGCGCCGGCGGCGTTGGTCCAGTTGGTGGTCGCGGTGTTCCATGTGGCCGTGCCGCCATCGACGACGCTGTTGGCCGTGGTGTTCACGCCGTCCCAGTATTGCAGTGCAAAGCCGCCCGATTGCACGATCAGGTTCACTTGGCGGGGCGTCGCGGTGTCGACCAGGAAGTCGCTGCTAGCGAAGCCCCTGGGCAGCGATCCCGTGACCGCGAGTCCGTTGTTGGTGAGCGCGCCGCTGTAGTCGAACAGGCGATACGTGCCGGGCGACATGCCGCCAAGATTGGCCAGGTTGAGCGTGCCGTCGAGCGTGAGGTTGCCGGTGACGGTGGTCAGGTCGTTCAGGTCGCCGCCGACCTGCCCGGGAAGCCCCAATTCATAGTCGATCTGCGAAGCGCCATTGAGCACCAGCGAGCCCACTTTGATGGTGCCCGGGCTGTCGCCCGGCGAGAGATGGCCGCCATCGGCCACGGTGACCGGGCCGGCCACAGTGCCGGTGCCCCGCAGCCTCGCGCCGGTGTTCACCTGCGCGCCGCCGGCGACGGCGCCGTTCACTGCGAGCACGCCGCCGGTGACGCTCGTGAGGCCGGTGTAGGTGTTCAAGCCGGTCAGGTTCAGGATGCTATTGCTGCCATTGCCGGCCTGGGTCACGGTGCCCGTGCCGCTGATGACACCGCCATAGATGCGCGTGTCGTTGCGGCCGTACACCAGCGCCCCGTTGTTGACGATGTTCCCCGAGATGGTGCCGCTGGTGCCACCGGCTCCGACCTGCAAGGTGCCCCTGCTGATGGTCGTGGTGCCGGAATAGGAACTGGCGCCCGTGACCGTCAGCGTGCCGGTGCCCGCCTGGGTCAGGGCGCCCGGGCCGCTGATGACCCCGGTGTAGACGATGGCGTCTGGCCGGTCGAAG
>NZ_JBBKZT010000091.1:0-2400 GCF_037889975.1 Variovorax rhizosphaerae | reverse complement strand
GTGGTGGAACTGCTGTCCGATGAGCGCGGACGATGCGCCGGCGCAGTGGTTTACAACCTGGAGTGGCGCAGCTTCGTGATGGTGCGGGCGCGCTCAGTGATCCTCGCGACGGGCGGGGCGGGCCGGCTGCACCTCAATCGTTTTCCCACCTCCAATCACTATGGCGCTACCGCCGATGGGCTGGTTCTCGCGTACCGCATGGGAGCACGCCTGCGAGAGCTCGATTCCTTCCAGTACCACCCGACCGGCATTGCCTATCCGCCCCACCTTGCGGGCGGGCTGATCTCCGAGGCGGCTCGGTCCGCGGGTGCCAAGCTGCTCAACGGAAGAGGGGAACGCTTCGTCGACGAACTCAAGGCCCGTGACGTGGTGGCCTCCGCGATCCTGCGTGAATGTGGCGAAGGGCGAGGGATCGAGCGCGATGGGCAGGTCGGCGTCTTTCTCGACACGCCCACGCTCGAGAAGGAAAGTCCTGGCATCCTTGAGAAGCGTCTGGTGACGCTGCGGCATCTCGCTCACAAGTGCGGTCACGATCCGGCCAAAGAGCCTTTTCTCGTTTACCCGACGCTGCACTATCAAAACGGAGGGGTCGCGATCGACAAGCACGGCGCGACGAACGTCGCCGGCCTGCTGTGCGTTGGCGAGCTGACTGGCGGCATCCATGGTCGCAACCGACTGATGGGCAACGCGCTGCTCGACATCCTGAGCATGGGAAGACGTGCCGGAGCAAAAGCAGCAGAGTCGGCGGGCAGTTTGATCACCGGTCGAGCCGGCATCACTCACGTGCATGCCTGGCAGCGGGAGCTGACCTTGGCAGGACTGCCCCTGGACTTGCGTTCACCGCTGCTCTTCCCGGACTATGCGAATTTCGACCTTCGCGCGGATGCGAGCGTGCGCCCGAAGGAACGAGGACGCTCGCTGGCCGGCGTCCGGTGAGCTGTCTTGGACCAGAACGATGCACAAGTCGAACCAGGTGCTGATGAAGGACGACATGATGGTAGGCGCCGACCTGCCTGCCTGGCTTGCTCGTGGCGGCGGCGAGGGTGTGTCCAAGGCGTTGCAAGAGCCCGCTGCGGTGATCCCGGAGATTGAACAGGCCGACCTGAGGGGTATGGGGGGCGCAGGCTTTGCGACCCATCGCAAATGGGCTCCCGTGGCCGGTGCGGCGGACGGGGACAAGTACGTCATCTGCAACGGAAACGAGGACGAGCCTGGCACATTCAAGGATCGATTCCTGCTCGAGCACACGCCGCACCAGGTCATCGAGGGCGCGCTGATCGCCGCCGTCGCCACGCGTGCCAATCACGTGGTCGTCTACGTCAATCCCCATCAGCCGCGCGCCCTTGCCGTCACCCGTGATGCCGTGAGCCAGTGGCGTGGGCATGAACTCTACGCGGCCATCGAGAACTCCCTTGGTGGGGCGCTATCGCTTTCCGTCGTGCCGAGCTCAGGTCTCTACATCGGTGGCGAGGAGACTGCCGTGATCGCGACAGTCGAAGGTGGCTTTCCCTTCCCGCGCCGCAAGCCGCCCTTTCCGGCCGAAATGGGGGTGCATGGAGCGCCCACCATCGTCAACAACACCGAAACACTGGCGCATGTGCCCGGTATCTTGCGACATGGCGCGTCGTGGTATCGCGGCCTGGGGCTCGGGAATGCATCAGGCACCAAGCTTTACTCCCTCTCCGGCGACGTATTGCGGCCCGGGTTGTACGAGTTGCCGATGGGGACGACCCTCGAGGAACTCGTCTTCGAACACGGCGGAGGGATGCTCCAGGGCAAGGCGTTCAAGGCGGTCTTTACCGGTGGGCCTTCGAACACCCTGCTCACCAAGGGCGATCTGGACGTTCCGCTTGATTTCGACTCGGTGCGCCAGAGGCGCTCTCGCCTGGGGACTGGCGCAATGATCGTGGTATCCGAAGGCACGGGCATCGTCCGCAAGGTGGCGGAATACGTGAACTTCTTTGCGCAAGGATCGTGTGGTCAGTGCCCGCCTTGCAAGGGGGGCACTTTTCAGCTCGCTCAAGTGCTCAATCGCATCGACACCGGGCGCGGCGTGCGCAGTGACCTGGAGGCGCTGGAGAACCTCTGCCGCCTCCTACCCGGCAGCGGGCGCTGCGGACTGATCGATGGTGCGGTAACAGTGGTGGAGAGTTCTCTGCACCACTTCATCGATGAGTACGAAGCATTGCTGATGGCTTAGCGAGGCGGGACATACGTCATGCGAACTCGCCCTGCAGTCCCTGCCGATTTGCCTTCCTTCTTCGAGATCCGGACCAGCGTGCGTGAAAACGAAATGTCGTTGGAGGAACTTGCCTCGCAGGGCGTCACGCTGCAAACCCTTCCAGTGCTGATGGACGAGAACGCGCGCGCCTGGGTCGCCGAAAAGGACGGCAAGGTCGT
>NZ_JBBKZT010000090.1:0-2704 GCF_037889975.1 Variovorax rhizosphaerae | reverse complement strand
TGGGATGGGTCAGTTCAGTGCCCGGCATCTGGGTCAAGAACGCGCCGGCATCAACACCCTGCCTTTCTCGGCCGCTATCAGGCGGCGGTCACCGCGATCCGACGCGGCTTCACATGCTCGGCCTTCGGAATGCTCAGTCTCAGTACGCCGTTGGAGAGGTCCGCCGCGATCCTTTCTGGATCCGGTTCCTGGCTGAGCGTG
Organism: Variovorax rhizosphaerae; assembly: GCF_037889975.1. Lineage (NCBI taxonomy): Bacteria > Pseudomonadati > Pseudomonadota > Betaproteobacteria > Burkholderiales > Comamonadaceae > Variovorax > Variovorax rhizosphaerae. The sequence goes on along the minus strand of NZ_JBBKZT010000090.1, from coordinate 2,503 downwards.
AAGGTTCGATGGAAGCGCCCAAGCCCGACCTCGGTATGACTCGATTGCAACCCCTCCGGCAATCCCAGATCCACCTCGGCGTCGATCGTGAGGGTTGCGGCTTCTACCTGCAGGTGCAGATTTTCCCGTGAGACGTCGGGCAGGTCCGCGTACAACGTGATGCCATTGACGTCTTCGATCACATCCACAGGTGGCATCAGCGCGGCATCGCTGTAGCGTGATGCATCCTGCGGCCTTCCCTCAAAGGACGAAGGGCGGCCAGCTTGGTCACGAAGTTGGTTCATTTCGATCTCCTTTAGTCATTGAATGGCGATACGGCGCGGCCGGGACGAGGCTCGTCTTTGCACGGTGATGCGCACGACTCCGTCACGGTAGGTCGCATCGATGGCTTCCGGATCCGCATCCTCCGGCAAGGAGAGGACGCGGCGGAACTCGCCCGCAAAACGCTCGTTGATGTGCACCGTGGCCTGCTTGCCATCGGTTGTTGCGCCCTTCATCGACGCCGGAGGTGCGCTGACCCGCGATCGTCAGCACGCCGCGATCCAGATCAATTTCGAGGCTCTGCGGGTCCAAGCCCGGTGCAAAGGGGTAGATCTGCACCGCCTGCTCGGTGCCTCCGACGTTCAATGCAGGAAAGCCGCCGCGACCGAATCCCCGGATACTAGGAGTGAGATCCACTGCCTGCTGCATCTCGCGCTGCAGGCGATCCATCTCGGCAAAGAGGTCGCGAGGAAAAAGAGAGCGATACATAGCGAGCTCGCAAGCTAGAGGCCGGCAAACACTTTTCAAGAGGGCGCCGCGAAGGATTCAGCAAACACAGAGGGGGTGACGCACGGAGCGGAATGCCAGTATCTCCGTGCAAGGCGATGGCGCCATCGCCAATCGACACGGAATGGGCGTCCAGGAGTGCCTGAGGCATGGCGCTGACCGGAACGCCAAGACTGTTGGCGTCATGCCGACCTCCAGGGCAGTACGCACCTACAGGCTGTTGCCTACGCGAAGTTGAGGGATCAGGCTTCAGAAAGGTTTGGATTGTGGCGTCAGGCTTTAAAACCCTGAAGTTCGGAATGCCCATATGGAAGCTAATACGAAGGCTGATCTCCTCGATCGACTGCATGTCGCAATGCGAGAACTCAACACCTCGGAGCGGAGGCTCAGAGAAAAAATCGCCCTTTTTTCGGCTGGGCGCGGGCCATACCCCGCTCCTGAAGAATGGAAGCGTCGTTGGCATTTCGAGGCAACGATCGCTGCTCTGCGCGCGGAGCTTGAAAAGCTTACGGCTCACGCATCCTGAGCTGGTCGACCCACGCTGGTGGACAGCGGTGCCGGAGGTGCTAAGGGGTTGGTAGATCACTCCGACGGCCCGTTCTTGGATTCCAGTTCGCCGATCGCCCAGCGCAGGGCGCTGGCCTCGGCGCGGTCGTGATCGGCGGTGGGTGAGTTGGACCAACTGAGTAGCGACGATGAGCATTCAAGTCCGTGGTGGAAGCGCTGGTTGCACTAGCACCCTTGCCGGGACCTGCGGTTGCAATTTCCTGGCTTTGGCGAGCTTGGTGAGGCGCAAAAAGCTGGCCTAAGCGGGTAAAAGGAGTTCGGCACAATGTCCCAATGAGCCACTTTCGCCATCTCAGTGTTTGTCGACGAGCCTGATCCGGGCCACTTTTTCTGGGTACTCCACGAAAGCACAGAGGACGCTAGCGAGTGGAAGGACGTTCAGTCTGGCGAGCTGGCGTACCAAACGTGGACCGAAGCGTTCGAGGCCGGCACGGTCGCGCTGTATCGGCTGATCGTGGATGAGCGCATCGGGCCGCGCGCTCCGGGTGAAGATGAAGACGCCGCGCCAGCGGGCTGACGATGTGCAACCGCTACACGCCGCCCGACTGGGTTCTGATCGAACGCGAGTGGCACATCGGAGCCCGGAACCAGCCGCAGTGGCCCCTCGAAATCTTCCGCGCTCCGCCGGCCCTTTCATTCGCCGCGCACGAAATGATGCGGGCTACTCACGCGAGCTCGTCGTCGGGCAGTGGGGACTGATTCCGTGGTTCGCGAAGGAGCCGAAACTCAAGTACCCGACCAACGCAAGAAGCGAGGAACTCGCACAAAAGCCGAGCTACAGGGATCCCTGGAAGCGTGGTCAGCGCTGCATCATTCCGGCGGCCACCTTCTACGAGCCGAATTGGGAAACTGGCGAGAACATCTGGTGGCGCTTCGCTCGCGCTTACGGGGCGCCGTCGGGCCTGGCTGGGCTGTGGAACGTATGGACTGACAAAACCACTGGTGAGGCCCACGAGAGCTACACGATGCTTACCCTCAATGCCGCCACGCACCCTCTGATGAGTCGCATGCAAAAGCCCGATCCGAAGCTCAGCCCCTACCAGCAGGACAAACGCAGTGTGCTGGTCAAGTTTTTTCAGACACTGCGATAGGTTGTTTGATTGCCAATTGCTGCTCGAAGGCATTGGGCGGCAAGTTGCCCAGTTTGGAGTGCAGGCGCACGCTGTTG
>NZ_JBBKZT010000089.1:0-2915 GCF_037889975.1 Variovorax rhizosphaerae | reverse complement strand
GTAGTGAACAGGCTCTCGCTATAGCTGTCGGCTCCTCGCATCGGCGCTTCCCTCTTCATCGATCTGATGAGCTCGATCTTGGCTCAAGGCAATCGGTATTTCAACGGCCTGTTAAAGGGCAAGGGCACGCGCCAGCAACATGGGACGCCGCGCAAAGTGCCAGTCACGTTGCCAAGCCACAAGAAGACTCAGCTTCGAGGAGGAACCGTTCCCCCACTTGCTGGAGCACGTACCCTGCGGATCAATGAAGCGAGCCGACCCAAACCGCTTGAGACAACGCCTCCGTTTCCCGACCTTGCTGGCGGCAGCGAAGCGCAACCAGGTTCTATGAAACGAGTCGCACCACAAACGAATCTCTTGCGGCATTCTCAGGGAGATGGAATTTCGGTTCAAGCTGTCTCGGGGATCGTGGCGCACGGTGCGCTTCCGGTTCGCTTCACCGCGTGAAGCGAAGCCACTTTCACTTCCGGCGGCCCCCTAATTCTTCGCCCTCCAGGGGTTCCAAGAGCTGTTGCAAGCGCGAGATGTTGCTCAAGCGCATCATTATGAGCAATGCCGGGTGCAGGTCGGCTGGAAACGCGTACTGCAGAAAGATTCAGCGCTATAAAATATATAGCGCGCCAGTCTTGAACGCGGCGCAGGGGAACATGATGCTCATCTTCGTGAAGAGTGCCCCACGGGCGGTCCGAAGGGATATCGTTGTCGCGTGCCTGCGAGCTTGCGTTTGGGCGCGTGTCGAGGGTCGACCGTTCTGCCTCGTAGGATCGTGACGTTCGCGACGCGCCACTTTCCGATCGGCAACGTGGCGAAAAAGAGAGCCATCGGTGGGTGATCCACTCTCGATGGATCTGGGAAGCCGCCGACCAATAGGGAACGATCGACGTTACTTGCGATCTCGCATGTCAATGTACTTGCATCCACCTTTGAAAGTGCCCATCACGGCAACGACCCGACGAACCTTCATCAGCGCGGCGATTGCGCCTGGTGCGACTGGCACTGGCCTGTCTCTCCTGCGTTTGCGCAGGCCTTGTCGACCACGGAAGCACAGCGGATCGCCGAAAAAGCGTACATCCACGGCTACTCTTTACTGTCGCAAGTTGCTGACCCCGGACTTCCTCGTTATGAACGGCACGGCGAGAGGGGGCAGGTCAGAGCGGCGTTTTTAATACCGCAGAGGGCCCGTTGCGGTCAGCTAGCTTTGAACGAGGCGGACCGTCGCAGATTTCGGCCACCGGCCTCAACAGACGCCCGCCCGAGGATCGGCGATGACTGCTCAATGATTGCAAGCGGTCGTGCACCCCGATTCTTGAGGGCAAGCCACCGATCTTTCAGTGTTCGCCGCCTGTGGCCTCCTGCATTTTTCAAGCGCCTGGTCAAGCGAGAACTTGCTGCCTTTTGCCGTGGCGGAAATTCGACGAACGAGCCTAGGATGGGCTGCACCAACCCCTTGCGCGGGCTTCAGATTCCTTCCTTGGTCAGGAGTCGAGGAGGCTGAAGCGGTCGCTTGCGAACCTTGAATGACTTGTTCAAGGTGCTTACGAGGGGACACGCGGACGGGAGATGCAAAGAGATGAGGGCGAATTGCACACTGACTGAACCAAAGTGCAGTCCCATTCGTGATCGCACTGGCGTAGGGTTCGTGCGTGAGCAGTATCGGATCCTTCATCGCGGTAGTGGACGACGAACTGCCCGTGCGCGTGATGCCCGGGCGCCTGTTGCGGCTGGCCAAATACCGCGTCCGGGAATACGCGAGCGGCGAGGAGTTCCTGGCCTCGCTCAGTACCGACCTGCCGCTATGCGCCATTGTGGATCTGCACATGCCGGGCTTGTCCGGTTTCGAGGTGCAGTCGTGCATCCGCGCCGCGAACCTGCAAGTGCCTGTGGTGTTCATCACGGGATCCGACGACGCCGCGCTAGAGCGCGCCGCGCACGAGGCCGGCGTAAGGAATCTGCTGCGCAAGCCGTTCTCGAGTGACGAACTGCTCGAGGCGATCGGGGGCGCGATCGGCTCGTTTGGCCGGAACAGGATGGGCGGCTAGCCAAGGGCGTATCCCACGTTCCAGCGGGTGGCGGCTAAAGAGACGGCCACCACCGCTGCCTGACGCGCATGAGCACCTCAAGCTGTGAGCATCCAGAACAAGTCTTCTGTCGCTCAACGCAGTCGTTGCGCAAAATGTGCGTTCGCTCCAAAAACCGTGCTCGCATGCCCAAAGACATAGAACTCATACGGCGCGCCATCCAAGGTCGTGCGCTGACCATCGCTGAGATCGCTGCGGCGGTGGGCCTGAATGGTCGGACCGTGTACCGGCGCATTGCCTCGCTCACAACTGACCGGCGCATTCACGTCGAGGCGTGGACACTGTCCCGTGGAAGCGGTCCCCGCGCAAAACGCTATCGATGGGGTACTGGCCGCGACGCTGTCATGACTCCAACCCCGCGACTAAAGCTAGAGGGTGAACTTGGCGCCCCCAGCGCGAAGACCACGGAGCATCGGGCGCTGGACCAGCCCGTCGCCGCCGCAAAGAGGGACGTGGGCCAGGTCCGAGCCGTACTGCCACGCCGCGCGGCGCCTGAGCAGAATACGGGGACTGAGCGCTGCCTGTGCTCACGACATGGCGAAGTCGGTATCGACTCTTCGCGCTTTGGCGCCTGCAGTCGGAGACCGGCGGGATGCGCGGCTACTTCTGATTTCGCATTTCGCGCCTAGTCCGGGAGGTCGTTGCGCAAACGTGACGCGCAAGCCCTTCAGGCTGTAGTCGCCGTGCCCGGGTATCGTGGATCGACCCGCGCATAATCCGGGCCGTACAGGAAAATCGTATGAGCCAAGAGGCAAGAAACGACGACGAGTGGGACGACGGGCCCGAGGCGAGGCGCTCCTCGCTGCAGTTTCCTGTGGTCGGCATCGGCGCATCGGC
>NZ_JBBKZT010000088.1:0-3152 GCF_037889975.1 Variovorax rhizosphaerae | reverse complement strand
TACTTGCAGCTTGAACTCCGCGTTGAATGTTCGTCGTAGCTTCTTGGTCATCTTCCTCTTCCAGGTGGTTGCCACCTATCGAGGTGTCCGGGGAAATTAGACCAGCACACTCGTCACTGAAGCCGCCTCTGCGGGGGCTGCTCGCGGGCCAGCCTTCGCCCCACCGCCCTCCACCCAACACCCAACCTCACCTACGCTTATGACCAACGAATATCGCCATTACCACCCTGCGACCTGGTTGTCGCCCGACAAGAAGGCGCTGGCCCAGACTGCCGTCAAGAACCTGCAAGGTTGGCAAGATGCCGTAGAGGAAATCAAACAGTGGCCAGGCTACGCGCCTCAGCCACTGTGGTCCCTCGACAAGAGCGCTGCGCAGTTGGGAATTGCCAAGCTCCTCTATAAGGATGAAAGCCAGCGCTTCGGCCGCGAGCTAGCCAGCTTCAAGGCGCTTGGAGCCCCCTACGCCGTCTACATGCTCCTGGCGGATGCCGTTGAACAACAGACAGGAAAGCGCCCGACAGCGGCACAGCTTCGCAGCAAGCAGTTCGCTGCCATCACAGAGCGCGTCACCGTCTGTGTTGCCACCGATGGAAACCAAGGTCGAGGCCTCGCCCACGCGGCGAAGATGTTCGGCTGCCGCTGTGTCATCTACATCCACGGCCACGTATCCCCTGGTCGCAAGGAAGCGATGGAATCCCTTGGGGCAATTGTCATTCGCATCGACGGGGAGTACGAGGCTTCGGTCAAGCGCGCGAAGGAGGATGGCCGAATCAACGGTTGGCATTTTGTCAGCAGCACGTCGTGGGACGACTTCAATGAACCGCTCCCGCGTCACGTCATGAACGCCTACATGGTGATGGTTGAGGAGGCTTTGGAGATGGTCCCTGACGTGGACAAGGTGACCCACGTCTTCATGCAGGGTGGCGTCGGCAGCATCGCGGCCGCGGTGTACATGGGCTTCGCGCAAAAGATTCAAGGGAAGATGCCGCGCTTTGTCATGATCGAGCCTCTCCAGGCGGATTGCCTGTACCAGAGCGCCGTGAACAACACGCCAACGCCGTCCTCCGGCAATCTGCGCACCATCATGGCGGGCTTGGCTTGCCGCGAAGTGTCCCCTGCCGCCTGGAAGATGTTGGACTGGCTGTGCAGTGACTATTTGGCAATACCCGACGAATGGGTGGTGCAAGCCATGAAGACCCTCGCCGATGGTGGCGGCGATGTGCCCATCGTTAGCGGCGAGTCTGCTGCGGGCGGCATGGGGGTCTTGCTGAACATGGCATCTCATCCCGAACTGAGGGGAATGCTAGGCATCGATGCAGAAAGCCAAGTCTTGCTGTTTGGCTGCGAAGGCGCCACCGATGTCGACATCTACAAGGACATCGTAGGTCAGGAGGCATCCGAGGTGTTTGCTCGCCAAGCTGCTGCGTCCATCTGAGCGAGCAGTGCAATGAAATCTTCGCAAAGGGACGCGCGGGTTCGCGAGTTTGCTGCCGCGGTCGGCTTGGACTTGGTTAGTCCACCGGTCCCCGGCGGCGCTTACTCGCCCGTGGTTTCCCATGGCGACACTGCCTACCTCGCCGGGCAAGTTGCAAAGATTGGCAACCGCATCCTGCTTGCCGGCGCGGTCGGAAGTGCAGTCACCGTAGCGGAGGCCAAGGAGGCTGCAAAGGTTTGTGCGCTTCGTTTGCTCGGCGCTCTCATCGACGCCTTTGGCAGCTTGGACCTCGTGTCGAAAGTGCTGAGGGTGAATGTCTTCGTCCAGTCGGCACCCGGATTTGACCGGCACAGCGAGGTAGCAGACGGAGCCTGGAAGCTTCTTTCGGATGTCCTGCAGTGCGAGGTCGGCCACGCCCGCACGGCGGTTGGCGTCGTGTCCCTGCCGCGAAATGCCAGCGTAGAAGTGGACATGACTGTCGCCCTTTTTCAGGTTTAGGAGGTCGGCTGGCGCGTCGATGCGCAGGCCACGAAAGTTGCGCGCCTACCTTTGCTCGTCTGTCGACGAACACACGAGACAGGACTTGTCACGCCATGTGCAGAACGCGCCAAGTCAATCAATAAATCCGATGAATCAAACTATCCATTGCCCTTCCGACGAAATTCGAGCCCGCTTCTCCCAGGCTCTATCGGCGATGTACAAGGCCGAGGTTCCACGCTACGGCGACCTCCTGAATTTGGTCGCGAGTATCAACGCCGATGTGTTGAAATCCGAGCCCTCATGTGCGTTCGGGGAGGGGGTATCTGGCCATGCTTCCCGACTTGAAGTTGAGCGCCACGGCGCAATTCGCGTTGGCACTGCGCGCGAGTTGTCAATGATGCGCCGGCTTTTCGCGGTCATGGGCATGCAGCCGGTGGGGTACTACGACCTCTCCATAGCGGGCGTTCCGGTGCACTCCACCGCGTTTCGACCAGTTCGAGACGATGCACTCGAGCGCAATCCGTTTCGCGTCTTTACGTCTCTGCTGCGCCTGGAACTCATCGAGGACAGTCGGTTGAGGAAGCGTGCGCAGGACATCCTTTCCCATCGAGAAATTTTCACCTCGACATGCGTGGGCTTGATCGAGCAATGGGAGAGCGCCGGAGGCCTGACGGCGATGGAGACCCAGTCCTTCGTCGAGGAGGCGTTGCACACTTTCAAGTGGCACGGCGAGGCAACCGTCGACCTTGAGACTTACACCCAACTCAAGGCAGCGCACCCGCTGATTGCGGATGTGGTCTGCTTCAAGGGGCCACATATCAACCACTTGACGCCGCGCGTGCTGGATATTGACCAAGCGCAGGCGGCGATGTTGGAGCAAGGCATTCGCGCGAAGGAAAGCATCGAGGGGCCTCCTCGACGCCGCTGCGCCATCTTGCTGCGCCAGACCAGCTTCCTTGCGCTGAACGAACCCATCCGATTTTTAGGGGCTCAGTCCGTGGATGGAAGCCACACAGCGCGCTTCGGCGAGATCGAGCAACGCGGATTGGCCGGCGTCAACTACCTTGTCCGCCCGGCGACAACTATCCTGGCCGGTGGAGGCGGGGGAATTTATTGATGGTCTGAGTGTCTTTGGCTGTCTCTTCTCGAGTTCCTTTTTAAATGGCTGTTTGGCAAGCGAAGCGCGTCAGGCCGGAGGCATCATTCGGGGAGCGGTGGTCAAGTCACGGACCCCGCA
>NZ_JBBKZT010000087.1:0-3472 GCF_037889975.1 Variovorax rhizosphaerae | reverse complement strand
GTGCACCGCCATCCTTGTCCAGTTCCATCGTCAACATCCTCAATGTGAAGACGTCGACCTTCCTTCATCAAGGATCCATTCGCAAGAACGGGGACGCTCGGACATTTACGGCACTGGCCTGTCTCTCCTGCGTTTGCGCAGGCCTTGTCGACCACGGAAGCACAGCGGATCGCCGAAGAAGCGTACATCCACGGCTACTCTTTACTGTCGCAAGTTGCTGACCCCGGACTTCCTCGTTGTGCACGGCACGGCGAGAGGGGGCAGGTCAGAGCGGCGTTCGTAATATCGCAGAGGGCCCGTTCCGGTCAGCTAGCTTTGAGCGAGGCGGACCGTCGCAGATTTCGGCCACCGGCCTCAACAGACGCCCGCCCGAGGATCGGCGACGACTGCTCAATGATTGCAAGCGGTCGTGCACCCCAATTCTTGAAGGCAAGCCACCGATCTTTCAGTGTTTGCCGCCTGTGGCCTCCTGCATTTTTCAAGCGCCTGGTCAAGCTGTGAGAACTTGCTGCCTTTTGCCATGGCGAAAATTCGCCGAACGAGCCTAGGATGGGCTGCACCAACCCCTTACACGGGCTTCAGATTCCTTCCTTTGTCAGGAGTCGAGGAGGCTGAGGCGGTCGATGCGAACCTCGAATTTGTTCAAGGTGCTTACAAGAGGCCACGCGGACGGGGAATGCAAGCCGCTGCGGGCGCATTGCACACTGACTGAACCAAAGTGCAGTCCCATTCGTGATCGCACTGGCGTAGGGTTCGTGCGTGAGCAGTATCGGATCCTTCATCGCGGTAGTGGACGACGAACTGCCCGTGCGCGTGATGCTCGGGCGCCTGTTGCGGCTGGCCAAATACCGCGTCCGGGAATACGCGAGCGGCGAGGAGTTCCTGGGTTCGCTGAGTGCCCACTTGCCGCTGTGCGCCATCGTGGATGTGCACTTGCCTACCTTGTCGGGGTTCGAGGTGCAGTCGTGCATCCACGCCGCGAACCTGCAGGTGCCTGTGGTGTTCATCACGGGATCCGACGACGCCGCGCTCGAGCGCGCCGCGCACGAGGCCGGCGTAAGGAATCTGCTGCGTAAGCCGTTCTCGAGTGACGAACTGCTCGAGGCGATCGGCGGCGCGATCGGCTCGTTTGGCCGGACCAGGATGGGCGGCTAGCCAAGGGCGTATCCCACGTTCCAGCGGGTGGCGGCTAAACAGACGGCCACCACCGCTGCCTGACGCGCATGAGCACCTCAAGCTGTGAGCATCCCGAACAAGTCTTCTGTCGCCCAGCGCAGTCGTTGCGCAAAATGTGCGTTCGCTCCAGAAACCGTGCTCGCATGCCCAAAGACATAGAACTGATACGACGCGCCATCCAAGGTCGCGCTCTAACCATCGCTGAGATCGCCGCGGCGGTGGGCCTGAATGGTCGCACCGTGTACCGGCGCATTGCCTCGCTCACAACTGACCGGCGCGTTCACGTCGAGGCGTGGACACTGTCCCGAGGAAGCGGTCCCCGCGCAAAACGCTATCGATGGGGTACTGGCCGCGACGCTGTCATGACTCCAACCCCGCGAGTAAAGCTGGAGGGTGAACTTGGCGCCGCCAGCGCGAAGACCACGGCGCATCGGGGCGCTGGACCTGCCCGTCGCCGCCGATGAGAGGGACGTGGGAGAGGGTTCCAAGCCGTACTGGCGAGCCGCCCGGCCTGAGCAGAATACCGGGACTTGACGCTACCGGTGCTCAGGGGACCTTGGCGAAGTCGGCATCGACAGTCGCTCTTTGGCGCCTAGCGTCGCCGACGAGCGGGGTGCGCGACTGCTTCTGGTTTCGCATTTCGCGCCTCGTCCGGGAGGTCGTTATGCAAGCGTGCCGCGCAAGCCCTTGAGGCTGTAGTCACCGTGCCCGGGTAACGTGGATCGCCCCGCGCATAATCCGGGCCGCACAGGAAAATCGTATGAGCCAAGAGGCAAGAAACGACGACGAGTGGGACGACGGGCCCGAGGCGAGGCGCTCCTCGCTGCAGTTTCCTGTGGTCGGCATCGGCGCATCGGCGGGCGGCATGGCCGCGGCGCTGCAACTGTTCGAGCACCTGCCCGACGCGCCCGACATGGCCTTCGTGGTCGTATTGCACCTGTCGCCCGAGCACGAGAGCCACGCCGCACCGATCCTGCAACGGGCAACCGGCATGCCCGTGGTGCAGGTCACCCAGGCGGAGGCCATCCAGATCAATCACGTCTACGTCATCGCCCCGGCGCTTCACCTGGCGATGGACGATGGCAAGCTGATCGTCGAGACGCAGGATCACCCGCGCGGCCGGCCGGTCGCCGTCGACCTGTTCTTCAGGGCGCTGGCACAGACGCACCAAGAACGCGCCGTCGCGGTCATCCTTTCTGGCACGGGCAGCGATGGCGCGCTGGGCCTGGGCGATGTCAAGGCCCAGGGCGGCGTGTCGATCGCGCAATTGCCCGCGGAGGCCGAATACCCGGGCATGCCCGCGGCCGCCATCGCCACGGGCCAGGTCGATTTCGTCCTCCCCGCCGCCGAGATCCCGGCGAAGCTGGCCGCGCTGTGGGAGAACGCCCAAGCCATCGAATTGCCGGATTCCAGGAGCATCGGCCTGCGGACCAAGGAACCGCCGTCGGGGGAAGCCGCGCAGCGTGCCGAGGCCGCGCTGGATGAAGTCGTCGCCATTCTGGCGAGTCGCACCGGCAACAACTTCCGGCACTACAAGCGGGGCACCGTGCTGCGCCGGCTCGAACGAAGGATGCAGGTGACGCGCCAGCAGAACATCGCGGACTATCGGGACTACTTGGAGAGCCATCCGCAGGAAACCGCGCAACTGTTGCAGGACATGCTCATCAGCGTCACGAGCTTCTTCCGCGATCCTGAATCCTATGGTGCCCTGGAAGAGGAGGTTCACACGCTGCTCTTCCGAAGACTTGCGGCCGATTCGCAACTGCGCGCCTGGGTCGTCGGATGCGCCACCGGGGAGGAGGCGTACTCGCTCGCGATGCTGCTCAACGAAGGGGCGCCGCAGGCGGCATCACGGTCCGCCATCCAGATCTTCGCCTCCGACATCGACGACCGCGCCCTGGCCTTGGCGAGGGCGGGCGTCTATCCGGAGGCCATTGCCGCCGACGTGTCTGCCCCGCGCCTTGGGCAGTTCTTTCACTACGAGGATGGGGCGTACCGGATCAGGAAGGCGTTGCGCGAGCAGGTCCTGTTCGCCCGGCACAACGTGTTGCGCGATCCGCCTTTCTCACGCCTGGACCTGATCGCATGCCGCAACCTGCTGATCTACCTGGAGCGCGACCTGCAGGCCGAAGTGCTGGAGATCTTCCACTTCGCGCTGAAGCCCGGCGGCTTGCTCTTCCTGGGAAGCGCGGAGTCCGCCGATCTGCTGGACAGCCGCTTCACCGTGGTGGACAAGAAGCACCGCATCTACCGGGCCAACGCCATTCTGCTCCCACGTGGCGATCTCCTGCCCCTG
>NZ_JBBKZT010000086.1:0-3586 GCF_037889975.1 Variovorax rhizosphaerae | reverse complement strand
GCTGTTGGCGGCGGTGTAGATCCGCTTCTATTCGGCGGTGAGGAGGCGGTTTTCTGGTCCGCTGGAGGTTTGAGTTGATGAAGGACGGACGGCCCCGAGAGGGGCCATCCGTTTTGCTCAAGCTGTTGGGTGCGTGCGCCGGCGACTCAAAAGGGCAAGTCGGGGTCGAAGTCCAGCGGTCCACGGTCGGGCATGAGCTGATCGCGCCACGCCTGTTGTGCCTGTGGCCCGTAGAGCGCCCAGATGGCCTCGCGCATGGCATGCAGGCACTCGAGTGCGGCGAGCGCTTGTTCCGGCGTCCAGTGGGTCGGCACGCGCATCGATGGCGGCGTGTTCTGCGTGGTGTGCTTCATGACGCTGGCCTGCGTCCGCGCGGCGCGGCTTGACTGGCGGCACGTTCGGTCTTGCGCGCTGCCTCCCGTTCGTCGGCCTCCTTCTGGCGCCAGGACTTGCCCTCGATGCGCACCACCTCGGCGCGATGCATGAGCCGGTCGATCAGGGAGACCACGCAGGCCGCGTTCGGGAAGACCTCTCCCCATTCGGCAAACGCCCTGTTCGTTGTGACGACGGTGCTCTTTTGCTGGTAGCGCCGACTGACCAATTCGAACAGGAGGTCGGCATGGCGGTTGGAGTACGACAGATAGCCCACTTCATCGATCAGCAATACGGCCGGCGCCGCGTAGAAGCGCAGCCTGCGCCGCAACGCCGAGTCGCTGTCCAAGGCGGCCAACTCGCCAAGCAATTGCCCGGCCGTGATGAACAGCGCCGTGTGCCCGGCCAGCACCGCCTGGTAGCCCAGGTTGCACGCACACATGGTCTTGCCCACCCCGTTCGGGCCGACCAGCACGACGTTGCTGGCGTCCTGGAGGAAGTCCAGCGTCATCAAGCCCTCCAAGGCCACACGGTCGCACTGCGTGGGCCACTGCCAGTCGAAGTCGGCCAGCGGCTTGAAGCGCCCGATATGCGCCGCGCGCAGGCGCCGCTCCAGGCTGCGACGATGTCGCTCGTCCGCCTCCCAGCCCAGCAACCGGGCCACCCAGCGAGCCTGTTCGGGCTGGCTCATCACTTCGCTCCAGCGAGCCAGCAGGCCATGCAGACGAAGTTCTCCGGCCTGCTCTCGCAGGTGTGCCTCGGACATCATCGCGGGTGTCGTGGAGTCACTCGTGTTCATCGACGTTCTCCGGTCGGTCGTAGGAAGCCAGGTCGTGTGTGCGCACCGGTGCGTCACGGCGCGTGACGTGCTCGGGCAGCACCAACGCGACCGGCGGCGGCCGGCCGCTGGCCTCGCGAGCGCGCTCCAGTGCCAGGCGCACGGCGTTGGGGTGTGGCACGTCGCGCTCGAGCGCGTCGAGCATGGCCGCCTGGAGCGCGGCGGCGCCATAGCGCTGCAGCAGGCGCATCAGCGCGGCGGTGATCGAGCCCAGGTTGTGGCCCCGGATGCCGGCGCGCCTGAGCAACTCGGCGCTGGCCGGGGCGGCTTGCGCCAGGCGGTCGCAGGCTCGATGCGCGCGGGCACCGCGCTTTTGATCGACCAGCGCCTGCACATGCGAGGTGTCCTCGATCTGTGCGCCGCGATCCCAACTGCGTGGGTGCGCGGCGAGCTCACGCGTGCCATCGAAGATGCGGACCCTGCGCTCGTCGGCCAGCACGCCCAGCGTGCGACGAACGTGCGTGTAAGGCACCGAGTAGTCGTTCAGGTCGAAGCGCACGTAGGGTGTCTTGCCGACCGAGACGGCCACGCGCTCGCCCAACGGGTAGTCGCGCTCGGGCAGCGCCAGCAGACTTGCCCGCTCGATGTTGAAGGCCTCGCGCACGCTCAGGGCGCTGTCCTCGGGCCAGCGCCGATCCAGGACCGGACCCTCGCACCACAGGCGGGCCTGGGCGTTGAGGTCGTCCAGGCCGTTGAACGCCCGAGCGGCGAAGAAGCTCTCGCGCGCATACCGTATCGCGCGCTCCACGCGGCCCTTCTCATTTCCGCGCGCCACCGCCACCGGACGCGGTTCATAGCGACAGTGCGCGGCGAACTCCAGCAGCGTCGGGTTGAAGCGGATCGCGTCGCCCTGGCGCTCGAGCACGGCACTCTTGAGGTTGTCATAGAGAACTACCCGGCTGGACCCGCCCCACGAGGCGAACGCCTCGACGTGACCTCGCAAGAAGCTGTCCATGCGGGCGTCCAGGAAGAAGCGCAGGAAGATCGCGCGCGAGTAGCTCAGCACCATGACGAAGGCCATCAGCGGTCGTCTCGCACGGCCGATCTGCAGATGGCCGAAGTGCCCCCAGTCGACCTGGGCCTGTTCTCCCGGCAACGTGCGCAGCCGCAGGTAGGCCTCGGCCACCGGCCGTGGGCGCATGCCGGCAATGAGGTGGCGGAAATGCTCGCCGCTGCCGACATAGCCTCGCTCGCTGACCATGCCGAACAGCCGCACGGCGCTCAGCTCGGGGAACCGGGCCAGGGTCTGGAGGATGAACGCCCTGTACGGGTCGATGCGGCTTGGGCGCAATGGCGTCGACGGTGTCGGCAGGCCGCTCTGGGCGAGCACCCTGTGCACGGTGTCTCGATGCACGCGCAGCAACCGGGAGATGGTGCCCACGCGCCACTTCTCCACGTCATACAGGCGCAGGATCCGCGCACTCAGTTCAGGGGCTATGGTCACGGCGTGCGATGCGGGTGCCGGCCCTTCGGCCCCGGCGCAGGAAGCCCTGGCGCACCCAGGGCATCAACGCCTGTTCGCAGCGCCGACAACGCGCGCCAGCAAGCGCCGCCTCCGCTTGCATCACGCCGCCAGCGCGTGAGTCGGCACCCTCGTGCCCAGGAGTCGGCGCGACAGCGCTGTCCGTGGTGATGTCCATGCATGCGACCAGTAGAGCATCGGCGGGGCACGCTCGGGAACCCTGATGCGTCACCATTTTTGCGTCGCCGCGGTGGCGGCTGCGCCATCGCCGTGCCCGGGCCGCGTGGGCCATGCGACCGCGGCGGCTGCGCTGGTAGCGTTGTGCGGCCTCGCGCTGCGCGCTCTCACGGGCCTGGCGTGAACACGCCGCGCTGCAATAGCGCTGGCCACGATCGCAGTGACTGCACAGCAGCACCTGGTCGCGACAGCGCGCGCACAGGAACAGACGGGCGCCGCGTTCCATTCGCACCTCGAGGCGCTGCCAATGGTGCTGGACGGACGCGTCCCAGCGCGCCACACTGTGGTGGCACCGCCTTTATCGGCACGGTGTAGGGCGCGGCGCGGTCTTCAAGCTTGCCGGCGTGAAGGGACCGCTGCCGTACCCGCCTTCTTCGGCAACGTCGTGTGTTGTACAGACCACGGCGTGCTTGCGCCACAGGGCAGACGCGCGACACGCACGTCCTCAGCCTGCGAAGCGCTGCGCCCCCTTGAGATCCGCCTCACTCGTTGCAGCCCGGACGGGGCTGGCCGTGCCTGCATGGCCGCCCTCCGGGCGTCCATGCAGGCACAACCAACACTCCAAGAACTGCCCGAAAGAGGCATCGGGCACAACCAACGCTGGAAGTTCAGCCACCCAAAACGAAAACCGCGTCCTCGCCGCCGAATAGACGCGGTTTCTGACCGCCGTTCACACC
>NZ_JBBKZT010000085.1:0-3752 GCF_037889975.1 Variovorax rhizosphaerae | reverse complement strand
GGGGTCTACTCGTTTTCGGTGCACAGACTGACGGTGCGCGGAGCTAGCGCTGGCGCCGGCCTTCGTTCGCAAGTTCTTGATTTGGTTGCATTTCCTGTTCGCTTTTCAGGCGCCCATTGAAGACCGATTGCGGTGCGCCCGTTACGATGCGTTTGATCCGGGCTAGAGCCGGGCATCCGGCGCCGTATTTTCCGGTGCGATGCTTGCGCCGGCAGACCGGAGTATTGAAGGTCGTCGCCTGTATCTGCCGCAGCGCGGCGAGTGCTGTACTGCGTCGATATTGCTTTATAGTTTTCCGGCAACGACTGAAGTGATGGGCTCTCTTTTTGCGCAACTCGAGTTTCTCGAACTCAAACGATCTCGGCGAACTGCCGAGAGGAAGGCCTAGTTGCGTTTACTCGAGAACCTACTGGCGCTCGTCGAGCGCAGACGCCGACAGTGCTGTGCAATGCGTTGGGCTGATCTACCCGCTTTCGCCGAGACTTCGGCTGTCGTAGAGGCCACTGCAGCCCGCATGGACGGTCTTCCAGCAGACAAGGATTTCGGCTCGTTTGACGAATTGAGGTCTCGCCGCGACGAGACGGGCGTCGTGCGGTTGCGCTGATCACGATCGCGCGGCTGTCGGGCCGCTGTTTTTGATTTGCGGTTGCCGATCGCTTTCGCCAGGCGTATCGTTCGCGCCTCCTTTCAAGGAGGCGCGCGATGCAAGGCTGGCAGACGACATTCCTGGGCCTGCGCGAGTTGCCGCACGACCTCAGCGCCTTCGAGTTGCAGGCGTTCTTCACCTTCAGCCGCGCCGAATATGAGCTGATACTGGCGCGCCGCGGCGACTCTCTCAAGTTGGGTCTGGCGTTGCATATCGGATTCCTGCGCATGAGTGGCCGGCTGCTGGACGCCGTGCGGGTCGTGCCGCCGGGGTTGTGGCGGCACCTGGGCAACCAGCTTGGCATCGACGCCCCGGAGATCGCCTCGCTGCGCGCCATGTATGGTCGTGGCCGTACCCTGTTCGACCACCAGCAGGTTGCCTGCGAAGCGCTGGGGTTCCGGTGGATGACGGAGCATCAACGGCGCGCATTGGTGCGCTTGCTCAGCGACGAAGTCTCGCGCTGCGCCGACCGCGAGCAACTATTGGTCTATGCGCGCCGCTGGCTGTACGACCACCGATTGCTGATCGTCCACGATCGAGCCATCCGCGCCCTGATCGCCGCCGCCCTCCTCCACCTTGAAGCCAAGACGGCGGAATCGATTGATGCCGAGGTCGAGGCCGCGACCCTCGAGCGGTGGCGCCGCGCGATTGCCCAGCCGCACGCCAGCGGGCAAACTCATCAAAGCTGGTTGTGGGCGGCACCCGCCAAACACTCGACTCGCCAGATCAGCGAAGTGCTCGAGCGCGTCGAGTTGCTTCGCGGCCTGGAGGTGCACAAGTACATGGGCGCCCTGCCCGATCTCATCGTGCGGCGCTACGCACGCCGGATGGCCTCCCGGCCGCCCTCTGCTGGCGCGAAGATCAAGGAGCCGGGGCGCACCGTGGAAGTCGTGTGCTTCCTGCGCTACTGCCTCCTGACCGCGACCGACCAGCTGATTCTGATGGTCCAGCGCCGCGTCGCCGACCTATGGCGCCAAGCCGCCGGCAATGTCGGCGAGACGGTCAACTGGGCCGACCTGTACCAGTCGTTGCTCAAGGAACTGGCGACCCTGAGCGCCGAGGCTGTCCTTGACGCCGAGTTGCGCGCAAGACTTGAGGCCTTGGTTATCGCGCATGCGCAGCATCGCCCACCGAGCCGAGTGTCGCGCGTGCGGGAGCGCCTGATCGAAGCCATCCGCCCCGTGCGCTCCCTGCTCGTGGCGCTCTCCCGACTGCCTTGGATGGCCAGCAGTGGGCACCCGGTGATCGAGTCGCTGGTGAGGATGCGCGATCTGTATGGCCGCAACGTCAGGAGCCTGCCAGACGACGTGTCGCCGCGGCTCGGGTCCGTCTGGCGCGATGCGATTTCAGGCTACGACCGCGAGCGTGCGTTCCGGGCACTCGAAGTAGCCACGCTGTTCGCCCTGCGCCGGTCCGTGCGCAACGGATCGGTGTAGATCGAGCACAGCCTGACGTTCCGCGGTCGCGACCGCTTGTTCCTGCCCGCGGAGAGGTGGCAGGCTGAAGCAAAGCGACACTACGCGCGCCTATCGCTGCCGACTCGGCCCGCCGATTTCCTCAATCCCTTGTTGACGCGCGTGCGTGCCGGCGTCGATGCTGTAGCGCAGGCCACCCGCTCCGGCGTGCTGCGCGTCGATGACGAATTGCACCTCGCCGCGCTGCCGGCCGACGACGAGGATCCCGCCGTTACCAAGCTGCGTGCCCGGCTCGACCTTCGCATCGGCGAGGTGCAGTTGCCCGAGGTGATACTGGCCGTGGACGCCCGGGTGCACTTCAGCTGGATCATGCTGGGGCGCGAGCCGCGCTCGGCCAATGAGCTGCTGATGGCGTATGCCGGCATCTTGGCCCACGGCACCAGCCTGACGGCCGCCGACTGCGCCCGCATGATGCCCCAGCTCTCGGCCGCGAGCATCCGCCAAGCCATGCGTTGGGCCGGCGACGAGCGTCGACTGGCGCAGGCCTGCCAGGCCGTGCTGGAGTTCATGCAGGGCCACGCCATCGCTGCCACCTGGGGCCGCTCGGACCTCGCGTCCTCGGACATGATGAGCATGGAGACCACCAAGCGGGTCTGGCAGGCGCGAATGGACCCCAGGCGCAGCACGCCATCGATCGGCATTTACTCCCATGTACGTGATCGATGGGGCATCTTCAATGCGCAGCCGTTCGTGCTCAACGAGCGACAAGCCGGCGTGGCGATCGAGGGCGTCGTGCGCCAGGAGCGCATCGAGACGTCCCAACTTGCCGTGGACACGCACGGGCATACCGACTTCGCCATGGCCCTGGCTCGTTTGCTCGGCTTCGACCTGTGTCCGCGGTTGAAGGATCTGAAGCAGCGACACCTGTACGTGCCGCGTGACATGGCGATCCCGGCCGAGATCGCCTCGGTATGCGAGGCCAAGGTCGACCTGTCCCAGATCGAGGCGCATTGGGATGCCCTCGTTCATCTCACCGCCTCCGTCATGTCCGGCCATGCCAGCGCGGTGGCGGCGCTGGCGCGGTTTGGTTCGGCGGCCCGGGGAGATCCGATCTACGAGGCTGGTGTCCAGCTTGGCCGTTTGCTGCGCACGGCATTCCTCGCGGACTATTTTGTCAATGAGGCCTTCCGGCGCGAACTGCGGCGGGTGCTCAATCGCGGCGAAGCGGTCAACGCCCTCAAGCGCGCCATCTACACCGGGCGGATCAGCCCGGCGCAGGCCAAGCGAGTCGACGAGATGCAGGCCGTGGCCGATGCGCTCAGCCTGCTGGCCAACATCGTGATGGCATGGAACACCGCGCAGATGCAGGCGGTGCTCGATCGCTGGGCCAACCGGCGCCAGGTCATCCCGCCAGAACTCATCGGGCGCATTGCGCCGACGCGGCTGGAGGGCATCAATCTGCGCGGCGTCTTCCGCTTCCCGATCGAGCGCTACGTCGACCAGCTCCTACCGTCACAAAGTGCAGCGAAAACGAGCGCCGTGCGCTGAAATCGGCCTCGCAACGACGCCCCAAAACGCAAACTCAAGGGTGAACAGGAAGTTCAACAAAATCAATGGGATAGCTATCGCTACCCCGCATGGTCGCTGGAGTTCGCAACCGTCAGTTATTGCACCGAAAACGAGTAGACCCC
>NZ_JBBKZT010000084.1:0-4284 GCF_037889975.1 Variovorax rhizosphaerae | reverse complement strand
AACTTGAAGCGCAGATACCAGCGAACGCACAGCACGATGATCTCGCGCTCGAAGTGACGTCCCTTGAACAGTTCGTTCGTGCACTGCAACCTCTTCGCCATCGATGCGCCTTCAATTCAAAAGCCGTAGCCTACCGGAGGTGCGATTTGCACCAGAACCCTTGCGGACACATCATGTAGATTGATCGCGCGCTCGAAGAAGCGACGGGCCGCAGTTACGTCGCGGGGTGCAGTCAACAGGAAATTTACGGTCTGCCCGAGCTTGTCGACTGCGCGGTACAAGAACTTCCACTGGCCGCCACCAACACGTAGGTCTCGTCGACACGCCACGATGGGCCGACCGGCAGCTTGCGCCGGCGCAGCACCGCCGCCAACACCGGCTACACCTTCATCGCCCAGCGGTGCACCGTGGCGTGATCGACCACACCGCGCTCGGCCATCATCTCTTCGATGTGGCCCAGGCTCATGGGTAGGCCGCGTACCAGCGTACGCAGACCAGCATCACTTCCAGCGGGAAGTGCAGTCGCTTGATCACACGGCGCAGCGTCAAATTGCCACCTGGATGTGAAGCGGGACCATGGGGGCATTCTCGCCGGCCTACTGCGACAGATCCCCCGCGCTAGCGCTTGGGTGTTTCTGGGTCCAACGTTTCGTGCCCGAGTTCGAGAAGCGCTGGAATCGTTTTGCACGCAAGGCCGGCCGATCCTGGCGCGTCGACAGAACGTATTTGAAGATTCGGGGCAAGTGGAGCTACCTCTACCCGGCAGTCGATCGCGAGGGTCAGAGGGTCAGACCGTGGACGGCCGACAGCAAGCGCTTTCAAACTCGTCCCTCAGCGCGTCATCGTTAGCGGGTTGCGCTGCGCACCGCGCCGCTGAAAACCAACGCGGCTACGTCGCGCACAAGCTCGACCATGGCCTTCTGGGTCAGCGTCGACGGGCGGGTGGCAGCGATCGCGATGGACAGCTTGCTGCGAAGGCTTGGCTGCACGATTGGATAAACGTGGTTATTCAACCATCCGCGCGGTCACACCGCGCCGGATACCTTTGCTACCTCAAATGCCGCGCCGGAACAGATTGCCGAATCGCCCTTTGCGCGACGCTGGCGATGATGCTGCCTTGCGGTCTCGATAAGCCGCCCTTTCCTTCCCCAGCGCTTGCGCAAGCGCGGCAACACTGACGCTGTCGTAGTGCCAGATGCCTGAGACGGAGAAGTGGGCGACATCCGTTCCATTCGGCTTGGGGGTGATCCGAATGTCCCTCGCGCCAATGCTCTGCAGGGTTTCGGAACGTGCAGTTGCCAACCGCGCCTCATTTCCCTTGTATTCCTCCAATGCGCGGTTCAGTTCGATGCCGATGGCACTGATGGCGACGCTGCGATCAGCGATGAACGTGACCACCTCCGCCAGCACGAGCTTGGGCAATGCCTTCGCGCGAAAGTCCCCAAAATCGACAGTCCAAAAGTTCTTTATGCGTACTTCGCTGCCGTTGGCACTCGTCGTGACGGACAGAACCCTGCCGATCAGCGTTTCCTCATCGTAGACCTCGATGGGGTCCCCCAATACGTAGCTACGCCCGTTTGGTCCGGTCAGGGTGAGGCGCATAAATGTCATCGCCGGTAAATTGAAACACCTTTGCCTTGCGCATGGAGACGCGGCGCCAAGACTCCTCGAGCCTTCCCAACTTTGTTCACGTACCGATCATCATGCTGATGCTGATGCTGATGCTGATGCTGATGCTGATGCCGATGGATGGATGCGCTTATTGATCGTAGCTTTGGCGGCGGGTCTGGAACCAACCCGTTCGCCGGGATTCCGCTGACCCATGGGCGGGTATCGGAAAGCATTGCCAGCACCTGGTTGCCAGGTGGCACAACGTGGTCAGCTCAGTATAAGCATTTGGGTCGAGAACGCGCCGGCGCCAACATGCCACTCCCGACGCGCCCGCACGGATTGCGCCAGATCGTTGTCCCCACTTGCCGGCGGAATGGTGCAGTGAGCAAGGCATACGGCGCGCGCGGCCTGCGGCGTTTCGTGGCACTCAGCGGTGCGCTCTCCAGGTCGTCGACACTGGTCGCAAAACGTGACGAATTTCCGCTCACGCGACGCAATGAAAGCTTTTGGTTGACTGTCGCCCAGCGGGCGGGATCGGTAAGCTTGGGGCAACGGTGCAGTGCACTTCACGACATTTTTACCATGCTCAGAATAGCTCTCCTTCTCTCCTCTTTGGTTCTGTCGGTTGGCATGGTCGTCACGTTCGGCTTTGTAGCGTTGGCAGTGTGCTTTGGGCTCTGCTTGCTGACGGTGGTTATTTCCTCTGCGGGTGTGGAAGAAGAGCAAGTCGCTCCGCCCACGCAACCCGGCCCGCGCCACTTGGCGTCTAGCCTCGCGTCGCCTTGCGTCGCATCGCTGAATTCTGGGTGTGAGGTGGGATCGCTCCCGTGATGCGACGCGACGTTGCAGCGACGATGATTCAGACGGCGGTTTCAAGCCTGAAACGCAACGGGGTTGAGTTATTGAACTGACGCGGGCGGTTGATTGGACGATGCCAGTGTTCGTGCGAACACCTCCAAGCGGCGTATGCCAAGCGTGCGTGGCGGGAGGCCTTTTGTTCATGCTGTGGGCTATCCCGTCGAGCTCGTCCTGGCTGAACAGGCTCAGTTCTGTGCCCTTGGGCACGTACTGCCGCACCAGGCCGTTCGTGATCTCGCAGGTGCCGCGCTGCAAGGGGCTGTGCGGGTCGCAGAAGTACACCTTGACGCCGGTCTGGACAGCGAGATCGGCGTGACGCGACATTTCCTTGCCCTGGTCGTTTCAGCCTGGCAGAGAAGCCAGCAAGCGCCGAGGCAGGGTCGCGTCGTCCATCTTGGCCGGCGCGCAGATCAAGGACACCTCGCATGTGCAGGCGCTGGTCGATCACACGCGCGGTACCCGCGCGCATCGAGCCTGCGACCACCTGGCGCAAGCCGCACCGGCCAGCGCCGAGTTGCTCAGACGCGCCGGGCTCCGAGGCCACAACCTGGGTTCGATCACGGCCGCGCTGATGCGCCTCTCGCAGCGCTATGGCTCCGCCGCGCTCCAGGCGGCCATCACCGATGCGCTCGAGCGCGACGTGCCACACCCCAACGCCGTGCGCCTCGCCCTGAAGCGCGCCCGCGAAGCCAGTGGCCGGCCGCCGCCGGTGGCGTTGGTGCTGCCCGGGCACGACGCGCGCCTTGACGCCCCGGAGCGCACACACGACCTGGCTTCCTACGACCGACCGGAGAACGTCGATGAACACGAGTGACTCCACGACACCCGCGATGATGTCCGAGGCACGCCTTTATTCATTCGCGCGAGGTGCATTGAACGTCCAGTTGGCGCGCCGTAGGCGTAGGCGCCTCGGCTCGCGAAGGTAAGACGCGCCTCAGTGGGACGTCTTCTGCGGGACCTTCTGAACTTGCGTTTCCACTTCGATCCAGCACGCGAAGATTGGATGGCCGTCGATGATCTTCGGCGGCGCTGCGCGGTGGGTGCGGATGCCTCCGCGACGCAGCAGCCGCTCGACTCCCAGTGGCGACACGGTGATGATGCGTTGCGCCCCCTGTTCGGCTGCGACAGCGATCGCCTTGTGAAGCAGTGCGACCGCCACTTTCGAAGAAAACTGGCGCATTGCACCGCCGTGAGACAGGTTGAAATCGACGGCCGCAAAGCGCGAGAGTTCCCAGATGCGCGGGTCCCGCGGCACTTCAGCCCCTCCGAGCAAATCGGGAAACACTTCGCCCAGCAGATAGGGGCTGGTCGTTGGGAGTAGCCGAGCTGTTCCAACAATGCGACCCTCGTCGTCGCGGGCGGCCAGGTACAGCGTGTCGGCACGATCGAACTGGTCTTTCTCGAGACCATGTTCTGTCACAAGGTCCCATCCCAATGTCTCAACGAATACCCTGTATCTGTAACGCCCGACGTCTTCGAGAACTTGTCGCGCGAGGTGGCCAGGTCGGCCCGCGAGTATTTCCATTTGCTACTTTCCCGAGGTGTGCCAGGGTATTTCAGCGTTGCCTCGGCAGTAGCGGAACTATCAGATCTGGTAGGTCAGGTTGAATAGCGTTTGCACACCGCATCAAACGCCGGAGCGTTCCAGTCAAAGTTGTCAATGAAGGAGGCCAGCACTTCAAGGCTTTCGTCCCACGGTAGCGGTTCTGCTCCCCGTTGACGACGAGCACGTTGGTGCGCGGCAGCCCCTGGCGTACAACGCGCGGCGACGCGGGGCATGTCTCAAGTTTCCAGTCCCAGCCGAGCGTCAGCTTC
>NZ_JBBKZT010000083.1:0-4679 GCF_037889975.1 Variovorax rhizosphaerae | reverse complement strand
CCCGTGACCGTCAGCGTGCCGGTGCCCGCCTGGGTCAGGGCGCCCGGGCCGCTGATGACCCCGGTGTAGACGATGGCGTCTGGCCGGTCGAAGACCAGCGTACCGTTGTTGACGATGTTCCCCGATATGGTGCCGCTGGCGCCACCGGCTCCGACCTGCAAGGTGCCCCTGCTGATGGTCGTGGTTCCGGAATAGGAACTGGCGCCCGTGACCGTCAGCGTGCCGGTGCCCGCCTGGGTCAGGGCGCCCGGGCCGCTGATGACCCCGGTGTAGACGATGGCGTCTGGCCGGTCGAAGACCAGCGTACCGTTGTTGGCCACGTTGCCGGTGATGCTGCCCGAGGCGACGCCATTGCCGATCTGAAGCGTGCCCGCGTCGATGGTCGCGCCGGCACCTTGCGTGGAGGCGTTAGTCAGCATCAGGGTACCCGGGCCGGTCTTGACGAGCATGCCGGCGGCCGGGCCGTCACTGATGGCGCCGGACAGGATCGCACTCTGGCCCGCCGATACGTCGATGGAAGGACGGCCATTCAGAGTCACAGGATTGGCCACTGTACGGCTGCTGTCGAAGCCCAGCATGCCGGTGCCAGCCAGCGACACGCCGCCTGTGCCGAGCGCGCTGTCGTTGCCCACGCGCAGCGTGCCAGCGGCGATCGTCGTGCCACCGCTGTAGCTGTTGACGGCAGTCAGCGTTGTCGAGCCCGAAAGCACCTGGACGGAACCTTTCCCGGTGATGGAGGGCGCGAATGCATAGCTGCCCGCGTTGTGGTTGAAGACCAGCGTCCCCGTTCCGGCGCCGAACGCGACGCTCGTCGCGCTGATCGTTCCGGGACCGAGGATTACGGGATCGCCAACGGCCGA
This sequence comes from Variovorax rhizosphaerae, assembly GCF_037889975.1. Lineage (NCBI taxonomy): Bacteria > Pseudomonadati > Pseudomonadota > Betaproteobacteria > Burkholderiales > Comamonadaceae > Variovorax > Variovorax rhizosphaerae. The sequence continues at coordinate 3,819 of NZ_JBBKZT010000083.1, read as the reverse complement.
ACCGATGTTCAGTGTGCCGATGGAACCGGCATTCTTGGCAATCGTGATCGGAGCGTTGACGACACCGCCGTCGGACACCGTCAGCGTGCCGCGGCCGCCAATTCCAACGAGCACCCCCACCTTGTCGGTCCACGTGGACCCGTACCCCTGGATGGTCACGCGACCGTCTGATCCAGCCAACTGGCCAATGGCACCGCCGTTGGAGATGAGCGAGCCTCCGTTGCGCACTGTGACGCTTCCCATCGCCGTTCCCTGGGTGCCGACCGTGATGTCTGCCGTGTTGGTCCATGTAGAGCCGCTGCCGGAGATGGTCACTGCTCCCCTGGAACCCGCCAGATTGCCCACCACGCTTCCGAAGTTCGTCAGGCTTTTTCCACTCTCTATTGCGAGGAGACCGACGCTGTTTTGACCTTGACCGACAGCTACGTCCCCTGCCGTGGCATTGGAGATCTGGATGAGCGTCGAGTGCGGAGAAGCGACATTGATGGTGGCGATGCTGTCCGTTGTGGGAATTCCTCCAAGCCAGTTTCTTGCCTCGGACCAGTCGGAGGATGTCGCGCCCGTCCACTCGGAGGACTGGGCTTGCACGGCGCCGAATCCGCCCGTGGTCAACAGCGCGGCCACAAGACCCAGGGGTCGCGTGGTGGAGTCCCGGGAACATTTCATCGTCATCGTCCTCGAATGGTGGCCCTTCGGCGCCGGTTCGCGTCCTCACTTCGCAGAGAACGTGCCGCGCTTCTCCCCGCGCGCTTCCGGCTCCGCCCTGAGCTTGCTCAAGCAGATCCGATGAAAAGTCGGGATGGCAACATCCACGCCGACGGCAGTCTAACGATCGGGTCTCGGTCTTGTAAAGCGCGTGAATCGAACTCCGAACGTCCCGATTGTTCAACGCAATTTCGTTGGCTGTTGCACCTGACGTGCAATCGGAGTTCAAGTTTCGAGGTACACCGGCCCTGCGACGGGAAAGGTGCCAAGGTCAGCTCTTTCAGAAGCTAACCGATCCGACGGTGGTCAGGAGCCGGGCAAACTCAGCGGTGTTCGGAGTCGAACGTCCTTCACGTGCGGATCGCGGGAAGGGGCTGCGCATGCCTGGGGACTGGGGCAAAAAACGGGACGGGCGAGTTATTATTGATAACATATTTTATCAATAATAAAATCCGCTCCATGATCAACGGCCCTCTCCCAGCCTTGCCGACGACCCCCGGCCGCCTTCTGACGGCTGCCCAGTTCCAACACCTTGGCCAACGTGCCGCACACGGCTGAATGGTTCGCCAACATCGGCAGCGCCGCAACGCGGCGTGCTTACAAAAACGCGATGGCCGACTTCATGGGTTTCGTCGGCATCCACCAGGCCGACGAGTTCCGGGTCGTCACGCGTGCGCATGTCATCGCCTGGCGCGATGACCTCAAGGGGCGCGAGTTGAGCGGCAACACGATCCGCCACCGCCTGGCAGCGCTGTCGTCACTGTTCGAGTACCTGTGCGACAAAAACGCGGTCACGCACAACCCCGTCAAGGGCGTGCAGCGGCCGCAGGCCGATAGCCACGAGGGCAAGACCCCGGCGCTCGGCGATCACCAGGCGCGCAAGCTACTGGCGGCACCGAGCGGTGACAACGTGAAAGCCAAGCGCGACCAGGCCATCCTTGCAACCCTGCTCTATCACGCGCTGCGGCGAGAAGAGCTATGCCGACTGACCGTGAAGGACGCCCGCCACGAGCGGCGCGGTGTCGCGCATCTGCGCGTGTCCGGCAAGGGCGGCAAGACGCGCTATGTGCCGCTGCATCCGGCCGCTGGTGGGCTGATCGCGGACTACCTTGAGGCGGCAGGCCATGGCGGGGACAGCGTTGGCGCTCTCTTTCGGCCGTTGCATCGCGGCCGTGACCGGGGGGCCGGCAACGCCATGACAGCCGATGCGGTTTACAAGCTCGTGCGCAGCTACTCCGGCGCGCTCGGTTTCCAGGTCGGCGCGCATGCGTTGCGCGCGACGGCCGCGACTAACGCGCTCGATCATGCGGCCGATCTCGCCAAGGTGCAGGAGTGGCTAGGCCACGCCAACATTGCGACGACGCGCATCTACGATCATCGCAGGACCAAGCCGGCCGACAGCCCGACGTTCAAGGTGGCTTACTGATGGAATTCAAGCAGCGCACACTTATGCAGATCGCCGACATGATCTGCGGCAACTTCCCGGAAGAAAAGAGCTTTTTCCAGTACCGCAGCAGCAGTCGCCTGACCGAGTTTTTTTATGACTGCGACACCGACTTCGCGCACGACGGTTCCACGCGCAATATATGGGTTGCCGACACCCTGAAGTCAATCTTGGCCGAGCCACATCCCAACGCGCAAACGCCACCCACCGCTTTTGGCCGCGTTATCCGTACGCTGATGGATCAAGGCAATGCACTCAATGAGAGTGCGCAACGTCCCGGAGCGCTCGCCATGCTCACGACAGCGCTGACGCGCGAAGGCTTCGAGCCGTTCTATGCCGACGACAAACAGTGCTATTTGCGGCACATCGCAACCAACATCATCGCCACGCAGCCAAACCCGCATCGACCCTTCTCGACGACGGAGCTGAAGCGGCGCGAGCAGCTCACCGCTTACTTGACCGCCGCATCCGAGGACGATTTGATCGAAGAAGTGCTTTTGCCGCTGTTTCGCCAGATGGGCTTTCACCGCGTCACCGCTGCAGGCCACAAAGACAAGGCGCTCGAGTACGGTAAGGATGTCTGGATGAAATTCACCCTGCCGACGCAGCACGTCCTTTACTTCGGCATTCAGGCGAAGAGGGGCAAGCTTGATGCCTCGGGCGTAACCAAGGGCGACAACGCCAACATGGCAGAGATCTACAACCAGGTCTTGATGATGCTCGGGCATGAAATCTTCGATCCCGAGACCAGCAAGCGCGCTCTCGTTGACCATGCCTTCATCGTCGCCGGCGGCGACATCACAAAGCAGGCGCGTAACTGGCTCGGCGGCAAGCTTGACGCCAGCAAAAGAAGTCAGATCATGTTCATGGATCGCGAGGACATCCTCAATCTGTTCATCGTGACTAGCCTGCCGCTGCCAGCCGGTGCGTTGCCAAAGCTCACGTCCGACATGGATGACGATCTGCCCTTTTAGTAAGGGCCCCGGAGGGCCTGTGGTTCCTCCCGGGGAGACCTTCAGGCCGCACGGGAGGGAGGCTATTAGGCCCTGCTAAGTAGACGCTGGGACATCTACACCCAGTGACGCAATACACAGCAGATCATAGGGGGGGAGGCGGGGAGGTCCCCCGGACAACCCGCTTCGGTTATTGCGCCCCCACCCTGCCGCCACCCATACTGACGGGAAGGAAAGGTTTGATGTGACAGCAAAAGCGCCACTGAAGCCGGTCGCCACCGACCGCAAGATTGAACAGAAATGGGGGACCGCCCTTGCCGCTTCAGGCTGGACGGGAATCCCCAATGTTCTATTCCAACGCCAGCGGGCCCTGGGCCTGACTTCGCTGGACGTCAACATCATCCTGCAGCTCGCGGCCTATTGGTGGGAACCGGGGCAACCTGCCCCATCCGTCGAAAACGACGATCGCGGCCGCCATTGGCGTCGACCCGCGCACCGTGCAGAAGCGCATCGCAGCCATGGAAGCGGCGAGCTTTATCAAGCGCATCGAGCGGCGCACGTCACGGGGCAGCAGGACAAACCTATACGACTTCAGCGGCCTGATCGGGGGTCTACTCGTTTTCGGTGCACAGACTGACGGTGCGCGGAGCTAGCGCTGGCGCCGGCCTTCGTTCGCAAGTTCTTGATTTGGTTGCATTTCCTGTTCGCTTTTCAGGC
>NZ_JBBKZT010000082.1:0-4923 GCF_037889975.1 Variovorax rhizosphaerae | reverse complement strand
ACTCGGCTTGATCAAGAAGGTCACGCATACCTATCGCTACTACTTGACGCGACTGGGCCGTGCCGCCATCGCCGCAGCGTGCTCGCTCACGCGATTCAACATCGTTCCGGCTATGGCTGCTGCGCATTGAAGTCTTTGCAAGAAAGATCAAAACTCATCCGTCTAGTCTAAGGCTCGTCTGTCAGGCGCAAGACGACGCGGCCTTCGATGTCACCCTTGCGCATGCGATCGAAGATGGGGTTGATGTTCTCGATGAGGTCTTCGCTGAACACGGTGTGAACCTTGCCCTCGCCGGCGAAGGCAAGGGCCTCCTGCAGGTCCTTGCGGGAGCCGACGATGGAACCGCGCACTGTCTTGGCGTTGAGCACCACGTCGAAGATCGGCAGCCCGAACTCGCCCGGCGGGAGTCCCACCATCGACATGGTGCCGCGCTTGTGCAGCATGCCCAGGCCCTGGGTGAACGCGCCGCGCGCGGCCGCGGTCACGAGCACGCCATGCGCGCCCTTGAGCTCACGCTGCAACGTCGCCACCGGATCACCGGTGGCCGCATTCACAACCATGTCCGCTCCCACCTCCTGCGCCAGCTTGAGCTTTGCGTCGTCCACATCGACCGCCACCACGTGGAAGCCCATGGCCTTCGCGTACTGCACCGCCAGGTGGCCCAAGCCGCCCACACCGGAAATCGCCACCCAGTCGCCCGGCCGGCAATCGAGCACCTTCAATCCCTTGTAGACCGTGACGCCGGCGCACAGCACTGGCGCTATGGCAGAAAAGCCGATATTGGCCGGCAGGTGCCCGACGTAACCCGGATCAGCCAGCACGTATTCAGCGTACGCGCCATTGACGGTGTAACCGGTCATCTGCTGCGAATCGCACAGGGTTTCCCAACCAGTGATGCAGTGCTCGCAATGCCCGCAAGAGGTGTGCAGCCAGGGCACGCCAACCCGGTCGCCTTCCTTCACGTGCTTCACGCCGGCGCCCACAGCGGCCACGTGCCCCACGCCTTCGTGGCCGGGGATGAAGGGCGGATTCGGCTTGACCGGCCAGTCGCCTTCCGCAGCGTGCAGGTCGGTGTGGCATACGCCGGAGGCCGCCACCTTCACCAGCACCTGGCCCGGTGTGACCTCCGGCACAGGTACTTCCTCGATCTGGAGTGGCTTGCCAAACTCATGAACCACGGCAGCTTTCATCGTCTTCATCACGGCCTCCTGAGTCGCTGGGGCATACCATTGTGAGCACGCGCGCCGAGCGACCCAAGCGTGGTTGCAGGCTGATACAGGCGCGAATGGCGGAAGAGCAGGCAAAAACACCGCAGCAGCAGGCGAGGCTCGCATCTGCGGCCATCGACCGCTTGCCTGGCGCAGGTTTGCAGACCTGGACCGATGCTCCCGGCAATTTCTTTGCCGTGCTAGGCAGGTCTGGTTGCCAACGGCAGAAGCGGGCCTTACCATACGCCGGCTCCGCAACGCGGGTTGTCGAGTCCAGCGAATGGTTCGGCCTGGACTTGTCGGCACGCAACGGTTGCTTGCCCGAGGATCACGCATGTCATGGCACAGTCGGGCAGGGTCGTGATCGCGCAGGGTGCGCAGGCCGGGAAGTCACCGAAGCGAGGCTGCCTCACCAGCGCTCGGGCTTCCGACAGCGCTGCGCATGAATCAGGTCAAGCCGATGAAGTCCGGTCCTATCTCGCCCATTCGCTGAGGCCGTTGGCGCGCAGCCGCTTCACGCTCGCTTGCAAACCCTGCGCAGCGGGCGTGCTGACCTGGGGATCGAAGAGGATCGACAGCGCTGTGGCCGGCTTGCCGTAGTAGGCCTCATTGAGCGGCGGGCGCGCGCTGAGCACGGAGCCGTCGACGGCCAGCCCGAAGAATGCGACGCCCTTGTCGTTGGAATAGGCCAGGAAGTCGGTTGTCGGCGTCGCGCCGACGTTCATCCCCTTGTCCCAGAAGGCGAAGGACGCATCACCGCCAAACTTGAGCATCGCCGGATTGTTGTAGAGCGAATTGAGCGCGTTCTGCGTGTTGACCAGCACAACCAACTCCGCCCACGACGCGCCGAGCTGCAGTCCCAGGCTTGCCGCGGAGAGGGTGTAGAAGGCCGGGCCTCGCCACTCGTTGTTGGTCTTCGGGTCACGCACAAGCAGAACGCCGGTGCCGCCAGCGCCAGCGAGCACGAAGCCCGCCTTGATGATCCGCGGAAAGATCAGCACGCCCCCGGTCTGCGCCACGTCCACCGTGACCTCGGCCTGGGCGACCAGGGCCTGTGCATCCTCCGGGACAGCGGCCCGCGCCGGCCGCCTCGCGATGACAAGCCCGGCGGCCCCGGTGGCCAGCATGAAGTTCCTGCGTGACTTGTCCATGGCCACTCATTCACGCCAGAGGCGTTGCGGAAGCATTGTGCGCGGGCAAGGCGCTTCGCGCATTGATTTGCGTCAGGGCGACGCCGTGCAATGGTTGCGACAAGGACCAGCGGCACCAGCGCCACGATTACCGCGCGCCAGCTGGCGGAGGGGGCAGGGCGGGGAATCCTCCGGGGGCTTTCATTGAGGAGACTCTGATCTGCATCAAGCCCGCTCTGGCGCGCAAGGCGCATGCTTACTCGTGGTTGGGCAGCAAAGAAAGGCCATGTCATGAAGAAAGCAACGTGGGTCATCGTTTCGGCGGCGCTTTGCGCCGCCTCCATCGCGGTCGACGCAAAGGACAAGGCTACGCCCGATGCGGCGATCGTGGGCGCCACCCAACCTGGCAAGGGGGTCGTCGCGGGGGTGGTCGACGTCACTGCGACCGTCGAGTCGGTCGACAAGGCAAGCCGGCACCTGACTATCAAGGGTCCCAAGGGAAATGTGTCCTCCCTGGCCGTCGGCCCGGACGTGCGCAACTTCGACCAGATTAAGGTAGGCGACCGCATCCGGGTCCGCTACGCGCAGGCGCTGACGCTGACCCTGATAAAGGACGGCAAGCAGATGCGCAGCAGGACCGAGACTGTGGATGGCGGCGCGGCGCCCGCGGGCGAGCGTCCGGCCGGGGTGGTAGGCCAGAAGGTCGAGGTCACGGCCGACGTGATCGGCGTCAATCGCAAATCCGGGATGGTCACGCTGAAGGGGCCGGAACACGAGGTGGACATGCGCGTGCGCGATCCGGACCAGCTGAAGCTGATCAAGGTGGGCGACCAGGTCCACGCGGTCTACACCGAGGCCGTTGCACTGCTGGTGGAGGCGGCGCCCAAGAAGAAGTAGGGCTGCAACGCCAGCCGGGGGCAACCTTTCAAGGAGAACACGATGAAGACAAGGCGGACATGGCGATGGGCGGCAATTCCGATGCTCGTTGCAACCATGGCGGCATGGAGCAACGCCAGTGCGGACGAAGTTCCATTGGTGACCGGGGAGCATTGGGCCCGCTCCAGCGAGCAGGTCAAGAAGGCCTATCTGGTGGGTATGGCCAACGTGATGCTGGTCGAGCGTGCGTATCAGGCGGCCAACGCGCCGCCCGATGCGCAGAGCATCATTCCGCGAGCGGTCAGGGGGCTGAAGGGCCAGAGCCTGGACAGCGTTCGCGAGACGCTCGACCGCTGGTACGCCGCGCATCCTGATCGCCTGCAGCGGCCGGTCATCGAAACCCTGTGGTTCGAGATGATCGTGCCCGGTGTCAACAGAAATCCCTGAGGAGACAAGATATGAAGCACACCGGATGGATCATGTCGATCGCCGTGGCAGCGCTGTTGCCCGGTTGCACGAACATGAGCCCGCAGCAGCAGGGCACCGTGAGCGGCGCAGCCATCGGGGCCGCGGCAGGCGCAGGTATTGCAGCCATCGCTGGTGGCAGCGGCTGGACGGGCGCAGCCGTGGGCGCCGTTGCCGGCGGCGTGGCCGGCAATATCAAGGGAGGCAGGTCACAGTGAGGGTGGCCGGGGAGACCCCGCCACCCAGCGCAGCGATGAGCACCGTGTGGACCGGCCTTGCGAATGCCGGTTTATGGCCAATTTTGTTGAAAAACTCGGTTTCGGCAGTAGTACGACGCATTCGATTTCAACGCAGGAGGCGTCGAAGGTGCACTCGACGTACCGTGCGACCTGCCGCCAAGTGCAACTCGTCGTCGACGCGCAGATCACCAGTGCGCGCGGCCGCCGCCACGGCCTCCACGCCGGCGCGTACGCGCGCGAGCAATGGCGCAAGGAACTCGCTCGCTCTGGCTGGCAATTGCAGCCTGGCGTGGTGACGCCGCGCTTCCGAATTCCAACGCTCATCGAGAAGAAACAGCTGCAAAGACTCCGTGACCGCAATTGCTAGTTGCATTTTCCGCTGGAAATCATGCTGGTGTGCGTGCGCTGGTACGCGGCCTATCCGCTGAGCCTGCGGCAGCTGGAAGGAGATGATGGCCGAGCGCGGCCGGCAAGCGACCTGACCCATGTCGTCTACAAGGGCTCCACGCCGGCGCTGACCGACGTGATGGGCGGCCACGTGCAGCTCAAGTTCGACGGCATGGCGATCTCGCTGCCCATGATCAAGTCGGGCAAGATCAAGGCCTTTGCTGTGGGCCCAAGCGTTCGCCGTTACTGCCCGATGTGCAGAATTCTGGCGCGCACATCTCCATGCTCACCTATACGCTGGTCGCGCCGGACCGCAACGATGTGTGCAATGGCATCACTTCAAGGTCTTCGACTGTGCCGCGGTGACGATTGCCGGCGTCGAGTTGCTGCACCGAGTTCGCAAGGGTCAGTTCAATCTCGGTCGGCTGCATGTTTGGGGCCAAGCCGCGCCCGCGATCTGGAAGGCTGTGCTTTCGGCATGACCTGCGCGGCCTTCCGTAGACGTCACTAGTGTCCTGAGTTAGAAATTCATTGAATTAATTGTCTGCCGGCGGATCAATCGTGTAGTGTGGCAACACGACGAGGTGATCATGAGAGGCAGACCCAAGACACAACTCG
>NZ_JBBKZT010000081.1:0-4964 GCF_037889975.1 Variovorax rhizosphaerae | reverse complement strand
GGTCACGCTCTCGCCGTAGGCGGCCGCGATGTCCAGGCCACCGTTGGCATAGCCGAAGCGGCCGCCGGCGTAGCCGCCGGTGCGGCTCTTGTTCAGCGGCGTGGCCGGGGTCGTGGTGCCCGGGTCGTACTTGACCTGCTCGTTGAAGGCGTACATCACCTGGCCGTAGAAGCCGCCGAGGTTGGGCGGCAGGATGTAGCCGACCGAATTGCTGGCGCGGATGTAGTTGGCGTTCGAGAACAGGCCGCGGTCGACGCCGGCGGCAGTGACCGTGCGCGGCCCGACGCTCATCGTCGCGATCAGGTTGGTGCCCACGCCGTTGACGCCGAAGGGATCGAAGATGCCGTCGTTCCAGAAGGTAGGCGTGTAGTCGCGGCCCAGGCGCAGTTCGCCGAAGTCGCCCGACAGGCTGATGGTCGAGCGACGGCCGAAGGTCGAGGCGCCGACCACGCCGTCGTCGTTGGTCATGGGCGATTCGAGCCAGAAGCTGGCGGCCAGACCGCCGCCCAGGTCTTCGGTGCCGCGGAAGCCGAGGCGACTGTTGTTGTAGTTGCCGCTGGTCAGCGCCCACTGGCTTTGCTTGAGGTCGCCGGTGCCGACGAAGTTCAGTGCGGGAGCGCCGCGGACACCGACGAACTTGCTGGTCGTCTGGTAGTAGCTGATGCCGGCGTCAACCACGCCGAACATCGTGACAGACGACTGGGCCACGGCCGCACTGGAAGCAGCCAGGGTGGCCAGGGCGGCCAAGGCTTTGTTCATTACCGTCTCCTCAATTATTTGTGTCGCTCTGCGCGAAGGACCCCTACCGTCCATCGGGAAAGTAGACACCTTGCGCCACACACGGGACAAGGCTTTTGGACCAATTTGCGGGAAGGTCGAACGTTCTTGTTGCTTGCTGGCGACACGCCAGGCCAAATCCTCGCCTCCAAAAGCGCGGCGAGCTCTACCGTTTGGCGCGGCCCACCTTAACGGGACGACAAGGAATACAAGGGACGTTCGGCTCGGACTCGAGTCAAACTACGGCGATCTATGACATCCACCCGACGTTTCGACACGATCGTTTCGCGTGCGCGCGCCCACGCGAAAAATGGCCGCCGGCAAATCGCTGCGCTGCTCGAGATGAGTGTCAATACTTGTCCCAAGACGCGGTAAGACGCGAGCGAGTCAGGCCAGTCGCGTTGCGCGATGGCCGCACCGCGAGAGTACAAGAGGTCTGCCCGGCTGACGAAGCTGAACTGCTGCATGCCTTCGACCGCATGAGCGAAAGACGCCCGATACATGCGCTGCATTCACGACGTCCGCAATCCTGACTTTGCGTGCCTCCGCGACGTGCTCGCCACCTTTCGCTCGGGCGGTATCGGGTTGGTGGCGACCGTCCCGACAGAAAAACGGCATGTCCTGCGGAGTCCCGACGGCGCAAGCGTTCGAGAGTAGCCGCAGCGTGCTTGTCAAGTGGGGGACGTCGATGGTGTCGAGGACCTGGCCAGCATCGCCGCAACCTGCGAGTCAAAGGCGGCGTGCTGCGAAGGCTCAGTGTTGAAGATCCGCGCAGCCGGCGGTCCTGGGTCAGCGCCTTCTCTGGCGCAGTTCGCAGGATCGCATATGCAGTTCCAATGAGTCCGGGCAGCCTTATTGCTGAAAGGGCGCTCCCGCAACTCCCATGGTCGCGCTAGGCAGGAAACGTGGGTGAGTTGACCGGCTCCTTCGGACGAACGCGCGTCGACTCGCAACAGACGTCGCCCAGCACCGAGCGGGCGTGCTGATCAATTGCGCAATGGCACGCGCGCCGCACGCCGCCTTACTTTGCAATTCACGCCAAGGGTACCGACCGTACGTCCGCACATGATTGTGAAGTCCTCAATCGTGGTGCAGGGTTTCAACGGGCTGTCGTACAGTCGGCGCTCGAATCGCTGCCATCAAGTTGCCATCCGCCCTTCTCGCGTGGCGGCATTAGCAGAGATTGCCGCACCCGACATGTCCCTCACCGGCCTTCGGTGTGACGACATTGTTCTTGGTGTGGGTGCCCATGTCCGTTGCGAGGGCAAGGGCCGCAAGCGGCGCTGCACGCCGCTTCGCAAAGACACGGTCCGAGTGATTCGCGACTGGCTGCGCGAGCGAGAAGGTCAGCCTTCGAATCCTTCCGACCACGCGAGGAACGCCCCTGAGCCACGACGCGCTGCAGGACCTGCTCGACAAACATTTTGCTGTGGCATGTCGGCGGTGCCCATCATTGGCACGCAAGCAGTAACTCCACACGTCTTGAGGCACACACTGGCCATGGACCTCCTTCATCATGGCGCCGGCCAGACCGTAATTCGCTCTCTGGCTGGGGCACGAATCGCCTGAGACGACGTCCGTTTACTTGCATGCGGACATGCAGTTGAAGGAACGTGCCCTCGCAGCCACGACCGCCAAGAAGACGTCGGTACCTCGCTTCCGGCCCGGCGACCGCTTGCTGGACTTCCTCAAGAGCCTCTGATAATTCCGGGTATCGGTCGGTGATCCTCCTCGCAGCGCGCTGCCCGCCGGGTCTCGCTTTCTCCGGTTCTATAGCAGGTGTCGCCGAACGGTCGCTATCAGCCGCCGTCCCAAACCTTTGATCCTGCTGGCTGGATTTTCCACAAGCGTGATCGCGGCCAGCTGGAACCTCAGGCTGACCGCCGGAAAAGGCCAGGAGCTTCCCTTTGAAAAATCTTCAACGGCGCCGCCATTCAGCGATGGGTGCCCATGTCGTCCGGCGTCTTCGCGCTGGGCAACGGCGCTACTGCTGCAACGAGCTGCACCTCGAAGGCCTTCAACATGATCTGGAGTTGTATACCCTCTGGCGATCCCGGCTCAACCCCGCCGTAGTCCACGATTCCCTTGATCAGGAAGTACTCTGTTTCGGCACGTATGACACGGCGGCGAAAAATGCGCAGGTACTTCTTCGAGAATCGACGTCGGACCTCGCTCAATGTGAAGGTGCCGGCCGCCGCCAGCCATGCGTCAGCCTCAGCAACCTGCTCCGGCGTCCATAGCGTCGTCATCTTCATCACCGCATGGATCGCCCGTTGCAGCGGCTCCGTTGCGTCGGCGACGGATTTGCTGTTCGCCCGCGCCACAAGGCTCGAAGACGGGTTTTCTCGCCGTTCCGCGCATGTGTTTGGAATAAACCAGTCCGTGTAGCAAATAAAGAACGTCTTTAGTCGGTCGCAGTCCTCGGGCGAGAGCTTGGTCACTTGCATGCAGCTACCGATCAGCCGAAGCTGTACGCTATTCGAGGCACAGGCAGTCATGTACGCATGCTGGTGATCGCAAGATCTGTTGACAACTATCAGATTTGGTAGAAGTCGAAGCATTTGGTGCAGTAGACGTGCTCCTCGTCCTCCTTTTCGCCGGGCGCTCGATGAATTTGCAACCTACGTCGACAACAATGCCGGCGCCATGGTCAACTACGGGGAGCGGTACCGATGCGAGGAACGGATTCCACCGGCTTCGTCGAATCCGCGGTCAACCAGGTGATCGCCAAGCGGTTCGTGAAGAAGCAGCAGATGCGCTGGACGCCGCGAAGGGCGCATCTGCTGCTCCAGGTTCGAACCCAGGTCCTGAACGACGAGCTTCGAGCGTCCTTCGAGTGGTGGTATCCGCGCTTCGGCGCCGAGGTACAGGGGCCGCTTGCAGCGTAGCCATCGTGGAGGATGCTGCACTGCACACCCCCAGGAAATGGATGCTCTCCTACCTGGCGCGCGCAGCGGCTCTGCAGGTGGACGCCGAGAAGCGTGGGCGCCGCCGCGGAAGGTCACCCTGCGCGGACCCAAGGCGGGCACCTTCAGAGCACCTCGCAGAGCGCAAAGGAATAGGCCGCATCCTGCGCCGCAACGTAGCCGCGCCGGGTCGGCAGGTTCAGCTTGGCATCGGCCCTGACCACGGGCTCGCGGATGACCGCGTTCGAGAAGATGCGAAGCACGCCTTGGCGTGATGCGGGCAACACCGGCAACTCTTCACGGGACTTCACCACGATGTCTTCGATTTGCGTGCGGTTGTGGCGCACGATCGCCTGGCGATCCCCGTCGACCACGCACAGCGTGCCCTGTTCGGTCTCCAGCACGGCGCGAAAGCGATCCCACACCGTGGAGATTGAGGGCTTGATGCCGGCGAGCTCACAACCGGCGCGCCCGGCGTGCGCCACCAGCTCGGCATGCAGTTCCTTGAAAATACACGAGACCATCTGGTCCTTGCCAGCGGTTTGCTCGGAGAAGCAGAACGTGCAAAGCGATGCGTCATTCTCATAGAGCTGCTCGAAGCGTTCGCGCGCATAAGCGTCCCGCAGCGCGCGATCGGCATAGGCAGGCGACCACGGCAGCACGAAGTATTGCGCTTCGGTCGGCCCGACAATCCAGACGATCGAGCGACGCATCGGCGCCTGCGCAATCCAAGCCGCCAGCGCATCCATGGCAGTGGCGCGTTCGCCCGGTTCAAATTCGAAACTGGCCTTGCGCGTCACGGTGGATTTGCCCCAGAGACGTTTCATTTCGCAGGCGATCAACGCGCGGTCCGACAGGTGCACCCCGATGGCGGCGGTGGTAAGAATTTTTGCGATGTCCATGGACTTGATTGGACCGAAAATCGAAACTAAAGTTAACTAACAATAATGGTAGGTCCGCACCTTCTGGACGCGTGCAGCGGGCTGTCAGGTGCGACTTCTCACACGGATTTTTGACCCGGTGCACAGAGGGTGTGTAAGGAGCCGCGCATGCGCGAGGCCGTCGTTGGATGCGGGCACCTGCCGACGCCGTTGCGTCAGGCTTGCCGTGCTCAGCCGAGCAGTCCAGACACCAAGGCCTGGACCACCGCAGCGGTCTTGTTGGACGCCCTCAGCTTGTGAATCACGTTCTTGATGTGGAAGTTCGCCGTCGGCACGGAAATGTTCAGGATGTCGCCGATCTCCGCCGCGGTCTTGCCGTCAGCACTCCACTTGAGGACTT
>NZ_JBBKZT010000080.1:0-5009 GCF_037889975.1 Variovorax rhizosphaerae | reverse complement strand
CTGCGCGGACTCGATTCCACCGCCCTCGCGTGACCCGACGTACTGGATGAAGACCCGAGTCCGAATTGCAAGGGGAAAACGCGTGCCAATGAGCGGTTTTTCAACGGCCTGCTAGCTAGCAAAAGTGCGGGAGTCTGATTCCGAGGTCAAGCACCCGAACTTTCTTGGACCTACTTGCCGTTATGGCGGATGGCACGAGAGCCGTGTGCCCGTCTTCGACGCCTTGGCCAACGCTACCAGTCCACCTGGCGACAGCTCGCCATTGAGAGCAGCGACACGGACCTGCGCCTCTTGAAAATGCGGATCGCACTCCTTGATGGCCGTATGGAGGAGCACTTTGCGAGCCGCCAGAACTGAGGCACGCGTGTGGGGCATGACCTCCAAACTGTGTGCGCTCCCAAATTCCGCCGGCGCTTCCCCCCGAAGTGGTAGCGTTTTCTTTGGCAGCGTTGCAGCGCAGGCGTAGCATTCATCCAAGTCTTTAGGCAAGGTCCACGTCGAGGAGGTGCATCATGAACGACAGTGCGCGCCAGCAGAATCTGCGTCCCGGACAGAAGGCGGCGCTAATCGTCACGGTGTCCATTCTGGTCGGTGTTGTGTCGTTCGCTGCTTCATTCGTTACCAGCTATCGCGAGCGCAACCTTGACACCCGGCAGGCCGTCGGCGAGTTCGCCTCGACGCTCAAGGAGGCAGTGGGCAACAATGTGCCGGCAGGCTTGGCAACACCACAGGTCGCCAGCCCGGCCGCGTCCCCGCCTGGCTCCGAAGCAGCATTCGTGCGTGGCGCGACCGCCATCACCAAACGCAGCGCCAATGACACCCGCGTCCTGAGATCGCAAATGGATGCGATCGACTTGGGCTCGTTCCTGTCGGCAACCACGCTCACGAACCCCGCAAGAATCCTCAAGGCACGGCAAGGCATCGAGGACTACAAAAGGCTTGTCGACCAGCAGTACGCTCGGTCGAATGCGTACTACGCCGAGATGGAAACCTACCTGCGAACCACCCGGGCACCTGGGACGCTGGCTCAGGACGCGCTCGGGGGATTCCTGAAGGCAAGCGCTGTTTCGAAGGCGGCCTACCAGGAATGGCGAGACGCGGAATTCGCGGTCGCTTCTTCGGTGATGGACATCCTGGATTTCGCGGGATCACGGCAAAAGACGATGAAGCTGCAAGGCAACGCGATCTCCTTCTCAAGCGGCGTCGATGGCAAGCGATACAACCAATTGCAGAACGCGCTCAGGGATACCGCAGCCCGAGAGGACGCGGTTGTCAGAAGGCTCGGCCAACTCGAAAGCGACACGAGGGCCAATGCCGAGCAGCTTTCGGCATTGGCAAGTGGAAAGAAATGAGGCTCTGGTGCAAATCGCGCCTCCGGTAGGCTACGGCTTTTGACTTGAAGGCGGATCGATGGCAAAGATGCTGCAGGGCATGGACGAATTGTTCAAGGGTCGGCACTTCGAGCGCGAGATCATCGTTCTATGCGTTCGCTGGTACCTGCGCTTCAAGCTGAGCTTTCGTGACCTGGTGGAGATGATGGTCGAGCGTGGCCTGGCCTTGGCCCACACGACGATCATGCGTTGGGTCCAGCGTTTCGTGCCCGAGTTCGAGAAGCGCTGGAATCGATTCGCTCGCAAGGCCGGTCGCTCATGGCGCGTTGATGAGACCTATGTGAAGATCCGCGGCAAGTGGACCTATCTCTATCGTGCCGTCGATCGAGATGGCCAGACAGTTGATTTTCGCTTGGGCGCCAACCGCGACGTGAAGGCGGCCAAGGCGTTATTTCGTAAGGCGCTGAAGACACAAGGGCGACCGCCGGTGAGCATCACGCTGGATGGCTATGCCGCCTCGCACGGCGCAGTGCGAGAGTTGCCCGCGCAGAGCTCACGCTGGAAAGACACGCGGCTGCGATCGTCGAAGTACCTCAACAACATGATCGAGCAAGACCATCGAGGCGTGAAGTCACGCATCAATCCGATGCTCGGATTCAAGGTCTTCGACCGTGCCGCGGTGACGATTGCCGGCGTCGAGTTGGTGCACCGAGTTCGCAAGGGTCAGTTCAATCTCGGTCGGCTGCGTGTTCGGGGCCAAGCCGCGCCCGCGATCTGGAATGCTGTGCTTTCGGCATAGCCTGCGCAGCCTTCTGGAGACGTCACTCGGCTACCCCGAAACTTTGCACCAGAGCCATCTGCCTCAACTCGACGAGAAGCTTTACCTGGTTCTCAACGCTCGCGAGACGGGCCTCTCACTGGCTCAAATGTCCGCCTTATACATGACGCACAAGTCAGAGACAGTGAAATCCCCTGAGAGACGATTTGCAACAAACATCGTGTTGCCGGCTGGTAGCAGCTGACCGTGTGAGAAAACTTCGTTCAAAGACCGTATGGGCCCTGCGCTGAACGTTTGTCCGTAGAGGTGTTGGTTGTTGAGCACGACCTCCAGCCGGGCGTTGTCGGCATGTGGGTTGAGCTTCAAGAGCAGCATGGGGCGGTTAGAGTTCGAGGTGGAGACCGTCAAGTTGGGAGCGTCGAAGTCGAACTGGACAGTATCGGTTTCGCCGAGTGTGGTGTCGGAGTCCTGAATGACGATGTAGTTGGCAACTGTGGGCATTGTTAGAACTCCTCATGTTTGGACGGCCTATCAACGGGACCCTCGATTATCTCTATGAGAGGGAAAACGCCTGGAGGGATTACGCCGCCTCGTCGAGTGTTTCGGCGGCGGTCAGCAAGGCGGCAGGCACATCAGTGTGGGAAATGGTCGAGCTCGTGCGAGTTCCGGGAATCAGATCGCACCCACGAAGCCGCTGCCGATCGCGAGCCGCTGCGGCGCGACGCGTACTTCGGCGTGGACGCGGTTTCGATTTGGGTTCGGTCCTGTCGCCTGCGGCATTTGCGCCGAAGCACTCACGGCTGCGCCGCCAAGGTTCGCAGCGTACGTGCCGCGTCGCTGGCCGCGCATACGGCGAGACGGCTTGCCAGCCGTTGTTGAGGTCAGTTACCGCCCGCTATCCAAGTCAGCAAATGATGCTAGCCAGAAATCAGACAGAGTGATGATTTTATTGAGAAATTGTGGATATTGGGGTTGCGGGAGCGATGTTGCTGTGGAGTAACAAGAACTCCTGGATGGCATCTTGCTAGCGCGGGCAACAAGGCGCCAAATAGTGCTAGCGCATTTGCAGGAGCCATCGATATGCCGCGTTCGCCCGCGATCACCGAGCGAGAGCTCCAGATTGCAAATGTGCTTCGCCCGCTGGGTACGAGCCCCCTCACCCGCGATCAGGCACTGATGGCATCGAACCTGCTGAACGTTCACTGGACCCATGTCTACCGATTGCGCAAGCGCTTTCTTGCGAGCCCGGTCGTGAGTTCGGTCGTTCCCCGCAAGACAGATCGCAAGCCCGGGCCTCGGCTGGATCCGGACGTCGAATCGATCGTGCAGAAGGCACTCCACCTGTGGTTGCCCAAGCAGCGGCAACTGGCGCACCCGCTGCTCGACCTGGGCACTGAAATCAAACGCCGGTGCAAAGCTGAGAAGGTTAAGTCGCCCTCCAGGAACACTGTGGCGGGACGTTGGGCGGTCTATCGGGAAGAGCAAGCAGCGTTGCTCGCAAAAGATCCGGCGGCCCAGAAGGCTCCTGGCAACTTCAACGCAAAGTCACTGCTCGACATCGTGCAGATCGATCACACGCAAGCCGATGCCTTCGTGGTGGATCCATGGTTCCGGCGCACCATCGGCCGCCCCTGGCTGACGCTCGCGATCGACATCACTTCGCGCTGCGTCGTCGGGTGTTATGTCGGCATGGAACGCCTGAATGCCGGCACGGTTGCGCTGTTGCTCAGCCGCATTGCGCTGCCCAAGGCGCCGTGGCTCAAGACGCTCGGCGTGGAGGCGGCCTGGCCCATGCAGGGGATACCCAAGATCCTTCATCTTGACAACGCCGCTGAGTTCAAGAGCAAGGCGCTGAAAGCCGGCTGTGCGCAGTACGGCATTGACCTGATGTACCGCCCGGTTGGTCGACCGCACTTCGGCGGTCACATTGAACGGCTGAACCGTACGCTCATGTAGCGCCTGAAGGGGTTGCCGGGCGCCACAGGCAATTCGGTCAAGGGCCGAAAGGCACGCAAGCCCGAGGAGAAGGCCGCGCTGACCCTTGTTGAATTCGAGCGCTGGCTGGCAGTCGAGGTCGCCTTGCGCTATCACCACAGCGAACACCGCGGGCTCATGGGGGCCACTCCGGCCAACGCGTGGCAGTCGTTGTCCGAGGGGCTCTGGTGCAAAGTTTCGGGGTAGCCAAGTGACGTCTCCAGAAGGCCTCGCAGGTTATGCCGAAAGCACAGCATTCCAGATCGCGGGCGCGGCTTGGCCCCGAACACGCAGCCGACCGAGATTGAACTGACCCTTGCGAATTCGGTTCAGCAACTCGACGCCGGCAATCGTCACCGCAGCGCGTTCGAAGACCTTGAAGCCGAGCATCGGATTGATGCGTGACTGCACGCCTCGATGGTCTTGCTCGATCATGTTGTTGAGGTACTTCGACGATCGCAGCCGCTGTGTCTTTCCAGCGCGAACTCTGCGCGGGCACTCTCGCACCGCACGGTGCGAGGCGGCATAGCCATCCAGCGTGATGCTGACCGGGGGGCGGCCCTTGCGTCTCCAGCGCCTTGCGAAAGAACGCCTTGGCCGCCTTCACATCGCGGTTGGCGCTCAGACGGAAGTCGACCGTCTTTCCTTCTCGATCGACGGCCCGGTAGAGATAGCTCCATTTGCCGCGGATCTCCACATAGGTCTCGTCGACGCGCCATGAGCGACCGGCCTTGCGAGCGAATCGATTCCAGCGCTTCTCGAACTCGGGCACGAAACGCTGGACCCAGCGCATGATCGTCGTGTGGGCCAAGGCCAGGCCACGCTCGGCCATCATTTCCACCAGGTCGCGCAAGCTCAACTTGAAGCGCAGATACCAGCGGACGCATAGAACGATGATCTCGCGCTCGAAGTGCCGACCCTTGAAC
>NZ_JBBKZT010000079.1:0-5014 GCF_037889975.1 Variovorax rhizosphaerae | reverse complement strand
CGACCAGAACGCGAGCCAGGGCTTCCGGCTGCGCAATGTCAGCGGCTACAGGGTCGGTACGACGACGCGCTACACGGCCATCTGGGACAAGGTCTCGGGGCCCGCCTGGGCTGCCCGCCACGGACTCACCGCCGCGCAGTACCAGCAAGCCTTCGATGACCATGCCAAGCAGGGCTACCGCCTGAAGATGGTGAACGGCTACTCGGTGGGCACGAGTCCGCGCTTCGCCGCGCTGTGGGACAAGTCGACCGGCCCGGCATGGACCGCACGCCATGGCCTGACCGGCGCGCAATACCAGCAGACCTTCGATGAACTCACGGCGCAGGGTTATCGGCTGCGCTGGGTGTCGACCTATGCCCAGGGCGGCGCGGCACGCTACGCCGCGATCTGGGACAAGTCGTCCGGTCCCGCCTGGGTGGCGCGCCACGGCCTCGAAGAAGCAGCCTTCCGCAGCGCGGCGCAGGGCTACGTCGCCGACGGCTACGACCTCATTTGCGGCAATGCCGTCACGCTGGGCGGCAAGGACTACTACGCCGCGCTGTGGGAGAAGAAGGCGGTGGCGAGCGTGATGCACCACGGCATGACGGCGCCGACGTACCAGATCAAGTTCGACGACCTGGTGGCCCAGGGATGGCGGCCGGTGTACGTGGCCGGCTATGCGGGCGAAGACCCGGTCGACGTGGTGCTGCGCTTCCCGGTGCAGGCGCAATTGCAAAGCCAATGGTGCTGGGCTGCCGTGGCCGCCAGCGTGTCGCGCTACTACGTCCCTTCCACGACCTGGACCCAGTGCAGGGTGGCGAACGTTCAATGGGGGCGCACCGATTGCTGCGGCACGGGCGCCTCCGGCCCCTGCAACAACCCGTCGGTGCTCGGCACCGCGCTGACCACGGTGGGCCACTTCGATCGCCAGACCTCGGTGCAGGAGTCGCTGCAGACGCTGGAGGACGAACTCGTGGTCGGCCGCCCCCTCTGCATCCGCATCGGATGGTCGGGCGGCGGCGGACACTTCATCGTGGCCTCGGGTGTCGAGGACGACAGCTTTGTCTGGGTGTCGGACGTGGGCGGCGGCACCACCGCGCTGGTGGCGTATGACACGCTGCGCACCAACTACCGGGGCTCCGGCACCTGGACCCACAGTTATTTCACCCATTCCTGACCGAGCAACAGGAGAGCAGCCGTGCCCATCGAAATCCCTGACATGCCGCCCGCCATCGCCAAGGCACTGCAAACGGGCCTGCGCAAGTTCGCGGTGCCCGCAAGCCCCGCATCACCGGATGCCACGGCGCCCTCGTCCGTGAAGCCCAGCATTGCGCGCAACAGCCGCGTGATCTCGCGGTCCATCGAGGCCGCGCTGGCTGCAGACAAGCCGGGCGGCGTCGGCGCATCCACGATCGTGCTGGGCCTGGACGAACTGGTCGCGAGCAGCTCGCTTCGAAAAGCGAAGGCCAAGCTGTGGGTGCAACTGCTGCCCGCCGGGGAGAGCGGGGAATCGGCGATGGCCGAGGTGGACAAGGCCGCTGCCAAGCTCACCTCCATTGCCGAGGGCCCGGAGGTGAAGGCACTGGCCAAGCGCATCAACGGCCTTGCGGCCCAGCAGACGCGCTCGCCCGTGCGGCAGGAGCTGACGCTGATCCGCGTCCCCGCGCTGCACCTGACCGCGATCTGGCTGAAGGGCGCGGCGGGCGAGGCAGCCGACGACGTGGTGATTCCGAACGATGGTCCGATCGCCCCGCTCGTTCCCGGGCAGCGCTATGCGCTGGCGGAGTTCCAGGGCATCGTCGCGGCCATGGCGGCCGAGCGACTGGCGAAGACCACCGACGACATGGGTGGGTGAAGACGGCCTCCCGTTGTTTGCTTCGGGCAGATTGCCTGCAGTTCCCGACATATCAACCACTCGGCTGCTCTTGTGACCTCCGGATCCGGCGAGTCACTTGAGCTGCCAGACCTTCCTAAGCCATTCGCAGTCGATTCAGTCGCCGAGCGCCGTCTCAGGAAGGTAGGGCTGCTATGGGCCCTGAGCCGACTTACCGCTGCCGCTGGCGAGCGTCAGCAATCTAGGTGCGAGCAGACGTCCAGGACGCGGCGATTCCCCACCTAGCCCGTCCCGTCCGGCCGGAATTGAACTTCCACAGGTTCGCCCGACAAAAACCGCGAAGACGTGGACGCGTACTCGCGTACAGACCTTGCCAGCGGTTCACGCATAACGCATTTCCAGTTCCCGGTAGCGCGCTGTGTCCAAGGCTGCCTGGCGCTCCTGGAACATCAATACCTGATTCTCAGCACCCTCGATTGAGCCGTTCTCGTGGAGATGGCGCATCATTTTCTGCATGGCGAGCATCGCCGCCTGAAGGCCGGCGTTGGCATATCCGATTGCCGCGAAGCCGCTTGTGGCAAGCTCATCTCGCGGGAGCAGTGGTGTCTTGCCTCCGACTACCATGTTGCAGAAGTGAACGCCGGGGCACATGCGGGGAATGGACAGCAGTTCCTCACACGTGAGCGGAGCCTCTATGAAGAGCCCGTCCGCGCCCGCGTCCCGGTATGCAGCAGCACGTTCGATCGCCGCCTCGAAGCCTTCAACAGCCCTCGCATCCGTGCGTGCGAGGACAAACAGGTCGTCATCTTGACGAGCGTCCACGGCAGCCTTGATCTTGCCGACCATTTCAGCCGTGGGCACCACACTTTTGCCGTCGAAGTGGCCGCAGCGCTTCGGCGAAGTCTGGTCTTCGATCATGATGCCGTTCGCGCCAGCGGACTCAAGTTGTCGAATCGTGCGGCGCACGTTGAGGGCATTGCCGAAGCCGGTGTCGGCGTCCGCGAAGATGGGAATACCGACGGCCTCGCGCACCGCTGCGACATGGTCCACCAGTTCCGACACAGAGACGAGTCCGATGTCAGGCATGCCGAGGTAGGAGTTAGCGATGGCCGCGCCGCTGACCATCACCACGCGGTGGCCTGCTTGTTCGGCGATGCGCGCAGCCAGCGCGTTGGCGACGCCCGGCACAATCAGGCCAGCGCCCACATGGAGTTCTTGGCGCAGCCGGCTGTTCAGCGATTTATTCATCGGGATTGCTTTCGTTGTTCCAGGTGAAAAGAGATGCAGGTTGTGGGAGTCGACGGGTGGCGGCAGTTGCCGCCCATGTCGCGCGTGAAGCCTCAATCAGGCTGAATGTTTGCTTCCTTGATCACGGTCGCCCACTTGGCGATTTCGGTTGCAAGAAACTTCTTGTGATCCTCGCTGGTGCCTCCGCCCGCCTCGCTCGCAGAGGCTTTAAGGTATTCCCGGAAATCATCGCTGCGGACGATTTTGTTCAGCGCTTCGTTCAGCTTCTGGACTATCGGTGCCGGAGTGCCTGCTGGCGCATACAGCGCGGACCACGTCTTTGCTTCGAAGCCAGGGAATCCCTGCTCCTGGACACTGGGAACGTCCGGGAGCGCGGCACTGCGCTTGCCTGAGGCGACACCGATGATTCGGATCTTTCCCGCCTTCGCTTGAGGAATGAGCACGATGGCTGCGTCAAAGGCTGTCTGGATCTGGCCCCCGATAAGATCCTGGACGACCTGATTGGAGCCTCGGTAAGGGATGTGTGCCGCTTGCATCCCCGTGGACCGCTTGAGTAACTCCATCGCGAGGTGAGAGGTCGTGCCATTGCCGCCAGTGCCATAGTTGACCTTGCCAGGGTTCGCGCCGGCATAGGCCACAAGGTCCTTGACGTTCTTGACGGGAAGGTTGTTGCTCACAGCCAGGTAGACCGGCCCCTGCTCGATGATCCCGACAGGCTCGAAGTCCTTGACAGGGTCGAAGGGCATCTTCTTTCCGTAAAGGCCCGGGTTCACTGCCATGGTGCCGCCTGCAGCGATCATCAGGGTGTAGCCGTCCTTCTCGGCATCCTTGGCAGCCGTGCCGCCAATGAATCCGTGCGCACCACCCTTGTTGTCAATGATGACCGGCTGTCCAAGAAGCGCCGTCAGACGCTGGGCAAAACTCCGCGCCGATGCGTCGGTTCCAGTGCCGGGATTCTGGCCGACGATGATGCGGATGGGCTTCGCAGGATAGTTGGTTTGCGCGTTGAGCTGAAACGGCACTGCGGAGGCGCAGAAAAAGCTGGCGCCGAGCGCGATCGCTCGAATCGGGTTATTCACGGATGTCTCCTATTGATGAATTTAGAAGCTGCGACGTACGAGATGCTCGGTGACGTCGGAGATGCGACTTGCGCGTGCAATCTCGTTGAGCGCTTGAAATGCATCCCGCGCCTGGTCTTCCTGCATGACGCCGCGGGCACAGTCACTGAACTTGTCCCAGAGTTCGGAATGGCTCATGGGATTGGCAGGGCCTCTGCCAAGTGCATGGGACTGACCGGTGTATGACTTGCCGTCGTTGAGAGTGACCAAGACCTCTGCAGCCATTTCGTTGATGAGTTCGTCTGTCACGAACGGGTATGCGCTGGTAGTGATCTTGTGAAGCAGGGCCACTGCATCCGAGTCCTTGAACGAGCTTCCTTCGAAGTGCTCGATTCGCGGAGGGCCGCTGATCAGCGCGCGTGCGGTCGCGTACTGGATACTGAACTTTGCTTGCAGCGGCGTTGCCGGGAACGGGTTGTGTGTATGAGGAAGGCGCCGACGATGGGCCGTGATGGCGATTCCAGACACATCCTCGATGCTGATGTCGTGCCGCTCGCGAATCTCCAGCATGGCCATCACAGCGTTGTGCGTGCTGCCGCAGCATGCAAACTGCTTCAGGCCGAACATGGGCTGCTCGATTTCCAGGAGGCCGCCAAGGTCCTGCAGGAGCCGCTCTGGCCGCACGTGATCGAGTCCATCAAAAGCAGCAAGGAATCCCTGCTTATGCTCGAGAGCGTCCGGATTCGCGGTGTAGCCGCGCGACACCATCAAGGCAGCCATCAGACTGGCCGGCGTCAACTACCCTGTCCGCCCGGCGACAACTATCCTGGCCGGTGGAGGCGGGGGAATTTATTGATGGTCTGAGTGTCCTTGGCTGTCTCTTCTCGAGTTCCTT
>NZ_JBBKZT010000078.1:0-5709 GCF_037889975.1 Variovorax rhizosphaerae | reverse complement strand
AGAAAAAAGTCCCTCGGGCTTGACGAAGAGTAAAAATCTGGGTCATAATCGAGAGCTTCGCTGAAACGGCTTCAGCACTGATTGCCCTGGTGATCGGATGCAGAAAGAAGCTGAAGAAAGCGAAATTAGTTTGACCGGGTTGTAAAAAACGTGTTAGACTGGCAGGCTTCGCTGATCGCAGCGAACGAAGCAAAAAGCGGGTTGACAGAGATGTTGATTTGCTTGGGATCCTTAAAAATTTACAGCCGATAAGCGTGGGCGTTTGAAGGCAACTTGCCAAGTGCTTCGGAACAAGTCGCAAGACTTTAAACGCTCATGAGAATAGAAGTGAAGTTCACTTCAATTTCTTTTTTTTATGAGTTTTGCCTCATCGCGAGATGGGGCGCAAATCAAGATCGAACTATAGAGTTTGATCCTGGCTCAGATTGAACGCTGGCGGCATGCCTTACACATGCAAGTCGAACGGCAGCGCGGGAGCAATCCTGGCGGCGAGTGGCGAACGGGTGAGTAATACATCGGAACGTGCCCAATCGTGGGGGATAACGCAGCGAAAGCTGTGCTAATACCGCATACGATCTACGGATGAAAGCAGGGGACCGCAAGGCCTTGCGCGAATGGAGCGGCCGATGGCAGATTAGGTAGTTGGTGGGGTAAAGGCTCACCAAGCCGACGATCTGTAGCTGGTCTGAGAGGACGACCAGCCACACTGGGACTGAGACACGGCCCAGACTCCTACGGGAGGCAGCAGTGGGGAATTTTGGACAATGGGCGCAAGCCTGATCCAGCCATGCCGCGTGCAGGATGAAGGCCTTCGGGTTGTAAACTGCTTTTGTACGGAACGAAAAGTCTCCTTCTAATAAAGGGGGATCATGACGGTACCGTAAGAATAAGCACCGGCTAACTACGTGCCAGCAGCCGCGGTAATACGTAGGGTGCAAGCGTTAATCGGAATTACTGGGCGTAAAGCGTGCGCAGGCGGTTATGTAAGACAGTTGTGAAATCCCCGGGCTCAACCTGGGAACTGCATCTGTGACTGCATAGCTAGAGTACGGTAGAGGGGGATGGAATTCCGCGTGTAGCAGTGAAATGCGTAGATATGCGGAGGAACACCGATGGCGAAGGCAATCCCCTGGACCTGTACTGACGCTCATGCACGAAAGCGTGGGGAGCAAACAGGATTAGATACCCTGGTAGTCCACGCCCTAAACGATGTCAACTGGTTGTTGGGTCTTCACTGACTCAGTAACGAAGCTAACGCGTGAAGTTGACCGCCTGGGGAGTACGGCCGCAAGGTTGAAACTCAAAGGAATTGACGGGGACCCGCACAAGCGGTGGATGATGTGGTTTAATTCGATGCAACGCGAAAAACCTTACCCACCTTTGACATGTACGGAATTTGCCAGAGATGGCTTAGTGCTCGAAAGAGAGCCGTAACACAGGTGCTGCATGGCTGTCGTCAGCTCGTGTCGTGAGATGTTGGGTTAAGTCCCGCAACGAGCGCAACCCTTGTCATTAGTTGCTACATTCAGTTGGGCACTCTAATGAGACTGCCGGTGACAAACCGGAGGAAGGTGGGGATGACGTCAAGTCCTCATGGCCCTTATAGGTGGGGCTACACACGTCATACAATGGCTGGTACAAAGGGTTGCCAACCCGCGAGGGGGAGCTAATCCCATAAAACCAGTCGTAGTCCGGATCGCAGTCTGCAACTCGACTGCGTGAAGTCGGAATCGCTAGTAATCGTGGATCAGAATGTCACGGTGAATACGTTCCCGGGTCTTGTACACACCGCCCGTCACACCATGGGAGCGGGTTCTGCCAGAAGTAGTTAGCCTAACCGCAAGGAGGGCGATTACCACGGCAGGGTTCGTGACTGGGGTGAAGTCGTAACAAGGTAGCCGTATCGGAAGGTGCGGCTGGATCACCTCCTTTCTGGAAACAGCAAGTTCATTTGAACGCCCACACTTATCGGTTGTTGGAAGGTTGTCGCCCGGCGACTGAGCGTTGAGGCTTGGTCCGAAGCGTTCTCCGGCTTGGGTCTGTAGCTCAGTTGGTTAGAGCACCGTCTTGATAAGGCGGGGGTCGTTGGTTCGAATCCAACCAGACCCACCATCCGCAGCATCACACATCCCTGGGGGATTAGCTCAGCTGGGAGAGCACCTGCTTTGCAAGCAGGGGGTCGTCGGTTCGATCCCGTCATCCTCCACCAATGGCCAGACACCAGTTCCTGGTACTTATCAGTTCAACACCAAAGCGGCTTCGAGCGAAAGCGTGAGGCCTCTTTGTTGTTGATCAAGATCTCTTGATCAATCGGCTGTTCTTTAAAAATTCATAGAGTCGAATCAGCGTTGCTGATGGAAACCGCACATTCGTAAAGGTTTGGTGCGGACCGTGCCATCAGCAACATAGAATTTTTGATTGCGTCAAAAGAAACTTCAATTTCGAGTCAAATCGATAATTGGAAGTACGGCATAACGCGCCAGGTGAGAGACCTGGCAATTCCTTGAAACGATTTTGGGTTCTCGCTAAGAGAAGTCAAAGTTATAGGGTCAAGTGAATAAGAGCACGTGGTGGATGCCTTGGCAATGATAGGCGACGAAGGACGTGATAGCCTGCGATAAGCTTCGGGGAGCTGGCAAATTAGCTTTGATCCGGAGATTTCCGAATGGGGAAACCCACCGAAAGGTATCGCATGATGAATACATAGTCATGCGAGGCGAACCGGGTGAACTGAAACATCTCAGTAGCTCGAGGAAAAGACATCAACCGAGATTCCGAAAGTAGTGGCGAGCGAAATCGGAAGAGCCTGCAAGTGATAGCACAAGACATAACGGAACAGTTTGGAAAGACTGGCCATAGCGGGTGATAGCCCCGTACGTGAAATGACCTGTGTGGTACTGAGCTTGCGACAAGTAGGGCGGGACACGAGAAATCCTGTCTGAATATGGGGGGACCATCCTCCAAGGCTAAATACTCATCATTGACCGATAGTGAACTAGTACCGTGAGGGAAAGGCGAAAAGAACCCCGGGAGGGGAGTGAAATAGATCCTGAAACCGCGTGCTTACAAAAAGTAGGAGCCTCGCAAGGGGTGACTGCGTACCTTTTGTATAATGGGTCAGCGACTTACATTCAGTGGCAAGGTTAACCGAATAGGGAAGCCGTAGAGAAATCGAGTCCGAATAGGGCGATCAGTCGCTGGGTGTAGACCCGAAACCAAGTGATCTATCCATGGCCAGGATGAAGGTGCCGTAACAGGTACTGGAGGTCCGAACCGACTAGTGTTGCAAAACTAGCGGATGAGCTGTGGATAGGGGTGAAAGGCTAAACAAACTTGGAAATAGCTGGTTCTCTCCGAAAACTATTTAGGTAGTGCCTCAAGTATTACCATCGGGGGTAGAGCACTGTTTTGGCTAGGGGGTCATGGCGACTTACCAAACCAAGGCAAACTCCGAATACCGATGAGTACAGCTTGGGAGACAGAGCACCGGGTGCTAACGTCCGGACTCAAGAGGGAAACAACCCAGACCGCCAGCTAAGGTCCCTAAAATTGGCTAAGTGGGAAACGAAGTGGGAAGGCTAAAACAGTCAGGATGTTGGCTTAGAAGCAGCCATCATTTAAAGAAAGCGTAATAGCTCACTGATCGAGTCGTCCTGCGCGGAAGATGTAACGGGGCTAAGCCAGTTACCGAAGCTGCGGATTTGCAATTTATTGCAAGTGGTAGGAGAGCGTTCTGTAAGCCTGTGAAGGTGCGTTGTAAAGCGTGCTGGAGGTATCAGAAGTGCGAATGCTGACATGAGTAGCGTTAAAGGGGGTGAAAAGCCCCCTCGCCGTAAGCGCAAGGTTTTCTACGCAACGTTCATCGGCGTAGAGTGAGTCGGCCCCTAAGGCGAGGCAGAGATGCGTAGCTGATGGGAAACAGGTCAATATTCCTGTACCGATTGTTAGTGCGATGTGGGGACGGATCTTAATAGGTCATCCGGGTGTTGGATATCCCGGTTTAGATGGATGTAGGCGTGCGTTAGGCAAATCCGGCGCACATATACCGAGGCCATTGATCGAGCGGACTTGTCCGTGAAGTGACTGAACGAGGTTCCAGGAAAAGCCACTAAGCTTCAGCTAACAACGACCGTACCGCAAACCGACACTGGTGCGCGAGATGAGTATTCTAAGGCGCTTGAGAGAACTCAGGAGAAGGAACTCGGCAAATTGACACCGTAACTTCGGAAGAAGGTGTGCCCTATTAGTGTGAAGTGAACAACGGAGCATGAATGGGTTGCAAAAAATCGGTGGCTGCGACTGTTTATTAAAAACACAGCACTCTGCAAACACGAAAGTGGACGTATAGGGTGTGACGCCTGCCCGGTGCTGGAAGATTAAATGATGGGGTGCAAGCTCTTGATTGAAGTCCCAGTAAACGGCGGCCGTAACTATAACGGTCCTAAGGTAGCGAAATTCCTTGTCGGGTAAGTTCCGACCTGCACGAATGGCGTAACGATGGCCACACTGTCTCCTCCTGAGACTCAGCGAAGTTGAAATGTTTGTGATGATGCAATCTCCCCGCGGAAAGACGGAAAGACCCCATGAACCTTTACTGTAGCTTTGTATTGGACTTTGAACAGATCTGTGTAGGATAGGTGGGAGGCTTTGAAGCAGGGTCGCTAGATCTTGTGGAGCCAACGTTGAAATACCACCCTGGTGTGTTTGAGGTTCTAACCTAGGTCCATTATCTGGATCGGGGACAGTGCATGGTAGGCAGTTTGACTGGGGCGGTCTCCTCCCAAAGCGTAACGGAGGAGTTCGAAGGTACGCTAGTTACGGTCGGACATCGTGACGATAGTGCAATGGCATAAGCGTGCTTAACTGCGAGACTGACAAGTCGAGCAGATGCGAAAGCAGGACATAGTGATCCGGTGGTTCTGTATGGAAGGGCCATCGCTCAACGGATAAAAGGTACTCTGGGGATAACAGGCTGATACCGCCCAAGAGTTCATATCGACGGCGGTGTTTGGCACCTCGATGTCGGCTCATCTCATCCTGGGGCTGTAGCCGGTCCCAAGGGTATGGCTGTTCGCCATTTAAAGAGGTACGTGAGCTGGGTTTAAAACGTCGTGAGACAGTTTGGTCCCTATCTTCCGTGGGCGCTGCAGATTTGAGGAAGCCTGCTCCTAGTACGAGAGGACCGGAGTGGACACACCTCTGGTGTATCGGTTGTCACGCCAGTGGCATTGCCGAGTAGCTAAGTGTGGAAGAGATAACCGCTGAAAGCATCTAAGCGGGAAACTCGTTTCAAGATGAGATCTGCCGGGGCCTTGAGCCCCCTGAAGAGTCGTTCAAGACCAGGACGTTGATAGGTCAGGTGTGGAAGCGCAGTAATGCGTTAAGCTAACTGATACTAATTGCTCGTGCGGCTTGACCCTATAACTTTGATTCAAATACCGAATCAGGGTGTTATGCCAAGTTGACGCATTCAAAAATACATTCAAGCCAGCGCACGACAAGTGCGCGCTGATTCCAAACTCTATGAATTCGTTGTCCTGATCATGTGATCACGACAGCAACAAGTTACGCCTGATGACCATAGCGAGTTGGTCCCACTCCTTCCCATCCCGAACAGGACAGTGAAACGACTCAGCGCCGATGATAGTGCGGGTTCCCGTGTGAAAGTAGGTCATCGTCAGGCTCTTACAGCCCAGAAAGCCCAACCTC
>NZ_JBBKZT010000077.1:0-5783 GCF_037889975.1 Variovorax rhizosphaerae | reverse complement strand
ACAGTTCTGCGCCGATGGTGCAGGTGAGTTGCTCGACCTTGATCGAGGTCTTCAGTGCGGCGGCAGAGATGACGGCGGGCGCGGCTTGCGCGATGGTTGCATTCATGACTTATCTCCTTTTGTGGAGCCGGCGCTCATTCCGCCAGCCCCTGTTGGTAGGGTGGCCGCCGTGGCGACCTTGCAGGCTGAAGAATAGGATTGGAGACGGCCTCGAGGCCCCTCCTTGCGGGAGGGGCGGCGAGCAAATCCGACGCTGATGTCCGCCCAGGTGGTAGACGGAAGGAGTTGGGTGCATCGTGCGGTCCCCAGCCCTCGTGCGGCTGCACGGGAGCGCGCGATCTCGCCCGACTGGTGTCTGGCAAGGCGGCATCAGGCGGTGGCCATCTCTCCGCTTCGCAAGCATGCCGGCGCCTGCTGACTCGATTGACGGCGCCTGGTCAAGCTCGGCACGCTAGACCGGCAATTTCTGCGCTGATCCAGAGTCGTGGCCAGTCCCCCTCCGCCAAGGAGGGGTTGAACCGTACAGCCGGCAACCAGAATTCCGTCCATACCCGCAGCCGCGCTACGCGCGACCCGGGATTCCGTCCACCCATCTATCGTCCGACGAAGAGGATCCACGTGCGCCATCGATCCATGCAGATCCCTCCTGCAGCCAGCCGCCCTTCCATCCGCCCAGCCGCAACCGCGGTCTCGCCGGCCCTTCCTTCACTTTCCTCGGTGGCGCCGTGATGCGGACGAAAAAGACCTCGGCAAGGGCCCGTCCCCAGGCCAGCGCCAACACGGTCCAGCCCGCTGCGCTCGATCTCGCGGAGCACCGCGATGGCGCGCCGTTGCGGCGCGCCCCGCGCGGCAACGGCGCCAGCCTCGCCGCCTCTTTCGAAGCGATCGCCAAAGGCGTCCTGCTGCAACCGCTCACCTCGCTGAAGGGCGCGGGCCGCGCCGGTGCGGCCTTGATGGACGTCGCCATCGGTCGCTCCACCAGGACGCCGGCGCCGAACGACCGCCGGTTCGACGACCCTGCCTGGCGCGACAACCCGCTGTACCGCAGCCTCATGCAGGGCCATCTCGCCCTCGTGCAGGAAGCGCAGCGCGTGGTCGGCGAACTCGGCCTGTCCGAGCGCGACGAAGCCCGCGCGAAGATGGCCCTGGGCATGGCGACCGACACGCTGGCGCCGACCAATACGCTGCTCGGCAACCCCGCCGCGCTCAAGCGCACACTCGAGACCGCCGGCGCCAACCTGGTGCAGGGCGCGATGCAACTGGTGGCCGACTGGCGCCACAACGGCGGCCTGCCCGCCTCGGTCGATGGGACGAACTTCGAAGTCGGTGGCAACCTCGCGATCACGCCGGGCTCGGTGGTGTATCGCTCGGAACTGCTGGAGCTGATCGAGTACCGAGCCCAGACGGCGGAGGTGCATGGCACGCCGCTGTTCATCGTGCCGCCGCAGATCAACAAGTTCTACATCTGGGACCTCGCGCCGGGCCGCAGCCTGATCGAGTACCTGGTCCAGCAGGGCTTCCAAGTCTTCGTGGTGAGCTGGTTCGATCCGGACACCAGCCGCTCCGCATGGGGCCTGGAGACCTACGTGCAGGCGCTCGTGCAGGCCATGGAAGTGACCCGCGAGATTGCCGGCGCGGAACAACTGCACGTGCTGGGCGCCTGCTCGGGCGGCATCACTGCGGCGGCGCTGCTCGCCTACCTGGCGGCGCAGGACAAGGACTGGGCGCGCAGCCTGACGCTGATGGTGTCGATCCTCGACATCGACGGCATCGCCGACAGTTCGATGGGCCTGTTCGCGCACCTCGAGACACTCGAACTCGCGCGCGCGGTCAGCGGCCGCAACGGCGTGCTCCAGGGCAAGGACCTGGCCAAGGTCTTTGCCTGGCTGCGTCCGAACGAACTGATCTGGAACTACTGGGTCAACAACTACCTAATGGGACGCAAGCCCCCGGCCTTCGACATCCTCTACTGGAACTCCGACACCACGCGGCTGCCGGCGCACCTGCATGGCGACTTCATCAAGTTGTTGAAGTCCAATGCGCTGGTGCGGCGTGGCGGCCTCTCGATCGGCGAGGTGCCGCTCTCGCTCGCGGACGTCCAGTGCGACAGCTACATTCTGGCCGGCAGGACCGACCACATCACGCCGTGGGAAGGCTGCTACCAGACGCGCGGCCTGCTCGGCGGACACAGCGACTTCGTGCTGACCGGCAGCGGCCACGTGCAGTCCATCGTCAGTCCACCGGGCGGCAAAAAGAGCGCCTTCATGACCAACGCGGGGCGACATGCGACCCCCGGTGAGTTCGAAGCCACCGCCGGGCAGCACGAGGGCAGCTGGTGGCCGCACCTCGCGGGCTGGCTCGCCGCGCGTTCGGAGCCGCCGCGGCGCGCGCCGCGCCAGGAAGGCACCGCCGCCCATCCCCCACTGTGTGCAGCACCCGGCACCTACGTGCTGGCTGGCGCTCAGTCGCAGGCCGCATGAGCGAACTTTCGACAGCTCCCGAGACGCACTGGCTCACGATCGACGGGCAGCGCGTTCGCCTGGCCATCGGCGGCGCGCCCGACGCCACGCGCACGCTGCTGCTGTTCAACGGCATCGGTGCCAGCGTGGAAACCATGGCGCCCTTCATGGACCAGTTCGGTCATACGCGTGTCCTTACCTTCGATGTGCCGGGCGTCGGTGAATCGCCCGCCCCCTTGTTGCCGTATCGACTGCGCGACATTGCGCGGCTGGGCACCAAGGTGCTGGATCGCATGAGTGTGGGGCGCGTCGACGTGATCGGCGTCTCGTGGGGTGGAACCGTCGCGCAGGAGTTCGCGATCCGGCATCTCGATCGCTGCAGCACCCTGACACTCGCGGCCACCTGCGCCGGCATGGTCATGGTGCCGGGCCAGCCCAAGGTACTGATGCGGATGGCGAGCCCGCGCCGCTACTTCGAGCCGACCTACCTCCTGCGCGTTGGCGGCGAGCTGTACGGCGGCGCGCTGCGCTTCGAGCGCGAACTGCTGCAGATGCACGCGCGGGCCATGCGCGCGCCGAGCATCCACGGCTATCTCTACCAACTGCTGGCCATGGTCGGCTGGACCAGCTGGCACCGGCTGCGCCGCGTCGAGACGCCGGCACTGGTGCTGATGGGGTCCGACGATCCCATCGTGCCGGCCATCAACGGACGCATCCTGGCGGCGGGCCTGCGCAAAGCGCGGCTCGAGACCGTCGACTGCGGCCATCTCTTCGTGCTCACGCGCCCGGCCGAGACCGCGCGCCGCGTCGAGCACTTCATCGCACAACATTCGAGGACACCTTCATGATCTATCAGGCCCCCGTCAAGGACATGCTGTTCTGCATGACCGAACTCGCCGACATCGAGCGCATCGCCGCCCTGCCCGGCTTCGAGGAAGCCGGCATCGACACCGCACAGGCCGTGCTGGAAGAATGCGCGCGCTTCACGCAGGACGTGGTCGCACCGCTCAACGTCGCGGGCGACCGGCAACCCTCTTCGTGGCAGGACGGCAAGGTCACCACCACGCCGGGCTTCGCGAATGCCTACCGGCAGTTCGGCGAGGGTGGCTGGCAGGGCCTGCAGCATCCGACGGACTTCGGCGGCCAGGGTCTCCCCATGACCATCGCGGCGGCCTGCTCCGAGATGCTCAACAGCGCCAATCTGAGCCTGGCCCTGTGCGCGATCCTGACCGACGGCGCCATCGAGGCACTGCTGACGGCCGGCTCGCAACAGTTGAAGGACGTGTACCTGCCGAAGATGATCGCCGGCGAATGGACCGGCACCATGAACCTGACCGAGCCGCAGGCCGGGAGCGACCTCGCGCTGGTGCGCACGCGCGCCGAGCCGCAGGGCGACGGGACGTACAGGGTGTTCGGCACCAAGATCTTCATCACCTACGGCGAGCATGACATGGCCGAGAACATCGTCCATCTCGTGCTCGCGCGCCTGCCCGACGCGCCCGAGGGCGTCAAGGGCATCTCGCTGCTCGTGGTCCCGAAGTTCCTCGTGCATGAGAACGGCGCGCTCGGCGATCGCAACGACGTGCAGTGCGTGAGCATCGAGCACAAGCTCGGCATCAAGGCCAGCCCCACCGCCGTGCTGCAGTTCGGCGACCACGGCGGCGCCATCGGCTACCTCGTGGGCGAGGAGAACCGTGGCCTGGAGTACATGTTCGTGATGATGAACGCGGCCCGCTATGCGGTCGGCCTACAGGGCATCGCCGTGGCCGAACGGGCCTGCCAGCTTGCCGCGGCCTACGCGAAGGAGCGCGTGCAGTCGCGTCCGGTGGACGGGTCGCTGCCTGGCGCCGCGCCGATCATCCATCACCCGGACGTGCAGCGCATGCTGCTCACGATGCGCTCGCAGACCGAAGGCTGCCGCGCGCTGGCCATGGCCGCGGCCGCTGCCTGCGACGCGGCGCACGCGCATCCCGAGGCCGATGTGCGCCGCCGCGAGCAGGCGCTCTACGAGTTCCTCGTGCCGCTGGTCAAGGGCTACTCGACCGAGATGAGCCTGGAGGTGACGAGCCTGGGCGTGCAGGTGCACGGCGGCATGGGCTTCATCGAGGAAACGGGTGCCGCGCAGCACTACCGCGATGCGCGCATCCTGACCATCTACGAAGGCACGACGGCGATCCAAGCCAACGATTTCATCGGCCGCAAGACGGTGCGCGACGGCGGCGCCGTGGCGCGCGCCTTCGCACAGGAGATCGCGGCCGTGGAGGACGAACTGCGCCAGCATCACAGCGACGCCGCGCAGGCGATGGCCTTGCGCCTGGCGGTCGCGCGCCAGGCCTTCCTGGGGGTCGTCGACTGGGTCTTGGCCAACCTCAAGGGCGACCCGAACGCCGTGTTCGCCGGCTCCGTGCCCTATCTCCTGCTCGCGGGCAACCTGGCCGCGGGCTGGCAGCTGGGGCGCGCGCTGCTCGCCGCCGAGGACCGACTGGCGGCCGGCGATGACGTGGACTTCATGCGCCGCAAGGTGCTGGTGGCCCGGTTCTATGCCGATCACATCCTGACCCGCGTGCCCGGCCTGCGCGACAGCATCGTCGCGGGCTCGGAAGCGATTTCGGAGATGACCCTCGAAGACTTTTGACACCGCCGCTGTTACGGCGTCGCCCCTCCCTCAAGGAGGGGAACGCGTGAGCGATCGAACGATAAATTTGTGCCGCTGGCTCGACGGACCCTGACCTTGAAGGCGCAAGCACCAGCGCTATACACCGGAACCGAATGGCTCTGCGGAGACATGCGCGAACTGCGGTCTTTGCAATGCGGCAGGGCGATCAGGCAGTGAACGAGTCCGGCAGGCCGTTGCCCTTGACGGTCGATCGCCGGTTGCAGGTGCGCGCGCATGCGGAAAGGGCCGGCGCGCCCTAATGGTGTCGGTCTGTCGCGCAACAACGCATCACGGGAAAGGCTGACTCGTGGATGTGCATGAACCGGAGCAGGACGCGGGCGCGAAGCCCTCGCTCGAAGTCGAGGTCTTCGCCCGATTTCGTCTGAAGCCGTCGAATCGAAGCCCATTTTTTTACCTGTCCTGGAGAGCTTTTCAATGAACAAATCCCTGGTTGCCCTGGCAGCCCTCACCGCTGCCGGTGCCGCGTCTGCCCAATCCTCCGTCACGATGTTCGGCGTGGTTGACGCCGGCATCAGCTACTACCAGACGACCAGCAAGTTCGTCGGTGTCCGCGGCGCTCCCGCGCTCAACTTCGTCGGCACCGGGGACCTCAAGCAAAGCCAGTGGGCGCTGACCAGCGGCAACTACAACAACAGTCGCCTCGGCTT
>NZ_JBBKZT010000076.1:0-6821 GCF_037889975.1 Variovorax rhizosphaerae | reverse complement strand
AAGACCACGCCGCCATCCTGATTGACTCCGTACTCGCGACCGCGAATCTCGAATCGGTGGAGGTGCATGTCCTGCCAGGCGAACGCGACCTGAAGGATCTGGTGAAGCCGGGCGACGCTCGTATCGCTACGCACCAGATCAGCGGGCTAATGTCGCGCAGCACGGCGCGCAGCTGCAGCACCTCTTGGCCAGGACATGCCCCGATTTCCATCTCCAAAGCTTACTTTGCTGCACTGCACACCCCCAGGAAATGGATGCTCTCCGTATGCCAGTAAGCAAGACGAAGATGAAGAATGCGGCGATCGCCGCGCGGATGGCGGCGCTGCCGTCGATTCCCAAGGAACTCGGCCCGCAGGGGAGGGCGCCGCAGTGTCGAGGGCTTCGCTCGCAACGTCCTAGTCGAGGTGGCCACGAGGCAGTCGTCATCGACTCCAGGCTTTGGCGACCAGCTCGTCGCAATCGGGCGGCAGTTGCACTCCGATCTCGCGGCAGCCGGCGAGCGCCTCAGCAACGAGGACGCCGACGCGCTGTTCAAACGTTCGGACGAAAGCGTCGAGCCGGCGAGCTTTGAATGATCCTGCTCGATACGAACATCGTCTCCGAGCTGATCAAGCCGCAGCCCGCCCAGAAGGTGGTGGACTGGTTCAACCTGCGGTCGCCGGCCGACCTGTACATCTGCGCCACCACAGTGATGGAGATGCTCTCTGGCGTCTCGCGCATGCCAGTGGGGCAGAACCGAACGCGCGTGGATCAGGCTGTCAACGCCATCATCCCGCGATTCCAAGTCCTTCCATTCGACGAGTTCGCGGCGCGGTCATACGCACAGTTGACGGAGCGGGCGTTGGGGGTAGGGTACAACGTCACGATCGGCGACGGACAGATCGCGGCGGTTGCGCACTCCACCGGCATCACTACCGTGGCCACTCGCGACACGGGGCGGTTCCTCGCGATGGGCCTGACTGTCATCGACCCGTTTGTGTGACCTGGCGCTCTATGAGGTAGCGCACGGTTGAGGCGTACCAGCGCCCGCCGCGCTAGCTCTCGATGCCTTGGGCGTTCAGGTGCCGCGCGATCGAGCGCGGCGAGGCGCCGGGGCGCTTACGGTGCAGGATGTGGCCCACGACTTGGACCTCGTGGGAGGAGGGGACCAACCTGCCTTCGACTGCGTCGAAGCCCTTGATACGCTTTCGATCTTGCGCGGCTCCCTTCGACGAAAGGCCAGATTTGCGTATGCGTGCGGTGATCCCATCTTGAATTCGCGGTAGGAGCAAAGGATGCTCGTATCCAGTTCACTCATGCCGGACACGTGCACACGATCTCTCCTCAGGCTTCCGGTGATGGTCGGCAACGCCGACTGCATAGCGACGAGTTCAAGGCCAACGCTGTCGCCTCGGCAGCGCAGCCGGGCGTCTCAACGGCGTCTGAGAATCAATGCGAACTTTGCTGCGCCGCTGGCTGCGCGACGCGGAGGTGCCGACAGTCAACTCGGCGGAAGGCAACGCCCCCCGGCTCTTGCGGAGCCCCGAGCCAAAGTCCTCGCCCTCTTGTTCGTGCCCGTGCAACTGCCCGCACCAGTCACACCGGCAAGCGACATTCGCATGGAGGTCGCGCGCGACTCTACGACTGTCGTTGTGAGCTGGCCGGGCGACTTTGCCATCGTCACGCCTCGCTCACCCCGCAAGCCTCTGGCCTGATTGATCGACGCGGTGCGTTGACGGGTCAGCAAATCGCGCACGCGATGGACAGGTTGCATGTCCTGCTGTTCCACCGACT
Organism: Variovorax rhizosphaerae; assembly: GCF_037889975.1. Lineage (NCBI taxonomy): Bacteria > Pseudomonadati > Pseudomonadota > Betaproteobacteria > Burkholderiales > Comamonadaceae > Variovorax > Variovorax rhizosphaerae. The sequence goes on along the minus strand of NZ_JBBKZT010000076.1, from coordinate 5,048 downwards.
TCACGGTCGCGAAGTTTCATCGTCAGGCGACTGGCGGCCTCTGCGATGGCCTATGCGTCGTTGCGATCGTTCCTATTGGTCTTCTCGAACGGCGCGACATACTGCGGGCTGATCAGCCGCACCTCCATGCCCACGGCTTGGAAGCTTCGGGGCCCGTGGTGCACCGAACTGCATGCCTCCATCGCAACGATGCGTGTCGCAAAAATCGCATCGCCTGACGAAGCCGTCGCGCGCGACACTCGAAACGATGCAAGGCGTGCCCGATGCCAACCGCGCACCTACGAAGCATTTTTCTCATCACAGCGACACTCGAAAAGTGTAACTTATGTTGTATTCAGGTACTATGCAGCCCCCTTGTTACAAATCGTCTATGTGTCAAGCTGATCCTGTCGAAAGTGTGTCTTTGGTAAATGCGAGCGCGGCAGACATGCAGAAGAAGGCGTCCATCGGACTTGCCAGTGCAGACACATCGAGCGCTGTCGGCAAGATCATCAAGCGGGCGATCGACATCGTCGGCGCGCTGACGTTCTTCTTGATCTTTGGGCCGTTGTATGTCGCGGTGGCGCTGGCGGTCTGGCTCGGCGGAGGCGGTCCAGTCCACTATCGTCAGACGCGCCTCGGTCGCGACGGCAAGCCATTCCATTTCTACAAGTTTCGCTCGATGGTTCCTGATGCCGATCGGGTGCTCGAGGCGCACCTTGCCCAAAATCCTGCCGCGCGCATTGAGTGGGATTCGTTCCAACGACTGGAAAACGATCCCCGCATCCTGCCGATTGGAAGATTCCTCCGCAAGCTCAGCCTTGACGAACTGCCTCAGTTCTGGAACGTCCTCAAGGGCGACATGAGCCTTGTTGGCCCACGGCCGTGCATGAAGCGACAACGTAGTCTCTACGGCGCTGCCTGGAGTTGCTACACAAAGATTCGCCCGGGCCTTACCGGGCTTTGGCAGGTGAGCCGACGCAACGAGCTCACCTTCGCGCAGCGTGTAGAACTCGACGTCGAATACGTCACCCACTGGTCGATGTGGATGGACTGTAGGATTCTGTTGAAGACCGTGCGTGCGGTGATCCTCGATGGCGAGTGAGCTCTCTCGGCGATGATCGGACAAAGCATTATGCTGGTCGGCGCGCATGCCGACGATGTGGAATTGAGTGCCGGCGGCTCTGTCCACAAGTGGCGCGGGCAGGGCAGGGACGTGCGTGTCGCAATCCTTTCCGCTGATGAGGCGCCTCTCCGCCATGCCGAAAGCCTGGCGGCTTGCATGCATCTGGACGTTGACCATGTTTATGCGCTCGGCGGACGCGATAAATCGCTGCACCACAGCATCCACGCGCTGATCGAGCCGGTCGAGCACATCCTGCACGAGCATGCCGTGGACACGGTATTCACTCACTTTCATGCTGACACCCACCAAGATCACGTGAGCGCTTACAGAATCATGGCCGCTGCAGCGCGCAAGGTACCCAATTTTCTGATGTTCAAGCCAACCTATCCGAGCGGGCGCACCGACATACCTTTTCAGCCTAACGTGGTCAGCATGCTCTCGGCTGAAGACATTGATGCGAAGGTGCAAGCACTCGACGCGTTTAAGAGCCAACGCGTCAAGTACGGCGGGGATGACTGGGGTAGGGCCATGCACGCTGTCGCCCAGGGCGATGCTTGGACCTATGCCGGCGTGCACGGTTATGCCGAAGTGTTCCAGCTTGGGCGCATCCGCATCTGAGCGCATGGGCCAAAAGGCTGCCATCGCCCCCTGTTGCCTGCGGTGAGGATCCGTGGACCAGCGATTGCTGTTGCTGCCAGTCTGACGCGCCACTTTCTTGGCCTGATTCACCGTCGCGACCTTGACGGATTCGATCACTGGCTGGCCAAGGCAAGTGATCGCGGGTGCCGGAAATGCGTCGATTCGCGACGGGCCTCAAGGCTGACTTGTCCGCAGCGCGCGCGGCCTTCGCCTCCTAGTGGAGCAGCGGCCAGGTCAAGGGGGCAAGTCAACCCGCTCAAGTTTCCTCAAGCCTCAGATGTACGGCCGGCTCTCCAGGCCCGACCTGCTGCGCATACGGTGCTCCGTCCAGTCCAAACTGAACCGCGGTGTCACACAAAGTGCGGAACGAGCTTTACTACACCTCACGCCAACGCGACGGTGTTGTTCTCGGTACAGCCAGATACGCGCTGGAGATTCCACCAGAGTGTCGAGAATTCATAGCCCTTCCTGGCCATGAACGCGTCCTCGAGCGCCTTGATGCGCGCCAAGGATTTGCCCCTCTTGCCGTGCCAGACCAACCATTTGGAGCTATGGATCTCGCTCTGAGCTGGCCTCAAAACTTGGGCGCTTCAGCAGCATGGGCTTGGCAAGCCTCTGGGTAGACTCTAAAAGCTGGGAACTGGCCCATGATGTGCTCGACAAAGCACGGTCAAGTCGGTACGGTCCGGTGTTGCCCCCAGCGCGAAGCTCGTCGACGCGCCCTGATCGACCGGCCTTGCGAGCGAACCGATTCCAGCGCTTTTCAAACTCCGGTACGAACCGCTGGGCCCAGCGCATGATCGTTGTGTGGGCTCATGTCAGCCACGCTCAGCCATCATCTCCACCAAGTCACGAAAGCTCATCTTGAAGCGCAGATACCAGCGAACGCACAACGCCATGATCTCGCGCTGGAAATGCCGGCCCTTGAACAGTTCGTCCATGCTCTGCAGCCACTGCTGTCAGATCCGCCTTCATTTCAAAGCCACGGCCTCCCGGAGCCGCGATTTTTGCACCAGAGCCTGTGAGCATTGCCATTCGGATGTGCGGCGCGCACTGAGTACACCCAAACTTGGGCGAGAAACAAGGGTCACCCATGAAAGACATTCTGTTGGCATGCGCCTTTGCGGTCCTGTTGGGAGTTGCGCCACGGGCACAGCTACAGGTCTTGCCGATGCCGGACTGGTACGTGAAGCAGGAGCCAATGGCAGGGCTAATGCCTGATGAGGGTGTGATCTACGTGGACGATGGGAGTTGTCCCACTGGTGAGATCAATGTAAATGTCCGAGCGTCCCCGTTCTTGCGAATGGATCGTTGATGAAGGAAGGTCGACGTCTTCACATGGAGGATGTTGACGATGGAACTCGACAAGGATGGCGGTGCACGGGCAAGGAAGCATCGCGTGGACTGGCGCACTGGCAAGACGATGGTGGAGCGCGGCGACGCGTTCTGGCAGGAGCACGAGAGGCTGCGCCTTGAGTCGGGGATGAGCGTGCCGCAGTATTGCGAGGCGCATGAGCTTGCGCTGTCGACATACCGCCATCGCGTCAGCGGTCGACGGCGCGGAGCTGATGCTGTCGCGGCCACACGGACGACAGGGACGACTGCGACAGGCAAGCAGCCGATCTCCTTCGTTGCCCTGCACGCACCGGCGGCACCCAAGGCGGCGGCGACAGTCGCGCAAGGGGCCGAGGCGCTGGAGATCTCGTTGGGTGGAATGACCTTGCGCCTGAATGGCAAGGCCGCCGATCGAGTGCTCGAGCGCGTGATGGCGAGGCTGGCGTGATCCTGTCGTCAGCGATCCGCGCCTATGTCTGCAGCGAGGCGGTGGATATGAGGAAGTCGATCGACGGCCTGTCGCAGATGGTTGCCTCGGCGATGGGCATGAACCCGTTGTCGGGCCAGGTGTTCGTCTTCATCGGGCGACGCCGCGACCGCGCGAAGCTGCTCGTGTGGGATCGCCACGGATTTTGGGTCCTCTACAAGCGTCTCGAGGCGGGCCGCTTCACGGACCCCTCGCATCTGGCGGGCTCGGGCATCGCGATGAGTGAATTGATCGCGTGGCTCGAAGGCATCGACCTGAGCCGGACAAGACGACTGGGAAGCGTTGAGGCCAGCGTCGTGATCTGACGGCGTGGGAGCGTTGCCGCGAGGCAATCGGCACTTCACCGAATGGCCCACCGTGAGGGAGGGCTGCGATCATGTGGTTCATGCTTCTGGCCACCCCCATCGACCGCTGTGCACTGCCCGATGCAGTGGAGCCGCTGAAGGACCTGGTGGTGGAGTTCGCGCAGGCGCTCGTTGCCGTGCGTGCCCAAGCCGATGCGCAGATGGCATCGCTGGCAGCCCAGCTGGCCGAGTTCAAGCGCCGCGTGTTCGGCCCGTGCACGGAAGTGCTGCAGGCCTTGCAGCCCGAGCTCTGGCAGGACACGGTCGAAGTCCCTGTGCCACCCGAGGAGCATCGCGAGGTCGCCGGCCACAAGAGACGCCGCAACGGCCGTCCGGCCATCGATGCCGATGTTCCTCGACAGCGCGTCGAACACGACCTGAGCGATCAGGAGAAGACCCGGTTCCGGCGCGTGGAGTGCATCGGCGAGGAACTCAGCGAGATGCCTGGAGTACACGCCGGCCAGGCTCGTGGTGATCCAGCATGCGCGCATGAAGTACCGCTGCGAGGACGAGCGCGGCATGAGCACCGTTCGCACGGCGTTGGCCCAGGCCTCGCCGCTGCCCAGGAGCAACGCCGGCGCTGGCCTGCTCGCGCAGGTGATGGTCTCCAAGTACCAGGACCATTGCCCGTTGGCACGCCAGGAGCGCATCTTCGCGCGCCACGGCGTGCGCATCGCTCGCCAGACGCTGTGCGACTGGGCGCTGTCGGCAGCCGAGCTGCTGCAGCGCCTGATGGCGCCGCTGCAGCGCCATGTGCTGGCCAGCCCGGTGATCTTCACCGACGACACGACGCTCGCCTTGAAGGCCCCGCGCGATGGCCCGCCGCGCGGGCGCACCCTCACCGCCAGGCTGTGGGTCTATCGCTCGGGCGGCTGGCTGCCAGACGAGCAGGGTCGATGGCGCAAGACGCGCCGGCCGCCCTTTACGACTTCACGACCGACCGATCGGGCACGCATCCGAGGCGCATGCTCGGGGCTTGGCGCGGGCTGCTGCAGGCCGACGACTTCTCGGGCTACGCCGAGAGCTTCCGCTCGGGCGTCACGCACGCAGCCTGCCTGGTGCATGCGAGACGGCGCTTTGCGAAGATCGTCAAGGACGCACCGCGCGGGATGTCCCCGGGCCTGGCACACGAAGCCAT
>NZ_JBBKZT010000075.1:0-7421 GCF_037889975.1 Variovorax rhizosphaerae | reverse complement strand
ATGAATGACGATCGGCTCACGTTAAACCCGCCTCCCGGACCGGCCCGGCACCGGTACAAAACCGGCCAAGATAGTTGTCGTCGACCGGCAAAGCTAATTGTCGCCAACCACGAGCAGAAGGGGTTGGTGGTGCCGCCGCTCTCGCAGTTGCATCAGCGCCTGCTCGACGATGGCGATCGCGCCACGGTGGTGGTGGACGCGCATGACAAGATCCTGCACACGAGTCCCGGCGCCTCGCGTTACTGCGGCATGTAGCGGGCGTTCCCACCCAGGATCTCCTCGCGGTCGTGCTGCCGGAACTGGCCTCCGCGCTGTGCCCGGCCATCCTCTACGCGGGGCGCTCCGGCCGGCGCGTGGCGGCCAAGCCGGTCGCCATCGATGGCGAGCAAGGCCGCATCGTCCTGCAGATGACGGTAAGCGGCGCAGTTGGCGCCGACAACGGCGGCCACATGCTAGTCGCCTTGGACGAGGTCGACCTCATGCTGCAGCCGGACGCCGACGCGCAGGCACGCGCGGGCGAGCCGGAGCCCGCCTACACGGTCCTTGAGGAAGAAGTGCTTCGGCTGCAACGCGAGTTGAAAAGCAGCGTCGGCGAATCCGCCAGCTCCACCGAGGCGCTGCGCGCGTCCAACGAGGAACTGCAGTCGATGAACGAGGAGCTTCGCTCGGCGACCGAAGAGCTCGAGACCAGCAAGGAGGAACTCCAGTCGGTCAACGAGGAGCTCACGACGGTCAACTTCGAGCTCAAGAACAAGGTCGAGGAAACCGCGCGGATCAACGACGACCTGAGCAACCTGATCACCTCGATGAACATCGCCACCGTGTTCGTCGACCGGCAGATGCACATCAATGGCTTCACGCCATTGAGTGCGCTCATCTTCAACATTCTCCCGGGCGACAAGGGACGCCCGCTGGGCGACATCACCCACCGCCTGGACCACGGGGGCAGCCTCACCGATGACCTCATGCACGTGCTGGTTACGCTGCAGCCACTGGAGCGGAAGTGGCGTCTGTCGATGGACGTTGGTATCTCATGCGCATCTCGGCCTATCGCACGAACGAGGACCGCATCGACGGCGCGGTGCTCAACTTCATCGACGTAACCGAGCGCCGCGCGGCGCAGGAGCAGGTGCGCGCACGCGACGAGCGGCTGCGCCTGGTCGCGGAAAGCACCCGGGATTGCGCTGTCATCACGCTGGACGAAGCAGGATGCGTCACGGGCTGGAACAAGGGGGCCGAGTTGATGTTCGGCTACGCCGTCGAGGAGATCCTCGGAGAGCATTTTCGCCGCCTCTTCGTGCCAGAGGACCGTACCGCCGGCGTGCCCGAGCAGGAGCTGCACGGCGCCCGCGAGCATGGCCGCGCACTCGACGAACGCTGGCACATTCGCAAGGACGGCAGCCGCTTCTATTGCAGTGGCATCACCACCACGCTGGTCGAAGGCAATGCGCAGGGCTTTGCGAAGATCGCCCGCGACCTGACCGAGCGCCGGCTGCTGGAGCGCCAGCGCGAGGAGCTGCTCGAGGCCGAGAAGCAAGTGCGGGTGCAGCTCGAGGCTGCGCATGCGCTACGCAACGAGTTCCTGGCCGTGATGTCGCACGAACTCAAGAACCCGCTGAACCTCATCTTGGTGAGCGCCGAACTGATCGGCCGCTCGCCCGAGGTGCAGGATTCGCCGCGGCTGTCGCGGGCTGCCGACACCATCCGCCGGACGGTCCATGCGCAGGCGCAGATCATCGATGACCTGCTCGATCTCTCGCGCCTGCAGACCGGCAAGCTGGCCCTGAACCGGTCGCCGGTCCAATGGCGCCCGATCGTCGAACGGATCACCGATGCGCTGCGCAAGGACGCGGAGGCGAAGCAGTTGTCCCTGTCCGTGCAGGGCGAGGATCTCGCGGTCTTCGCGGACGTGGTGCGGGTCGAGCAGATCTTCTGGAACCTGGCGAGCAATGCGCTGAAGTTCACGCCGCCCGGCGGGACGATCGAGGTGCGGCTCGGCCGCGACGGTCCCTGGGCGCTGCTGGAAGTGCGGGACAACGGTCGTGGGATCGCGCCAGAGTTTCTCGGCCAGGTCTTCGGCATGTTCCAGCAGGGCGACCACCTGCCCACCACGCGCAGCGAACGCGGCCTGGGCATTGGCCTAGCACTTGTCAAGAGCCTGGCGGAACTGCAGGGCGGCAGTGTCGAGGCGGACTCCGCGGGTCCGGGCAAGGGTGCCACGTTCAGGGTGCGTCTTCCGCTGTTGGAGGGCACGCTGGACAGCAATGTGCCCGGATTCCAACTGGTCTCGCACGGGGTCTTGGCCGATCAACGCATCCTGCTCGTGGATGACGACCTCCACACGCTCGAGACCCTGGGTGAAATTCTGGGCCTGGAAGGCGCCGTGGTCACGACCGCCGACAGCGGCGAGGCGGCACTTGAGGCAGCAAGGCAAGGCGAGTTCGACCTCGTGATTTCGGACATCGCCATGCCCGGCATGGACGGCTTTGAACTCATCAGCAGGTTGCGCGAACTGCCGCATGCCCGCCGATGGCCGGCGATTGCCCTCACCGGCTTCGGACGGACGGAGGACGCGGCAAAGTCCAGGGCCGCAGGGTTCGACCTGCACCTGAACAAGCCCGTGTCGCTCGAAGCCTTGAACGAAGCCGTGGCAAGCATTGGGCGACGTTAGCGTTGTCCCGCATCCCCTGTCGATGGCAAAAAATCAGCGCGGCATTTTTCGTCCGACGCGACGGAATCGCCGGTCTCTGCCGTGAGGGCGTCACCACCTGTAGGAGCGCCTCCTGGAATTGGAGAAGTTGCCGTGTGGGTCCCGCCACGATGCCAAGCAGTCCGATGTCGCCGCTCGGGATCCAGTGATAATTAGACTTTCGCGCGCGTCAGACATTGATCTCATACAGCCAGCCGGGCTGCTCGAGGGCGGGGGGGCGCTTGGGCAGCGGTATTGGCGGATATTCAGGAAGGGCCATAGGTGGCGACGACGCGGCCTCGGCAGGACAATTCCTGTCAGACGAACGGGTTGAATCAGCATGCCAGCACGGAAACAGTTGGTTGACCATCTGCAGGCCTTGGCGTCCGCTGAGCGCCGTGAAGCCGGTTCCCTGGAGACCACGATGGACGACGATTCCGCCAACACCCCCATAGGGGTCACCCTCATCTCGCTCGACAAGCCCGAGGAGATTGTCTTTTGGTGCAAGTCGTTCAACTGCACCGAGATCGAACTGCGCCGAGCTGTACTGGCTATTGGCCCGTCCGCGGAAAGGGTGCGCGACTATCTCGCCACTCACAAATGATTTGCGCTTGTGGCCATCCCATTGCCTTTTTCTCGAGGGTGATCGCATGCCTGACGATCCGATTGAGACCGCTGAATACGCGAAGTTGATTTCGCTGGAATAACCCCACGAGATCCAGTGGTGGAAGAAGGCGCTGAACGCGACAGAAGCCGAACTGCGTGCAGCGGTACACCAGGTTGGCCACTCCCTTCGAGCCGTGCGCGAATACCTGGCTAAAAGATAGCATCAGCTCGAGGCTCAAACGCCGCGAGGCCGTACCGCGCCGCGTTCGCTCACCGCGTCTTTGCTGCAGCCGTGGGCTCTGGTGCAGCGTCTTAGTCGGCGAAGCATGCCTGAGCTACCACGATAAGTATGGTGAAGATGGTCATCCCGATGCACGTCACGCGCCACTGCATGTCTTCAGGCGACCGGTGAAGCGAGTCACCGGTCAACAGTTTCGCGCTGGTGAAATGTGCAGGGTCTTGGTCCATTCGCAAGACTGTACTGGCCTGGCAAAAATCGATCGATACCACGTTCGATATGGGTTTGGTTGAGTGGTCAGGAGAGCCTAAGAGAGTCGAGGTATTCTCCGCGCTGACAGCCATACGGCGTTGGTAGAGGATGCTTCAGCACCCGCCGCAGTTTCGGCGGTTCCTCGAGCTGGAGGCTGTCGCGAATTCGCATGAAGAACGCCGTCGCTTAGAACGGGGCGACGACACGCAGACTTAGCAGGAATCGGCCAGCGCGCCCTTCAGAAACCACGCGATCGAGGTGTGCCCGTATCGCTCTACGGGCGCGTTCGCCGGCACGGTCATGCGATCGCAGATCGCGGATATGCAGAAGAACCCCGAGACCAACTGGGTGCCGACCGATCCGAAGCGCGGTTTCGATTGATGTTCAGGGCCTATGCGCCGACCAAGGCGTTTTTCGAGAAACAGTGGCGGCTTCCTGATGTTGAGCGCGTGAAGTAAGTTGGGGGGAAACGCTGTCCATGGGTGGGCGCATTGAGGTCTTGCGATTCTGTGCGTTGTGCCGATTGCGCCGCGCTCGGCGCCTAATGCTTTGTAGTCCCACCTTGCCCTTCGCTTGGAGCGAATCAAGGACTGGTGATGGCCGGATCCTGCCGGTCGCATTGCTGCGGTCTTGATCACGGGCCGCCGAGCTCGCGCCCGCGACAGTGAGGTCACGATCATCCCCGCTTATCGTGACCTATGCCAAGGTTCTACTCGGCCAAACGCGGCGCGACACATCAATCATTCGTGCGAGCCGAATAGGGCACGCTCCACCGGTCGGCAATGGACAGGGGCCCTTGGATCACCTTCATGTGGCGCCACATCTTCTATGAATTCAAGTCGGGTTCGCAGCTTCAGGACATCCCATGGGCCGATGATCGGCGCGACGTTCCGGTGATAGCGCGACGCTCGAAGGGCTCGGTGGCGGTCAATTGCAAAGGGTCGTATGGCTCATCTCGCAGTACCACGAGCAACAATTGACAGCATGACTGTCACCCACGGATCCAGCACTATCGCCGCGCCAACGGCTCGTGGCCCACGGCCGCCAGCGGCTCGGGGCGCGACCACAGCCAGGCAGCCACCAGCGCCATGCACAGCGGCACGGCGATTCGGGCGGCCAGAGGCACAGGCAGGAACTGCAGCAGGATCGCACTGCCCATCATCCCGATGCTGGCGGCCCATTTGGCCCTGCGCGGCACAAAGCCGCCCTCGCGCCATTGGCGGACATGGACACCGTAGCGCGGATGCCCGACCAGCCACGACTCCAGCGCCGGCCAACCGCGGCCCGCGGCCCACGCTGCGACCAGCACGAAGGGCACTGTCGGCATGACGGGCAGGAAAACGCCCAACAGGCCCAGCAGCAGGCAAAGCACGGCCAACGTACGCCACAGCAGTGTCGCGACAATCCGCCGGAGCACAGGGTCGGCCGGTAGCGGGGACGCCTGCCCGTGCTCCGGCCGTGCCGGCTGCAGCCGCGCCTCGCCCGACACTCGCTCTGTCATGGCCTGACCGCCGCACTGTGCACCACCGGCGGCCAAGCCGGCGTTGGCGGGATTGTCCCTTGCCATGTTGACCTCCGTTCGTGGTGGGGAGTGGCCCCACAATCCCCAAAGTGTCCGGCCGCATTTGCACGAACTTCTGGACACCGTGGGTAGGCATGAGACGCATTGTGCAATCGGAGACGTTGTCGCGCCAAAGAAAGGACCAGTTCGGCCTCCGAACGCACGCTGCTGGCGGCAATGCGTACCAAGGCTTTTGGATGTGTCGTTCCGGCGAGGATCAAGTCGGCCCATTGAAGTCGGGGCGTGGGTGATCATGGGCGTGTCCGCACGCCCGTCAGGCAGATGAGTGTCGTCAGCTTGAGCCCCACCGCTTGAGGCGACGAACGTCAATGACCTTGATTGCTTGGAGTGGTGGCAATCAAGACGCCATTCGTCGAATTTTCAGCGACAACTCGAAGATCTCGTTGTCAAGCTCTTACAACGAGCTGAGCTCGAACAAGAAGTCGTCCTGAAAGCACGCACCGAAAAGGCAAGTGCCCGATACCCATCGGTTCGTGGCTTCAGTTCAAAATGCCGCGGCATATGGCGCCTGACCGGCAGGTCAATGCGACTTCCCATCAAGATTTGCTGCGCGGATCAGTCCACGTTCGACTATCCCGCGTGGGTCAGGGCGCCTTGACGGCCGAACAGGTCCACAAAGCGACCTTGACAATCCTTGCATTCTCGACGGCTCATGACATGGCGAGCGATCAGTTGTTGGCGATGGTGGCACGCGAAGGAAAGCATCTAGCGCTCGTACGGCAGTGAGTCCAAACGGCGAGAACCATCGACTGTATGCGAGTGCGTCCGCCAATGGCGCTCACGCCGTCACGATATGTCAAGCTGGGCCGCCGGTACCGCGCGTTGAAAAGCATCGAGTTGCCCGCAGGCGGCGTCGATGGCGAGGAGACGCGGCCACTGCGCCAGATCCCCCTTGAAGCGCCCCGCGCTTTCGATCTGAGCGCTTAGACTCGTCGAGCCATGAGTCAAAGCAGCATCAAGAATAGCAAGGCGGGTGTCAAGGCACCCCGCCGCCAGCGCCCGGTTGAACCGAGTTTCACCGAGATCGTCAGGTTGATCCGTGCCGCTAAGCAGCGGGCGTATCAAGCGGTCAACACCGAGCTGATCGACCTTTACTGGCAGGTGGGGGAATACATCAGTCGCAAGCTCGCGGCAGCCGAGTGGGGCGACGGCGTTGTTACACAGTTGGCGAGCCACCTGGCTGAGACGCAGCCAGGATTACGAGGCTTCACGCGCGCCAACCTTTTTCGCATGCGGCAGTTTTATGAAGCCTACCGCGATGACGAGAAAGTCGCACCACTGGTGAGACAACTTCCGTGGACCCACAACCTCATCATCCTAGGCCAAAGCAAACGAGCAGAGGAGCGAGAGTTCTATCTGCGCGCGGCTGCCCGCGAACGCTGGAGCAAGCGTGAGCTCGAACGGCAGTTCGCCACCGCGCTATTCGAACGTGCGGTCTTGACGCCGGCAAAAGTCTCACCGGTGGTGAGACAAAGCCATCCGCAAGCGCTCAGCGTCTTCAAAGACGCGTACCTGCTCGAGTTTCTGGGCCTACCCGAAGGACACAGTGAGGCCGACCTGCACCAAGGACTCCTCGCCAGGCTCAAAAACTTCCTGATCGAGCTTGGGCGAGACTTCTGCTTTGCCGGCACCGAATTTCCGATCCAGGTGGGCAAGCAAGACTTTGCAATTGACTTGCTCTTCTTTCACCGCGGGCTGAACTGCTTGGTAGCGATCGAATTGAAGGTAGGCCGTTTCGAGCCCGAGTACCTGGGGAAGCTGAGCTTCTATCTCGAGGCGCTGGATCGCAATGTCCGCAAGCCGCACGAGAACCCTGCACTAGGAGTCCTACTTTGTGCCAGCAAGGACGACGAGGTAGTCGAGTACGCGTTAACAGGCCGTTGAAAAACCGCTCATTGGCACGCGTTTTCCCCTTGCAATTCGGACTCGGGTCTTCATCCAGCACGTCGGGTCACGCGAGGGCGGTGGAATCGAGTCCGCGCAGCGGCATTCATGCGGTTCCATCAGGTCATTTCGGTGCTCTCACCGCTCATTGCACGCATTGCGGGCGCAGG
>NZ_JBBKZT010000074.1:0-7490 GCF_037889975.1 Variovorax rhizosphaerae | reverse complement strand
GCCCACGGGATCCATGCTGCGTTTGTCCAGCCAGTCGAAGTCCACGCCCTCCTCGATCGCGGCCGTGTGCAGCCCGACCGGGATATGCACGAGGCCAAATGTGATGGCGCCCTTCCAGAGAGTTCTGCTGCCCGCGGCCATGGTGGGTTTTCCTTCGCGTGATAGGGATCAGGAGGGCAGTCCGAACCCGAAAGCCGTGGCTTTGTGTCTGGGCTCGGACATGGAATGCGTGGGACGCACAACGGCGGCCGGCTCGCTCGGCGAGTCGTCCTCGCGAGGCGTCGCGGGGGCTGGCGCTGCACGCGCGGACGGTGCTTGTTCGACCGCTTGCTGTGATCGCGGACCGACATCGAGGTCATCAACCATTGCCTGCAGCGCGCGCAATCCGTCTGCCATGGCTTGGCGATAGGTCTTCGCCCGAGACTTCGCGCGCTCCACTTCAATGAGCGTCGCCGCTTCGTCGACCTCGCTCAAGATCCATTGGAAGGCGCCACGTCTCGGCTCCTCTACATGGATGGCCAATCGGCGCAAGGGCGGTACTTTGCGGTTCATCACTGAGCGAATGAACTCTTCGCATGTGACGCGGCCGGCAAAGCCGATGCTGGATGCCACTGCAGCCCATCGGACCCTTCTTCGCTCGACATCAATGTTGCCGCACACAGTGCAACGATCAACGGAATCATCGGCCAACCAAGGGCAAGCACCAGCCCTGTCGTGGTCATCGGACCAAGAAGGAGCACCAGTGCCTTAAGCATTCATTCATCTTGATCCTGTTCGCTCGGAATCGACGTCAGATAAGCGCCCTATCTGCGCTTACCACCCGCGGCGAAACAGGCAGCTCCGGGTAGGCGACGCTGCATCCCAACATCGCGGGAACGGGACACGCAAAAGGAGCACCAGTGCCTCGCGGCGCCCCATCAGACTGCACCTGTGGTGTTGCGCTACTTGACCTTGAGTTCCAATCGCCCGTCTGCGCTTTGGAACGTCTCTGGTCCCGTTCTGTCCACAACTTTCCCGGTGGATAGCCGGTATTCCGCGAATGAGACCTCGTCCTTGGAGGGCTCGCCGGGTGTGGTGCTGGTCGCCTCGCGTGCGCCATACCGCAACACGACGTGCCGCTTCCCCACCTGGTCCAGGACTTCGATCCGTTCAACGACGTGGTTTCGACCTAGTGTCATGCGTGAAGCTCAGGTCGCGGAAGCGACAAGCGCTGTGTATAGAGTGATGGAATGGCAACTCAATCGGCGGCGTGCTTCACCAGCCATGCGATCCGTTTTGTGCCGTGGTGGGACGACGCTGGAGGCCAGAAGTTTCGCGCGATGGCCAAGCACATGGGCGGGCATGCAAAGCTTGGGCGCGGCAGCGCCGAAGAAAGGCCTCAGGCGGCCGCCTGACGCGTCAGTGCCGTGCGTTCTCGCTGCCGATCGGGCGCAACCATTCCACGGTCGCCTCCATCGGCGACAGCGCGCGCAACACCGGGTCGCGTGCCAGCGCCGCGGCCACGGCTTCGAGCTCATCGGGATCGACGGTACGCCAGCGCCGCTGCAGCTGGTGCGCACACGCACCGATCCACAGTTGCCTCTCCTTGTGCTCCTGCCGCTGCCGCCGTTCGGGATCGAGAAATTCGTCCATGGCTGCATCATACAAAACTACTGGTGTTATGTACAGTAGTCAGCCTTGATGCCTTTGCCCATGTTCCGTGATCTCGTCCGACCCGCCCGCTTATGCCGAGCTGCACTGCCGCTCCAATTTCACCTTCCTCGTGGGCGCCTCGATGCCGGAAGAGCTCGTGCGCCGCGCCGCGGAGAAGCGCTACACCGCGCTGGCCCTGACCGATGAGTGTTCCGTCTCGGGCGTGGTGCGTGCGCACCTGGAGGCGCGCGAGTGCGGCCTGCACTTCATCGTCGGCAGCGAGATCCTGCTGACCACCGGCAACGACACCCCGTTCGCCCGCCTCGTGTTGCTGGCGCAGGATCGCCGCGGCTATGGCAACCTGTGCGAACTGATCACCATGGCCCGCCGCAGGGCCGCCAAGGGCCTCTACAAGGCGCTGGTGGCCGATGTGGAGGGCAAGGCACCCAAGGCTCCGCACCTGGCCGGCATGAACGGCTGCATCGCGCTGCTGCTGCCCGCGGCCGACGCGACGGTCGAGAGCCTGTTCGCCCAGGCCATGTGGCTGCGCACCTGGTTCGGCGAGCGCGGCTGGATCGCCTGCAGCCGCCCGCTGGGGATGGACGACGCGCTGCGACTGTGGATCGCGGAACAGGCCTCCGCCCAGTCCGGCGTGCCGATCGTCGCCACGGGAAGCGTGCTGATGCACACGCGAAGCCGCAAGCCCGTGCAGGACGTGCTGACCGCGGTGCGCATCGGCCGGACCGTGGCCGACTGCGGCTTCGAGTTGCTGGCCAACGCGCAGCAGTACCTGCGCGCGCGTTCCCTGCTGCCCGCGCTTTTCCCGTTGGATTGGCTGCAGCAGAGTGTGCGCATCGCAGGCCTGTGCACCTTCAGCCTGGAGGAGTTGCGCTACGAGTACCCGCAGGAGATCGTGCCGGACGGCGAAACACCTGCCTCGCACCTGCGCAAGCTCACCTATGCGGGGACATTGACGCGCTTCCCAACCGGGTTGCCGGAGAAGGTCCGCGCGCAGCTCGAGCACGAGCTGGGGATCATCGCCGAGCTCGCCTACGAGCCCTACTTCCTCACGGTCGCCGACATCGTGCACTGGGCCCGTGCGCGCGGCATCCTGTGCCAGGGCCGCGGGTCGGCGGCGAACTCGGCCGTGTGCTACTGCCTTGGCGTGACCGAGGTCGACCCGGCGCGCACGAATGTGCTGTTCGAGCGCTTCATCAGCGTCGAACGGAAGGAGCCGCCCGACATCGACATCGACTTCGAGCACCAGCGCCGCGAAGAGGTCATGCAGTACATCTACCGCAAGTACGGGCGTGACCGCGCGGCGATCACCGGGGTCATCACCTCCTACCGCACGAGGTCGTCGCTGCGCGATGTCGGCAAGGCGCTCGGCTTCGCGCTCGAGACGGTCGAGCGCCTGGCGAAGACCGCCTATGGCAACGAGAAGGAATGGATCAGCGAGGCCTGCCTGGTCGAGTGCGGGCTCGAGCCCTCGCAGCCCGGGGTGCGCATCTGGCTCGCGCTGGCGAATGAAATACGGGGCTTCCCGCGCCATCTGAGCCAGCACACGGGGGGCTTCGTCATCGCCCGCGACAAGCTCAGTCGGCTCGTGCCGGTGGAGAACGCTGCGATGGA
This sequence comes from Variovorax rhizosphaerae, assembly GCF_037889975.1. NCBI lineage: Bacteria > Pseudomonadati > Pseudomonadota > Betaproteobacteria > Burkholderiales > Comamonadaceae > Variovorax > Variovorax rhizosphaerae. The sequence goes on along the minus strand of NZ_JBBKZT010000074.1, from coordinate 4,226 downwards.
CGACCGCACGGTGGTGCAGTGGGACAAGGACGACCTCGATGCGCTGGGCTTGCTGAAGATCGACGTGCTGGCGTTGGGGATGCTGACGGCGATCCACCGCGCGCTCGACCTCGTCGCGGCCAAGCTCGGCCGGCCGTTCGGCATGCAGCAGGTGCCTGCGGAATGTCCGGTGACCTACGCGATGATCCAGCAGGCCGACACGGTGGGCGTGTTCCAGATCGAGAGCCGTGCGCAGATGTCGATGCTGCCGCGGCTCAAGCCCGAGCGCTTCTACGACCTCGTGGTGCAGGTCGCGATCGTGCGGCCCGGGCCGATCCAGGGCGGCATGGTGCACCCGTACCTGAGACGGCGTGCCGGCGAGGAGGCGATCGAGTATCCGAGCGACGAGATCAGGGTGGCGACCGAACGCACGCTCGGAGTGCCATTGTTCCAGGAGCAGGTGATGCAAATCGCGATGCTGGCGGCCGACTTCACCGCGGGCGAGGCCGACCAGCTGCGCCGCGCGATGGGCGCCTGGCGCCGCCGTGGTGGTCTCGAGCCGCACCAGCAGAAGCTGGTCAGCCGCATGCTGGCCAAGGGCTACGCGCCGGAATTCGCCGACCGCATCTCCAGGCAGGTCGAGGGCTTCGGCAGTTATGGTTTTCCGGAAAGCCACGCGGCCAGTTTTGGCCTGCTGGTCTATGTGAGTTGCTGGCTCAAGCGCCACCATCCGGACGCGCTGCTCGCGGCCCTGCTCAACAGCCAGCCGATGGGCTTCTATGCGCCGGCGCAACTGGTGCGCGATGCGCGCGAGCACGGCGTGGTGGTGCGCCCCATCGATGTCACCGTGAGCGACTGGTTCAGCACGCTCGAGGAGGAAGCGCAGGCGCCGACTTCGTCAACATCGTCATTTCCGTCGCCGCGCTGGGACACCACTTTCACCGAGCCCCTGCGTGCGGTGCGCCTGGGCCTGTCGCGCATCGTCGGCATGCGCGAAGCCGTGGCCGGGCGGCTCATGGCCGAGCGCGCGAAGGCGCCGTTCGCCAGCGTCGAGGACATGGCCCGGCGCGCCGCGCTGGATGCGCACGACCTGCGCTGCTTGTCGGCGGCCGACGCGTTGCGCAGCCTCGCGGGGCATCGGCCGAGCGCGGTCTGGGAAGCGGTGGGGGTGGAGACACGACCGACCGAACTCTTGCGCGATGCGCCGACGTTCGAGGAATCGGTCGAGTTTCCGGAACCCGGCGAAGGCACCGACATCGTTGACGACTACGCCTCCATGGGGCTGACCCTGCGCCGTCATCCGCTGGCGCTGCTGCGGCCGAAGCTCGCGCGCTGGGGCATCCGCACCGCGGAGGACCTGCGCCGCAACGGCCGGGACAAGGAGCAGGTGCGCGCGAGCGGCATCGTGACACACCGCCAGCAGCCGAGCACCGCGAGCGGCGTGATCTTCGCGACGCTCGAAGACGAGACCGGAACCGTCAACATCATCGTCTGGCCGAGCGTGGCCGAGGCGCAGCGCGCCGCGCTCCGGGGCTCGATGCTCCTGAGCGTGCAAGGCACGTGGCAGTCGGAGAAAGGTGTGCAGTCGCTGGTCGCGCAGAAGCTGGTCAACCACGACCGGTTGCTGGGACGGCTGCGCGCTTGGAGTCGTGACTTCAGATAAGGCAACGCTTCGGCACTCGACAGGACACTCAGCCGATGCCCTCGCCTCGGGGAAATCCCGAAACGCATTGCCGCGGCGGTGCGATGCCTCCGCCACACAATGGAGGTTGAAGACCCTGGACCTTGATTTGCTTGATCAGATGCAACTCGACATCTTCGAAGACAGCCGCGACGTGATGCTCAGGAACGACGTCGCACACGCACTCGAGCAGCGCGACGCGCTCGGCGCCCGATCGGCCTGCGAACGTCTTGCGCGGGAATATCCCGCCGACGACGCGTTGCCAGCGCTAGCGGCGCTCGCCGAGTCCATCGAAGCGGGTGGCCCCGGACAGCCACGGCCGATCGGCGATCACGAAGCCTTGCGCGCGGCGCGCCAACTGATGGAGCTGACCATCTGCCCTGCGGCGCAACGCGTCTTCGACCAGCGCGATGCAACCCGTTGGCTCCGTGCGGGCTGGCATGACCTGGCGCGGCGCGCCGGCGCGCTGCCCTTCGATGCGAATTGTCCCCAGGATCATGCCGCCGCCCTTTGGCTGCGTGCGGGGGCTTGGGAGGAAGTCGCGCAGGCAGTCGCTTCCATCGAATCGTGGCGGCGGATACCGACGCCGCTCGCCTGGATGGCCGAAGCCCGCTTGCACTTGCTGGGGCTGCGCGCGACTTGGCCGCTGTTGGCGGAATTGGGCTGGTTGTCACCCACGCTGCTGGAAAGTCTTGCGCAACGCTCACCCGACCCGCTCCTGCCCCAGTTGATGCGCAGCTTCGAGGCCAGTTTCAATGCCAACCTCGACGCGATCCCGGAAGGCAACGGCGAGATCGCCGACCTCAGTTGGTTTGCGGCCTGGGTGCTCACAGATCGCCCCGCGCTGCGCGATCAACTGGCGCTCGCGCAGGCATCCATGGACAGCGCGCCGGAGCGGGCGATGCGTCTCATGATCGAATTGCTCGGCTTGGAGCGCCAGGGCCGCCACGCAGACATCGTGGCGCGACGCAAGGTGCTGCGTGACCTTCAGCCTTCGCTGTACGCGGCGTACCTGAAGACGCGCTGAGAATTACGCTGGACGGCCTGGCGCCCTGTTCTTGTTTGCCTGCGCGTAAGGCACGCTACCGGCCCGAGATCGAACAGCGCTCAGGCCTTCGCGACAACCGCAGTGCTAGCTTGCCTCCCACCGCGCGGCGACATCCTGCGCCGACTTATCAGTGGGGCGGCTTGCTGACGGACGTGCGTCAGCAGTTGAGCGGCCGCGAGCTCGTCGCCCCGGATGTGATGACACACCCAGTCTGCAAGCGAGGTGGGGCGCTTGTTGGAATACACGCCCTACTCTCTCGCGGTTTCTCAAAGCGGCGTCACGATCCCGATCACGATGCTTGGCGCGTCCGAGCGGTCCATCTGCAAACGCAGGCTCGAGGACAACCACCACTTGCTCGCATTTGCGAGCGCCAAGCGTTGCGATAGGTATGTACGGCGAGGTTCGCGTCCGTCCGCTTTTCTTCGGTCGGAAGAAGACATCGCTGCAAGCCCGAACTGCGCAAGTAACATTGGAGGTCATGTTGAGATCCATCATCTTTTCGGCGCTCGTCTTGAGTTGCCAGGTAGCCACGGCGGAAACCGTCCAAGTCAAATATCACGGCGTCGTTTCACTTGACGCCTTTACCTGTACGGACGTGAGAGACAGCAGTGACGTTTCACGCATTTGCTACGACAAAGTGGAGCGGTACATGGTTATTCGACTCAAGACGACCTACTACCACTACTGCGAAATTGATGCAGCGACAGTGCAAGGCCTCCAGACGGCCACTTCGAAGAGGCAGTTCTTCGAGGCCCGCATTCGCGGTAGCGGCTCCGACGGACCCTTCGATTGCCGGACGCACCCTGTCCCGAAAAAGTATCGGCAGTAATTGGGCGTCGGTACTCCGGCCAAGGGCTGGCACTGCGCCGCTCAGGCTTGCTGATTTCGATTTCGTGAGTCAATGAAGGGGTGGCGCGCCGGAGCGCTGGCAGCAGCGCCGCCCTGCCCAGTGATTCGCATACGCGGGTGCGCCGCTTGGCGACATTCGCACCTCGGTCAGACTTCCGAGCGCTCGACGACGACCTCACTGATCAGCACCACGGGCTGAATGTCCGTGTAGTTGGCAATGTCGCCTCTGATCTCCTGCTGGTGCTCGCCGGAGGCTGCCCGGTAAGCCTCGAAGGAGGTGCAGACGAATTCGCACTTGGCCACGTAAACAGGGTCAGATTCCGGAGCACGCCCCGAGATGCCCTTGTCCACTGCGTAGTACAGGCATGCAGCGCCGAGCAGCCGTTTCATCATGGGCATATGCCTGTCGCGGTAGTAAGCGTGATCGAATCGCGCGCCTGCGGCGTACGGGTACATGACGCTGACTTTGATCATCTGGATTTCTCCTGTTGTTGCACGGTAGTCCATAGGCCGACGGCTCGGCCAGAAGCAGCCTCACACTGGGAATCGCGCGCCCGACTCTTCCAGGGGCATGCGCAGCCCGTTCGTCAGGTAGCTGACGGTGCGATAGAAGCCAGCCAGCATCAGCAGTTCAATGATGGCTTCTTCGGCAAAGTACCTTCGCAACGC
>NZ_JBBKZT010000073.1:0-7783 GCF_037889975.1 Variovorax rhizosphaerae | reverse complement strand
GAAGCCGCGTCGGATCGCGGTGACCGCCGCCTGATAGCGGCCGAGAAAGGCAGGGTGTTGATGCCGGCGCGTTCTTGACCCAGATGCCGGGCACTGAACTGACCCATCCCAATCACCTCGCAACCCATTGCTGGCAATGATTTCCAATGCTCGCCCATGGGTCTGCGAAATATCGGCACACGGGTCAGTTCTCGACCGGCCGCCACACCAGTGAGTTGAAGGGTCGAGGTGCGGTGCGGCGACCACCGCGGCTCGGCATCATGGAACCGTGTCGCTCATCGATGTAGGGGCGCAGACCGACTGCAAACGGCCCCGGACTTGCCGTCGCGTGATGTGACGACATGGACCGAGCCGAAAACGTGCACGCGGGCAGGTAGAGGTGGCGCCTCACGGCGATCTGGCGAATGAACTAAATCCTGACTCGACCAATCGTCTTGCCCGCCTCCAGCAGGCAAGACGCGTTCACGATCGCGCCCGCTAGGTCGGCCGTGGGCCGCGCGGGACCGAAGACAAACGTGACGATTGCGGCGTTGGCAGTGAGGACTGCGGCATCAACCCTCGTGTCCTCTTCGCCCGATGCGGGTCTTTGAGGCGGCGCCAGAAGTGCGAGCGCCGCTGCCTGCCCCATGCCTGAGTCGCGGGCTCGCACGACCTTGACGGCCTGCTGCCCGTGTTTACGGCATGCGAGCCTGGCATGGAACCGCGCAACTTCCGGGACCAAGGCAAAGGTCGCGGCAAACGCGCGCTCCAGGTCCTCGGCCTCGTTTTGGGCCAGGGCAGCGGGACTGAAGCAGCAAACGAGAAACAGCGCGATGAAAAACCGGCATGCGAAGCGTCGATCCATTGCGTGCCCTTGGGCTTCCGATGGTCTGGTACGAACGATCGAACTCGGCATTCCTCGCGGCCGCACGCAGTTCAACCGACGGCAAGAGTAGTGGTGGTGCCCCAGATTGTGACCACAAAGCTTGATCGAAGAAATGCTCATGGTGTTCGCAAGCCGGTCGCGATGGCGATGGCCGCCAACAGTTCAGTGCTTGAGAAGGGCTTTCTCAAAAGTCGCGTTGCCGTAGCCGCCATCGCCAAGCTGTCAAGCGCGTCTTCATCGCTGGCAGTGATGAAGATGACCGGTACATGAACGTTGGTAGCGCGCATCCGCGCCAGTACCTCGAAGCCTGACAGTCCGGGCATCTGCACATCTACGATGGCGCAGGCTGGGGCTTGGAGTTCAAGGGTCGCCAGGAAGTGCTCTCTGGAGGAATTGCCGACCATCCGATCAACCGCATCGACGAGTTGCTGCCGTGGAACATCGGCGGGCACCATGTCGAGCAACGACTGGCTGCCTGAGCCTACTCGACCAAGCTGCGCAACAGAGGAAGACAAGAGTGACCCTGCAAGGCGCGGACCCGCGGATGGTCGAAGCCCTCGAGGACGCGAGCAGCTTCCAGCTCTACCAGCTCAAGGCATTGATCGAGGGCATGCTGGCCGACCCACGTCGAGGCATTGCCGCTCGTGCGAACCTTCATCTTGGCCAGCCTGTGCAGTTCGTCGACTTCCGGGATGGCCAGATGCGCCGCGGCAAGATCATTGCCATGAGGGACACTCAGGCGACGGTGCTGGAGGAAGGCACCAGGCGGAGCTGGAAGATCCCATTCCTGGCGATGCAGGGCTACCAAGGTCAGAACGCCGCGATGAGCAAGCTGCCTATGGGCCGCCGCCAGAGCCGGCCAGCGCGACGACCCGTGCGCGCGAGTTCCAACGCGGGGACACCGTGACGTTCAATGACCGGGAGGGTCGTAACGTCACCGGCGTGATCGCGCGCATCAACCAGCGCACGGCCATCCTCGGCATCAGCGATGGCGAGACTTGGCGAGTGCCGTTCCATGTCCTGCGCCGCGTGCTCGAGGTCTGAGCATCGTCGACCTCTTCATCCGGTCGGCGTCAAGAGGGCCTTGGGGCCGCGCTTACCCTTCTGCTAAACGAGCGTCGCTGAAATCGGTGACGCCGGGAGTGCCGGAGGACTTCTTATCGTAAAGGTTGCCATCTTGAGGTGGTGATCGGGATGCGCGATGGAAGCAGCTTGTCCACAGAGCGCCTACGGTGTCCTAGTGTTGTGGCATGCAGCAAGCGAATCGAACGATCGTGCTGTTGCGTTCGGCAAGCTACCCCGGGCGCAAGTGCGCAGACAACTCCCCTCGATTCCCGCGAGCGCGCACATTTCTTTCACGTGAACGATTCCTTCCATCCCGACCTGACGTGTTATCGCGCTACTGCGCGCCACCGCGTCGGACGACTACTTCAACTATGCCGGCCACAAGGGCGGCACAGCGCCGCCAGGCAGCGGACAAGCGGCCCGGTCAAGGACGCGCAGGCCACCCCGTCACCAAGGACCCACGACCACCACGCAGATGCCATGGGCCCCGTTGCGTCCGTCTCAGGAAGTCGTCATCGATTTGAATCACGGGGGTCTAGCGCATTGACGGCGTGGCGCTCAGGCTTCAGGCGCCTGATTAGCGTGCACACACCCAAGAGGCGCATGCTGTCCTCTCCCGGCGCGCCTGGACTTGTCCTGCGTCAAGACCGGAACATGGCCGAGCTTCTAAGCTCGAGGCATCCGGAGGACCACATCATGTTCGAGCGAATCCTGGTCGCCACCGACGGCTCCAGCCTTTCACGCAAAGCAGTGCTCAGCGCCATCACACTCGCTTCGCAGATCGACGCCGAATTGGTGGCTGTCACCGTCGTGCCCCGCTACCCGACGAGCTGCTTGGAGGGCGCCGTGAACTTCTCCCCGCAAGACGTCGGACAGGTCGAGTGCGCTTGGAATGACAAGGCGCAGGGCAGGCTCAACGCGGTCAGCGACATGGCGGCAGCGGCAGGCGTCAGGATCAAGACGGCCTCGCTCAACTCGGATCGGGTGGCCGAGTCCTTGATCGCCGCGGCGAAAAAGCACAGGTGCGACCTGATCGTGATGGCCTCGCATGGTCGAACAGGTGTGCAGCGCTTGCTGCTCGGCAGCGAAACGCAAGACGTGCTGAGCCACTGCGCACTCCCGGTGCTCGTGCTTCGCTGACCATCTTGCAACTCGCAAGCGTTTGATCTTGTCGCCCGGGAAAGCGTCATGACCCATCCAAGCCTGATCATCATCTGCCGAGAACACCGGGCGCTGTCCGCGATGTTGCGCTCCATCATCCTCATGCTGTCCGAGCACCGCCGCAAGGGGACCTTGCCCGACCTCGAGGCCCTGCAGGCCATGTTGTTTTACGTCGATGAGTTCCCGGAGAAGCTGCACCATCCCAAGGAAAGTCGCCTGCTCTTTCCAAAGATTCGCGGGCGGAATCGGCGGATCGACGCGGTGCTCGACCGTCTGGACAAAACGATGCGACATGTTTATTCGGGGCGGTCAATATCGAATCGGCGCCGACGCCCCGGCCGGGCATGCCCCCGACCGCGAACGAGCGCTTCTAGTCGAGAACGTTCTCACACTTCTGGCTCAGCAGAACAAACGGAGAAGTCCAATGGCGAGTTCACCCACCAAGCAGCCGGGACAGCCCGCTCGCCCCTTGAGCACCTCAATGGCGGATGTACTCGCCCTTCATGCGAAATGTGGTTCGCGGGAGCCGGGATGGCATGGCGCCTGGCACACCAAGGCGTTGTTCGCCGGCTGGCTGCGAGTGCGAAGCGACCAACGCACCGAGCTGACTCCGGAGGGTGAGCGAGCGTACGCCCAGTACTGCTCCCGGGTTGAGGATGACTTGGCCCTGTGGAAAGAACGACAGGACGCAAAAGCCGCTGCAGCGGCGACCGGAGAGGCCTTGGCAGCGGCAGAACGTGCCAACAAATCCGCTGAGAATAAAGACCGAAAGGTGGGCCTAAAGGCGCAGGCGACGGCCGCCCGGCGCGCAGCCAAGGTCTTGGCAGCGGCAGAACGTGCAGCTAGGGCGACCGCTGAGAAGGAGCTGCGAGAGAGCCTGAAGGTCGAGCGCGTACTAGCGCGTGAGCGAGCGCGCAACTGGCGTAATACCCCCACAGCCTCAGGCCGCCTGGCCGCAGCGTGGATGCCGCCCCCGCTCCGCAGCTAATGAGCCGGCTCGGCTGTTGAACGAGCCCCGAGGTGCGCGAGCAAGCCGGGCTGGCCATTCATATCTGATTCGCACGACCTCTTGGGCGCTCGACCAAGTCGCGTCGCCCCGAGTTGCGGACCTCACGAGGTCGCACAGGAACGCGACAGGGACGAACTGCAGAGCAGGCGCGACGCCACTGATCGCAGGCGTCGCGGCGCTCATGCGCTTGAGGCCGCGGCCCGTGAGCCATTTGCGCACGACGTTGGCATTCAAGCCATGTGCGATGGCCACGGCTGAAACCGACGCGCCGGGCTGCCGGCACTCGGCCAAGACCCGCGCCTTGAAATCGGCACTGTGGACCCGGCGATTGGAGCTATTGGGATGCATAGGTGTCCGCCAAAAATAGGTGGACGCCATCCTCTGAGGGTGCCGCGACCGGCGCAAGGTGGCACCGCTGGACGCTCACTCAGCTTCGACATCCTCGACGCTACGAAGCTCGTCCCTGAGGAACTGGTGCCGGTGCAGAGCGTCGGCTGGCGGGCCGTATCCATTCGTATGCGACACGCAGATCAGCCGCCTCGGTGGCCCGAACTTCCACGCGCCGCATTAGCAGTACGCCACCGTCCGAGCCGATGTCGCCGTCCGCTGGAAGGCATGCAGTTCCGCATCACCGGCTACACGATCGAGGGAGGAAGCCTGCAACTCGGCAACGGCGGCGCCAGCGGATCCATCACCGGCGTGACCGTCAACAACGGCACGCTCGCCTTCAACCGCAGCGACCTATACACCTTCGGCGGCAACATCTCCGGCAGCGGTGGCGTGAGCGCAGGGCGCGGGCGAGAACTGGTACCTGCGCTCCACCGCGCCGGTGGCGCCACCCAACCAGCCTGCCGCACCAGTGCAGGTGCCGACCTACCGTGCAGAAGTTCCACTGCTGGCCGCCTTGCCGCGCAACTGCGCCAGGCCGATCTGGCGATGCTCGCCAACCTGCATCGGCGCGTTGGCGACGAGGCCCCGTCGGCCCAGTCGCAGGACACCCAGGCAGCGGCGCCAGGCGGCACACGCCGGGCATGGGGTCGCGTGGTGTACGCCGACCTGGACATCCAGCAGCCGGGCGTCCCGCAGGTCTATTCCGGTGGTCACGTGACCGGACTGCAGGCCGGCACCGACCTGTGGGCCAGCGGCAACTGGGGCGCGGGTGTGTATCTGGGCTATCTCGATGGTGGCAGTGCCGACGTGAGCGGCAATGCCCGCGGCATCGTCGCCCGCGTGGTTTACAAGGAACTTCAATCGCGCTACCTCGGCGCCTATGCCACATGGATGGACGAGAGCGGCCTTTACGTTGACAGCGTGTTGCAGGGCGGCAGCCAGCGCTTCACGATACGCCCCGACATCAACTTGGGCGTGGCCGGCAAGGCCAGCAGCCTTGCCGCCTCCGTGGAAGTGGGCAAGCCCTTCGCCCTCAACGCGCGCTGGAGCCTGGAACCACAGGCGCAGATCGCCTTCCAGCGCAGCAGCGTGGACGACATGGTTCTCAGTGGCGCGCAAGTCCGCCAGGACGTTGTCAGCGGCTGGATCGGGCGCGCGCGCGCCTCAGGGGCAGTCTCGCCATTGCCGCCGGGCGGCTGAAGCCCTACGCCCGCGTGAACCTGTACCGGGCAAGCTTCGGTGAAGGCGTGGTCACCTCCATCGGCCCGGCGGGAGCGCTCGCGATCTCCAGCAGGGGCGGCTACAGCGCAGCCGAGGCGGCCGCTGGCGCAACGCTGGCGTTGAACCCTGCGACCAGCCTGTACGGCGAGATCGGCCACCTCTGGAGCATCGGCGGCGCTGCGACGGTCAAGTCCTCGGTTTTGGCTTCGCTCGGCATCAAAGTGCGCTGGTAGCCGCAATGCGCCGCCGATGTTCGGCCCGCAAAGTTGAAGGTCGCTACAAGGCCCTGAGCTCCCCGGAAAAGATCAAAAGTCGAGCTTGTTGATTTTGGTGCCGTCAAGGCTGAGGTTGGCCATCAGGCCGGCATTGCTCAGGGCATAACCCACGACTGGTTGCTGCGCGGTCTGGGTGTCGACGGCTGCGGACGCGCCGACCTTGAGCATGGTGACCGAGGCATCGGCGCCGGCGGTCCAGCCGTTGCTCGCGCGAAACTTGTCCAGCGACTCCTGGGTCATGAAGAGCACGTAGACAGCCTTGGAGTCGGCGCCGGCAAGCAAGCCGACGGACGCTGCGGTGGTGCTGTAATAGCCCACGGTCTTGCCGCCGACGCGCAGCGCCCCCTGCCCGTAGGAGCCGCCCACGCCAAGCCCGGCGGAGACCACTGCGGGGAACACCAGCACCCCCTTGGCCTTGCTCGTCATTTCACGCGAGCCCGGCGCCTGCGAGTAGAGCCTGGACAGTGAACTGTCGACGCCAGCGTCAATGCTGGCGCGCTTGGCTGCCGGATCGCCGCCCTTGGTGGAGGTGGTGGTGCATGCCGCGGCGAGCACGCCCAGAAGCCCTGCTGACAAGAAAGATCGCTTGTCCATGTCTGCTCTCCTGTGTGGTTTCACCATTGTGCGCGCCCTACGGAGTTGGCTCAAGCGCCAGCACAGTCAATCTACGGCCACTGGCGCGTGGTGCGTCCCTTGGTGGGGAAAAGCAAAACGCGGGACGCACCGGCCGCACGCGTCGGCTGCTGGCCAATGACGCAAACAGTATCCAACCGCAAAGTCGGTTCAACTTCCCGACTGACCGATGATGACCAATTGTGTTGAACAACTCGTTTGCGAGAGGACGCGGGTCAAGATCCGATTGCAAGTCGCAGTGCCCGCGTGATGCATCAATGGCCATCAGAGCCACGCACGGGGTCTCAGTTGAGACTCCATTGAAGCTGGCCCCGCGGAGCTCACCACGGCTTGTTGACGGCGCCTGGATCGAAATCGCGCACCGGACGGCGTCGCTGCGGAATCTTTCAACACAATTGGCTGGCAACGTTACTTCGCCGATGCACCAGCAAGCTGCTTTTCGTTGCGTGCCAAACGGCCACGCGCGGGTAAGTTGGGCGCACCAGCCAATCGCTACGCTTTGGATCGGCAAATCGAACGGTAGGCCCAAGCGCCGCTCGATCAGATCGCTGTTATGAAGCCGATTGACGCAGAGCCAGATCGGGCTGGCACCCCGCGGGCGGATCGATAGGAAAGATCTTCGCGAGCGCGCCTCCAGCACTCAAATCCCGCCGTCGACGGACCATGCGGTGTGGATCCTCACAACGCTCCTAGCCCCTGGAGGCTGGAGGCCCCAGGCGACGGGCTCCGATCGCGAGGATGAATGGCGCCCGGAGCCTCCGGCAGAATCAGGTCTTGGCCAAGTCCTTGCCGAGTGCGAACACCGAATTTGCCTTGACGCGAATGGGCTTGGCCACCGGCCGCTTTATTATTCCGCGCTTCACGACCGGCATGTTCTCGACCTTCACGCCATTGGCGAGTTGGTCGTCCGCCAGCTTTTGCAGCGTGATGGAATTCATGAACTCGACCATGTGCTGGTTCAGCGAGGCCCAGAGATCATGCGTCATACAGCGGCCGGCTTCGCCCAAGCAATCTTCCTTGCCGCCGAATAGGGTTGCGTCGATGGACTCATCGACCGCCGCGACGATGTCGGCGATCGTGATTTCGGAAGCCATGCGTCTGAGCTCATAGCCGCCGCCGGGGCCGCGAGTCGCATCGACCAGCTCACGGCGACGCAGTTTGCCG
>NZ_JBBKZT010000072.1:0-7844 GCF_037889975.1 Variovorax rhizosphaerae | reverse complement strand
AACAGCGTGCGCCTGCACTCCAAACTGGGCAACTTGCCGCCCAATGCCTTCGAGCAGCAATTGGCAATCAAACAACCTATCGCAGTGTCTGAAAAAACTTGACCAGCACAGCCGTCGCGCGCCTGCCGGTCGCTGCGATCGACGCGGCCCGATCACGCCACCCACCTTGCGCGGCCACCTCGTGTTTGCCCGCGTGTCGGGCTGCCATACTCCGCGGGGGATTTTCCGCACCGGAAAGAGAGAGTATTCCTGTCAGGTCACGGTTTTCACGTGCACGGTCCGCACGATCACGAGCTGGAGCACGCTGCGTCGGGTGCACATCACGGTCCTGCATCAGAGGGCAAGTCAGGCCATTCCGGAATGACGAGCCAGATCGCGGTTTGCACTGCGATCATCGCCACCGTTGGGGCGATCTTTTCTTACATGGGTGGCGCTACCCAGGCCAACGCCGGCTTGTACAAGAACAACGCCGCTATCAAGAAGACCGAAGCCTCCAACCAGTGGAACTACTACCAGTCCAAGAGCACGAAGCAATCGCTCGCCGAGTTCGCTCGCGATACCTCGAGCGACGATCGCAAGCAGGCTTGGCAGGACAAGGCCGCGCGCTACGAGCGGGAGAAGGCAGAAATCCAGAGCGCCGCCCAGAAGCTGGAAGGAGAGGCCGAAGACTGGGACCGCAAGTCTGAAGCGCAGATGCACGAACACCATCGCTGGGCCCAGGCCACCACAATACTGCAGGTGTCGATTTCGCTGGCGGCGATCGCCTTGCTGACGCGCAGGAAGTGGCTCGAGCGCGGAATGTTCGGTGTTGCCGCCGCCGGGCTGGTGGTTGGCCTGCTGGCGGCGCTGCACATCTAATGGGTTCTTCCGCACCTATGGACTGGAGTCCATAGGTGCGGAAGAACCAGTTTTGAGGGACACCTGCCCAGGGACGACCTCCAGTGAGGCATCGCGCTGGACGTCTATGGTGCCTCGCATCGCGATATCACGGGGTGCCGCAGCACAGTCCTTGCAGGAAGGACACGTGGTTGCGATATCGAAGTATTTGCGGAACAATGCCGGCCCACTCGCACACTCTTCGCGAGTGAAAGTGGGGTTAGCCTTGACGGTTTGGGTTGGCGCATTGCAACGCGACGCGGGCAGCCGTGCCTAAAAGGGGGTTGTGATGAAGTCAATTTGGGCACTGGGCGCCCTCGCGCTTGTCCTCAGTGCTTGTCTCGCCAGCGCCGGCATTCTTGCGCCCAACACTGCGCTTTCACCTGGTCAATCCATCAGTTCGGACAGCGGTCGGTATGTCTTGGTAATGCAAAGTGACGGAAATCTCGTCTATTACCGAACATCCGATTGGACTCCGCGCTGGAACAGCCAGACGCAGAATCCCGGCGCGTTCGCACCGATGCAGGGTGATGGCAACCTCGTGGTGTACAGCAACAGTGGAGTCCCTATTTGGAACGCGCAAACGAGCGGCAACCCGGGCGCATACCTTGCGGCACAGGATGACGGCAACTTGGTCATCTATGGCAGCGGCCGGGCGCTCTGGAATATTGGCGCCGATCTTGTCCACGGCGACCCTCACTGGGCCGGCGACGTGGTCGGCCGCGAATTGGCGATCTCTGGGCTGGGTTCTTTGGGACACACCGGCATGTTTGACGGCAGTTCGATCGTCCAGGTGTTGGATGAGGGCAGCAATGCCATCCAGTATGAATCCTTGGCGAGTTTCAAGTCGCGTTCGGCGTACTGGGGAACGGCCTCTCCCAACAACCCCGACCATCTGGTGAACAAATGCTTCAAGACGGCGTGCCTTCAGGCTGCGGACTTTGAGGATGTGCGCGCCAGGATGGCCTTGATCAAGCGCGCCTTTCAGGCTTATCTCATCGGCGCCGACTACACCTACGGCCAGCACTACACGAGCGCCAAACCTCTGATCTGGGGCCGACCGCCCGAACGAGGCCTTTACCGCTGCGACACCTTCATCGTGAATATGTATGAAAAGACCGCCGACGACGAAGGCATGCCGCCGGTCTATCCTTTGCCGCAGATCTGGCTGGACCGCAATCGCGCCCTCAAAGGCGGCGTCATGGTGCCGTCGAGACTCTTCAACACAATGAAGAGTTGGAATTGAGGGGCGGTCGGCATGAAAAAGGCAGGCCTCCTTGCCGTCGTGGCTGTCGCCGTTGCTGGTATTTTCTATTGGTCCCAGACGCAACCCTTGCCGGGGACGGCGCCGCAGCAAAGCTCACCCGCGCCCGTATTCCATCGTGATGACCGAGGTCCGTCAGCGGCCGCCGCAAGGTACGCGACCGAGATCGGGGCCGCCAGGGACAAACAAGATTCGCAGAACCCCTTGGCCTCGTATGTTCCCAGGCCCGGGATCGAGGGGCGCAATGAGCTCGATCGAATCTTCGCGCAAAGTGTGCTGCTCACCACCCGATCGGCATTGGCAGCGCACGCCTTGCTAAAGGCGGGAATCAGCAACGACGAGAAGATTGCGCTGGCCCGCATCTTGGGCCGCCTGTACTCGCCGGACAACCTGACCGGTTACAACAGTGACCTCCTTCTCGATCTTCGCACCTTGATCGGCGACGACAACAAGGACGTCGCGCGATCGGCAGCACTGAGCTTCTCGCGCCTCGGCTATTTGCCGGGATCGGATGCTCTGCTGAAAACGGCTTTCGACTCGCGCGTCCTGAGCGCAGACGACTACTACGGCGAGTTGGCCCATATGGCGCCGCTGGCGCCTGCGGGCGTGCAGGATGAACTTGTGTCGATGATCCGTAGTTCTGCGAATCCTTACGCCGCCGACATTCTGGCCGGCTCGATCAATAACGATCCCAGCATTCTCAGAAGCTACTCTGAGCGCTCGATAGCTAACATTGGGGAATTTCTACGCAACAGCGAACCCCGGTTCGCAAGCGCCACCGGCGATTTCGGCCTCACGGACGCCGTGCGGTACGCCAACTGGCTGCGCGCATCCGCCAAAGTCGACAGCCTCAGCCACGGGACCGATTTGGATACGGCGATCGTTGCGCAACTGACCCTGCCGGGAACCGATCCCCGCAAGATCACGGCCTACTTGTTGATGCCCGAGGCGTCCTCAATTTTGTCGTCCGCATTGCTCGGCTCGCCGGCAGGGGGATTGGTTTCGGCGTCCAACCAGTACGCAGCCCAGTATCCGGGCAACATGATCCTCCAATCAGCGGCCCAAGAAATTGGCCAGAGAATCGGAAGGTCGAGAGGAAAACCTTGACGCAAGGCAGAGGGATGACCGGTTGGGATACCCCAAGTTCTATGAATGCGCTGCGGCGGCCTTGAGCGAGAAGTTGGTGGTGGTGCAAGCACGGATGGCGGTGTTGGTCTTTATTCGAGAGTTCCCGGTTGCGGCGCGCCCCGCGAGGAGATCCTCTGTGCCGCATGGACGAGGTCAGGCAACGGGCGTGATCGGGAGCGTTGCATTTGGGACGGCAGGCACACAGAAAGA
Source organism: Variovorax rhizosphaerae (assembly GCF_037889975.1). Classification (NCBI taxonomy): domain Bacteria; kingdom Pseudomonadati; phylum Pseudomonadota; class Betaproteobacteria; order Burkholderiales; family Comamonadaceae; genus Variovorax; species Variovorax rhizosphaerae. Next base: position 4,366 of record NZ_JBBKZT010000072.1, on the reverse strand, counting down.
AGCTTACGAGGCGGGAGGCTGATTTTACTGGGCGGCCTCAAAAGTGAAGTGCAACACCTCATCGCATAAGGTGTGCACATGAATGAACGAACCACGTACCAGCAGCTTCAACCCGAAGACCGGATCACGATAGCGAGCATGCGTCAGTAGTCTTTGAGCATGCGGGCCATGGCCCGCATGCTCGGGCGCTCTGCGTGGTTTTGTCGCAATAGCGGCGTCGGCTTGAGTCAAGGTCGAGGTCTGGAGAGCGATCAAATGGCCAGCGAGTAGAACTGATCAGCGGCGGACGCAGCTCGGTCTGCGGGGCAGCTGAGCTGCCCCTTCTTGATCATGTGCATGATCTCGATGCCCGCAATGAGGATGCTCGCGCAGCGGAAGGACTTGAATCCCAGCATGGGGCGCACGATGCGCTTGATCGCCCGGTGATCTTGCTCAACGATGTTGTTGAGATACTTCGATTGGCGCAGCTCGATGTCGGCGCCCGAGTCGGCACGCATGCTTTCGATAGCCGCGGTGTTGGCGCCGCTCCTGTCGATCGTGATCTTCTCGGGGACACCGTGCAGTTCGATGGCGCGTTCAAAGAATCGTCGCGCTGCAGCATGGTCCCGATGAGTACGAAGCAGGAAGTCGATGGTGTCGCCGTCTCTGTCGACCGCGCGGTACAGGTACTTCCACTGGCCAGCGACCTTGATGTAGGTCTCATCCATTCGCCAACTTGAGCCCACTGCGCGCTTGCGCCGGCGAAATACTGCGGCCAGGATCGGCAGGATCTTGATTGACCACCGGTGCACAGTGGCGTGATCGACGAAGACGCCGCGCTCGGCCATCATCTCTTCGATGTGCCGCAGGCTCAGCGGGTAGGCCGCGTACCAGCGCACGCAGATCAGCATCACCTCCAATGGGTAGTGCATCCGCTTGAGGGCTCTGGTGCAAATCTCGCCTCCGGTGGGCTACGATTTTTGACTTGAAGGCGGATCGATGGCGAAGATGCTGCAGGGCATGGACGAATTGTTCAAGGGTCGGCACTTCGAGCGCGAGATCATCGTTCTATGCGTCCGCTGGTATCTGCGCTTCAAGTTGAGCTTGCGCGACCTGGTGGAAATGATGGCCGAGCGTGGCCTAGCCTTGGCCCATACGACGATCATGCGCTGGGTTGCGGTACGCGGGGGCATACGCCTATGGGCGTCGACACTATCAACGCACCGCCCAAGGCATGAAGGTGCAGCGAGCCCGCGACTGCCGCGACTGGCTCGCATGCATCCCGAATGCTCATCCCGGCTACATCACCTGGGATCAATTCGAGGAGAACCGCAAACTCCTTGAGGCCAATGGTCGATCCTACGAACTGGCGCGTGTGTCGCCGCCGCGAGAGGGTGCCGCGCTGTTGCAGGGCCGGGCGGTGTGCGGCCGGTGCGGACGACATATGCGCGTGCGATATTCCGCTCGACGTGGTGGCTTGGATGTCTGGTATGTCTGTGATCGTGCCCAGGGCCGCAACGCCGAGCCCAACTGCCAGTCGATTGGAGGCAGGCCCATCGATGAAGCGATCGCAGCGCTTGTCATCGACCAGATGACTCCCGCTGCGGTCGATCTCTCGATGCATATCCGCGCCGAGATCGAGACTCGCCAGGAGGAGGTAGATCAGCTTCGGCGGCGCGCGATCGAAAGGGCTCAGATCGAAGCCGATCTCGCCCAGCGTCGCTTCATGCTGGTGGACCCCGGCAACCGCCTGGTCGCCAACACGCTGGAGGCCGACTGGAACGACAAGCTCAGGGCGCTCGCCAAAGCGCGCGAGGACTACGAGCACGCGCGAAAGGACGACACGCGGCTGCTTGGCGAGGCGGTACGCGACCGACTCGTGGCAATGACAGCGGACTTCAAGCGGCGAGGGCCGACCCCCACACGCCGAACCGCGAGCGCAAGAGAATGATGGACCTCATCATCGAAGATGCCACCTTGATCAGGCTGCCTGCAGAGGGAACCACCACGGTGCACGTGCGCTTCAAGGGCGGCAAACTGCAGACGATCACGACGGTCAATCGCAGGTCGTCTGCCCAGCAAGTGAAGACGCAGCGCAGAGTCGTCGACTCGAGCAGCACACCTACGTCGAGATTGCCGAACTGTTGAACGAGCGAGGAATACATCCCGGCGGCGCCGTTCGAGCGGGACGTGCGGACGAACGGTTCACTGCCAGGCGTGTGGCCTATCTCGTCCACAGCTATGGACTGCGTTCGCTCTATGATCGCCTTCGCGACCGGGGCATGCTCACCAAGGAAGAAGCTGCTGCACGCCTGAACATCCACGAGCAGACACTCATTCGCTGGGCGGAACACGGGCTCATCGCGAGGCACGCCTATAACGACCATCGCGCTCACCTGTACGAGGCGCCTGCGCCCGGTATGCCCGCCAAACACTGCAGTCGCTGGGATCGCCTCGTCGATCGCAAACCTGCCGCCAATGAGAAGACGGCGCCAAAGTCCTCTCGTCCGTCAGGAAAGGATGCAGTATGAATTCAGTTGGTTGCGATTTGGATCCCGGACCCTGGCCGGGTCGGCGACCACGCCGTAGTGGGCGAGCGCGGCGGCATAGACCGGGTTGAGCAGCGGCTCGTACAGATCAGGCTTGAGCACGCCTTCCTTCAGGTTGTCGAGGACCACGTAGCGACACGACCCTCCGAAATATCTCCATGCCTGCTCATGCAGTCGGGCCCAGACCACTTGGCTGGACTTCCACACGACACGCCGGAAGCTGCGCCGGGAATAGCGCAACGTGGCCACGAACAGGCGCGGCTTGCGGAAGCGTTCGGTGCCCTTCACGCGCGTGGGCGCGCCCTCGCCGTAGTCGACCTGCATCTCCTCGCCGGGCTGGAATGACAGACGATCGAACTGCTGCGGTTCGCGCTTGCGCAGCCGGGCGGCGAAACGCTTGACCGAGTTGTAGGCCCCGGTGAAAGCGAACTGGTCGACCAGGTCCTGGTACACGGCCATCGCGTTGCGGTTGAGCTTCAACTGCGACTCGATGAAGGTGCGGTGCGGCTCGCATGCCGACGTAATGCTGCTCGGTGCTGAACCGGGCGGCCGGGTCGGTGGCCAGGGTGGAGCAGTTTGCTCCGGCGCGCCGGCAGTTGCACCCGGTGGCTCGGCGTCGCCTTGGCTGGCGAACTGCTTCTGATAGCCGCGAATGGTGTGGCGCGAGATGCCCGTGACGCGCGCGATCTCTCGCTGCGTCGCGCCGTTGCGCAACAAGGTCCAGATGGTGGTTTGTAGATGTGGCTTCAAGACGTTCAACCTGTGGGCTCCCTCGGGAATCGAGGGAGCAAGTAAACGTCCTGCCGGCCAGCCTCCGACCTACGACGACGCCGGAATTAGCGCCTCAAACACCGGTGGCCAGGTGGAGCAGTTTGACCTGGCCACAAGTGGAGCAGTTTGGGTAGCCATCAGGGCCCGGCCAAATGGACCTGTCTGATGCCTTGTGGACGTCCACCATGGCCGTCGTTGACGCATGCGCCACGATCGGGAACGCCTACGTCAATGATGCAGGCGGCAATGCAGGTGCGCACATCAGGGCTCAATTCTTCGACTACTGAGCCCACAACGACAAACGCCCCCGAGGGGGCGTTGCGGCCGATCGCAATGACCGACTGACCCCCGTCTGGTATGTCTGGTACAGGGGCGACGGAATCAGTATTCCGCGCCATACGGATCTGTGGACCCCGCTCCGTGCGGGTGAAAGGTTCCCGGTCATTTGGCCCTGACCAGACCCGTCCAGGTCGGGCTATCGCGGGCATCGCGCGCCGGGCAGTGTTGCAGGGGGCGTGAGGCTGCGCAAGGGGGGTCGCTGGACACCAACGGAGGCCCGATTGGCGGCGCTTCAGGCGTCGGACCGTTCGCAGCCCTTCCGGTGTCAAAGAGAAACGCGAGCGGGAGGCTGGGACACTCGGCCAAAAGTTCGCACCGGATCAGGTATGTGGCAGGAGATCAAAGCGGATGCCGCATAACCTCGCAATTGATCAATGAGGAGCGGCTCATCGATCGTCGCAGGAAGCTTTGCGTTTGCCAGACGCATCAGGAGTTCGTAGGGCGCCGTGATTGACATGCCTGAATTGTTCCGGCTTCCGGTCGCTCCTTCTGTGCGCCTACGGATGCAATCGTGGTAAGCCACGGTGCAAGCTTCCGTTGCACCCCGCGCGCCGACTTCTCTCTAGAGCTATTTTTTGGCTAGGTACTCCCGGACCTTATCAACTGAGTACCCCACCTGTGCTGGTCTAATTTCCCCGGACACCTCGATAGGTGGCAACCACCTGGAAGAGGAAGATGACCAAGAAGCTACGACGAACATTCAACGCGGAGTTCAAGCTGCAAGTAGT
>NZ_JBBKZT010000071.1:0-7881 GCF_037889975.1 Variovorax rhizosphaerae | reverse complement strand
GCCTAGCTCGAAGCTGATGTACAGATCGCCTTGGACTGCCGTCTTCTCGGTTTGTTGGACTGCTGAGGTTGTCGACATTTCCATCTCCTTTGTTACGAGGTTGAGGGAAATCCGCTTTTATCTAAACGGGTCTCGGTCGGGTAGTCCTACATAGCATCTAATGCCATAGTGGCGTTGGTCATTGTGATTTCCTTCAAGACAGGTTTGGTCGGTCGCACCTCAAACTTATCCGGACTTCACGATGACCACCCCCCGAAGAGCGCGGCCGCTGCACGGCAAGCCGCTTCGGGCTACGCCCTACGCGCCTTGCCGTGCAGCGAGTGAAAGAAGACTTACACCACTTGCTGGGACATCAACGCTTGGCGTTCGACGAACACACGCTGCACCCGCGCCTATGCCGTCCACCGCCCCGGTGAACGCTGCTGCTACGCGGAATGCTGGTTTTCCGGCCGCCGGGCGGACTAGCCTCGTGCATCGGTGAAGGAGTAAGCTCGCCACCCTCGAAATTTCCGAATTGCCCGGAGGCCGCCGAACGGCGCGCGGCGGCCCGACCAGCCCGGAGAGCGCCGACGCACGCAGCGCTCCGGGTGGCCTCCTGCTCCTCCCGCTGCTGCACGACAGGAGACGCAGCATGACCCGGCAACCTCCTTCGCCCGCCTCGCAGCACGTTCCGCTGGACAAGGAGGAACTGCGACGCATCGACGCCTGGTGGCGTGCGTGCAACTATCTTTCAGTCGGGATGATTTATCTGCGGGACAACCCCTTGCTCCGCGAGCCACTGAAGGTGGAGCACGTGAAGCATCGCTTGCTCGGGCACTGGGGCGCGAGCCCGGCCCTTTCATTCGTGTGGGCGCATCTGAACCGGGTGATACAGCGCGACGATCAGAACGTGATCTTCATGGCCGGGCCGGGGCATGGCGCCCCGGGCGTGCTTGGCCCCGCCTACCTGGAGGGAACCTACTCCGAGGTGTACCCGGACAAGAGCGAGGACGCCGAGGGCATGGGGAAATTCTTCAAGCAGTTCTCGTTCCCGGGCCACATCGGTTCGCACGTCACGCCCGAGACACCCGGTTCGATCCACGAAGGCGGTGAGCTGGGCTACAGCATCTCGCATGCCTATGGCGCCGCGCTCGACAACCCCGACCTTGTCGTCGCCTGCGTGATCGGCGACGGCGAGGCGGAAACCGGGCCGCTCGCCACGGCCTGGCATTCGAACAAGTTCATCAATCCGGTGCGCGACGGCGCCGTACTGCCCATCCTCAATCTGAACGGCTACAAGATTGCCAACCCGACCATCCTCGCGCGCATCAGCCACGAGGAACTGGAGGCGCTATTCGTGGGCTATGGCTACAAGCCGTATTTCGTCGAGGGATCGGACCCGGCCGAGATGCACCAGAAGATGGCCAGCACCCTCGATGCAGTCTTTGCCGAAATCCGCGAGGCCCAGGAGAAGGCGCGCGTGAGCGGCCATGCCGATCGGCCGCGCTGGCCGATGATCGTGCTGCGCACGCCGAAGGGCTGGAGCGGGCCAAAGGAAATCCGGGGCCACAAGGTCGAGGGCTCCTGGCGGTCGCACCAGGTGCCCTTCTCCGACGTCCGCGAGAACCCCGCGAGCCTCGAACTCCTCGAGAGCTGGATGCGCAGCTACAAGCCAGAAGAATTGTTCGATGCCGGCGGCCGGTTGGTCCCCGAGCTCAGGGCCCTGGCGCCCTCCGGGCCGCGGCGCATCAGCGCCAACCCGATTGCAAATGGCGGGCTGTTGCGCCGGGAGCTGAGGCTTCCGGATTTCCGCGACTATGCGGTGGACGTGGACCAGGCCGGCAAGGTGCTGCACGAGAACACACGGCCACTGGGCGAGTTCCTGCGCGACACCATGCGCAACAACATGAGCAGCTTCCGGGTGTTCGGGCCCGACGAGACCGCGTCCAATCGCCTGCAGGCGGTCTACGAGGTCAGCAAGAAGGTTTGGATGGCCGACCTGCTGCCCGAGGACGCGGACGGCGGGGAACTCGCCCGCGACGGGCGCGTGATGGAAATGTTGTCCGAACACACCCTGATGGGCTGGCTCGAAGGCTATCTGCTGTCGGGCCGCCATGGCTTCTTCCACACTTACGAGGCCTTCGCCCACGTCGTGGACTCGATGTTCAACCAGCACGCGAAGTGGCTGGACATCTGCAAGAACCATGTACCGTGGCGCGCGTCCGTGGCGTCGGAGAACATCCTGCTGTCGTCGACCGTCTGGCGCCAGGATCACAACGGCTTCTCGCACCAGGATCCGGGGTTCATCGACCTGGTGACCAACAAGAGCCCGTCAGTCACGCGCGTCTACCTGCCGCCGGACGCCAACACGCTGCTCGTGGTGGCCGACGCATGTCTGCGCTCCATCGATTGCATCAACGTGATCGTGGCCGACAAGCAGAAGCACCTGCAGTTCATGACCATCGACGAGGCCATTGCGCACTGTGCCAAGGGCATGGGAATCTGGCGGCGCGCGAGCAGCGACGAGGGCGAAGAGCCGGACGTGGTGATGGCCTCGTGCGGCGATGTCGCGACCCAGGAGGCGCTGGCGGCAACGGCGATCCTGCGGGAACGCCTGCCCGACCTCAAGCTGCGCTTCGTGAACGTGGTGGACCTGTTCAAAATGCAGCCCGCCAGCGAACATCCGCATGGTTCGACCGAGCGCGAGTTCGACAGCCTTTTCACGCGCGACAGGCCCGTGATCTTCAACTTCCACGGCTACCCCTGGCTGATACACAAGCTCGCCTACCGCTTTTGCAACCACGAGCAGCTGCATGTGCGTGGCTACAAGGAAAAAGGCAACATCAACACGCCGATGGAGCTCGCCATCCTCAACCAGGTCGACCGCTTCAACCTCGTGATCGATGTCCTCGACCGCGTACCGCGCATGCAAGGCAGGGCCGCGCATCTTCGGGAAGACATGAAGAACGCCATCATCGAAAACCTGCGTTATGCCCACACCCAAGGCACCGACACCGCCGAGATCGCCAATTGGGTCTGGCCGGGCTGAGGCCTGAAAAACGATGGCCACCAATCCGACGACCCTCGCGCCCCGCGCCGCCGAAGCCAGTCGGCACGGGTTGGACTCCGAGTCGCTGCAGCGCGACGTGCTGGAAAACCTTGTCTCCCTGCAGGCCCGCTACCCGGCCATCGCCACTCCGCACGACTGGTACATGGCACTGGCCTACAGCGTGCGTGACCGGCTGCTCGTGCGCTGGGTCGAGACGGTGCAGTCCTATGCCGCACGGGACGTGCGGATCGCCTGCTACCTGTCGGCCGAGTTTCTGATCGGGCCGCAGCTTGGCAACAACCTGGTCAACCTCGGCATCGAGGCGGATGCGCGCGAGGCCATGCTGGCGCTCGGCCAGGATCTGGATGCAGTGATGGCGCTGGAGGAGGAGCCGGGGCTGGGCAACGGCGGTCTCGGCCGGCTGGCAGCTTGCTATCTGGATTCGCTGGCGACGCTCGAGATGCCGGCCATAGGCTATGGCATACGCTACGAGTTCGGCATCTTTCGGCAGGCGATCCGCGATGGCTGGCAGGTCGAAGAGACCGACAAGTGGTTGCAGAAGGGCAACCCTTGGGAGATCGTGCGCCCGGAAGTGGCCTACTACGTGAATTTCGGTGGACACACCCACTCCGAGACCGACGCAGAGGGTCGATTTCGCGTGCGTTGGATCGCGGCCAACCAGGTCAAGGGCGTGGCCTGCGACACGCCGGTGCAGGGCTATCGCGTCGAGACCTGCAACACCCTGCGGCTGTGGAGGAGTGAGGCGGTCGAATCCTTTGACCTGGCGGACTTCAACGTCGGCGATTACTACGGCGCGGTGGAGCAAAAGGTGGTCTCCGAGACGCTGTCCAAGGTGCTCTATCCGAACGACGAGCCCGAGATGGGCAAGCGCCTGCGACTGGCACAGCAGTACTTCTTCGTGTCCTGCTCGCTGCAGGACATGCTGCGCCTTCTTCAACAGAAGGGTGAGCCGATCGAGCGCTTCGCCGACGTGTTCGTGGCACAGCTCAACGACACCCATCCCTCGATCGCGGTCGCGGAGCTCATGCGCTTGCTTCTGGACGAGTGCGGGCTACAGTGGGGGCAGGCGTGGGACATCACCCAACGCGCCCTGGCCTATACAAACCACACGCTGCTGCCCGAGGCGCTCGAGACATGGGGGCTTCCACTTTTCCGGGGCCTTCTGCCGCGACCTCTCGAGATCATCTACGAGATTAACCGCCGCTTTCTGGATGAAGTCCGCCAGCGCCATCCCGGCGACGAATCGCGCGTGTCCAGGATGTCGCTGATCGACGAGTCCGGCGATCGGCGCATCCGCATGGCGCACTTGGCGACCGTTGGCAGCCATGCCATCAACGGCGTCGCCGCGCTGCACTCGACACTGCTGCGGGAGACTGTGCTACGGGACTTCGCCGAGCTGTGGCCGGAGCGCTTTCACAACGTCACCAACGGCGTCACGCCGCGTCGCTTCCTGGCGCTGTGCAACCCCGGCCTCGCTCGGTTGCTCGACCAGACCGTGGGCGAGGGTTGGATCGCGGACCTCACGCGCCTGAGGGGGCTGGAAGCCCACGCTGACGACGAAGCGTTTCAGCAGCGTTGGCGGGCAATCAAGAACGCGAACAAGGAGGCGCTGGCGAAGCACATCCACAGTGCCACCGGCGTCGCCGTCGACCCCAGGGCGCTCTTCGACATCCAGGTCAAGCGCATACACGAATACAAGCGACAGCACCTGAACGCGCTGTACATCGTTGCCTTGTACCAGCGCCTGCGCCGAGAACCGCAGCTCGCCCTCGCGCCGCGGTGCTTTGTCTTCGGAGGCAAGGCGGCGCCCGGCTACGCGATGGCCAAGCTCATCATTCGCCTCATCAATGGCATCGCCGAAGTCGTCAACAACGATCCGGCGATGGAAGGGCGACTGAAGGTGGTCTTCTTCCCGAACTTCAACGTCAAGAGCGCGCACCATATCTATCCGGCCGCGGATCTGTCCGAGCAGATCTCAACCGCAGGCAAGGAGGCATCGGGCACGGGCAACATGAAGTTCATGATGAACGGCGTGCTGACCATCGGTACGCTGGACGGGGCCAATGTCGAGATCCGCGAGGAGGCGGGCGCGGAGAACTTCTTCCTCTTCGGCCTGCATGCGCAAGATGTGGAGCGCCTCCAGCGCGAGGGCTATCGCCCGGCAGACCACGTGACTGCGAACGACGAATTGCGCGAGGCGCTGGAGCTCATCGCCTCCGGGCATTTTTTGCGCGGTCAAAGCGATGTGTTCCGCCCACTGGTGGAGAACCTGACGCAATGGGACCACTTCCTGGCGCTTGCAGACTACGCCGACTATGTGGCATGCCAGGCACGTGTGGACGCCGCCTGGCAGGATCCGGCAACGTGGACCCGCATGTCGATCCTTAACACGGCACGCTCCGGCAAGTTTTCTTCCGATCGGGCGATCCGGGAGTACGGCGATCGCATCTGGGGCTTGGCGCCGATGAAGTAAGTCTTGGAAACTGGAGATCAACTTGAGCCCTTCAGCGCATTGGCTCGACGCCCTGTGCCTTGCTCTCCTGGCGTTTTGCCTCCCGGTGCCAGCAATGGCAGGATCGCAGGGTGCCGAGCTGGCTTCCCCCAATCGGCAATGCGGCCTTTGACATACTGCCTACTCACATCGGCGTTCCTTCGCCACCCGCCCGATAAAGGCGTGCACCCGCGTGGGGTCGTAGCCATCCGATCGCATCCGGTGCAGCGTGCCGGCGATGGCGCCGCTCGTTTCGATGTCCAGCGGCATCGTGTCAGGCTTGCGCAGCCACCGCGCGAGGCACGCCAGCTCATCGTTGTTCAAGCCGGCCCACTCGAGCATCTCGGGCAACGCCGCGGCGCGTTCCGCCAGCAACTCGGCATTGATACTCGGCCAGGCCGCGTTGGCTTCCGCCCTGATTTTGTCAAGAGTAAGACCGCGTTCTTGTGCCGCGCGAACCACCGCGTTACCGCGACGGATCAGCTCGTCATCGGCGAAGAGTTGCTCGAGGGCGAGGGATCGAGGCCCGGGTTCGGAGGAATTGGACACGGAATGTGTTTTTTCATGAAAAGCACCGCGAACCAGTGTAGGTCGCGTGTCGTATCGATCAATGTTGCGACATGGTCCTTTGATCCTAAATCCGGCGGTTACCCAGTCCCCGGGAGCCTATTCGGAGGCCTGAAGGGGCCGATGGTGGGTGCGATGCGGTGGCTGATGTAGCGCAGCATCGCCGCCCATGGGTCCTGCGTTCTGAACTGCTCCGCAGTAGCCCTGACATGGGCCAAGGCCGCACGGATATTGGCGATCAGCGGTTTGAGGATATGCGCCTTGCCATGCAGCAGCGTCAGATACAGCGTCGTTCGCCCCGCATGGCTGGCCGCCTTGCCCACCGCCGCGAGCATCAGCGGGCGGCTCGTGATCGCCTCCATGCGCGCGCCCGGCTTGGCCGCGCGGCAGTACCAGCTCCACCAGTTGTAGACCAGTGCGCAGGCCCGTGCCGTGGTCTGGCAGCGGTTGATGTCCTGCGTGGTGAAGCCCCACTGGTTCTTCAACTCGTCGAAACCGTTCTCGCAGTCGGCACGGTCCCGGTAGAGTTGCCCGATGGCTTCGATCGGGTACGCCACGTCGGTCACCAGCACCGCGTACTCCCACAGGCGCTCACCGTCATGCACGCTGGGGCTGGCCAGGTCCAGACGCAGTTGCCGGCCACCCTTGCCATCGTCTACGCGCCGCTCCCGGGCGATACCCCCGCGGATGCGCTGGCGCACGATCACCACGCGGCGCTTCTTGCTCCAGCCGTGCAATTGCAGTTGGTCTTCGATCATCTGGCAGCCCTGGTGGTCGGGCCGGCTCCAGCCCTGGCGCTCGAACAGGCGCCTCAGCAGGCGCTGCACGTTCCTGGTCTGCCTCAGGCGCAGCAGGTAGGGTTGCGAGCGACTCTCCAACTCCAGCAGGATGGCCTCGTTGCCGTAGCCCGAGTCGCCCCGCACGAGCGCCGGGCGACGGTTGCCAAGACGTTCATCGCCCAGCTCATCCAGCAGCCGCCCCAAGGCGGCTTTGGCATGGGCGCTGGTGTGCTGCTTGCCCGAGCTGACCTGCACATCCAGCACCAGGCGCAAGTTGCCCACCCAGAAGGTGTGCAGTACGTGGCTGGGTCGCGCGGGCTTGCTCGGGTTGTAGCCCAACTCGGCACCCTCCTGGCGTCCATACAGCGGCTTGATGCTGGCGTCGATGTCCAGCACCCAAGGCTTGTCCAGTGCCTCGCGCACGGAGTGCATCAGCGCAGGGCGCATCCACGCGGCACTGGCCCCTTCGTCAATGCGCTCCAGCGCCCGGCGCAGCGCGTCTTCGCTGACGACTTTGTTCATGCCCAGGCACTGAGCGGCCACAGCGTCGCCGCGCAAGGCAGTGATGTGGGCATAGCGGCGATGGCCTGCCAGCAAGCCCAGCATCAGGGTGCCCAGCACGTCGCGCTTGTCTGGCGCATTGCCACTGCGGTACTCCAGGGGGCAGGCCGACACCCAGCGATCGAATTCGCCCGTGGCCGCCAGGAACTCCGCGAAGAAGACCAACTGGCCGTGCGGCGTGACCGCCGCACCTTCGTCCCAGTGCACGTGCATGCGCCCACCCAACGTGTCCACCACCTGCGCCGGGTTGACGTGCTCGTCGCCCCGCGCCAGGGCCTGTTGTCGTTTGCGTTTAGCTTCACCCATCGGGTGAGTCTGCCAAATCGTATCTGTCCGAGCAGCCCCGTTGCTCAGATGTCCATCACGTGACGCAGCATGTGGAACGGCACTCGCCATGAGGAGGCGTCCTCGCATTCGACACTTGCGGTTCGCTG
>NZ_JBBKZT010000070.1:0-8151 GCF_037889975.1 Variovorax rhizosphaerae | reverse complement strand
CAAATCAGCAAAAAACGGCTTCAGAACTCACCGATCAATGCACGATGTGAAACGGTACTCTCGCCGCAGAGCATGGCTCAAGTTGACGCGGAGTATTTCAGCAGCCTGCTATGCCTTTGCGCCAGAGGTCGTGGGAGCGGATGATTACTTGGGCACTCATTTTGGAGATTGCATATGTCGGGGTTGCACTTCAGATTTGGCTGTGGTTTCGAGCCACCTCCTGCATCCGTGTTCAGTTCAGTACAGATCAAGAAAGTCATCGTGCTCTGCGTAGTGGCTCAGCGCACGAACAACTTCATGCGCTAAGGCGTTGGGCTTCTGCTTGAACGCTAAGTCAACTACGTCCTGGAAGTGATCGCGCGAGTACCCCAACTCCAAATTGTTGGCCTTGACATTGGCTGGATAGACCTCGTTGTCGCCATCATCAAAGCCAACCGTCTCGATAACAAAAACATTGATGCCCACTGAGAGCGAATCCGTGTCGTTAAGGACGTAACCGCATCGGTTTCCATGTCGAGCGCAGCTGCTTCATAAAACACTCTCGCACCCAGATCATTGAAATTAAAGCTCATCGCCCATATTTGTTTTTGCTTGTCGTGGATCTCCACGTCGGTCAAGAAATATGGAACCTGTCGTTCGTTTTGATTGACTTCAAATTCGCACATCGATGCCATGAGGGCCAATAGCATCGACCAGTTCTACATCAGGTCCGAAATCTCTGGGTGGCGGCGCCTGTCCAGTGAGCTTCTCATACAGCGCTCGCAAGAAGCCGGGCTTGTCTTCAATCTCGTCTAATGGAACGGCATGCGGCACCACAGCGCGCCAATATCTTTCGATGGCGCCGGACGACATGACGAACTCTATGGCTTCTCGGACCCTTTGCTTGCTCAGCGGGCCATAGGTATCGAAGTCGGTCTTCATTGCGTCAAATAGTTTGGCGCGGCAACGCTCATCGTTGATATAGAAATCATCAAGCTCGTCGTCGCGCATGGACAGCAAAGTAGTAGTACATCTCTTGGATGTAGCCGTGGTAGATTTTCATGATTACGTTTTCCTCGACTCAACTCGGGGTGCGCCGTGATGATTTATTTTGTGCCACATTGCGGCGTTGAACTCAACGTTATTCGCTAGGATGCCAGTTCGATGGTAATTTATCTAGCTCCATTGCATCTTCTGTAAACCGATTTTCGTTGGCGATTCTGCCTGTTATACAAAAAAATAGGCCCCTGACGTACTCCTTCTTTTCATTTCTTACAAATACTGGAAGATCTTGCGGAATGATCTGATGCCAATATTTTTCAAGATTTTCGCGTGACAGAACATATTCAATGGCATTTACTATTTCGCCCTGTGTTTTTTTTCCAAATTTCTGGAAATCTTTTTTTGCCTCTCTAAAAAACGTCTCTCGATCGCCTGTCTGTTCCATGTCAAAATTCTCTTGCAATTCATCGTCGGAAATGCCAAATAAATGGTTATACAGCAATCTAATATAGGCTAGGTTTACTTGTTGCATTTAAAGTTTTGGGTAGGAGGTATATATTTGATTGGAATTATTTCTTCTCGTAGTAGCCCTAGACGTGGAAGTTGCTTGGCCCCCGCCGGCTGGGTAGCCTTCACCAATAGTGCGGCCCATGTCGACAGTTGCTTCGTTCAATCCCGTTCTATCCATTTCGACACGTCCTCGCTGCATCGCGTCAAGCTGGTCAACATTGCTCAGATACTTCGTTGAATCTGGTCCACCTTGTGGTTTTGGAGCCATATTGGGCCTATCCGGCGGGACACCTGTAATTGCACGATGCTCTTGCTGAGCCATTGTGGTTTGTGCGCCGTGTCGACAATGCGCATGACCTCCGGTGGTTGCGTCATTGCGTTGAAGAATCTCGCCAGCTCTTCTATTTGCGCGGTTGCCGATCAACCCCAGCGGATCAATCCATTCAACAGGGTTGGCAGCATATTGATGAAGGTTCGCACCCCCTGCCAGCTTGATCGGATCGCTGCTGGCGAATCGTCCACTGCTCGGGTCGTAATAGCGATACCGGTTGTAGTGCAGCCCGGTCTCTTCATCAAGGTACTGTCCCTGAAACCGGATCGGGTTCGTGATGCCTGATCGCCTGGCCGCCTCGGAGATGACTTCCTTCGCCTCACCCCAAGCCTTGTAGCTCGCACTCCACGCGATGTTGCCCTCGTGGTCGGTGAGTTCCTGCGGCGTGCCGAGGTGGTCGCACTGGTAGAAGGCAATCTCTTCCTTCGTGAAGGCCGTTGGCCTCTGTTCCTGCTGCCCGTTCCACAGCGGGTCTTGGTCGATGTGGTACTTGCCCCCGTTGGCCTGCATCAGCGCCTTCACATCGGTGGTGGCGCTCAACTGGATCGCCTGCGGCCTCCTTGCCTGCACCAGAGGCACGAAGCTGTCCTTCTCGTGGATGTAGTGGACGGTGTCGGCTTGCCTGTCTTTTCCTGCCCTTGTGGTGCTCTCGAAGGCCAGCACATCCCCGTCCCAGCCGAAGATGGTTTCACCTGCTGCGCTGGTCTTGCCGATGCGCCGTCCCAGCGGGTCGTAGCGGAAGGTGGTTTCGCCTTCTTCCGTCTTCGCACTCACCATCCGGTTGAAGCCATCCCACGTGAAGGTGGTCTTGCGGGCGTTGGCGGTGCGCTTGATCAGGTTGCCGCGCGCGTCGTAGGTGTAGTGGGTGCCTGCGTAGTCCTTCAGCAGGTTGTCCATCAGTTTTGATGCGGCCACCATGCGGATGCGCTGGGCCTTGGACGGGGCGGCCGAGCCGCCCGCGCTGGCCGGGTCGAAGGCCACCGGGTCGGCGATGTTGCCGGCCGGATCGAACGCGAAGATCTCCTTGCCCAGACGCCCGTTGGCTTCGAGGAGCCGCCCGACGGGGTCGTACCGGTATTCGAGTCGGCCTCTTCGGCTGTCGCCGATGATGGTGAGCTGGCCGGCCTTGTCGTAGTGGTAGTTGCGCTCGATGACGGGGGCGGGGCTTGAGCGGGTAAGAGTGACTGGCGGTGTGCCCCGGTGCAACTGTTGCGCGAGCAGGCGTCCGGCCGGGTCCCAGCGCTGGCTCTGGTGCAGGCCGTTGTACTGGGCCCGGCTGACCTCGCGGTGCAGGTCATCGCGCTCGAAGGCGAGGATGTCCTCGCCGTCCAGCAGGAGACCGTGCACATGGCCCGAGCCGTAGCTCAGCCACTCGGTGACGTGGCCATCGGGGCGGATGGTGCCGATGCGCTGGTTGAGTTCGTCGTAGCGGTGCTGCCAGACGGCCGTGCTGCTTCTTTGCAGGTCGGCGTGGTGTTCGCGGGTGAGGTTGCCGGCCTCGTCATGGAACCACTGCAGCTTGGCATGCTGGTTCCTTGCTTCGACGAGGCGACCGTTGCGGTCGTAGCCGAAGGTCTCTTCTTGATCGTTGACCTTGCGCCCGGTGAGGCGGCCCAAGGGGTCGAACTGCAGGTGGGTCTGCAAGCTTGCCTCGGTGACTTCGGCCAAGACTCCCGTGGTGTCCTCGTAGCGGTACTGGGTGGCCTTGCCGTCGAAGCCGACTTCTTCCAGCAGGCGGCCCACGGGGTCGTAGGCGAAGCGGTAGTGGGCGCCGTTCTCGTTCTGCAGCTGAGTCAGGCGCCCGAGCTTGTCCCACTGGTAGACCAGCGTATGGCCGGCGGCGTCGGTGCGGCCTGCGATCTGGCCGGTGGCGTCGTAGCGGTAGCGCGTCTGGCGCTGCAGGGGGTCGGTGTGGGTGAGCAGTCTTCCTTCGGCGTCATGGGCGAATTGCTCTTTTGTGGCGTCGGGCAGGGTGACGCTTTCCAGCTGGCCGGGGTGGTTGGCGGCTTCCTGAGTGGCCGCGGCCAGCGTCTGCTCGCTGAGGGTGGTGTAGCGGTACTGGGTGGTCTGGCCGGCGGCGTCGGTGCTCTGGGCGAGGCGGCCCCGACTGTCGTAGTCCCAGCGGGTGGTCTTGTTGGAGCAGTCGGTGTAGCTGGCGAGTTGGCCGCTGGGGGTGTAGGCGAGTTTCTTGATGCCGCCCTTGGCATCGGTGATGCGCACGGGGCGGCCGGCCTTGTCGTACGCATACCGGGTAACGTGGCCGAGCGGGTCGGTCTCCTCGGTGAGGTGGCCTTGGGGGTTGTAGTCGTGCTTCCAGACGGCGCCTTCGCCATCCATGAGGCTAGTGAGGCGGTGGCTCCTGTCGTACTCGAAGTGAACGCGGCTGCCGTCGGCGCGGGTGTGGGTCTGCAGGTTGCCGTAGGGGTTGTAGAGGTAGTCGTCGGTGCTGCCGTCGGGATGCACGTGGCGGGTGACGTTCTTGGCCTCATCGCGGAAGAACCATTCCTGCTGGCCGTCGGGGTGGACGATGCGGTAGGTGTAGCCCAGGATGTCGTAGTAGTACCAGGTCTCCTGGCCGAGGGCGTCGGTGACGTAGGTCAGGCGGATGTTCCTGTCCCATTCCAGACGGGTGTCGAGGCTGCCGTCGTCGGCCCATTCGCGGATGGCCTTGGCCTCAGGGCCGGTGCCGTCGTACTGGAGGTTGGTGCCGCGGCCGGTGCGGTCGGTGTAGCGGGTGACGAGGTGGTGGCTATAGCGGTAGGACCAACTGGCGCCGTTCTCGTCCTGCGCGGCAATGAGGTCGCCGGACGCGTCGTAGGTGTAGGCAGCGAGTTGACGGACGACCTGGCCGTCCTTGAGTTCCCATGCGGATTCGATGCGGCCGGTGGTGGCGTCGGGGCGGATGCCGACGTGAGCGAGCGTCACATCGCCTTGCTTCGAGAGGATGTCGCTGAGGACTTCTTCGCCGGAGGCGAGCACGTGGTCGTAGCGCAGGCCGATGGCCGCGCCGTCGCGGGCGTGCTGGGCGATCAGGCGGAAGTGCGGGGTGGGCGCGCTGCTGCGATCGGTCTTGCGCTTGCTGGCCACGAGTTCGTAGGTTTCGCGCCAGTCGGGTTGCTCGCCTGCGGGCATCGGCTGGCCGAAGTCCAGCACGAGCAGGGTTTCCGAGAGGCGTGTGGCAGTGATCTGCTCGATCTCGTTGCGATGGCTTTGCCCGACGGCCAGCACCGGGAAGGCATGGCTGCGGCCACCGGCGTCGTGATACACGAAGCTCGGCTGCCCTTCGCGCGGGCCTCGCGGCGCATTGGCGATGTCCACGCGACTGCTGAAGGACGTGGTCCAGCGTGCGCCGAGGCTGCCCTTGTCATAAGCCGCCAGATCGCTGCGGTAGGTCCTGTGCCATGCAATGGCCAGCGGCGCGGGCAGCACGAAGTCCGTGTGCGAGAAACTTTCCGTGCCGAGAGCGAAGTTGATGGCTCGCTTGGTGGCGATAGGTGGGTAGGGGCAGGTGCCGCCATCGCCATAGGCATTGGCCTGCACTGCCACCGTGCCCAGCGGCGTGCTGGGCTTGACGGCCGAGGCTTGCGAGCCATGCGCGGGCGGGATGGAGGCGCCGAGTTCGACCTTCTTGCGCCGGACGGCCGCCAGCAGCTTGTGCATGAGCCACTTCAGGCTTCGCTCTTCGTTGGCATTGCCCAGTTGCGCGAGCTTCTTGCGGAAGTTGCCCTTGAAGTCCGTCAGGCTGGCGATCACGCCGTTGATGCGGGAGGTGACCCCCTCGGGCAAGCGGCTGGCCGCTGCCCTGGAAACGAAGCTGGCGGTCTGCTTGCTCATGCGCACCGCGGAGGCCCACATGCTGTTCCATGTGCTCTGCACCCTCGGGTCGTGAACCTTGGCTGCGGGCGCGGGAGGATTGACGTTGAACAGGTCCTCCTGACCGATCACGCGCTTGAGGATGCTGCAGAGGTTGTCGACGATGGCATCGCACAGATCGGCGCATTTCTTCAGCAGGTCGTCCAGCAGCCCGATGGCTTCCTCGATGTGCTTGTCCAGCGTGCCCGCGAGGGTTGCGTTCAGGTGCGAGGTCAGCACCGTGATCAGGGCCTCGCCGAGGTTGGAGGCGGTGTTCCGGAGTTGCTGCCTGACCAGATGCAATGTCGGGCGCAGGCTCATGCGGGCGGCGGCCATGTTCACCGGCAGCGGGATCAATCCGATCAGGTTGATGCCCAGGCTGACCCAGTTCATGAACTCGTCGATGGAGTCCTTGGCCTTCTTCTCGAAGATGACAATGACGTCGACGAAGACATCGACCAGCGCCATGATGTTGCCGACCACGGGGATGCTGCCCAGCACCATCGTCAGGCGCTCCAGCGTGACGTAACCACCGGTGAAGCCGCGCAGCCAGTCGTCCACGAACTTGCTGGCCGCGGCGATGTCCTGCGGGGCGATGGTGTCCAGCGGCGCCACGGCCTTTTGCCGCTCGCGCTCCTTCGTCTCCGGCGCTGGTGCCGGGGCTCCCTGTTCTGCCATTTCTTGTTCTATCCCTGATTCAAATGCGCACTGCCGATTTCATTGATCGGCGCCGGTCCTTGATTGCATCCCTCAAGGACCCATCCCTCTCATCACCAACTGCCGACTTGCCAACCTCCTCGGCAGGACGCCGACCCCGCCGATCTACGTCTTGGGGTCAAACGCAATGTAGGCAAGGCAGCCGGGGTTCTTCTCACGAAACCCGAACGACACCTTGCCCCACGATTCAGATGAAGAGTAAGTCGTGGCCTCTTCGAGAGAGCGGCCGCGCGGGACACCCGTCGTTTCCAGTCTTGCGTAGTGCCTCTGGATGCTGTCCAGGGGAACGCACGTCCCGGCTATCTCAACGACCAGAAACCCGGGATGAATTCCGGTGCGCTTGATGCGCAAATCGATCTTCGATATGACAACGCCATCTCGAAGCTGAACATCTCCGCCCCGATAAAAATGGAACGCGTCGTTGTTCGATTCGATTTCAGACAGTTTTGAATTGATGGCGGTCTCGATTTTTTCCTTGGTATACGGCAGGCGAGTTTTCAGCGTTCCAACCAGCTCCCAGAGAGTCATCGAATTGCTTTTGGGTGAATCATTCATGGTTTGGGTGACTCCGTTGTTGGCCCATCCGAACAGCATTGATGCTGCAGAAATAGCCGCAGCCAGCTTGAAGATGCTATTTCTTCCCACGTGACTTCCCGGGATAGTAGCTTCCATAGTAATCCGCGTAGGGCTGGTTTGTCGTCGAAGTTATTTCGTTGTTTCCGAATATCTTGCCAATCGAATTGATGGCAGCCTGCTTGTTCTTGTCACCAAGAAACTTGTCATAGGCCCCGTTGTAGGCGGCATGATTTTTTGAATCACCCGCGATTCCAATGTCTTCGCCGCCATTGGCGATTATTTCTCTCTGGACTTTTATGTTGTTCAAGGTTGCCGCACCCTCGTCCGCCAGACAGCCATTCACGTAGGCCGCTTTCGACGACAAATTCTCCTTGTACGGATACAGCGCGTGCCCAGTCTCGTGAGCCAGAATTTGCGTCGCCCGTGCAGGATCATCCACGAGCGCACCATCAAGATTGATGATTTTTGCGGCCCTGTCGGCATACGATCCTTTGCCGACTTCCCCGTAGTCAATCGACCAACCCGCACTCTTCAGCTTTTCCAGGTCTTTCTGCAGAGTGGGCGACTTGGCCACAAATTCGTCTACGCCGGTACCCAGCTTCGACGACGGACTGCCGCCCCCACCCTTTGGCGCCGCAACGAAAGACGCTGGCGGGTTCAGAGGCAAGCCGCTCCCGCCAAGGTCCCCCGCCCACTTCTCCGAATCCGGGAAGTGACTCGCCTCTTCCCACGAACTCCTCGGATCCTTGCCGAACACCACCTTGGCCGTGCCGATCGGCAGCCCCGCCACGCTCGCAAACCCCTGCGCATCCAGACTGCCCTTGTGCACCCCGCCCTCGGCATCCGTCACCGTGTACTCCCCCTGCTTGACCCCCTGACGCTTGTCGCCGTCAGGCTTGAGGTAGTGGTTGAAGAGGTCCAGTTGCCCCTTGCCCAGCTTCATCGTCTCGGGCAGCGTCGGCGAGCCCAGGCTGTTGGGGCCGACCAGGCTGTGCTGCGACGCATGCTCGCGCCACAGCCCCTTGGTGCCGCTCTCGATCCCACTCGCGTTCCACCGGGTGTAGCTGGTGCCCCCGTTGATCAGCACCTCCTCCTTGGCGGTGATGCTGATCTTGTTGGCCTCGACCTTGATGTCGAGCTTGGCGATCACGTTGATGCAGTTCTTCAGCGCCTTGATGTCGATG
>NZ_JBBKZT010000069.1:0-8392 GCF_037889975.1 Variovorax rhizosphaerae | reverse complement strand
AATCTGCCTGGAATCCATTGCGCCATGTCCGGAGCTAAAAGCTTGACTTTGAACACAGTTGCTCAAGGGGGCGCACCCAGCGGCCCGGCAAAGCCGGTTCCGCGGGTGCCCACGAACAGGCATTGCTCGCCCGGGTTTCATGCGTCATGGGTCATGCGATAGCGCGGTGGAAAACTGATATGAGAGGGTGAGCGTCTTTCTACTGCGGTCACCGATCTCGCGCCTGCGGTGCTCGCCGTACGTGTGTACGCGCTCCGCGACTCGACCTCGGCGCCCTCGCTACGAAATCTTCTCACCCTCCGAGTTCACCCCGGCGCATTGA
This sequence comes from Variovorax rhizosphaerae, assembly GCF_037889975.1. Taxonomy (NCBI): domain Bacteria; kingdom Pseudomonadati; phylum Pseudomonadota; class Betaproteobacteria; order Burkholderiales; family Comamonadaceae; genus Variovorax; species Variovorax rhizosphaerae. The sequence continues at coordinate 8,070 of NZ_JBBKZT010000069.1, read as the reverse complement.
AGGTTCGCGGAAAGAGCGCAGGCCGCGCGCGATCGCGCAAGCGGTAGCCCATCGCCGGACGCCCCAGGATGCCGGGCACCTGGCCCGCTTCCTCCATGAATTCGCCATCCAGCATGCGCTTGCGAAAAGCACTCTTGTCGACCGGACGACCCAGGACGATCTCGTAGGTCTGCTGCAAGGCAGGCAGGGTGAACGGCTCCTCCAGCAGAAAGGCGGGCAGCGAGGTGTATTCCACCTTGCTGCGCAACCGTGCGACAGCGCTGGCAAGCAACTCACCATGGTCGAACGCAAGGCGCTTTCGCTGTGCCGCATCCACCTCGAACCAATCCACATCGGCTGCATTGGCCCCCTTGTGCAAGGCCATGGCTTGCGAGGGCACCAGCGCATAGAAGCAATGCGTGGTCGACCAGCCCCGTGGATCGCGCGTCGCTCCGCCCCAACTCCCGAGTTGCTCCAGATAGGGCGTCACCACGCCCGTTTTCTCATGCAGTTTGCGCAAGGCACAGTCGCCCAGCGAGGCATCCCTTTTCACATCCACGAAGCCACCTGGCAGCGCCCAGCGGCCCGGGCAGGGTTCTGCGTCGTCGGACGGCCGTTTGACAAGCAGCACCTGCAACGCCCCGTCGCGCACCGTGAACATCGCCACATCGACCGTGACCAAGGGGCGCGGGAAGTCCGGCGAAGCGTTTGAAAGATCTGAATTCTTCACACGTGGCGATGGCTCGAGATTGATTAGTTGTATTATGCAACCCACATTAGTTGTACAATACAACTCACAAGAACAACAAGGAAGAAGCGTGAACATCCCGCTGCCCACTGAACCCTATCGCTCCCAACTCGCTCGCTGGCCGCAAGAAGGCCAACACATCCTCGCGCACTACGACGTCGACTCCGTCATCGTCTATCAGGCCTACCGCCCCGCCATCGGCGAATGGGCGATTCGCAACGGCCATCTCGGTGGCCCGGATTTCAGCTTCAAGCGCATGAGCTGGATCAAGCCCAACTTCCTCTGGATGATGTACCGGTCCGGCTGGGGCACCAAGGAAGGCCAGGAGATCACGCTGGGACTGCGCTTGCGCCGGCCATTCTTCGAGCACGTCGTGCGCAGCGCGGTGCCGTCGACCTTCAACGCAGCAACCCACCGCTTTGCCACGCGTGAAGACTGGCAGGCAGCCGTCGGTGCTTCCGAGGTCCGTTTGCAATGGGACCCGGATCACGCACCCAGCGGCGCGAAGGTGGAGCGTCGCGCCATCCAACTGGGACTTCGCGGCGCGACCCTGGCCGCGATGGCCAAGTCCGAATTGCTCGAAGTGATCGACATGACGGCCTTCGTCAACGCGCAACGTGCATTTGCGCAGCCGCTCAACCCACTGCTGGAAACACCGGCCGAATCGCCGCTGCTTGTCAGCGCACAGGAAGGCAACTGATGAAGACTTCGGAGACAACCACGCTTGACCGTCACCTCGGTGCGCTTTTCGGCCTCGCTTGTGGGGACGCGGTAGGCACGACGGTCGAGTTCAGTCCGCGTGGCAGTTTCAAGCCCGTCACGGACATGTCGGGCGGCGGCCCGTTTCATCTGCGGCCGGGCCAGTGGACCGACGACACCTCGATGGCCTTGTGCCTCGCGGCGAGCCTGGTGCATTGCCGGGGCTTCGATGCGCAAGACCAGATGAACCGCTATTGCAACTGGCGCAACGTCGGCTACATGAGCAGCACCGGCACATGCTTCGACATCGGCGGAACGGTCAATGCGGCGTTGAACCGGTACCTCGTCTCCGGCGACCCCTTTGCCGGAAACACCGACCCGCGCACGGCCGGCAATGGCGCCCTCATGCGTCTCGCGCCCGTGGTGATGTTCCATGCCGACGATGCGGAAACCACACGCCATTTCGCCGGTGAGAGCACGCGCACGACGCACGCCGCGCCCGAGGCCATCCAGTGCTCGCAGTTGTTCGGGCTGCAATTGCTTGCCGCCTTGCAGGGCAAGGCCAGGGAGGATGTTCTTGCGACAGCTTGCCCGGGGCTTTCAGAGCCGAAGGTGATGGCGATCGCGTGCGGCGACTATCGCGCCAGGAGCCGAGCGCAGATCAAGGGCAGCGGCTATTGCGTGCAGTCACTCGAGGCGGCGTTGTGGTGCTTTGCGCAAACGGACTCGTTCGAAGCAGCGGTGTTGATGGCGACCAACCTTGGCGACGATGCCGACACGACCGCCGCCATCTGCGGCCAGATTGCTGGCGCCTTCTACGGCGTCAGCAGCATTCCCGCACATTGGCTGGCGCAACTGGCCTTGCGGGATGAGATCGAGGCCCTGGCCACGCGGCTGTACGAGCATTCGCAAGGGTCATGAGCCCGCGGGCCGGGTTGCGCGCGCCGGCTCAGAGCCAGCGTGGCCCGTCCCGGCCGCCGAGCGCACGCAGCCTGGAAAAGCCGGCGACCAGCGCATCCGAATAACTGTCGTAGCTGCATTCGGAGATGTCGAACTCCGCATAACTGACGAAGGTTCCCTGCTCGCCAGTGCCCTGGAGAATCACCCACGAATAGGTCCTGGAATCTGTTTCCCGCACACTCAAGGCGAGGTCCTGCAAAGTCACGGAAGCGCTCCCTGTTTTATTTCGATACCTGAGGCTGCATTCTTGAAGGCGCCGGTCTTTGCGAACAAGGGCGGGCTTCACGATTCCAGGTGATTTCCCGCGCGCCACAATCGCGGCATGCGCGCCCTGCTCTTCACTTTCTCCTGGCAGGAATTGCGCCATCACCCGTGGCGCAACGCGGCCGCCGTGGTGGCGGTGATGCTGGGCGTGGCGTTGGCTTTTTCGGTGCAGCTCATCAATGCGTCGGCGCTCGACGAGTTCTCGAGTGCGGTGCGTTCGGTCAATGGCCAGCCTGACCTGGAGTTGCGCGCCTCCCAAGGCAGCTTCGAGGAGTCGCTGTTCGCGCGTGTCGCCGCCGATCCGCGCGTGGCGCTGGCCAGTCCGGTGCTGGACACCTACACGGTCGCGACGGCGCCGGGCTTGTCGGCGCCACTGTCGATTCGCGTGATCGGCGTGGATGCGCTGGCATTGCCATCGATCGCACCGGAGTTGATTCCCAAGCCCGCCGAGGGTGCGCCACGCCTCGCGCCGCTGGCGCCTGGCGCGGTCTTCTTGAATATGGGCGCGCGATCGGCCTTGGGCGATGTGGCTTCGATCGAGTTGCGAACCGGGTCGGGCGCACGTCGCGTGGATGTCGCGGGCAGCGTGGCGGCGGGCGGCAGGGCGTTGGCGGTGATGGACATCGGCGCGGCGCAGGACTTCTTCGGGCGCGGCGGGCAGCTCACGCGCATCGATTTGCGCCTGGCACCGGGCGTCGACCGGGCCGCTTTCATGGCGTCGCTGCCGCGGTCGCCCGGCTGGCCTGCGGCGGTCCAGATCGCGGAGCCTGGCGATGCAGCACAGCGCGTGAGCAACCTGTCGCGGGCCTACCGCGTGAACCTCACGGTGCTGGCGCTGGTGGCGCTGTTCACGGGCGCGTTCCTGGTGTTCTCGGTGCTGGCGCTCAGCGTGGCCAAGCGGGCGCAGCAGTTCGCGCTGCTGGGCGTGCTCGGGCTCACGCCGAAACAGCGGCTGCGACTGGTGTTGATCGAATCATTGGCGCTCGGCGTCGTCGGCAGCGTTGCGGGCGTCGGGCTCGGCACGGCACTGGCCGCTTTCGCGCTGCAGGTGCTCGGAGGCGACCTGGGCGGCGGCTACTTCGCGGGGGTGGCGCCGGCGCTGCAATGGAGCACGGCGGCGGCAATGGCGTACGGTGCGCTCGGCGTGCTGGCCGCGATGGTGGGCGGCTGGTATCCGGCGCGTGCCGCGCAAGCCCTGCCGGAGGCGCAGACGCTCAAGGGATTGGGCACCGCGCCTGCAGGTTCGGGACGGCAATGGATCGCGGTCGTGCTGGTCGTCGGCGGTGCGGTGCTGGCCTTCGCACCGGCCGTGTATGGCGTACCCCTTGCAGCGTACTTGTCGGTCGGTTTGTTGCTGGTGGGAGGCATCACGGGCTTGCCGGGGCTGATCGCGTTGATCTACGACCGGCTGGCGCCCGCGATGGCGAAGCGCCTGCTGCCGCTGCTGGCGGTGGAGCGCGCGCGGCGCATGCGTGGTACGGCGGCGGTGGCTGTCAGCGGGGTGGTTGCAAGCCTCAGCCTGGCGGTGGCGCTGACGGTGATGGTCGCGAGCTTTCGCGATTCGGTCACGCGGTGGCTGGATGTGGTGCTGCCGGCGGATCTCTATCTTCGTGCGGCCAATGTGGGCGGATCGGGCAGTGCCAGTGATACCGGTGCGTTCGGGCCTGAACTCGTGGCCGCTATCGGGAAGGTGCCGGGCGTGACGCGTGTCAGCACGGTGCGTGCGCGGCAGGTGTCGCTGGCGGCGACGCAGCCGCCTGTGACGCTGCTCGCACGCACCTTCGCGGGCGATGCGACGCAGGCGCTGCCGCTGGTGGGCGAGGCTTTCAAGACGCCGGCGGGGAGCATTGGCATCTACGTGAGCGAGGCCGTCGTCGATCTCTATGGCGCGCGACCGGGCGCATCGTTTGCGCCGCTGGCGAAGACCTTCGAGCGCGAGGGCAAGCCCCCGGCCGAATTCTTCGTGGCCGGCGTGTGGCGGGACTACGTGCGTCAGTTCGGCTCCATCGTGCTGGACGCGCGCGACTTCGAACGCTTGACCTCCGACCGCAGCGTGAACGACGTCTCGCTGTGGCTCGCGCCGGGCACCGAAACCTCGCAAGTGCAGCAAGCCATCCGCGCGCTGGCCGCGCAAAGGCAGATGGCTGGCGATGCGCTGGAGTTCGCGTCCGTGGGGGAGTTGCGCGCCACGTCGCTGCGTATCTTCGATCGAAGCTTCGCGGTCACCTACTGGCTGCAGGCGGTGGCGATCGCGATCGGCCTGTTCGGCGTGGCTGCGAGTTTCAGCGCGCAGGTGCTGGCGCGGCGCAAGGAGTTCGGGCTGCTCGCGCACCTGGGGTTCACGCGGCGACAGGTGCTGGCCGTGGTCGCTGGCGAAGGTGCGGCGTGGACCGTGATCGGCGCCTTCGCCGGCATCGCGTTGGGGCTCGCCGTGTCGGTGGTGCTGGTAAAGGTGGTGAATCCGCAGAGCTTTCACTGGACCATGGACATGCTCGTGCCTTGGGGACGCTTGCTCGCGCTGTGCGCTGCGGTCATTGCGGCGGGCACTGTGACGGCGTGGCTTGCCGGCCGTGCGGCGGCCGGGCGCGACGCGGTGCTTGCGGTGAAGGAAGACTGGTAGGGCAACCGCAATCACCGCTCTCGATGCTGAACTCGGCCACACCCAACGCCTGGATGAACATCGACTGATGGTGATCGCCGATGAATGTCGATCCGGCCTTGACCACCAGGTCTCGACCATCACCCGAGTGCGTGATCCGGACTGCGCCAGGTCGCCGCGCTGCGCAAGCTCCTCGGCGCAGCGGCCATCGCAATGGTGCCGGGTCGTGGCTACGGGTTCGCGCCGGCACTGGACGGCGACTCGGCCGACGTGGCGAGCCCCCCGGTGCAGGCAGTGCGCGACGATGCGCGCAACGGACTTCCCCTGAATAAACCTACTTCGGCAGCGACGCAATCGCAATACTCACAGCCAAGGAGCCAACATGCCCGACTCTCAATCCACCACCGAGCCGACCGCGCTGTTGCTGGTCGACCCCTACAACGACTTCCTCAGCGAGAACGGCAAGCTGCAAGCGCGCGCCAAGGCCGTGATGGAAGAGGTCGGCACCATCGCGCACATGCGCGACGCCGTGGCCGCGTGCCGCGCGGCCGGCGTCACGGTGTTCTATGTGCCGCACCACCGCGCCCGGCCCTCGGACTTCAGCCACTGGGCTCATCCCACGCCCTACCAGCTCGGTGCCCACCGCATCCAGCTCTTTGCCGAGGGCACGTGGGGCGCGGAATGGCACCCGGACTTCCAGCCGCAACCCGAAGACGTGATGATCAAGGAACACCGCGGCTCCAGCGGCTTCGCCAATACCGACCTGGACATCCAGCTGCGCCAGCACGGCATCCGCCGCCTCATCCTCATCGGCATGCTGGCCAACACCTGCCTGGAGACCACCGGCAAATTCGCCATGGAACTGGGTTACCACGTCACGCTGGTGCGCGACGCCACCGCTGCCTTCTCGATGGAAGCGATGAAGGTCGCGCACGAGATCAACGGGCCGACTTATGCGCACGCGATCGTCACGACGGCCGAGTTGGTCACGGGCCTCTCCGCTTCCGGCGGCGCAGCATGAAGTGCGGCCCAAGTAGCCGCACGAGACACGCCGCCTACCGTGGGACTGGCTGCAGCGGGGGAAGTTTCCAGGTGCCGTTCATGGCAGCCTCGCTCGGCCCGTAGATGCGTCCGATCGCGCTGTAGCGCCCTTCGGGAGTGGGCAGCCAGTTCGACTCCTTGTCGGGACCGGGGGAGGTGTGTCCGAGGTAGAGCGTCAGACCGCCGTCCGCGTCTTTCTGCAGCCCCTTGGTGCGGTCGCCGATGGAATAGCGCTTGAGCGGATTGGCATACAGCAACCGGTCCGGCAGCGTGTAGAGCGTCATCGACCAGAAGAACTTGGCCGGCGGCAACTGGCCCGGCGCGAAATGCACCGTCGAAAGCTTGCTGCCATCGCCGACGTAGCCGCCGTACCAGGCCTCAACGAGGGAGTTGCCGTAGAGGCCCTTCTCGGCCGCAATGGCCCGCAGGACGTAATCGTTCTTCAGTTCTTCGCGTGACCCGAATATGCCGTTGGATGACAGTGTCACCTTGGACTTCTCGGCAAGCGCAGCCTTCGCGTCCTCCACGCCGTCGTCGACCGCGGACAGCGTTTCAGGAGGCAACTTCGATGCATCGAAGGGCAGCCCGGGGCCGATGCCGATCGAAGCGAAGCGCTTCATCAGGCCCACCTCGCTCGGATGCGGTGGCTGCGTGAACTGCAACAGGAAATTCAGGTACGCGATGAAGTCGTGCGAGCGGGCCTTGGCGACGTCATAGGGCGGCAGGACGATCGCTGGCAAGGTCGGCGGCGGCGCAGTGCCGGTGAAGCCGCTGAGCGGCTGCAAGCGCATGCCATCCTGGACGGCCTTGACCGCAGCGACATCGTCCGGTCCGTTGAGCGCGGTACGGGTCAGCGTGAGGACGATGTCGGTCTCCGATCGGAACACCCTGTCGATACCGGGCGGCACTTTGCCATCCCACTTCGGACCTGCGAAGAGGTAGTTGCCGGCGCCGTTGCCGGTCGCCCGGGAGCCGATGTACGCGAAGTTGAAGGTGAACAGGTCGATCCACTGCTGCACGTAGTAGCGATTGCCGGGCACCGCCGCCACGCTGACGACCCACGGTTCGGCGCGCAGGTCCAACCACGCCCACGAGTACGGCGTGTCGTTGTTGGGCGTGACGATGTCCTTGTTGTCGGGGGTGAACGCTTCGGAGTAGTGGCGGAACTTGCCGAAGCCACCGACGTACTCGCGCCCGGCCGGGTTCGCCAGTTGCTTGTACATGGTGTTGTAGCTTTCGAGCATTGGATACGCATAGATGTACGCCTCCTTGCTGATGGCCCGGACATCCGCAGTCGACGCGGCATGGCCGCCGCCCGGTTCGACTGCGAACAACGACATCCCAAGCGCCCAGAGCGCGGCCTGCTTGATACCTGAATGCATGACAGCTCCGTTCCGTTGGCTTAGTCCGAACTTTGATGACTGCCGAGACGTAAGTGCGCGCCCTGCTTGAGCTTTTGCGTTCGCAGGGAGGGCGACTACTGGGTACAGGCGGGATTCAATCCGAGCAGCGCAAAGGCTTTTGCCTGAAGCGGCGTGGGCCGCGTGGTCGTGATGATCTTGGCCTCTGGGTTGAGATGCGTGTGGGTGACGTTGTAGGCCAGCGTGGAGAGGTCCTGCAGCAAGGTCCTGAAGCTGTGCAAGGGTGAGCCGTCGTTGGCCGTCTTGCTGGCATCCTTGGTCTTGGCGTGCTCGGATCGCAGCGCCTTGGTCACCGGCGAGGCCCTGGCGGCACTGGCCTCTTCGAGGTGCTCGTCGTCGAACAGCATGGGCTTCAGACG
>NZ_JBBKZT010000068.1:0-8580 GCF_037889975.1 Variovorax rhizosphaerae | reverse complement strand
GCTGCAGCCGGACGCCGATGCGCAGGCACGCGCGGGCGAGCCGGAGCCCGCCTACACGGTCCTTGAGGAAGAGGTGCTTCGGCTGCAACGCGAGTTGAAGGGCAGCATCGGGGAGTCCGCCAGTTCGACCGAGGCGCTGCGCGCGTCCAACGAGGAACTGCAGTCGATGAACGAGGAGCTTCGTTCGGCGACCGAAGAACTCGAGACCAGCAAGGAAGAGCTCCAGTCGGTCAACGAGGAGCTCACGACGGTCAATTTCGAGCTCAAGAACAAGGTCGAGGAAACCGCCAGGATCAACGACGACCTGAGCAACCTGATCACCTCGATGAACATCGCCACCGTGTTCGTCGATCGGCAGATGCACATCAATGGCTTTACGCCCCTGAGTGCACTGATCTTCAACATCCTCCCGACCGACAAGGGACGGTCCCTGGGCGACATCACGCATCGCCTGGACCGCGGCGGGAACTTCACGGAAGACCTCCTGCATGTGCTGGCGACGCTGCAGCCACTGGAGCGCGAAGTGGCGTCCGTCGATGGCCGCTGGTACCTCATGCGCGTCTCGGCCTATCGCACCAAAGAGGATCGCATCGACGGCGCGGTGCTCAACTTCATCGACGTGACCGAGCGCCGCGCGGCTCAGGAGCAGGTGCGCGCACGCGACGAGCGGCTGCGCCTGGTCGCGGAAAGCACCCGGGATTTCGCGGTCATCACGCTGGACGAGGCCGGATGCGTCACGGGCTGGAACAAGGGGGCCGAGCTGATGTTCGGCTACACCATCGATGAGATCCTGGGAGAGCATTTCCGCCGCCTCTTCGTTCCGGAGGACCGTGCCGCCGGAATGCCGGAACAGGAGCTGCAAGGTGCCCGCGAGCACGGTCGCGCACTCGACGAACGCTGGCACCTGCGCAAGGACGGCAGCCGCTTCTATTGCAGTGGCATCACCACCACGCTGGTCGAAGGCAATGCGCAGGGCTTCGCGAAGATCGCCCGCGACCTGACCGAGCGCCGGCTGCTAGAGCGCCAGCGCGAGGAGTTGCTCGAGGCCGAGAAGCAGGTGCGCGTGCAGCTCGAGGCGGCCAATGCCCTGCGCAATGAATTCCTGGCCGTGATGTCGCACGAACTCAAGAACCCGCTGAACCTCATCTTGGTGAGCGCCGAGCTGATTGGCCGCTCGCCAGAGGTACAGGATTCGCCGCGGCTTTCGAGAGCCGCCGACGCCATACGCCGCACGGTCCATGCGCAGGCGCAGATCATCGATGACCTGCTCGACCTCTCGCGCCTGCAGACCGGCAAGCTGGCCTTGAATCGATCGCCGGTGCGATGGCGCCCCATCATCGAGCGGATCACCGATGCACTGCGCAAGGACGCGGAGGCGAAGCAACTGTCGCTATCTGTGCAAGCCGAGGATCTCGTGCTCTTCGCGGACGTGGTGCGGGTCGAGCAAATCTTCTGGAACCTCGCGAGCAATGCGCTGAAGTTCACGCCGCCGGGCGGCACGATCGAGGTGCGGCTCGCCCGCGATGGTCCCTGGGCGTTGCTGGAGGTGCGGGACACCGGACGTGGGATCGCGCCGGGCTTTCTCGGGCAGGTGTTCGGCATGTTCCAGCAGGGCGACCACCCGCCCACCACGCGCAGCGAGCGCGGCCTGGGCATCGGCCTGGCACTCGTCAAGAGCCTGGCGGAGTTGCACGGCGGCAGTGTCGAGGCGGACTCCGCGGGTCCGGGCAAGGGTGCCGTGTTCAGAGTGCGCCTTCCGCTGCTGGAGGGCACGCTCGACAGCAATGTGCCCGGCTTCCAACTGATCGCGCACGGGGCCTGCCGATCAACGCATCCTGCTCGTGGATGACGACCCCCACACGCTCGAAACCCTGAGCGAACTTCTGGGCCTGGAAGGCGCCATGGTCACGACCGCCGACAGCGGCGAGGCGGCTCTTGAGGCAGCAAGGCAAGGCGAGTTCGACCTCGCCATCTCGGACATCGCCATGCCCGGCATGGATGGCTTCGAACTCATCATGCGGCTGCGCGAATTGCCGCATGGCCGTCCATGGCGGGCGATTGCCCTCACCGGCTTCGGACGGCCCGAGGAAGTGGCGAAGTCCAGGGCCGCGGGCTTCGACCTGCACTTGAACAAGCCCGTGTCGCTCGAAGCCTTGAACGATGCCGTGGCAAGCATTCGGCGACGTTAGCGTTCTCCCGCATTCCCTGTCCATTACAAAGCACCAGCGCGGCATTTTTCGTCCTCACGGTCTCGACAACTTCAGCAAGAAGACAGTGCTAGCGCTTTCACATGGAATACGGTTCTGCGTACAGCGCGCCATCACCTGATGCGCGGCCAAGCGAGGCACAAGAAAGAGGTCCGGTTGACAGCGCGAGGCCTACGTGCACTACCGATTAGCGTAAGTCGGCTACGGGTCGAGAGAGGCTTCGAGCGGCTGCTTTCTGGCATCCACATTGAATGGCTGGTGACGGCCGCGGTTACAAGTTCGCGGCCGTGCTCGGTAGCTGATCTTCACATGCTTGCGCTACCGGCCAACTGCCGCTATCAGCGAGTTTGGCGGCCAGGCAGTCTCGGCCATGAAGTGACTGTCGGGTATCCACCCGCTAGGACCGGTCCCGAGATCAAAGCTGAAGATCGCAAGAGCAAGCAGCAGGCATGAAACTCAAAATCGTGTCGGCGAGTAAGGCGCCGGATCGACCAGAGGCCTCGAGCCTTCGATCATCTCGGCCAGCAGTCGTCCGCTGACCGGACCCAGCGTGAATCCTTGGTGCGAGTGGCCAAAGTTGAACCACAGCCCGGGATGCTTCGGCGCGGGACCCATGACCGGTTTCATGTCGACCGTGCAGGGGCGATTCCCCAGCCAAGGCGCGGACTCCACTGGCACCGGCAGGTCTATCAACTCGCGCGCTGCTGCCTCGGCCTTGGCAAGCTGCACCGGTGTCGAGGGTGCACCAATAGGGGCGAATTCCGCGCCGGTTGTGATGCGCATGCCGGCCGCCATCGGCGCGATCACAAGGCCACGCTCCGCATCCAGCATCGGCAGCCGCAGGCCGGGACCGCCGATGTAATGGCGGTGATAGCCGCGTTTGACGAACAGCGGAAGGCTGTAGCCCAGTGCGTTGGTCAACTCGGCAGCCCAAGGGCCAAGCGCAATCACGGCGTGTCGCGCATGCAGCGGGCCGGCCTTCGTCTGCACCCGCCAACCCCCAGCGTCCTCGCGCAACGTGTCGGCATTGCCCTGACTCACATGGCCGCCCAGGTCGATGAAGCGCTGCACATAACGCTCGACCAGCGCACCCGGATCGCTGACGGACCACGGATCCAGCCAATGCAATGCACCGGGCAGCCGCGCACGCAGGCCGGGCTCGGCCTTGGCAAGTGCATCGCCATCCAGCACTGCATGGCGCACGCCATATCGTTGCTGCAGGTCGGCAGCTCGCGCTGTGGCCTCGTCCATTGCCGCCTGGGTGCGAAAGGCGAAGCGGTAGCCCTCCTTGCGCACCAGGTCGCACGCGCCCGATTCGGCAATGAGTGCATCGTGCTCGACCAGGCAGTGTTCGATCAGCCGGCTGTAGTCTCGGGCGATGCTGGCGTAACGCCTCGGCGCCGATGCATGCCAGTAACGCGCCAGCCGCGGCGCGACCGCGGGCAATGCGCCGAGGTGGTAGTTGACGTCAATGCCGCGCTTCAAGGCAACGTCGAACATGGCCAACCATTCGCGCGGGAAGGCATAGGGCTCGACGGCTTCGCGCTGGATGATGCCCGCATTGCCATAGGAGGTCTCGCGCCCCGGCGCCTGCCGGTCCACCAACGCGACTGAATGCCCCCGGCGCGCAAGCTGCAAGGCCGTGCAAGCGCCGACCATGCCGGCGCCAAGGACCAATACATCGGTAGGCATCTCGCCTTGTCTCGATCAGTCGCGCTGTGCCGCGGTGACGGTGACTTCAAGCAAGGCGCCCGGCGCGAGCAATCGGGCCACGACCGTGGTGCGCACCGGCAGCGGGTCCTTGAAGTGCTGTCGATACTCGGCGTTGAACGCTGAGAAGTCCGTCTCGTTGACCAGATGCACTGCGACCTGCACTACATCGTCCAGATCCAAACCGGCGGTGCCCAGCGTGTTCGCGATGCGCTTGAGCACCAATGCGGTCTGTGCGGCAATGCCTTCGGGGATGCTGTCGTCCTCGGCAAAGGCAATCTCGCCGGAGAGGAAAGCCAAGCCTCTGGACAGGCGAATTTTCGAGAACGGGAGCGCGGGTGCCTGAGCCATGATCAAACGTCCTTCATGTGAAGCGACCGATTATGGAAGGCCGAGGGGAACTGGTCTTGGCAATAATCAGAAAATTTGATTGCGCATATCGCAACGCTGCCGTCGCAGGGGTATTTCAACCATCCCGACGCAGCACCTCGCGCAAATGGTCGAGGAATGCCCGGCATGCACCCGGCAGCGTGCGACCGGCCATGGTCTGCACTTCGAAATGCCGCTCGTTCATCTCCCGGTCGCGCAGGGGTATGGCGACCACGAGCTTTGCGTTCAAGCGCGAACGCAAGGCAGCTTCGCCGCTGAGCGTGACGCCTCCGCCGACGGCGGCAAAGGTGATCATTGCATCGAGCCTGTTGCTCAACAGCGCCGGCTCGCATTGCAGCCCTTGCCTGATGCAACTGATGTCGAAGAGCTGCCGCAAAGTCGAGTAGGGACCGGGCAGGGCCATCGGATAGCCAACAAGTTGCGCCAACGCAAGTTGACGCCTCGAAGCCAGCGGATGGTCCTTGGCCATGATTGCAAGGATGGGCGAAGGATGCCGCAGCTCGACATTGATGCCTCGCTCCGAACTCGTGCTGACGGTGAAGCCGACATCCACATCGCCTTCGCGCACCAGCTTGGGAATATCCGCCTGCATGCATACGTCCAGCGCGAAGCGGATGCCCGCGTACTCGCGCTGGAATTCAGCGATCACATTGGGGATGAACTCGGAGGCGAAGCCCTCGGTGCTGGCGATGCGGACCCAACCGGTCTGCAAGCCGCGCAGGGCCTGGATGTCATCGGTCACTCGCTCGATGTCCTGCCACGCGCGTTTGGCATGCGCGGCCAGCAACTCGCCGGCGGCATTGGGCACCATGCCGCGCGCACGGCGCTCGAAAAGCAGTGTGTTGAGCTCACTTTCCAGGCGTGCGATATGTCGGCTGACGGCCGAAGGTGCCACGTGCAGCCGCTCGGCCGCCGCAGTGACCGAACCGGTGCGTACCACCTCCAGGAAGTGGCGCACCGCTGCTTCCTGCAACACTCGGCGACTCACAGCATTAGACATTGGAAAACCCTGATGAAGATTCAGTTTATCGCAACGATGGATTCTGAACATTGCGGTTGCTGCTGGGCATGAGCCTTTCTACGATCAGCCATCCGGTCCCGAAACCCAACTTTCGCATTCATGCCAACCGCCATGCACAACCTCTTGCGCTCCGCTGGTCTTGCCGCTCTCCTGGCCCTTGGGCTGAATGCGACAGGCGTTGCGGCAGAAGGCGCCTATCCATCGCGCCCGATCACCCTCGTCGTGCCATTCCCACCCGGCGGTGCTGGCGACGCGCAAGCCCGCGTCATCGGCCAGAAGCTCGGCGAGAAGCTGGGTCAAAGCGTTGTGATCGACAACCGCCCCGGTGCGGGCACCGCCATTGGCGCGGCCTACGTGGCCAATGCCAAGCCCGATGGCTACACCTTGCTGATGAGTTCGAACTCGACCTACACGCTGAACCCGGCCATTCGCAAGTCGCTGCCATATGACCCCGTCAAGAGCTTCCAGCCGATCGGGATCGTCGGTCGCGTTGCCCTGGTGATGCTGGCCAACACCAGCGTCCCGGTCAGCAACCCGAAGGAACTGATCGCCGCTGTCAAGGCTGCGCCCGACAAGTACTCCTATGCCTCCTTCGGCGCTGGCACCAGTTCGCACTTCGCCGCGGAAATGGCGCTGCAGGCCATGGGCATCAAGCTCACCCACGTGCCCTACAAAGGCAGTGGCCCGGCCATGACCGACCTGATCGGGGGACAGGTGCCCTTCGCCTTCGACACCGTGACCGCCGCCGCGCCGCAGATCAAGAGCGGCAAGGTCAAGGCCATCGCGGTGACCACCTCCAAGCGCTCGGCACTGCTGCCGAACGTGCCGACCTTCGCTGAGTCCGGCTACCCGGGCGTCCTGCTCGACAGTTGGGGCATGTTTGTCGGTCCGCGCGGGTTTCCGGCCGAGGTGCAGGCCAAGCTGGAGAAGGCGCTCAAGGACGCTGTCGACGATGCATCGGTGCGCTCGAAGCTGGCAGAGCAGGGCGTGGAGCCCGGCTTCATCGGCTCCGCCCAGGCCGCTGCGCACCTTGAGGCCGAACTGCCCCTCATGCGTGCCGTTGCCGTGCGCGCCAACATCCAGCCGGATTGACGCGGACCCGAAGCGCCGCGCGATCAATTTCGAAAGATGCAACCGTGAACGACACATCCCCGACGACAGCGCTCGTTGAGCATTCCGCAGTGGACCTGCGGCAAATGATTGCTGCCAAGGACATCTCTCCGGTCGAACTGCTGGAGGCATGCATTGACCGCATCGAAGCCGTCAATCCTTTCATCAATGCCGTCACTGCCACCTGCTTTGACCGTGCCCGCGTCGAAGCCCTGGCTGCGGAACAAGCCGTTCTGAAAGGCGAGCCGCTCGGCTTGCTGCACGGCTTGCCGCTGGGTGTGAAAGACCTGGAGCCGACCGCCGGCCTCCTCACGACGTTCGGCTCGCCGGCGTTCCGTGGGCACGTGCCGGACCGCGACATCGAGTTGGTCGCGCGCCTGCGCCGTGCCGGTGCGATCGTCGCCGGCAAGACCAACGTGCCCGAGATGGGCGCAGGCGCCAATTCGCGCAATCCGGTCTGGGGAGCGACTGGCAATCCATTCAATCCCAACCTGAACGCCGGTGGCTCGTCCGGCGGCTCGGCGGCGGCGCTGGCTTGCGACATGCTGCCGGTGTGCACGGGTTCCGACACCGGCGGCTCGCTTCGCATCCCGGCTTCCAAGTGCGGTGTCGTCGGCTTCCGGCCTTCACCCGGTGTGATTCCCAGCGTGCGCAAGCTGCTGGGCTGGACGCCGATTTCGGTCGTCGGTCCGATGGGCCGCACCGTCGCGGATGCCTGTCTGCAAATGGCCGCCACTGCAGGCATGCATGCCGGTGACCCGCTGAGCTACCCACTGGACCCGCTGGCCTTCCTGAACCCCCAGGCGGCCGAACTGGGCAAGCTGCGCGTGGCCTTCACCACCGACTTCGGCACCTGCGACGTGAACCCCGAGATCAGGACCACATTCGCCGCGAAGATCGCCGCCATGCGACACCTGTTCGCGCGGTGCGACGAAGTGCGATTCGACTTCGGTGATGTCCACCGCTGCTTCGACGTGCTGCGTGCCGAAGCCTTTGTCGCCGGCACGCGCGAGGCCTACGAGAAGGATCCTGCCAGCCTTGGCGTGAATTCGCGCGCCAACTACGAAATAGGCGCAAGGATGAGCCTGCTCGACAGCGCTTGGGCGCAGGCCGAACAGACACGCATCCAGCAGCGCTTCCAGAGCACCTTTGCGGAGTACGACCTGGTGCTGTCGCCGACCACGCCGGTTTCGCCATTCCCCTGGACGCAACCGTATGCACACCTGGTCGATGGCCAGGAGCAGTCCAACTACTATCGCTGGCTCGCGCTGACCTACGTGGTCACGCTCACGACCCACCCGGCGATGTCCTTGCCTTGCGGCACGGACAGCAAGGGCATGCCCTTCGGGTTGCAAATCGTCGGCCCCTTCCGCGGCGACCTGCAAGTATTGTCGGCATCGCTCGCGCTGGAGAAGGCCTTCGCCGCCGACGCGGTGCTACGTCGTCCGCGACCGGATCTCGAGGCGCTGCGCGTGCCGGAGCCCAAGCTGGACTCAATCGTCACCGCACCTCCTCCGGTCAGCTGGCGCGACGCTCGTGCGGCCGACAGTGGAGGCGCATCCGTCGTTTAGGCTCGATGAAGGGTAGCGGGCCGGACCGATGAGAAACAGTCTGCTGGGTCGCTTCAGTTTGGGAGACAGATGTAGGCACTCTTAGATTCCGCTAGTGGTCTTCACAGTCGGCGCTGGGAGTCGTGCTTCTCTTCACGGCTGACGCGCCGACTGCGTTGCAGACTGATGCCCAGATGAACAGATGAACAGCCGTTTCATACCCTTTGAAGTCCCGCGCTGGCATGAGAACGACGAGTTTCGGCGCTTCCTCTTCTTGCGGCGACGCCGGCAATGGCCCTGTTACGCTGGAGTGGTTGTCAGGGCTTTGGTCCGAAGGTCTTTGGCGGAAGCGACTGGCATGCAACGGATGACCCACGCGAATCACACGCCAAGCATGTGAGGCAAAGGCACCAGTTCGCTGCCCACGAGATCTCGCAAATATCGGCGGGCATGCAGCTTGCCCACGGTGCGCACGATGTATGACACCTGCGCATGGAGGCTGCTCGCATTGTTCGGTGGCGTGGCCTTGCTCCGCACGTCGGTCGGCATTAGCCCAAGATTCGCGGCATCCGCGTCAAAGCCCGACCTGCGA
>NZ_JBBKZT010000067.1:0-8719 GCF_037889975.1 Variovorax rhizosphaerae | reverse complement strand
GTGAACAGGCTCTCGCTATAGCTGTCGGCTCCTCGCATCGGCGCTTCCCTCTTCATCGATCTGATGAGCTCGATCTTGGCTCAAGGCGACCGGTATTTCAACGGCCTGCTAACCCGCAACCCATGCCACTCTCACAGTCCATCGCGCGCGATATCGAGTCCGTCGGTCGGATCAGCGCCGTACCCTCGATTCTGCATATCGTCTGCGAAAACACCGGAATGGGCTTTGCCGCGGTGGCACGGGTTGACGATGACAGCTGGACTGCCTGCGCCGTTTTCGACAAGATCAACTTCGGACTCAGGCCCGGCGGCCAGTTGGATGTTCACTCGACTCTCTGCGTTGAATCGCGCGCGCTTCGAGCACCGATTGGGTTCGACCATGCGAGCGAGCATCCGGTTTATTGCAAGCACCACACGCCGCGCCTTTACAGCATTGAGAGCTACATCTCCGTGCCGATCATCAAAAGCGACGGGACGTATTTCGGCAATTTGTGCGCGATCGATCCAGCACCTCACGAGGTGTCGAACGTCAAGACCGTTTCACTTTTCACGGGCTTTGCCAGCCTCATTGCCCACATGCTCGAGTTGGAGGACAAGCACGGTGTTACGGAGTCGGCCCTGCTCGATGCGACGGCAACCGTACAACTGCGCGACCAGTTCATTGCTGTTCTGGGACACGCCCTGCGCAACCCGCTTGCCAGCTTGAGCGCCACAGGCGAGATTCTCGCGCGCCGGTCAAGCGACCCGGAGGTCTTGCGCGCGGCACAGCGAATTCGATCGACAACCAGTCGGATGGCGAATCTGATCTCGGACGTCATGGATTTCGCACGCGGCAGAATCGACGGGGGACTGGACGCGGCCTTTGGCAACATTGGAGATTTGGGGGACGCGTTTGCAGACGTGGTCTCGGAACTGCGCCTGGCTCATCCATCCAAGACGACCAACCAGGATCTGAAGATCACCGTTCCCGTTTACGGAACAGGGGCCGATTGCAGCAGGTGGTCTCCAACTTGCTCGGCAATGCGATTTCCCACGGGGCCGTCGACAGGCCGGTCGACGTGACCGCCTCGTCCCATGACGGCTGGCTCGTCGTGAGCGTTCGCAACTGGGGCGAACCGATTGCTTCCGACAGTTTGCCGAAAATCTTCCAGCCCTACTGGCGTCCGCCAGAGAGCCGCGAGCGCGGCGGACTGGGCCTCGGGCTGCACATATGCTCCATGATCGTTAAGTCGCACGGCGGGTCGCTGCAAGTGACATCTTCCGCCGAACACGGCACTACGTTTGTAGCGCGTATTCCGGTTCGCCCGGGAACGTCCGTTATCGCATAGCGAGTTCAGGATCGCTTGCGATCCCAGCTCGGCGAGCGCAAGCCGACTCGCTCCCGACATGAGCATTGAAAGTGCGAGAAGCCCGCGCCGCTGCCGGCTGTCCTCCTCACGTGTCGTTGGCCGGACAGCGACAGCCGGCGGAATTCACAAAGGCACCGATGCCCCGGCCTCGCTGCGCACACTTTTGTGCTGCATCAATCTTCGTCCTCTCGCCTAAAACGGTGCTAAGACTTGGAGCGCGTGGAGCGCGCGCTTCACCGCTTCCTTCTGCCCTGGTACCGGAAGTGGCGCGGTCCCATCGCGGACCCGCATGCAGCAGTCACAAGCCCCAGGCCGCCGAGGTCGTGCGTTCTCGCGACTCGGGGTTGGCGCCAAGGCGCGCGCCCAAATTCTGCTTCACCGCACGCACCCTCAGGGAAAGACCAAAAGATTGATGCCAGGTCCTTATCGGCGACACGTCAATCGTGACTTTCGCGCTCGGCCCGCCCCGGCCCACACCCGAATGGGCAGGTGCGACCGTGGCGCGGGATGCCTGCTGGTGCGGGTAGGACGGTCGGAACGGCCCACATTTAGACGGTCTGGCGCCCCATCGCAGCACGCGGTCCCGCCACCCGCTCATGCTGTAGCCTCTGCTGCGTCCGCGCGCACTTCGCCCTCCGTGGCCACCGCGGGCAGACAGCGCAACCGCACGCCCGCGCGTGGAGCCGGAGCGCATTGCTTGGCCTGAGCTCGTGCGTTGCTCAAATCGCGCCGACATCTCCCGTCACCGGCAAGACGATTCCCGTGATGTAGCTTGCGCAGGCCGGCGAGGCCAAGAACACGTAGGCGGGTGACAGTTCTTCAGGTTGGGCCACGCGCCTGAAGGCGGTGTCGCGGCCGAACTTCTTCACGTCGCCAGCACGCTTGTCGGCAGGATTGAGCGGAGTCCACACCGGCCCGGGCGCTACCGCATTGACGCGGATGCCTTGGTCGATGAGGTTCAAAGCGAGGGCCTTCGTGAACGCATGGATCGCGCCCTTGGTGGCCGAGTAGTCAAGCAAGTTGCGGCTGCCGCGCAATCCGGTGCGCGATCCGGTATTGATGATCGACCCGCCGTGCCGCAGGTGGGGCGCCACGGCGCGAGCCATTCGTATGTAGCCCCCGATGTTCGTTTGTAGCGTGAGATCGATACGCTCGTCGCTGATGTCCTCGAGCTTGTCGGCATGCATCTGGAACGCGGCGTTGTTGACCAGGATGTCGAGCTTGCCGAAAGCCTTGAGCGCTTGCCTTACTGCGCGCTCGCAGAATGCGCTGCGCCGCACGTCGCCGGCGATGAGGATGCAGCGACGGCCCTCGGCTTCGACAGCGACCTTGGTCGCCTCGGCGTCCACCTTCTCTGAGAGGTAAACAACGGCCACGTCGGCCCCTTCGCGCGCGAACAACACGGCCACTGCGCGACCAATGCCCGAGTCGCCGCCCGTCACGATGGCGCTCATGCCCTCAAGCTTGCCGCTGCCCTTGTAGTCGGGCGCCGCGAATCGGGGTTTGAGTTGCATCTTCGCTTCTCGGCCCGGTTTGCGATGCTTTTCCGGAGGCAGCCGACTCGGCTGTGCACGCGTGCCTGTTTGGACCGCTCCGGTGCTTTTCTTCGCCGCCGGCGTTTTGCGGTCCAGAGCATCCTGCTTTCGCTGGATCTCTTCATGGCGGCGCACAAGCGCCGAAGTGGAAGAGCGGGACATGGGACCAACCTTTATGGTGCATCGAAAGTCGAATCGTCTGCAAGGCTGATGCAATGACATGTCGGTCATCCGCCATGAATGATGTCGAGCCGAGCGATCTTGTTGAGCGCGGCGGTGCTTTTCTGCCAGGCGGCGCGGCGTCGGCTCGGTACGGCCCCCCAGCGGCTCGTCAAGAAAAAGAACGGGAAGTCCCCTGCCGTCAAGGAAGCCGGAGCCAAAGCTCGGGAGAACTTCAAACAGGCTGGAACTGAGAGCCTCGCCGCAGTTGGCAGTTGGGCTGGCAAATACACACACTGTATGTTCTTGAAGCTTGCGCCATCCATTGCGGTTCTTGCGAAGCGACCAGCCATCTATGACGACGACACCAGTCGCCTCGGCTTTCGGGGAACGCGGCATGCGCCCCTGTCGGTCGCTCGGTACGGGGAGGCAGGCGCAGCGATCAGACAGGCCAACTGGAGCGCTTGCGCAGCCTGCCGACAGTGCGGTGACCCGTGCGAGTGATCCTGGTGACGATGGCAGGTGGCTGGGTCGTCGTTCCACGGGCGTTGACGGCCGGCGGGATCGTGGCCTCCACCAGCCCCGCGCTCACATAGCTTCTCAGCACGTCCACCATTGCGGGCTCGCTGACGATCACCGGGGCATGCGAGGCGCACAGCATCTCGAGCAATTGGTAGGACACAGCCATTCGAAACGCTCACCGCCTTTTGTTACCGGGCGTCCGCCGAAATCGAGAGGCCGTCAACGGTCGCGCTGGCTTCCTCATTCTGGCCGCACATGCCCGCGAAAGCGGGAATACCGCCGGCGCCTTTCTGCTGCTCAATCCCTAGACCGACAATGTCAAAAGACATCCATTGGCCTCAGACGGTTCGGTGGATCGACCGCTTGGGGACTGCGCGGACATGTGCTGACCGATTAGGGCGCCTCCCTGTTGCCCGTGTTTCACCGGACCCGCCGTCAAGCTGTTTAGAGCACAACCGAAACACGGCGAGCCCATTTCCTTGTGGCCCCGCAGGCCCGTGCGATCTCGCTGAACTGCTCGTAGCGCTTTCCCAACAAACGACCAAACGAGCGCGGCGGTAGTAGCTGCGTGTGGGACCGATCCTCACGCCAGCTTGATGCGTTCGTCCTATTGCTTTTCTCGTTCTGGGTTCCTAAATTTTGCATGGACGCGAATCGCGTCTTTGGCGGCACCAGCCGCGTTGAGGAGACTACGATGAAAGCTGGTCTTTTTGGCATCGCAATCGCATCCACCTTGTTCGCGTTCGGCAGTGCGCAGGCGCTTACGCAAGACGAATACAAAGTGGCGAAGGCAAAAATCGAGGCCGACTACAAGGTCGCCAAGGCCAAATGCGACACCTTGAAGGACAACGCGAAGGACGTTTGCATGAAGCAGGCCAAAGGCACGGAAAATCTGGCCAAGGCCGAGCTCGAGCAGCAGTACAAGCCCAGCCCGGGCAACGCACGCAAGGTCGCTGAGGAAAGGGCCGAACTGAACTACGAAGTGGCCAAGGAGAAGTGCGACGCGCAGAAAGGGGACGCCAAAAGCGCCTGCGTGAATCAAGCCAAGGCCGACCATGACAGGGCCAAGGCTGACATGAAGGCCATCAAAGGTTGAGGCCCGTGGGCGGAGGCGCGAAGTTTGCAAGCACAGGCGAACGCGGCGGAAAACACCTCCGAAGCACCACGCTTTTGTATTTTGGATTTGCCATCGGGTTGCACAGCCGTCGCGGGGACGAGTTTGATGCAGGCCGCTCGCCAGGGGGTTGGAGTCATTCCGACCCAACATGAGCAAAGCTGCGATCCGCGGCGTGCTTGCGACGAGGCACGCCGGTACACCAGCACACTCAGTTCTTCAGTTGCCCTGCGCATGCATCAGAGGCAGCACCTCCGACGCCGCCATTTGGTTCTTATCGACCAGAGCGTCGCGCATCCCCATCGCATTCGAAGTCGCTGGCGCGAATACCGTCAAAACGACTTTGTTGAGACGCTCGCAATTCCGTTCATTCGACGGTCACTTCGGCGCTGAGCCACCCCCGACACGGGTGACGCTGCACGGCCCACGCGGCTGGGCGCAGCTTTCGCGAAAGGTAGGCATGCAGCCCACATCCCGCTTCGTCCGCGGCCTATACGCGAACGTCGAATCACGGGAATGCTCCTTGTGATGAAAACCGCCGCGCTTGCACCCCTGCGTCGCCATCCCGTGCTCGCCACCTCCGGGATCATGGTCCTGCTGCTGGTCGCATTCATCGTCCTGTTCGACTGGAACTGGATACGGGTCCCGCTGGACAACTACATCTCCCGGAAGACCGAACGCGAATTCCACACCTCGGACCTGAAGGTGAAACTCGGCCTCACGCCGACCATCCAGATGCGCGACGTGTATTTCGGCAATACCAAGTGGTCCAAGGAAGCGCCTGCCATGGCGAAGATCGAGAAGCTCGAATTCTCGATCGCGTTGCGCGACCTGCCCGAGAAGATCCTGGTCCCGCGCGTCGCGCTGACCAAGCCCGAACTGGTCTTCGAGCGCCTGCCCGACAACCGCAAGAACTGGATCCTCTCCGACCCCTCCGACACCTCTCCCAGCAAGCTGCGCATCAGCACGCTTTCCGTGGACCACGGCCACCTGCGCTACATCGACCACGGCGAGCCCTTCACGATCGACGTGCTGGCCAGCACCTTCGACCCCGCGAGCCAGGAAAAGGTCAAGGACGCCAAGGCCCGGCCCGACAACAGCCGCTACACCACGCAGTACGACTTCAAGGGCGCGTACCACAACGCAGCGTTCAGCGGGGTTGCGTTGACGGGCGACGTGCTGAGCTTCCAGGAGTCGGGGGTGCCGTTTCCGCTCAAGGGCGAGTTGAAGGCAGGAACGACCAAGGTCGCCGTCGAAGGCACCATTGCCGATGCGGCCAGGATCTCGGGAATCGACACCCAGCTGCGTATCGAGGGCCAGACGCTGGCCAACCTGTACCCCTTCCTCCTGCTGCCGCTGCCGGCCTCGCCGCCCTACCAATTGCAGGGCCACCTGATCCTCAAGGGCAACCGCTACACGATGGATGACTTGGCCGGCAGGATCGGTTCCAGCGACGTGACTGGCAGGGGCGCCTACGTGGAGCAGCAGCCGCGTCCCCTGCTCACCGCCGACCTGCACAGCAAGCTGCTGAACTTGGCCGACCTCGGTCCGCTGATCGGCGTGCAGACCAAGGAAAGCGGCGGCAAGCCCGCGGTGTCCCAGGGTGAAACGAGCACCCGCCCGGCCGCGAAGGAAAAGGAAAGGACCATCGATCCCGACCACATCCTGCCCGCCGGCACCTTCGACGGCAGCCGCTTGCAGAAGATCGATGCGGAAGTCGACTTCAGTGCGGCCAAGCTGGTCGTGCCCCAGGCGCTGCCGCTCGAGACCCTGAAGGCCTCGCTGCGCCTGCACGATTCCATGCTCAAGGTCGAGCCGCTGGACTTCGGCTTCGCCGGCGGCACCATCGCTGCCCGCGTGGCCATGGATGCGCGCGAGCCGACGCTGAAGACCGATCTCCAAGTCGACCTGCAACGTGTGCGCGTCGACCAGCTCGTGCCCGACAGCAAGACCATTGCCAAGGGTGCGGGCCGCGTCGGTGCAACGCTGCGGCTGAAGGGCACCGGCAATTCCATCGCCGACGCCGCCGCGAAGGCTGACGGGCGCATCGCCGCCACGGTGGTCAACGGACAGATCTCGAACCTGCTCGACGCGGCCAGCGGGCTCAATGGGGGCAAGGTGCTGACGCTGCTCGTCGGCGGCGACAAGGACATCGTCATCAATTGCGGCGGCGTGGCCTTCGACGTGGCGGGCGGCCGCGGCAAGTCGACGCTGTTCGTGGTCGATACCGAGCAGACCCAGGTGCTGGGCACGGGCTCGTTCGACCTGGAGCACGAGCGCTTCGACATGACCGTCGCACCCAAGCCGAAGGAGATGGGCCTGCTCTCGTTGCGTACGCCCGTGCGCGTCTACGGGAGCTTCAAGAAGCCCGACTATGAAATCGTGAAGGGCCCGCTGCTCGCGCGCGCGGGGGGCGCCCTAGCGCTGGCTGCCGTGAACCCGGTGGCGGCGCTGCTGCCGCTGATCGAGACCGGGCCGGGCGAGTCCACCAATTGCGCCAACGTGCAGCGTACGATGGCGGGCGCCGTCCAGCAGGCTGGAGGCAACAGGAAGAATGCCGCACCCAAACCGGGGAGGAAACCATGAAGCTCAAGCAGCTCTACGAAATGTGCCGCGACGCGGTCATGGCCTGGATCGACGACTACGCGCCCAGCATGGGCGCCGCCATCTCCTACTACACGATCTTCTCGCTCGCGCCGCTGCTGGTGATCGTCATCGCGGTCGCGGGCGCGATCTTCGGGCGCGAGGCGGCGCAGGACCAGATCGTGGGGCAGATCGGCGGCCTGGTCGGCCAGGACGGCGCGACGGCCGTGGAGGCCATGCTGCGCGCGGCGTCCGATACCGACAAGGGCCTGATCGCGGGCGTCATCAGCGTGGTGGTGCTGCTGGTCGGCGCGACCACCGTGTTCGCGGAACTGCAGAGCGCGCTGGACCGGATCTGGCATGTCCCCGAGAAGGAAAAGCCTTCCGGCGTCTGGGCCGTGTTGCGGGCACGCCTGCTGTCCTTCGGGCTCATCCTGGGAGTGGCCTTCCTGCTCATCGTTTCACTGATGGTGAGCGCGGGCCTGGCGGCCTTCGACACCTGGTTCGGTGGCCTGATGCCGGGCTGGGAGGTGCTGATGCAGGCGCTCAGCCTGGTGATCTCCTTCGCCATCGTCACGCTGCTGTTTGCGATGATCTACAAGCTGATGCCCACCGCAAGGATCGCCTGGCGCGATGTGTGGGTCGGCGCGGGCGTCACCGCGCTACTGTTCGAACTGGGCAAGCTGGGAATCGGCGTATATCTCGGCAAGAGCGGCGTCACCGAGGCCTTCGCGGCGGCCGGCTCGCTGGTGGTGCTGGTGGCCTGGGTCTACTACGCCGCGCAGATCTTCCTGCTCGGCGCGGAATTCACCAAGGTCTACGCAGATGCACATGGCTCGTTGTCGGGGCAGAAGGCCGTTGCAGCAACCGCCGTTGCGGCGGATGTCCAAGCCGCCGGCAAGTCGAAACCTGAACTGGCGAGCGCTGTAAAGAAGCCCGCGGCGTCCTTGGACGTTCCGGACTACGCAGGACTGGCGCGTGTCGATGCAACCCAGCGCGAGGTGGACAGCCGTGTGGCGCAGGCGACGCGCCGCCTGACGCAAGATCTCGCCGTGTTGGCCGTGGTCACCCTCGCCAATGCGTTCACTCGCCAACGCCTCCGGAGACAAAAGAGGAAGTCAAGGCAGCCGGGCCCACAGCCTGCGCCGTGAGCGCAGCGATTCTGACACCTTCTCTTCGAGGCTCTTGAAAGATCTTCAACAAGGGCCTCACTAAACAAGACATGGCCCACCTCGAAAGCCGGGACTCGCGAATGAATGCCCAGCGCGAGCTGGCCGTACCTCACTCGGCGACCCAGCCGGTCCTTCAACCAGCTTTCTCCGCGGGCTTCTGCAGCGTACCGTCAGGCCCCCCGCGTCAGAATAGTTGTCGGTGCGCCGGGAGACCGGCAAGGAGTAGGTGGTGCAAGTCCACTGCGATGAAGGAATAGCGAACCACATCGGCCCCGAGCCGTGCGCA
>NZ_JBBKZT010000066.1:0-8832 GCF_037889975.1 Variovorax rhizosphaerae | reverse complement strand
TGAATGACGATCGGCTCACGTTAAACCCGCCTCCCGGACCGGCCCGGCACCGGTACAAAACCGGCCAAGATAGTTGTCGTCGACCGGCCAAGCTAATTGTCGCCAACCACACAGGCCCACCACGGCTGGCTCTTCGCCAATGCGCGGGCAACGCGCATCAAGCTTCTGGTGCACGACGGCTTTGGCGTCTGGTGTGCCACGCGACGGCTGCACAGCGGCAGCTTTGCGTGGACAGGCGCGCCGGTGGCGACCCCGGCCCTGCAACTGACGGCGCAGCAGTTCGAGGCGCTGGTGGTGGGCCTGCCGTGGCAGCGGCTGCCCGAGCTGCAGGTGATCGCCCGTGCCTGATCTGCTTGAGTGCTTCGCACGGCTGGTGTTGCTGCTGTTGGCAACGGTGCTTGCGCCAATGGTGCGCACCCCTTGGATGCTGCACCATTGGCTACATGCTTGGTCTGCACGAACTGCCCCCCATCGACCAAGCGCAACTGCCGCCCGATGTGGCGGCGGTGCTGCAGCGCATGCGCCAGCAGTTGGACGCCAAGGACCGCGAGCTCGAACGCAAGAGCGCCGAGATCGCCTGGCGCGATGCGCGGCTGGACAAGCTCAACCTGGAGCTGGCGCGCCTGAAGCGCTGGAAGTTCGGGGCCAGGACCGAGGCCATGACGGCGCAGCAACGCGCGCTGTTCGCCGAGACGCTGGCCGAGGACGAAGCCAGCCTGCAGGCGCAACTGGCCGCGCTGCAGGCCAAGCTGCCCGAAACCCCCGAGGCGCCCAAGGACGCACCACGTCGCCCGCGCCGCCAGGCGCTGCCAGAGCACCTGCAGCGCGTGGAGCACCGCCACGAGCCGGCCAGCACCACCTGCCCGAACGCCGGCTGCGGTGCGCCCATGCAGCGTGTGGGCGAGGACGTGAGCGAGAAGCTGGACATCATCCCAGCGCAGTTCTTCGTGCACCGGCACATCTACGGCAAGTGGGCTTGCCGGTGCTGCCAGCAGATGGTGCAAGAGCCCGCCGAGCCCGACGTGGTCGATGGCGGCATCCCGGCCAGCGGGCTGGTGGCGCACACGCTGATCAGCCGCTTCGCCGATCACCTGCCGTACTACCGGCAGGAGGACATCAACGCGCGCAGCGGCGTGCACACGCCGCGCTCCACGCTGGCCGCTTGGGGCGGTGCGGGCGGGGCGGCGTTGCAGCCCCTATACGAGGCCCACCGGCGCTTCGTGCTGGGCGCGGCGGTGCTACACGCCGACGAGACCCCGGTCCCGCTGCTGGACCCCGGGCGGGGCAAGACGAAGAAGGCCTATGTGTGGGCGTATGCACGCGGCACGCTGGACGGTGCAGCGCCGGGGGTCATCTACGACTTCTGCGCAGGTCGCGGGGCGCAGTACCCGCTGGCCTTCCTGGGTGGCAAGGAGCCGCCATACGCCGAGCCGCCCTGGCGCGGCACGCTGGTGTGCGACCAGTACGCTGGCTATGGCCCGGTGCTCGATCCCAAGGTCCAACCCGGGCGGCAGGCTGCGGGCTGCGCAGCCCATGCAAGACGCAAGTTCGAGGAACTCACCACGCGCGGCGCCAGTGCCAGTCCGGTGGCAGTGCAGGCGTTGCAGCGCTGGGCGCGGATCTACCACGTCGAGCGCTTGTTGACGGATTCGACAGCCGAAGAACGACATGCGGGCCGCCAGCGAATGAGCCGCCCGCTGTGGGAGGAACTGCGCGCCTGGCTGCAATTGGAGCGCCAACGGGTTGCCGGCGGGGCCATCGGCCAAGCACTCGACTACAGCCTGAACCACTGGGAGGCGCTGACGCTGCACCTGGCCGACGGGGCCGTACCCATCGACAACAACCACCTGGAGCAGCAGATCAAGCCCTGGAAGCTTGGTGCGAAAAACTGGCTGTTCGTGGGCAGCGAGTTGGCCGGCGAGCGCGCCGCCGTGGTGATGAGCCTGGTGCAGTCGGCCAAGCTGAACAAGATCGAGCCCTGGGCGTACCTGCGCGACGTGCTGGCACGCATCCACGCTCATCCGGCCTCGCGCATCGACGAGTTGCTGCCGCACCGCTGGCGGCCGCGCTGAGCGGCTTGATAACCGGGACTCATATCAGGCAACGCCTGATCGCCGCGGACGGGGATCGTTCCATCGTCTTGGGCAGGCGTCAACGTGGGATCGCCGGACGCTCACGGTCCGGCAGCCAAAACAATGACCCAGAGGACCTGAATCGCCGGGTCAGCGCCCTTCAAGTTGACTTGCGATACGGACTGTTTTTTGGCCTCTTGAGCGGCGACGTATTGGTCTCCCAAGACTATCAGTAGGCCGGAAAGCGTCGCGAGAATGAAGGACATACCTACCGCGACCCCTACTGGCCAATCGGGCCCAGGTTCTAGAGCCATACCCTCGGCGAGCGCAGTTCCCTGCGACGATTTGAGGAAGGCTAGGTATACGAGATTGACAAGAACCCAGGGCCACAACAGAACCCAGGGGACAAAAAGGTCCAAGACGGGCGACAGCCATGCCCCGAGCCTCCGCTCGAGCGCTCTAAGCCTTGTCTTTAACTGGCCCATCCACGACTCCTGCAAATCGTCTGCGCGCCAATCGGCAGTCTTCAGTGTCGCGTAAATGAGGCCAGAACGAAACTACTGCGGCGTTGGCGGCCGTCGTACAAGGATTCGCCGAGGTCTTGTTCGGTAACGACGTGAATGCCCTGCTATTCAAGCAGGGTTGCTGACTGTCACGCTCCAGATGGCCCACCGCGACCCAGCGAAGAAACTTCCGATAACCTACTGCCGGTACGTCTTCGGAATGAATCGCACCCAGCCTCCAAGATACTTACGCATCCTCGCTGACCGCGAAGCTCGAGCCCTCCACAAATTTGAGGAGGTTGGTGCGCGAACGACCGCTTCCGGAGCCAATTGGCGGCCGGGTCAAAGGTCAGCTCCTGGCCGACGGCCGACGGCCGACAATCGCCATGCTATCGGTGCGCTTGAGCTTTTCGCTGCCTCGGTCCGAACCACCTGAGCAACAATTCCCAAGTCACGCCAACTGGAGGTGAAATATGGATGTCACCGTCGCAAACCTAGAGGCCTTTGCGGATGCTTGGAACAGCCACGATGCTGAAGCGCTCATGAGCTTCATGACGGACGACTGTGTGTTTGAAGCATCTGCCGGCCCCGACGTCTGCGGAAACTCGTACATCGGCAGAGAGGCCGTGCAAGCCGGCTTTTCCGAGGTATGGAAGATGTTTCCCGACGCGCAGTGGCGTCGCCCTCATCACTTCGTTTGCGGCAGCCGCGGGGTGTCCGAATGGACATTCACCGGGACGCGGGCGGACGGCTCGCGCGTCGAGGTCAATGGATGCGATGTCTTCACTTTCCGGGAAGGAAAGATTGCGGTCAAGAACTCGTACCGCAAGAACCGCCCGCCACTTTCGGCGACATAGGGTCGCCTTCAACCGTTGCCGTCGCAAAAGCACCGTTTTGGCTCTTGCCAAAACGGACTATCCCCAAGCTGCAGAAAAAAGTGTGGCCGGGTGAACGGCGGGTTTGAGGCTTGTGGTCGACCGTCTCTTCTTGGCCGCGAGTACCAGTTCGCTGCCGTGCCTGGCAGCTGACATTGATTGTCCGCGCCTATACCTTGTAGGTCAGCTCCCTGGCGCGAGCCCGCGCTCACACTGCCGGCCATGACCGGCCATTCGCATCATTGGCCAATCACGGATGAAGGCAGCAGCGTGAAATTCGAGGGGACAAGACGCTGTCACTTCGCTGCCTCAAAATCGGTCCAGACCGCGCCAATTTCTAATTGCGAGGTCTACACGCTTGCCAGACTCATCAATAGACGCAAGCTGAGTCAGGTGGTCTGTGCAGACAAAATCGCCAAGTTGACCATGCACCAATATGTATAGTCTGAGGTATCTGAAGAGAGAATTGGAATTGCGACCCCGCCAACGAATCGCATGCCGACGAGGATTCTGCCGTCGGACGCGGGCATCAAATTTGAACGCAGGTGTCGGACAATGGATTGGACCGCGTGAGATTCATGCGGCAATCTTGAGAAAATATCATTGATCGCACTGATTGTTATGGATGGACCGAATAAGACAAGCGCTTTACCGCTAAAACCATTTTCAAACACATGATTTAACTCCCATAGTACGCCGGCTGTTTCATCGATGCTAATAATTATTGCGCAAGAACTCTCTGCTAGACGGGCAACTAGCTCACGCCACTGCTCCTCTTGAGAGTAAAGTCTTGCGGCACCTAGCGGCGGGGCGTCCTCGCCAGGCTTACCAATTGCAATCACAGGACCAAATGGACTTCCCGCGTCCAGAACAATCTCATCTAAAGTTCGCCTGTGCCTCCACCGCCACGCTTTGGCAAGGAGGGATCGTGATGGTGCCACCAAGAGACGTTCATCTTGGCGAAATGCCCGCAAAAATAGGACTTTCGGGCGGGAGTCGTTATCGACTATGTATTGATACCGCCTAGCCGCTCGTATCTGCGCGCGCCGATATATCCGTCCGCCCATCGTTTTCGAGAACTGTACGACAATGGGGACTATTCCGAACAAAACAAAAAACGCAAGAAGACTCCCCACGTCTTCCCAGCTCCACTGACTCATTATATTGAACTCATGCTGTTCGCTGTATGCACTAAGCGCTTGGCCGAGTGTTGGAAACGCATCTACACTGCCGACGAGCTTCTTGATTACCCGTTCGGTTGCGCCGCCAAAAGAAATAGGCGCTGTTGTACTAAGCCAGATTATAATTCCTCCATGAATTCCACCTACAATCGACGCCGCGGCAAATAGCAGGGCACATTTGAGCCGGTCTTTTGGCAGGGCCCCTAGATAGCTTGGTAGATTCAGTGCGCGAATTGCATTGGCCACTACAGCTTTCGGCTCTGCACGCCAGCCTCGTACAATTGGTTCCAGTTCCACTTTCAAGCGAATCATGCGCAACGAAATCCGCAGCATGCTAAGCGTCAGCAAAGTCAATGGTGTTGAAAATAAGCACAGCGCAGCAATGTATAGCCACGCGATAGAAGCAGATCTCATCTGGATGGCGAAGTAAATCTCTCTCAACGGAGTAACGACCGCGCTGACAAGAACAAGAGCTGTCACAGATAAAACGAAATATCCGAGTGTTCGGATTGAAATCTGACTCCATAGGCCAACTTGATAGACTATTAGTACGCCGGGTATTCCAATAAAGGCCGGCGTGGCCAGCGATGGAACTGCTGCCAAGAATAAACCGAGTTTGGCCGTACCTGTATAAACGCTTATTAGATATAGCACTGACAAAACGAGCCCCCCCATAAAGAGCAGAAAGCCGGACGTTAGAAGACCTATTATAAAAAATGAAGTTATTGATCTAAAAACATCCAGATCCTCCTTCGCGCGTACGATGCTGGTGATATCAAACAAAATTTTCTCGTTCGACCGCAAGGATAACTGTCCAATGTGATACGTCTCGTTGCGCCACATTTGAGTGGCGACAAGTGCGCCGGGCGCAGCGGATAAGATTAAAAAAATACACCAAGTGACGATCATGTCAGTTTGCAACACCTTAAATTTCGCTAACGCCAAAGCGCCACACACGACAAACGGTGTCACCCCTGCTACAGACAATCCTACGCTTCTAATAAGGGTAACTTTGGCCGGCCGCTCAATCCATGGCCTTAGAACGAAATAAACTGGGAGCGACAATATATCGATTATTAGCCACGTAAGCGGGGTCAAGACTATCCAAGACAAACTTAAGAGGCTAGCTTTGACTGGGGGTTCAATTTCAGTCCCTGCCGCTATAAGGCTAGCAAGGGAGAACCCTAATAAACAGGAGCCCGGCCCCCACTGAAGAAACCAAATCCGATGTGATGTTTTCTTTTGGTTGCACCCGGACGCCATCAAGTTTCCTTTTTTCATGGGCTCTAATAGATGTTCAAAAAATTTACGGCGAGCGCGGGTTCGATATTAAATCGCAACAATCGCGGCACCGCCACAACAGATTGGGAACTGGAGAGCGGTGCAGCTGCGGCACCCAAGGGGTTCCGCGAGGGCCAACGTTCGCTGAAGAGAAAGCCGAATAGCCCGTTTGGGCCCCGAACGCCCGTTCGGTGTTCGTGTCATGGCGAACCTATCGTTCAACGCGATTTCGGTCGGCCGGTGCAGGGACCGGCCATTGGAGGTCAAGTTTCGAGGTACAGCAGTCGCGCATCAGGCCATGGTGCCTACGTCAGCTTTCAGCCGCTGCCGCCGTTCGTCGTAAAAACTCGAACAGCCGCAACCAGTCTCGACCTGCCGGACGACCGGCGCGACCCGAGGACTGCTCATGGCCGCGAGCACCAGTTCGCCGCCCTGCCTGGCAGCTGACAGTGATCTCCGTGCCCATACCTTGTACGTCAGCTCCTTGGCGCGACTTCGCGCAACTAACATTGGGGTCATGTTGAGATCCATCATCTTTTCAGCGCTCGTCTTGAGTTGCCAGGCCGCCACGGCGGAAACCGTTCAGGTCAAATATCACGGTGTCGTTGCACTTGACGCCTTCGCCTGTACGGACGTGAGAGACAGCAGTGACGTTTCACGCATTTGCTACGACAACGTGGAGCGGTACATGGTCATCCAACTCAAGACGACCTACTACTACTACTGCGAAATTGATGCAGCGACAGTGCAAGGCCTCCAATCGGCCACTTCGAAGAGGCAGTTCTTCGAAACCCGCATTCGCGGTAGCGGTGCCGACGGACCCTTCGATTGCAGGACGCACCCTATCCCGAATTAAGTATCGGCAGTGATTGGGTGTCGGAACTCCGGCCAAAGGCTGGCATTGCGCCGCTCAGGCTTGCTGATTGCGACTAGCACCGCGGTACCCCAGTGACTCGCATACGCGGATGCGCAGATTTTGCCGACACTCGCACCTTGGTCAGACTTCCGAGCGCTCTGCTACTACCTTACTGATCAGCAGTACGGGCTGAATATCCGTGTAATTGGCAAAGTCGCCCCTGATCTCCTGCTGGTGCTGGCCAGAGGCTGCCCGGTAAGCCTCGACAGAGGTACAGACGAATTCGCATTTGGCAATGTAAGCAGGGGCAGACTCCGGAGCACGCCCCGAGATGCCCTTGTCCACTGAGTAGTACAGGCATGCAGCGCCGAGCAGCCGTTTCATCATTGGCATGTGCCTGTCGCGGTAGTAAGCGTGATCGAATCGCGCGCCTGCGGCGTACGGATACATGACGCTGACTTCGATCATCGTGATTTCTCCTGTTGTTGCACGGTAGTCAATATGCCGACGACGCGGCCAGGAGCAGCCTCACACCGGGAATCGTGCGCCCGTCTCTTCCAGGGGCATGCGCAGCCCGTTCGTCAGGTAGCTGACGGTGCGATAGAAGCCAGCCAGCATCAGCAGTTCAATGATGGCTTCTTCGGCAAAGTACCTTCGCAACGCGTCCCACAGTCGACCGTGAATGTCGGCGTGCTCGTGCAGGGAGTCGCACAGGCGCAGAAGGACCTGGTCCTCGGCAGACCAGCAGGCTTCGTTCGCCAGACCCGTGACGGTCGCCTTGACCTGCTCTGGCGTCAGGCCGACGTGCCTCGAGAAGAGCGTGACGTGGACGCCCCATTCATATTCGGATTTGCACAATGCCGTGGTGCGATGAATCACGATTTCGCGCTGTCGGATGCTCAAGTTGCCTTTGTCCAGCAACCCACCGGCAAAGAACTTCTGACAGCCGAGGGTCGCGTGCCAAGGTCGTGAACAACCGCAAGGGAGGTCGTCCCTTCATCAGCCTGTCGAGTGGCCCCGAAATGTCTTCACCAACTGGTGGCGTTGCTGGCTCGATGCGTGCGGGCATACGGATTCCTGATTCAGGTGCCCGGCCATCGTAGGCTTGTTGCTGTATAAAGTAAAGCATGACCACACCTCGTATCGGCCAGCCAGTTCGCGGCTCCACCACCGGCCGTCCCATCATGGTCGCCCTGGACCTGCTGGGACGACGCACAGCGCTGCGCGTGCTCTGGGAACTTCGGGGGGACCCGCTGACCTTCAGGGCCCTGCAGGACGCTTGCGAGACGAACACCCGATTGCTCAACACGCGGCTCACTGAACTGAGGGAAGCCGAGCTTGTCGAGCATGCCGGGGGTGGCTATCGACTGACGGATGAAGGGCGACGGCTAGCGAAGGCGCTTAGGCCGTTATCTGCCTGGGCGGAGCAGTGGGGCCACGAAAGGCGATGAGAAGCTGAATCGCGCTCAACGTGTGGGCTCGCCATGGACCAACCGCGGTGAAGTACAGACGAGCCGATGGCAAGGTTTGCTCGGCCGTGTCAAGCTCCATGCCGATCAACCCAGCACGCCGCAGCACGGACGGCCTGGTCTCGTCCGCGTTCTGACGCAGCAGAACCACCTCAAAGGCGCCCTGCTCTCATTGTTCGGAAGGTTGGACAGGGCATGGCGTCGGCCCACGCCTAGACGCCGAAATGGGATCCGCGGCGCCGAGGCGCATCGCTGTATAGATTTCTGGAACGACTGGACATCATGGGCTCTCGCTTCTCACAGCGTGAGTTCTCTGAACTCGAACTTTCTGCGCAGCCTGGCGAGCGTAAGGTGCAGGCGCGCTTGCTCAAGGATGTGCTGGAAGTGATCGAGCGAAGGCGTCTGCTTCGCCAACCCATGCGCTGGTCTGACGTGCCGCTCTTCGCGGAGACCGCGGCCGTCGTCGAAGCGACGACAGCGCAGATGGAGGGACTTCCCGCCGACCCCGACTTCGGATCGTTCGACGAGTTGACCGCTCGCCGCGACGAAACGAACGTCGTGCGACTGCGCTGATTTCCCCCTTGATGGCCGCTCG
>NZ_JBBKZT010000065.1:0-8851 GCF_037889975.1 Variovorax rhizosphaerae | reverse complement strand
TCGCCGCCGAATAGGGTTGCGTCGATGGACTCATCGACCGCCGCGATGATGTCGGCGATCGTGATTTCGGAAGCCATGCGTCTGAGCTCATAGCCGCCGCCGGGGCCGCGATTCGCATCGACAAGCTCACGGCGACGCAGTTTGCCGAATAGCTGCTCAAGGTAGGACAGCGAAATCTGCTGGCGTTGGCTGATCGCGGCAAACGCATTGGACCGGTGTTCTGGCGCAGTACCAAGTCGATCATGGCGATGACCGCAAAGCGGCCTTTGGTTGTGAGACGCATGGCAAGCCCCTTGCCGAAATGATACGCGCCCCGTTGGCTCGGCAACAGTGTTCGTGCTTTCCGTGGTTGGCGACAACTAGCTTGGCAAGCGCGCATGCCTCGACTGAACTGCTACCCGAGCTGACTTGCCTCACGTAACCTGGTTCCCGTCAAATGGTCTGACGGGAGCAGCACTACGTGAAGAGGCGCCGCGCCACACCCGAGGTGGTCGCTGAGCTTGAGAAGCTGGTGCCACTCGCCGCCCCTGCACCAGCCTCACAACCTGAAGCCGATTGGCATCGTCGCGAGGCTGCGGCCCGAGGCGGCGCAGGATCGGCAACCGACGATCCGGCGGTGGGCTACTCGGTGGCCTATCCGCTCGGTGTGGCCGGGCCGATCCTCTTCTTGGACATCATGTTCATGGAGCTCAAGCCGAAGATCGAGGCGCCGGCCGGAGGCGGGCTGGAGATGCTCGAGATCGCGCCGGATGATGCCGTCATCAAGGGCAAGACCGTCGGCGACCTGCTGGCCGGCTTGCCGGCCGGCATCGAGATCGCTGCGTTACGACGCGCGCATCACAACATGCCCTCCACGCACGAGACGGCGCTGGCTCCGAACGATGTCCTGCTGGTGACCGGCAAGAGCCGCGAAGCGCTGGAGGAGGCGGCCCGCTGCTCGGCGACGGACTGCCATGAAGGCCACGCCTCGTCCACGGCAACGAAGTTCTATTCGCTGGCTTTCTGAGCGACACGCAGGACGCGATCTTCCCCGCGCCCCGGCGCCACTATTGAGACAGGACCAGAAGACATCCATCGGGCCTACAAATTATTGAGTGCCAACCACGCCAAGGTTGCTGTGTGTGTCGCGTACTCACGATCTCTGCCTCCAACGGCAACGACGCGGCGAAGCGTTGAGGTTCTTCGAACGACTTGGCTTTCGACGGCTGTCTTGCGGCTTTGAGCAACGACCTATCCACTTCAGCAGCGTCATCGGTTCCGATGACGCGCAGGCCTGGAAGATCACCTAGCCTCTTTTTCGCCGGACCTGCTGGCATCAACAGCCTTACAACTCGCTCGACGCGAGACCAACAAACTCTACGGAAAGAAGCCGACATGATGAAGACCGGTCAGACGCTGCATTGGAACGTTCTGGTTGTTTTGCTCGCCACCTGCAGTGCCGCGATAGGCGCCGACTGGCCTAGCGCAGGCCGCGATCTGAGAAATTCGCGCTACCAACCTGAGGAGACGAAGATTAGTCCCAAGTCGGTAGGCGGACTGATCAAGAAGTGGGAGTTCGTCACCGATGGTGACGTGACCGCCAATCCAGCTGTCGACGGTGACTTCGTGTACTTCCCGGACTCGACCGGGTCCCTGTACAAGGTGAACAAGGGCAGTGGTACGTTGGTATGGAAGAAGGCTGTATCGAACTACACAGGAAATCCCGGCGACTTCGCGCGCGCTACCCCTGCCATCAGTGGCAATGCGCTGATCCTGGGCAACCAGTCGGGACGTCTGCTGGGTGCGAATTTCGGTCAGGCCGATGCCGCGCCGGCCAAGCTGTTTGCAGTGGACAAGAACACCGGTGCGCTGCTGTGGTCGACCCTGTTGGACGCCACGCTGAACTCCTACGTGACCCATTCGGCCGTGGTCGTAGATGGCACCGCCTTTGTCGGCACGGCTTCTAATGAGGAACTTCTCTCGGCCTTTGTGCCTAAGGCATTTTGGCAATGGAAGTTTCGCGGCAGCATCACCGCGGTGGACGTCGCGACGGGCACTATCAAGTGGAAGACCTACACAGTGCCCGAAGGCTACTACGGCGGCGCGATTTGGGGCAGCACGGGCGCCGTTGACCGAAAGCGCAATCTGATCTTCCTGGCGACGGGCAACAATTACATGGTGCCTCAATCCGTGCTCAACTGCGTGGCCGGCGGCGGCAAATCGGAGGTCTGCATGAGCCCCGACAACTACTTCGACTCGATCATTGCAGTGGATCTGAGCACCGGTCAGATCAAGTGGGGTGCGCGAGGCTTGGCCAGTGACGCGTGGAGCGTAGCATGCGGGCTGAACGTTCCTGGTTCGATCACCATCGGACCCGGGTACCCCGGGGTCTACGACAACTGTCCGAACGGGAATCCGGCAACGGCAGGCCCGGATTACGATTTTGCGCAGGGGCCGATGCTGTTCAATGAGAACGCCGATCCGGACGCGTTGGTTGGCGCCGGCCAGAAGAGCGGAATGTTTTGGGCCTTCCGCGCCAAAGATGGCAAGCTTGCTTGGGCGCGCCAAGTCGCCCCGGGCGGCGTAACCGGCGGCCTCCAATGGGGATCGGCCACCAATGGCAAGGAAATCTTCGTTGCAGCTGCCAACAGCGGCCCTTCGACAAATGGCGGTGGCGCCGGTGCGCAGCCTTGGACCTTGAAGGACGGTTCAGTGACCAGTGCAGGCGGCTGGGCTTCACTCGAAGCCAATACCGGGCAAGTGCGATGGACCACCAAGGATCCGAAGGGAAGTCGAGCCGAAGCCGCTGTCAGCTTGGCCAACGGCGTGGTGTTCGGTTGCAATATGTCGCCGAGCGCCGGCACCATGTACGCACTCGACGCCAAAACGGGTGCGCCGCTCTGGTCGTATGACAGCGGAGCCCCTTGCACGGCAGGGCCCTCCGTCGCGGATGGCATGGTCTTCTGGGGCAGTGGAACGTTTGGTCTGTTTGGACCCACCGGACCAAAGAGAGTCTTCGCGTTCGGATTGCGTTAGCCGTTCGCAAGCTGGAGAAGGTGTGAGAGATGTCGGAGCGAGCGGGGGCCAGATGAGGCAGCAGTGACGACTGTGTCTGCCTCTTCGGCCATACCGCGGACGGCCAGGCGCTTCCGAATGCGATGGCGCTACGGGACACGTGAGGCAACAAACCGAACTGATTTCCTGAGTGCGATCAGGCAAATCGATGTTCGGATGATCTCGGGCGGTGATGGTCATCGTGATGGTGGCGACTCTATGAGGCAGGCCATGTGCACGCCGGCGATATCCCCAAAGATCATGAACGACAACGCCGCCAGCGGTGAGGCTGGCGGCGTTGTCGTTGCGAGGTGGCGACGGCATCAGAACGGCGGGTCGTCGATGTTCTGCGGCGCCTTCGACAAGAGCATGTTGCGCCGTGACCGATCGTCGTAGAAGCGGTGGATCTGGGCACCGTAACGTGCTTCGAAGAGATCCAGGACGTGGTGGATGAAGTTCTGGATCTGCACCGCAGCCTCGTCGCTGAGTTGCGGCATCGTGATCTCGACGGCGTCATGGTGCGGAAGGTCGTCGCTCGTGCGTTTTCTCATGCGATGGACCTGCTTCTGATCAACGACGCGAGGCCGTCCGCCGAGGCGATGCCGATTCGGATTGAGCAAACACTTCGAGGTAGAGCTTCTCGTCGAGCAGGGGAAGGTCACGCTGCACGGCGGCAGCCAACAGTTCGGCGGCCATGGTCGACAGGATGCGGTAATTTCCGGCGGCGTGATCGCACAGCGTGTGGCGCAGCTGTGGCGTCATCAGGCTGGCATTGCCCGCGCCGGCCAGCAGATGGCTCAGACCCTCCATGAGTTCTTCGCGGCTGGCATGCTCGGTGGCCAGGCGTGTGCGGATGCGGCTGCCCAGCGGAATCAGTTCCTCGCGACGCAACTTCTCGATCAGGCGTGCATCCCCGGCGAGCACCACGCACAGCAAGGTCTGTGAGTCGAAGCGCGCGCTGGTCAGCAGGCGCAACTCACACAACGCCGCCGGACTCATCTCCTGCGCCTCATCGACCAGCAGCACGGCCCGACGGCGGGTCGTCTCCAGGTGGGCC
Organism: Variovorax rhizosphaerae; assembly: GCF_037889975.1. Taxonomy (NCBI): domain Bacteria; kingdom Pseudomonadati; phylum Pseudomonadota; class Betaproteobacteria; order Burkholderiales; family Comamonadaceae; genus Variovorax; species Variovorax rhizosphaerae. Next base: position 4,761 of record NZ_JBBKZT010000065.1, on the reverse strand, counting down.
AGCCATCGCTCGCGCAATGACTTGAAGCCGCCCCAGCGGTTGTGAGGACGCAGCGGCACAGCGAAGATGTCGTCGAGCTCGCGGTACAGGTCGGCCAGGTTGCTTTGCGGATGGTTGATGGCGCCCACGCTGACATCGGACAGCCGCGACAGGCGTTCCGCCAGCAGCCTCAGCGCCACGCTCTTGCCAGTGCCGGGGTCGCCATGGATCATGGCGAAGCCGCCCTCGCGGATCTGGGCGTGCTCGATTGAGCAACTCCAGCGTGAGGGCCTGCTCGCCCTCGATCATGGCCATCAGGCGCCCCTCCACGCGACCCCAGAACGACTCTTGCTTGGCGTTCTGATATGGACTGTATGGCAGCGTCGTCTGGTGCACGACGCCCAACGTCGCCAGACCGGTGGTGACCTCATCGCTGAGCATGGCCGCATGAAGGCCTGCGACAGCCCGTGCACCAGGCTCTGTGCCGTCTCGTCAAGATACCACTGCAGGTGGCACACATCACCTGCCCCTTTATCGGCAGTCCGAGATCTACGCGCGCTCCGGCGTGCAGATCCCGCGCTCGAGCATGGGGCAGTGGATCGGTATCTGCGGCGTTCGCCTGGCACCACTGGTCGATGCCCTGAAGGACTTCATCCTCGGCCATGACGTCGTCCACGCCGATGAGACACCGGTGCCCCTGCTCGCGCCGGACAGGGGCAAGATGAAGAAGGCCTCATGTGGGTGTACCGCACGACGAACTTCGTGGCGCAGCGCGCGGTGCTGTTTGACTTCTGCAACAGCCGCTCGGGCGAGCATCCGCGGCGCGTGCTGACAGACTTCGGAGCAACCCTTGTTACTGATAACTATTCGGGCTATCACGCGCTGCACGCCCGAAGCGTCATCGCCGCGCTTTGCATGGCCCACGCGCGTCGCAAACTGTTCGAAGCGCACAAAGACAATGCCAGCCAGATCGCCGGTAGGGCGGTCATGCTGATTGCCAAGCTCTACGAGTTTGAGCGCGAGGCGCGTGACCTCGAACCCGACGCGCGACGACTGCTGCGACAGCAGCGCCAAACCCATTGCCGGAGGCCCTGCACGCATGGCTCACAACCCAGCCCCAGGCGCTGGCCAAGGCGACGTCACCGCCAGGCAATCGACTGTTCGCTGAGCAACTGGCGCGCATTGTCGTGATTGATACATGTGAAAATTTCACATTTCCTAGTTATCGCTATATATTGCAGCGTGTTGCGCCCTGGAAACGACCGATCGTTGGAATCGGACTTCCACCTTCGCAACGTACAAATGACGACAACTAGCGCGGATGTCCGACGGGGGAGCCGGTGCGCACGCGCGCTAGGCGTAACGCTTAAAGCATCTTCAAACGATCAGGAGGACATCCAATGAATTGGATTTCGGCGTGAAGGGCCTGGAGGACATCTCTGTCTCTGCTCAACAGCTTTCCGACGTGATCGGCGCCATCTACGACTGCGCGCTCGATCCCAAGCGATGGCCTGGCGCTTGCCGGCAAATCGCCGAACTTTGCGCCAGTACTGCGGGCGGTATCTGCGTGCATGACCTTAAGCAGGTGCAGAACGATCAACTGTACGTTTTCGGCTACCGGCCGGAGTTTCTGGAAAGGCTCGGCGGCCAGTTCTTTGACAGCCCGATGGCCGTTGCTGACATCGTCTCCGACGTGGGCGATGTCAACGCGCTCTCGAACGAACTGCGGCAGTTGCTTGGGAGCCGTTTCTATCGCGAGGTGTTGCAGCCTTTCGGCGTCATTGACATCATCTGGTTCCCGGCCTTGCGAACGGGCAGGCGCATGGCTTCGCTGCATGCCAGTCGCAGCGAGCTGGGGCCGCTCTACCAAATGCAAGATGTGCAGCTGTTCAAGGTATTAGCGCCGCATGTGTGCCGGGCTATGGCCATCTCCGATGCCCTCGACATCAGGGCCCTGCGCTCGGAGATGCTCGAGAAGACACTCGACGCACTGGGCACCGCCGTCTACCTCGCGGCGCGCGACGGGCACATCGTTTACATGAATGCCGCAGCCGAGCGCCAGATCCAAACCGGCCATTCGCTACGCCTGATCCACAACCGCCTGTCACCGGTGGACGTCGCGGCCCGCGCGGCATTGGTTCGTGGCATCGATGAAGCCAACCGCGCCCACGTCGAACTAGGCCACAGAGGCCATTCTGTCGCGATCCCGAACGCTGTAGGTGGCGGCTACGTCGCGACGCTGCTTCCGATCGGGAACGGTCATCGCAGCGGTATCCTGGCGCCCTTCGCAGCGTCCGTCGCGATTTTTGTACAGGACCCGATCCAAGTGCCGTCCATGCCAGGCGAAGCCTTTGCCCGCCTGCACGCCCTAACCGGCGGTGAGCTGCGCGTGCTGCTGGCGCTGGCGCAGGGCTTGCGTGGCATCGAGACGGCAGAGATGCTCGGCATCAGCGAGCCGACGGTTCGCACACACCTGCAGCGAATCTTTTCCAAGACCGGCACCACCCGGCAGGCTGATCTGCTGAGCCTCCTGCACCGCTCGACGCCGCCTATCCGGCCCGCCGGCTTGCACTAAAGGTCCTGAGGCGTCGGTTGCGCATGCAAGCTCCCAGTTGCGGCGGAACACGTGAAGGACGCGCGTGGAGCACCATTGGATGGACGATGAGGTCGAGAACGGGGCGCAACAACGGAAACACGATGCGTTCTATCCCAAGCTGTTTGCGGGCACAAGCCGCGCACATTTGGATAGCTATTGCGGTTCTCATGGACGAAGTCGCCCGCGCAGCATCTCTAGACAACAGCGCCTGACGTGTTCCGCAGCTTCGAGTGACCTTCACGCACGAGATTGACTGACCATCAAGTGATTTCCGAGAATCCTGAACTTGCTGGATTGCACAAGGATCGGCCAATTCGAGTCGGAGTCGCGGACGAACACAAGGTGGTGCGCGAAGCACTGCGACATTTACTGCTGGCGCACGAGGACATGCTGTTTGTCGGAGAGGCGTCAACTGGCTTCGAAGCCTTGCGATTGGTCGACGACACGGCAATGGATGTCCTAATTCTGGAGTTGGCGATGCCTGGTCAAAGTGGCCTTGACGTGCTGGCTTCCTTGCGCGCGCGCGCTCCTTCGCTGTACCTGCTCGTCTTCAGCGGCTACCCCGAAGACCGTTACGCAAGGAAGGCGTTCAAGGCCGGTGCGCATGGTTTTGTAAGCAAGGCCTGCGACCCGGTCGAACTGATGGCCGCACTGCGGCGCATCGCCGCGGGAAACCGGTATGTCAGCGCACCGCTTGCGCTGCAACTTGCCCGCGAGATCGGCGACCGCGATGTGCATCCCGACCAGCGACTATCGAAGCGGGAGTTCCAAGTCCTTCTTGCGCTCGCGGCCGGTAAAAAGGCCAGCGCGATTGGCCGACAGTTGAACATTTCCGCCAAAACGGTCACGTTGTACCGGGCGCGTTTACTTCGCAAGCTGGGGCTAAAAACCAACACCGATCTGACCTTGTTCGCTTTCGAACGCAATCTCTTGAGCGACGATTGAAGCGGGCAACGCCCAGCGGGTACGGCGTGCCACCCGATCGGTACATGTTGACGGCGCCAAGGCTGCGACCGACCGGCAGCTCAGCGAAGTACTCGAGCGCGTCGAGTTGCTTCGCGGCCTGGACGTGCACAAGTACATGGGCGCCCTGCCCGATTTCATCGTGCGGCGCTACGCACGCCGAATGGCCTCCCGGCCGCCCTCTGCTGGCGCGAAGATCAAGGAGCCGGGGCGCACCGTGGAAGTCGCGTGCTTCCTGCGCTACTGCCTCCTGACCGCGACCGACCAGCTGATTCTGATGGTCCAGCGCCGTGTCGCCGACCTATGGCGCCAAGCCGCCGGCAATGTCGGCGAGACGGTCAACTGGGCCGACCTGTACCAGTCGTTGCTCAAGGAGCTGTCGACCCTGAGCGCCGAGGCTGTCCCTGACGCCGAGCTGCGCGCAAGACTTGAGGCCTTGGTTGTCGCCCACGCGCAGGATCGCCCACCGAGCCGAGCGTCGCTCGTGCGGGAGCGCCTGATCGAAGCCATCCGCCCGGTGCGCGCCCTGCTCGTGGCGCTCTCCCGACTGCCTTGGACGACCAGCAGTGGGCACCCGGTGATCGAGTCGCTGGTGAGGATGCGCGATCTGTATGGCCGCACGTCAGGAGCCTGCCAGACAACGTGTCGCCCCGGCTCAGGTCGGTCTGGCGCGATGCGATTTCAGGCTACGACCGCGAGCGTGCGTTCCGGGCACTCGAAGTGGCCACGCTGTTCGCCCTGCGCCGGTCCGTGCGCAACGGTTCGCTGTGGATCGAGCACAGCCTGACGTTCCGCGGTCGCGACCGACTGTTCCTGCCCGCGGAGCGGTGGCAGGCTGAAGCAAAGCGACACTACGCGCGCCTATCGCTGCCGACCCGGCCCGCCGATTTCCTCAATTCCTTCCTGGCGAGCGCGCGCCGGCGTCGATGCTGTCGTTCAGGCGCGGTGGACCGAAGCCGATCGACTGCTGACCTGAGCGGCTGATTGCGCTCGCAAAGGGATATCCGTTAAGTCCCACTCGGTCGGGGGACGGAAAAAGACGCCGTTCGCGTTGGCGGTCCAAGCGTCGAGATCGCAATGATCGACAAGGCCGCCTTGTCGATCATTGAGCGTTAGCAGGCCGTTGAAATACCGATTGCCTTGAGCCAAGATCGAGCTCATCAGATCGATGAAGAGGGAAGCGCCGATGCGAGGAGCCGACAGCTATAGCGAGAGCCTGTTCA
>NZ_JBBKZT010000064.1:0-9220 GCF_037889975.1 Variovorax rhizosphaerae | reverse complement strand
CCGGATGGCGAGCTTGCTTGCCTAGGCGCAATTGATCAACCACCACTTGTGACAGGTTGGCGTCACCCGCCACGTAACTCACGCAATTGGATGCAATGCCGTGGCGCTGCGCGCACTTTTTTGCTGCGCGCTCGGGCAATGCGTTAGATTGAGTGTGCAGGCGTACCCGCTGGCGCTCGTCATGGCTCCATTTACCCGTTCCCAGGCACTTCAGTATGAATCTTTACGCACGTCGTTCGTCAAACCCCATATGCAGCCGTTCAATGAGAATCTGCTGACTGCGCTCGATCGTGCAGACACCGTGGAGACGGCATTTGGCGCGCTCCTTGCGGCCGCGCAGGAGCTGGGATTCGAAAACTGCGCGTATGGCTTGCAGCTGAGGGTGCCGATCTCGAATCCGAAAGTCCTCACGCTCAACAACTATCCGTCGGTGTGGCAGCTGCGGTACCAAGAGGCTGGTTACATGGCGACTGACCCGAGTGTGCGTCACGGCCTTCTCAGTCGGGCGCCGGTCGTATGGGACGATGCGCTTTTTGCTTCCACGAAGGAATTCTGGTCGGAAGCGAGGGAGCAGGGTTTGCGAGTTGGCTGGGCGCAGTCGAGTCTCGATGGGTTTGGTGTGGGTGGCATGATGACGCTGTCGCGCTCCAGCGAATTGCTGACGCCGATGGAATTGCGCGAGAAAGAAAGCGACATGCGATGGCTGGTGCAGGCGGCGCATATGTCCCTGTCCCGGCTCATGAAGTCCAAGTTCGTGGTTCAGCCGGAAGCGCCGTTGACCCCTCGCGAGATCGAAGTCCTCAAGTGGAGTGCTGACGGCAAGACCGCGGCGGAGATCGGCGACATCCTGAACATTTCCGTGCCGACGGCGAACTTCCACATCAAGAACGTGATTCACAAGCTGAAGGCAGCCAACAAGACCGCTGCGGTGGTCCAGGCCTTGATGTCTGGACTGCTCGGCTGAGCACGGCACGCCTGACGCACCGGCGTCGGTAGGGCCCCGCATCCAACGACGGCCTCGCGCATACGCGGCTCCTTGCACACGCACGTGACAGCCCGCTGCACGCGTCCAGAAGAAGCGGACCTACCATTATTGTTAGTTAACTTTAGTTTCGATTTTCGGTCCAATCAAGACCATGGATATCGCAAGCATTCTTAGCACCGCCGCCATCCGGGTGCACCTGTCGGAACGCGCGTTGATCGCCTGCGAGATGAAACGGCTCTGGGGCAAATCCACCGTGACGCGCAAGGCCAGTTTCGAATTCGAACCGGGCGAACGCGCCACCGCCATGGATGCGCTGGCGGCCTGGATTGCGCAGGCGCCGAAGCCTCGCTCGATCGTCTGGATTGTCGGGCCGACCGAAGCGCAATACTTCGTGCTGCCGTGGTCGCCTGCCTATGCCGATCGAGCGCTGCGGGACGCTTATGCGCGCGAGCGCTTCCAGCAGCTCTATGAAAAGGACGCATCGCTTTGCACGTTCTGCTTCTCCGAGCAAACCGCTGGCAAGGACCAGATGGTCTCGTGCATTACCAATGAACTGCATGCCGAGCTGGTGGCGCACGCCGTGCGCGCCGGTTGTGAGCTCGCCGGCATCAAGCCCTCGATCTCCACGGTATGGGATCGCTTCCGCGCCTTGCTCGAGACCGAACAGGGCACGCTGTGCGTGGTCGACGGGGATCGCCAGGCGATCGTGCGCCACAACCGCACGCAAATCGAAGACATCGTGGTGAAGTCCCGGGGGGAGTTGCCGGTGTTACCCGCATCACGCCAAGGCGTGCTTCGCATCTTCTCGAACGCGGTCGCCCGCGAGCCCGTGGTCAGGGCCGACGCCAATCTGAACCTGCCGACCCGGCGCGGCTACATTGCGGCGCAGGATGCGGCCTATTCCTTTGCGCTCTGCGAGGTGCTCTGAACGTGTCGGCTTGAGTCCGCGCGGGCTGGCCTTCCTGGGCGGCGTCCACGCCTCTCGGCGTCCAACTGCAGAGTCGCTGTGCGCGCCCCGCGTCTGGTCATGCCCTGCAGGCTCAAATTCGGCGATCAGGTGTTGCACTTCAGTTTAACGCCGCCGCGCGCTGCCGCGGCCGGCGGTTTCAACAGTCCTGCGGCGATAGTTGAACAGTTCAACAGTTCAACCGTTCAACGGTGCAGGAGTGAACTATGGTTCTCAAACTGACCTTTTGCTGTAGATGCCATTGCGCAACGGAAGAGTCCATTTATTTTATCGTCGTATGTAGTCAGGGCAACTCAATACTCAACGAGCTTTGTTCAATTGCGCTCTTACCTGACAGCGCTTGCGTAGATAAAGAGGGAAGATGATTGAATGCAGGGAATCTACAGCCCCCAGGGCAAGCCAGCTGAGCTTCGAACTTGATGACGCTCGCCGCTGCGTCATCTTGATGTTCGACGATACGCCGGGCGACTCGGTGCTGAAGAGCAGCTTGCTCGAGGCCCAGTACGAAGTCAGGGGTGGCGACTACGAAGTAGTTGATGCGCTCCATGCACTGGCCGAGGATCCCAAGAGATCGCCGTGCGCTTCGCCGACTGGCGATGAGGACATCGCGGAGCAAATGGAAACGCTGATCTTCATAGTTGAACCGGCCTGAGGGCCGTTATCCGTACCGGTCGCTTGTTCCCGGCGATTGGACGCCGCACCAAACTTTCATGGAGTGCTCATGCGCAATCCCGTCGAATTGCTCGAACGCCTGCCACTGCGCCAGAAACTCGTTCTGGGCTTTGGGTCTGTACTTCTGCTGACGCTAGCGTTAGGCGTGCAAACCCTGCTCACGCAGGATCGGTTCATCAGCGACTTCCAGCGCCTGCAATCCGAGGAGGTGGTCGGCATGGCGCGCGCCCACGAAGCACAGATTCATCTGGTGTGGCTGAGGTTGAAAGTGAGCAAGGCAATCGATGCGAGAAGTCCGACGAAGCGGGAGGAGTTGCTCAAGGAGTCTGACGTCAGGCGCGACCGGCTGCAGAGCGCGATCAAGCTGCTCCGGCCCGCACTGCTGCGCAGCGACAACGTCGAACGGCTGGACCAATTCGAAGCGCTGTTGGCGCGGCTGGAAATTGCCATCGCCGATGCGGTGGCTCTGACCCGGCGAGGATCCGGCGAACAGGCACAGGGTCTGGTGGACGACAACGCCATCGAGCAGACCGCCGCCCAAGCCGAAGCCCTGCTTTCAGAAATTGCGGCCGCTAACGAGCAAGGCGTTGAACAGGCTGCCGACAATATCGAAGCGTTTGCCGTACGCAACGCGAATCTGTACACGGCACTGCTGCTGGGTGGCTTGGGACTGACGCTCCTGTTGTCGTGGGTGATTGCCAACTCTATTCGCTGGCCGAACGTCCGCTTGCGCGGGGCTGTCAATGCGTTGGCGCGCGGGGAGCTCGAACACCCGGTGCCGCACACCGATTTTATCAATGACGTTGGCGAGCTCGCGCGTGCGGTCTCCAAATTGCAGTCCGAGTTGCAACAACTGGACGAGCAGCGGTGGAACAGGCAACACCAGGCGCAAATTCAAGCCGAGTTGCAGCAGGCAGCCTCGCCGGCCGAACTCGCGCAGCGCTTCTTGCGCAGCATCGCCCCGCTGCACATCGCGCGCGGCTCGCTCTATCGCGCCGATACGGCGGCAGAGTTGCTGGAATTGACCGGCTTTCATGTTACCGATCCCAATCACATGCCAAGCCAGCATCTTGCTTATGGCGAAGGGCTCGGTGGGCAATGTGCAAAGGAGCGACGGGAGGTAAGCGCGCGGCCTAGTGGGTCGACTCCCGTCGCGTCGGACTGGCACGTTGCGCTTCCGCTCTTCCAAGGCGAGCATCTGCTCGGCGTAATGGAACTGGCGAGCCCAGTCGCACCGGGCAAGAAAGAACTGGCACTGTTGCGCGATCTGGTGCCCAGGCTGGCAATGAGCTTGGCGGTTGTTGAGCGCAATCACGCTGTCCAGGTCCTGTTAGACCAGACCCGAGAGCAATCCGCCTCGATCCGTGACCAAGCCGATCGCTTGGAGGATCAGGCCACGGCGCTCCAGGCCCAGCAAGTCTCGCTCAATGCAACCCGGGCCTGGTACCAAGGCATTGTCGAGGCGGCGCCTGACGGCATGCTCATCGTCGATGCCAAGGGCAAGATTCTGCTGGCGAATCCTGAATTGCACCGACTGTTCGGCTATACGGAAGGCGAACTGATCGGCCAAGCGGTGGAGATTCTGGCGGCGCCCGATGACTGGCCCAGCCAACGCGGCTTGCGCGCGGACTTCATCGAGCAGCGCCTGTCGCGCCCGCTGGGCAGCGCCCAGATGGACCTTCATGGACAGCGCAAGGACGGCAGCCGTTTCTCCGTCGAGATCGGCATGTCGCAACTGCCGGCGATCGACGCGCGCGGCCTGTGCTTCTGCGCAGCGGTACGCGACATCACGGAACGCCGTGCGATGCAGGAGGCCCTGCGCGACACGGAGGAGCGCTTCCGCCGCGTCATGGAGCAGGCCCCCGCGGGGCTGCTGATCTCGGACGACGACACGGAGGAATTGCTGTTCTCCAACCACAAGCTCGAAGAGGTGTTTGCCGAGCCCCACGAGCAACTGGCGCGCCGGGTCGACCGCGTTCGGTACTGGGCGGATCCCGAGGCACTCGAACGCTTCCACGAACTCGTCGAGACGCAAGAGACGGTGCGCGACTTCGAGGCAACTTACCGGCGCCGCGACGGCAGCCTGCGCCACATGCTGCTGTCGTCTACACGGGTGCGTGCGGGTGGGCGGACCATCCGCGGCAATTGGTACTTCGACATCACCGACCGCAAAGCCGCCGAGGCGGAGGCACGACGCGCGCGCGGGATAGCCGAGGAGGCGACACGCGTGAAGAGTGACTTCCTTGCGAACATGAGCCATGAGATTCGTACGCCAATGAACGCCATCATCGGCATGAGCCATTTGGCGCTGAAGACCGACCTGGATGCGCGCCAGCGCAACTACATCGAGAAGGTGAACCGCGCTGGCGAGAGCCTGCTGGGCATCATCAACGAAATCCTCGATTTCTCGAAGATCGAGGCCGGCATGATGTGCCTGGAGCACGCGCCGTTCGAGCTCGAGGAAGTGCTCGTCGACCTCGCGAGCATGATCAGCCTGAAGGCCGAGGGCAAGGGACTGGAGTTGCTGTTCAGCACGCCACCGGATTTACCCACGGCACTGGTCGGCGATCGCCTGCGCCTTGCGCAGGTGCTCATCAACCTGGGCAGCAATGCTGTCAAGTTCACCGATGCGGGCGAGATCGTCGTGGGGGTGCAGGTCGGAGAGTTGCATGACGATCGGGTCACACTTCAATTCTGGGTTCGCGACACGGGCATCGGCATGACGCCTGAGCAGATGACACGCATGTTTCAGCCCTTCAGCCAGGCCGATGGCTCCATCACGCGCCGCTACGGCGGCACCGGGCTGGGCCTGACCATCTCGAAGACCATGGTGGAGATGATGGGCGGCCGCATCTGGGTCGAAAGCGATGCCGGCAAGGGATCGACCTTCCACTTCACCGCACACTTTGCGCTGCAGGCGCCATCGCCTTCGCAACTGCGTCGCATGTCCAGGTCCGATGAGTTGCGCGGGCGGCGCGCACTGGTGGTCGACGACAACGCGAGCGCACGAGAGATCCTGTCTACGATGGCCAGGGGTTTCGGCATGGCGGTCGATGTCGTCCAAGGCGGACAGGAAGCGGTCGCGCTCGTGGCCGAGTCCGAACGGCTGGGCCTTTCCTACGACCTCGTGCTGATGGACTGGAAGATGCCCGGCATGGATGGCGTGGAAGCCACGCAGCGCATCCAGGCACTGGCATCCCAGCGCGAACAAATTCCCGCGGTGATCCTGGTCACTGCCCTCGCCCGGCACGAGGCGGTGGAGGCTGCCGAACGGGGCGATGTCCAATTGCCGCTGGTCATGACCAAGCCGGTGATGACCTCCGCCTTACTCGAAGCGATCGGTCGATTGCTTGGCAAGGCCCACGCTGCCGAGCCTCGCGCGACCGAGCGTGTCGATGGCGTCGCTGCCTCCACGAGGCAGCTGGTCGGTGCCCGGGTGCTGCTGGTTGAGGACAACGACGTGAACCAGGAACTGGGCCGGGAATTGCTCGAGGACGCCGGCATCGAAGTGGTCGTCGTCGGCGATGGCGCACAGGCGCTTGAGCTGTTGCAGCACGATTGCGAATTCGACGGCGTACTGATGGACTGTCAGATGCCAGTGCTGGATGGTTACGCGACCACGCGCAGGTTGCGCGAGCAGGCCGCCTTCCGCGACCTGCCGATCATCGCGATGACGGCCAATGCGATGGCCGGCGATCGAGAGAAGGCGCTGGCCAGCGGCATGGTCGACCACATCGCCAAGCCACTGAACGTCGCCTTGATGTTCGCGACGATGGCGAAGTGGATCCACCCGAAGAGGGCGTCGCCGGCGTTGCGGACGGGCGGCGGTGGCGACACTCCCCCGGAAACAGCGGGCGCGCTTCCTTGCCTGCATGGCATTGATCGTGCGGCGGGGCTGGCCACCTGCGGCGGGAAGTCCGAGTTGTACTTCCGATTGCTCGGCAAGTTCCGCGATTCCCAAGCTGACTTTGACACTACCTTCGCGCAAGCGCTGGAGAGCGAGGACGAATCAGCCGCTGTCCGTATTGCCCACACGCTGCGCGGGACTGCCGGCAACATCGGTGCTGCTGCGCTGGCAACAGCCGCCGCAGCGCTTGAAAGCGCCTGCCTGCAGGGCCTGCGTGGCCACTCGCTGCGCGAGCCACTGGCGGATGTGTTGAGCGAATTGAACCCCTTGATGGAGAGCTTGCGCGGACTCCAGCCGCCGGCGATGCCAGCGTCAGGGCCAACGCCGGCCGAACTGCCGCGGAAGAGCCTGGTGGCCCTCGTCAAGCGCCTGAAGCAGCGTCTCGCCGCCAGCGACCCGACTGCGTTGGAGCTCTCCACCCAACTGGAGCAGGCCATTGCCGATCACCCGGAGCACAGGGATTCAGCGCGCCGCATCGCGCAGAAGGTCGAGAGCTTCGAATTCGACGACGCGATCAGCTTGCTCCATGACTGGGACTCAAAATCCAAGGCTTAAAGCGGGCGAGCGAGAGCAGCGGGCCGCCCCAGGCGGCGATAGGTAAGTGGCGGACGGCCAGTAGTGAACCGCACCGGGTTTCGAGGAGGCCTGTTGGCTTGAGTCCGACCGGAGTGGTCTGACTCAAGTGTGGGGGTGTTGGCTGTTTGGATTCTCCTTCATTCAGCCCCCCGCAGGGGCCGCCGGAGGCCCCCCGGTTGGGCCATGTACTCATGGTTCAACCCTCCTGCAGCGTGGCTTGCTGCGTGGGCTTGCCTGGGGTCATCGAGCGACTTTGCTCACGCCAGTAGTTGGCCTCGGCTTCGGCCGGCAGGATGTAGCCAATGGGCTCCAGCAAGCGATGGTGGTTGAACCAGGAGACCCACTCTAGGGTCGCCAGTTCGACAGCCTCGCGCGTCTTCCACGGCCCGCGCCGGTGAATGACCTCGGCCTTGAACAGCCCTTAATGGTCTCGGCCAGGGCGTTGTCATAGCTGTCGCCGGTGCTGCCCACCGAGGGCTCGATGCCCGCCTCAGCCAGCCGTTCGCTGTAGCGGATCGACACGTACTGCGAACCGCGGTCGCTGCGGTGTACCAGCGCTGCATCACGCTCTGGGCGGCGTGCATACAGCGCCTGCTCCAGCGCATCGAGCACGAAGTCTGTCTGCATCGAACTGCTGACCCGCCAGCCGACGATGCGCCTGGCGAAGACGTCGATGACGAAGGCCACGTAGACGAAGCCCTGCCAGGTCGAGACGTACGGTTGAGTAGAGCACGCGCGCCGCGCCGAGCTCGCGACCGGCAGTTTCGCGTGCCCCCTCGCCGAACCGGACGTGCATCTTTCGCTATGCATCCGGCTCTCCAGGAACTACGGTGAAGTCGGGTGGTGTCATCCACCTGCGTATGTAGCGCTGGACCTTCAGCCAGCCCATTTGGTATTGCTCGTGCCGCTCACCCTGCCACACGCGTCGCGTCGGACGGTGCCGGCTGGGTCGTCGGTGTCGAAGCAGCCACCGCACGGAGGCTTCTGGGTGCTTCTTTCGCATCCAGCGCCACACACGGTCTCTCACGTACCAGTCCAGGCCGCCGAGGACGTCTTTCGCGCCGGTGCAATAGCAGTAGAAGTGCGCCCAGCCACGCAGGATAGGATTGAGCTTCTGGAGCAGGTCGTCGAGCGACCAGTGCAGGGTCTGCCGTGTCGTCAGTTGCTTGACCTTGTGCCGCAAGTCCGCCGCCTTGGTCTTCGGAACCTCGATCCGGGGCGACCAGCCGAAGCGGTCGTCCCATCGCATGCTCACGCGATGCCCGAGGAATTGGAAGCTGTCAGCCGGATCCGTGATCCGCGTCTTGTCGGGTGACAGGGTCAGCCCCATGCCGTCGTGCAGTGCCTTGGCAAGAGCATCCCGCTCGGCCTCGGCCTCGGCCTCGGCCTGCTGTTGCGTGCCATGCACCAGGATCACGAAGTCGTCGGCGTAGCGCACTGGGAACATCACAACTCGACGAGAGCATCCATTTCCTGGGGGTGTGCAGTGCAGCAAAGTAAGCTTTGGATATGGAAATCGGGGCATGTCCTGGCCAAGAGGTACTGCAGCTGCGCGCCGTGCTGCATGATTTGGCGGCGCCTGCTGGTGCGTAGCGATACGAGCGTCGTCCGGCTTCACCAGATCCTTCAGGTCGCGTTCGCCTGGCAGGACATGCACCTCCACCGATTCGAGATTCGCGGTCGCGAGTACGGAGTCAATCAGGATGGCGGCGTGGTCTTCGATACCGACGCGCACAAAGCCCTGATCGGACAACTGGAGTTGGGGCGCCTTGAGCGATTCACCTATGAATACGACTTCGGCGATTTGTGGGTGCACGACCTGCGCATCGAGGCTGCCTTGCCTCTGGATCCCAAGCGGGTGTACCCGGTGTGCATCGGAGGCCGGCGCGCCGCACCCCCCGAAGATTGTGGCGGTCCGCATGCGTTCATGGCCACTCGGTTGACGTTCACCGTAGTCGGCGAGAGCAGGTCCCGGCACGAGTTGGACGACCTTGTTGACGAAGTGGACGACGAGCAATGGGGCATCTTGCGTCACTACCACCCCGACCGCTTCGATCGGCGCGCCATCAACCGAAGGCTCGCCGCATTGGCTGCGCCATCTCAGGAAAGGCTG
>NZ_JBBKZT010000063.1:0-9280 GCF_037889975.1 Variovorax rhizosphaerae | reverse complement strand
GATGGACGAGGCCGAAAACGACGTGTTGGCCTTCATGACCTTCCCGCGGGCCCACTGGACGCAGATCTACAGCACCAACCCTCTGGAGCGGTTGAATGCCGAGATCAAGCGCCGCACGAATGTCGTGGGCATCTTCCCCAACGACGCTTCAATCACACGTCTTGTCGGCGCGATGATGCTCGAGCAGAACGACGAGTGGTCTCTCAACCGGCGGTACATGCAGCTTGAAGGCTTGCAGACCCTGAGCGACACTGCGCCCACTCGGCTGTCCGCAGTGGCTCGCTGAGTACCGTGCATCTCAGCCCTGTCCGGGCTGAAGACTTACACCATCCGCCGGGACGTAACCTGGCCCCGGTTGTTTACCCCACGCGATCGCGACTGGCTTGGTTTGCCCGGACGCCCGCGATTCCCCTCCGAGTGCCGGGGACATGCGAGAGCATACGCCGCCGCGATGTAGCGCTACCGCAAAAAGAGCGCTAGAGTGAACGGCCTCAACCGAGGCATTCACCTCTCTACGTCGGCTCAAGAATCGCTGGGACATGGGCAGGAACTCCGCGACACGGGCTGGTGTGGTGGTCCGCGGGGCACCAATGCGCCTCGTGGCCGAGCCAGCGCGCGCGCAGGCTGTTGCCGACGGCCGGCCGGACCTTGTCTCTACGTCACCGGGGCTGCATGGCGACATGCCAACTTTGACCGTCCCGCAATGGCGGGCGCTGATGCAGACCCGAGCGCTGGCCTACTTTGAGGGCCTTCGGTCGCTCGGGGTGGCTGCAGTGGAGCATCACCGCGTATCGGGTCGAACTTTTCTCGATGTCACGATCGAGCGGCGTCGGTTCACGGGAAAGGTCTTCGATGGGCCGTTCCTGGTCGCTGAAACCAACAAGGGCGAGTGCCCATTGAATGCGTCCATTGCACGTCTCGCGGGCGGGGCCGTGGCGGTCAACGCCGATCGCTGGGCCTTATGCAAATACGGCAGCCAGGCACAGTTCGAGTTGGATGGGATGTCCCAGCTCGGGATTCGAGCGCTCGCGTGCGAATTCGGCGTTCTGATCCAGGGCGACGCGGGCATGGTGGAACTCTCGGAGACTGAGAGTTTTGCCGTATCGAACGCTCACGCAGCGCTGCTTGACTGGACCGAGAGACAGCCGGTGCTGGCAAGGCGTCGTCTGCGCAACGATCCTGCGTTCCTTCAAAGGCTGGAGACCTCCCGCCCGGTCACGCGCAGGTCGCTCTTTCGCAAACTGGAAGAATTCGAATACTTCAGCGGGCCGCAAGGGTAGGGGTGCAATCGGGACCTAACGCTACAGGGCACTTGCGTCCCGATCAGGCTGTGCGCGCGGCATGCCTACTCGCGCCTTTACTGCGGCTTCTAGTTCATGACGAAACCCGTGAGTGACCAGGATTGGCTATTCTTTAAAAAAAGCTCGAGCTTGGTCGCGACGTTTTCGACCGCCATGGCGATCTCGGCCATGGCTACGTTGAAGTCCTCCGGCGGGATCAGGCCAGGCACACCGAGGGCGAAATGCGACCGCAGTTCTCGTTCTGCCCAACTCCGTGAAGGAACGGAAGAACAAGGGGTGCTCCTTGTCAAAGAGCCGTGAACCCTCTGCGTGCGCTTTGCGCATTTCTGCGGAAAAAATGTGGGTATCAGCCAGGATCGAGTTAGCTATCATCTTTCCCAGCCCCAGATTGACGGAGGCCCCCATTCCAGCGGAGGCGACCAACATTTTGTGCTTGTCGATATTGTTGTAGTCGCCAGTTTCCAAAGCGCGTCGTTGCCACCTCTATAAGGTGCAATCTCGTCGATCGCCTCACTCATTTCAGGCGAAATGTTGTAGAAGAACTGATCGCCGTTTGTCTGCCGCTTGAGGTAGTGTTCCCTGCTATCGCAGTCCGGAAAGTACAGTTGCTTCATGTTGGCCGGCGGCTCTTGTCCTGTGGCGAGCCAGACGGACCATTTGGTAAGCAAGATGATCGAGGGCTCCACGCTGGTTGTGGAAGATTTCGCCGATGATCACGGGTATCACTGCAGGTACCGGCCGTATCGCAGAGACAAAGTGGGTCGGTCCCACTCCCTTCCGATGTTCAAACCCTGCCTGGATGGGCACATTGTCATGCGTGCTGTGCCATCGGTACCGCACCGGGTCCCAACTCATCAAGCAGCACGCCGCCCATGCGCCCCTTGACTTTGATCCATGGCCCCGGTGGGTGCCCGTGTCCGTCCCACTCGCTTAAGGCGCGCGCGGCGTCCGCTTGGTGTTCGTAGAAATAGCGCCGCTCGGCCGACGAGTGAATCGATATGCCAACCAAGATGGCGTGTGTCCACAGCATCCGCCCCACAGCACAGATTCGCCCGTTACTCATGCATAGGTCGGAGTACGACCCAGCACCGAGGCGAAGCAACTCATCGGCCAGGGTCGCGGGTATGGCGTCGGAATTCTTCACCGTGTTTCCCCGTTGATCAGGCTGTGACGCCGTAGCGCGACCACAGCTCATTGATGCGATGCTCTCGCGCAAGCTCGACCTGATGCGTCTCGCTCGATGCCAGTCCAGGCCTGGCGGCGATGGTCGTGCAATAGCGTTCGCTCGCCCGCACCAGGCGCACAAGTTCGTTCAGGTCGGACCGCATGGTTTCGAATACGTTCATGGCGTCGTTCTCCTACTCGTGGGCTCGCAGATCTGCGAGCGACGTTTCCAACCTGTCTGCCGCGTCAGCGTGCAGCTTGGCGGTGGCGTCGTCCAGCTCGACCGCCTCCTCTCGCATGGCACACGGAACCTCATGGCGCACGTCGTTAGCGACGACTTCGTCTGCCGGCTTCGACCAGAACTCAACCAGGTATTTGCTCATCTTGATTCATTGATTTCCGTTAAGCCTTCGGCGCCCTGGCCACTGGGCCGCGTGTCGTCCGGCATCATCTTGAAATGAAGCGGCCCGCTCACAGCTAACTCCAAGCCGGCTTTGTGTACGTGCACTGTGAGTTGATCGCCGACCAGGCTTGCCGATGCTGTTGGCAAGCCTGCGGGCGTAAAGCCATCGTTACCCACCAGTACGCGCTTGCGCTGCAGCGTCAGCTTGGCGGTCGGTGCCGCTAAGTGCTCCTCGATCCTGGCGATAAAACTGTGGGTAACCGGCACCATTGGCATCCGCTTCAAGTAGTCCGCCGCCTCGCGAAGCAACTGCAGCGACTCTTTGCGCTCTTCGTCCGTCGAGAAGTTCATTGGCCTCGTGCCTGGTTGATCAACTTGCTCGCCAATGTCGCTGCCTCGACGCCGCCGGCCAGGCTGGCAATGACAGCGCTGTGGCGCGCCTGCAGCGCTTCCTTGCCCGACTTGAACTTGCCCCAGGCATCCGTCACGACTTGCGCGACGGCCCGGTCGTCATCATTCGTCGACAGGGTCTCCGAGAGATCTACCAAAGCCTCCCTGAACAGCGCCGGAAGCCCGCCTTGGCTGTTCGACGGGTCGTGACGCTCCAGATGGCGCAGGCTGTAGCTGCGCACCGCGGCAATCAATGCCACCTGATTCGCTACGGTCGTCAGGCTCGCGAACGTTCCCTGCATGGCCTTCAACGTTTCCTTCTGGCGAGTGGCTCTGTCGTCCCCCCGCCTTTTCGCGATGGCCGCCGCTTTAAGCGATGCGGTGGCAGCAGACTCAAGCAAAGCCGCCGCCTTGGCGAGCAGCTTTCGCTCTGCGTCACTGAAACCCGCGACGGCGCTGGCTTGCGCATGCGATCGGACGCCGCCCGCCACTCGCCGCAAAGTGGCCGCTCGCGTCTTGTGATCCTTCTCGCTGTCGAGCGAGCTGCTTGCCAGTTGGGCGGGCGTCTTCATGCGGATCTTTTCCGTTCGGTCAGCAACCAGGTCGCTCATGCGCGAAAGGACTTGGCGAGCGAACGCCGAAGCGGAAGATTTGGCGGCGCCCATCGAGCTGAAGCCCTTCGCCTGGAACCCCAGGAACGCCAGGGTGAAACCGCCTTTGTCGTCGGTGAGCGCCATCATCTCTTGCCCGGCGAATCTCAAGACTTGCATGAGCGCTTCATCACCCGCATTGCCAGCGTGCCAACGTTGTTGCGGCGAACTCATGACGAGCTTGCCCTCTGCGCCGAGTTCAATGTTCATGTGCCCCCCGTTGTTCGATGTTTCGAGCACGGTACTCAATGAGTGCCTCGTCAAGCGGCCTTCCTTCTGTTTTTCCTGGCGTGCGATTTGAGCAGGCTTTCGATCGCATCGCGGGCGAGCCTGGGCATGTTGCGGTGGCCCTTCGAGCCCTCGGGCAACCTGTAGTTCTTGAAGGCGCGCGGCTCGATGCCCGCGGCTTGGGCGACCTCATCCCATTGCATGCCCAAGGTGGCCTTGGCCGCCTGCAGGTACTCCACCTGGCTCTGCCGCTCGACACTCATTGCTTTGTCGCCCCGGCATCCGCCATGCCTTCAAACACCCAGGCCATGGGACAATCCAGCGTGATGCTGGCCAGCGTCAAGGCACCGGCCTCCGTCATGTCGAACAGCTTCCAGTTGCCGTCCGGCTCGGGACGGAACACCTCGACGCGGCGCGTGTCTGGATCAATCAGGACGTATTCGCGCAGGGATGGCAGGCGACGATAGAAAGCAAACTTTGCGCTGCGGTCGTAGCCCTGCGTGCTGGGCGACAGCACCTCGATAACGAGCAGAGGGTCCGTGATGACTTGGTCGTCGTCGCGGAACGTCTTGCCGCAGGTGACGAACACATCCGGATAAAGCACCGTATCGTCGGCGATCTGGACTTTGGTGCCATCCTGAAAGACTTGGCAAGCCGAGCCGTCCAGATGGTTGCCGAGGCGCCGGCTCATGTTCGCGACGATGCGGCCGTGCGCGCGAGTGCCGCCCACCATCAGGAAGATCTCGCCGCGATAGAACTCGTTGCGATCGGCTTGCTCCGCCTCCCAGGCCAAGTACTCGGCCAGGGACTTTCTCTGCAGCGGCATGCCCATGCGTCAGCCCTTCGTGAAAATACTCATTGAGTACCATCATACGGACATTACACAGCCCGAGCAACGAGGGCGATTGCCAGCTATCGCCTCTCAATTTGCGGCAATAATCACGCAACCAATCAAGTTGCGCTGGAGGCAACCTGCAACCTCATTCAAACATATGAAGGAATGCTGAATGGCAAAGCGTTGGGACGCCCTATATTTGCCTGATCCACTCGAGCCAGAGGGAGTGCTGCCGTGGGGCAAATCACCGGAGCAAACTGAGGAAGACTTGGAGAACAGTGTCGCCAGAATAGGTGGACACTGCATACCAAACTACGGCCAGTCCTACCTCTTGGCGGCCGAAGCACTATTGCAGACGGCCAAGAAAAGCCGCGCTCTCGATCACTTTGCGCTTCCGATCTTCTACATGCAGCGGCATGCCGCGGAGAGCCTGATCAAGGAGGGCCTGCAGCTCGCAGTTCAGATCCAAGAGCATCGCCGGCAGCTCGAAAAGCCAGACCCAGACTTCCTCACCGAAAAGCAATGCAACACGGTATACGCGTCGCATGATCTTTTCGAATTGCTCAGGATTCTGGAAGGTGTGGCGGTGTTCTTGGATGCGGGCGAGATCCCGGAAGTGCTACACGGAGCCGTGGCCGAAATTGGATTGTTTGAACAGGGTGAGGCGACGCGATCACGCTACTCGATGCATGTGGTCAAGAAGACCAACGAACTGATACCACACTTAAATAAGTCGCGTCCGCCGATACCATGCGTGCAAGCAATGGCTACCGATTCTCGTGCGGCTTCGAAAGCGCCCTCAATATGTCTTCCGATAGCGCGTACGTGCAGGGCTTCGCAAAAGACCGGCAAGGCACGGGCCAAGAATGAGGCCGCGCGCTTCGCCGCCACAATGTGAATGATGCCGGCCCAGATGCGTACGAGTTGGCACAGGTTCCTGGTCCTCAAATCCCGTACGACGATGCATGATGAAACTAGCGGAGATCAAAAGGTGGTGACCAGTGGGCTTCGACTTCATCGGTGATATCCATGGCCAGGCTGGCAAACTCGAGGCGCTGCTGCGCAAACTGGGCTACGTCGAGAAGGCCGGCGGCTGGGTGCCTCCGTACCTACGCAAAGCCATCTTCGTGGGCGACCTGATCGACCGTGGGCCGGAGCAGGTCAAGGTGGTCAAGACCGTCCGCGCGATGGTTGAGAACGGTCGTGCGCTCGCGCTGATGGGCAACCACGAATTCAACGCAATCGGGTTTGTGACGCAGCATCCGCAGGACCCGACAGCCTTTCTGCGGCGGCACAGTCCCAAGAACATTTCGCTGCATGCCGAGTTCCTGCGTCAGGTCGGATGTGGCTCGGCGCTCCAGCTGGAGTTGGTCGAGTGGTTCAAGACCTTGCCGCTGGCGCTCGACTTGGGCGGCGCCCGCGCGGTGCATGCCTGGTGGCACCAGCCCTATGTTGACCTCGTCACAAGGCAGTTGCCCTCCGGAAAGCCAATGGACGAGGATTTCCTGCACGCTGCGTATAACAGAGGCTCGCCCGAGTGCCTGGCGATGGAAGGCCTGACCAAGGGGCTGGAGATCCGCCTGCCGCCCGGCCGTTCGTTCGTGGACCACGGTGGCATCGAGAGGTATGACGTACGGGCAAAGTGGTGGGAAGGAGGCGCTCGCAGTTATCGCGACGTTGCAATTGTTGGCGCACATCAGCTCGACCGCATGCCGGAATGCGAGCTGCCGCCCGGGTATTTGGGCGGCGGTCCAATCAACGGAACGCCCGTGTTCATCGGGCACTACTGGATGGAAGGCACGCCGCACCTTCAGACGTCCAAGGTGGCCTGCCTGGACTGGTCGGCCGCGAAGGCCGGGCCGTTGGTCGCCTACCGCTGGGACGGCGAGCAGGAGCTGGATGGCGCGCGCTTTGTTGCAGCAGGTTGAGGCAGTTAATGGCCAAGAGACGGCGTTGACGGGTGCGAGGTGATCGTACGCGGAGCACCAGCAAGTTGAACCCATTGCGATTGCCAGGGGGGCTTGCTAGCTCGGATGATCGAACACGCCTGATCATTGGTTCCCGAATCGCTGAGGCCGACGAAATCGGCGACGCCCCGGACGATGGTGACACGGTGAAAAAGTGGCGCGAAGTCTTGAAGGGGTTTCGCGCGCCGGTGCTGAAGCGGAGCAAATATGGATAGGTGCCGACGTATTCGGGGATGAGATGCTCATCGCATTCCGATTCTGTACTCGACTTTCAATACATTCGCTGACCGGCCGGCTGAATCCGGACAATGGTTGTCTGGCCTGGAGGCGAGGTGAAGGCATCGCGGGTGGCAAGCATTTTCGAATGGAGAGAAAGCATGTTGCTCAAGATCGACAAGAGACTTCGCACGGCGAGATTGCATCGCGAGGACTGCAAGCGGATTCCGTCCCCAGTGGGCAGTGTTCACAAGCCAATTGGGAAACTCGGTCGCGATGGAGGCTGGTTCAGTGTCACCTCTGAAGCAGAGGCCAGCGCTGTTGCCCGCACCAACTTTCCTCAGGCCAAGTTCGATCGTTGTCAGTTCTGCCAGACGACGGGGAAAGTTGCTGGATCGGCCGCCGTCGTCACGCAGTGAAGTTCCGCCAGTGCGATCTCCTGCACACGCAGCGATCGCCCCTCACCCCCACCTTGTCGAGGTGCCGGGTTTACCGAGGTTGCCCTTCTCGGCGATTGCCAGGCAGCCGACCAATTTCACCTTTCTGCGGGCTACCCGGGCGATGGTTGCGAACCGTGAAGTGCAACAAAGATGCGACCGTTGCGATTTCATAAAACCCAATGAAATCGAATGATTAACGCGTACCGACGAGCCGGCGGTCGCAACATTACGTCGCATTCTTGGAGAGTGTGCAAAAGTGCGGGAGACTGCGAGTCTCGCCGCCTTGTCTCACAAGGTGGCCGTCTTCGCTACTTTGGCGGTCATTGAATCGTTGGAGGTAAGCCATGCGCTTGATATTGAGGCTCGAATCGCTGAGGCCGCGGACATCGTCGACGCAGTGGACGGTGCGGTGACGTTGGCCGTTCTCGAGCGGCGAGACCGCAGTCTTGCCAAGTTGGGCCTCACCCTTGCAGAAGGCCGTGCCCTCCTGGCCCGGGCCCAAGACGTAATGGTCTCGCAGCAGGTCGACGAGTGGATGTCGGGCGAGATGAACTGCCGCCGGTGCAACACCCCACTCAGCCACAAGGACAGTCGCAGCATTGTAGTGCGGACCGTGTATGGCAGCGTGGCCGTCAGCAGCCCGAGATTGCGGTCGTGTCCCTACCGGGGGTACCGGGGACTGCATGCAGTTCAATGAGTCCGCTTTGCAAGGCGCTGCCCAGGCGGGTGACCCCGGAACTTGAATACCTTCAGGTGGAATGGGCTGCCCATCTGCCCTACCGGCAGCTTGACAAGATCTCGTTCAGCGGCACACGGCAAAGGATTCATACGGTCGCAAGGCAACTCGATGCCGAGTTGGAGCGCGATATCGCCAACCAGCCGAAGGCCACCGCCATCGCCGCCACCACCGTCCCGCGGCGCGAATCCACCAACATTGCGTGCGTCAGCGTCGATTCGGCATGGTTGAAACACCACAGCAGCCTCAAGGGCGCCAGTGCGCGCGCTGAAGCCAAGCTTCGGTCGCCTTGGTCCCCGGTACCGACCTTACGACGCCACGTGAATATCGTTGCCGGGCGAGCTGCGTTTGCCGACCGTGCTCCTCGGGTGTACGCGTATGTGCACAAGCAGGTGCCCTCGGCGGCCGCGCGATTGGATCAATTTCTCGCCCGAAGCGGTGTCGGCCCCAACGAGCGAGCGACCATGATCAGTGATGACGCGGGCGAGTTCCCCAAGGCGGTCCAGGGCAGCCAACTTGCCCGCGGCAGGATACTGGACTGGTTTCACATCGCAATGAAGTTCAAGGCGGCGGAGAACTCGGTGCTCGGCAACGCCCCAATCGAACCGCTGGAGCGAGCTTGGGTGCAAAGCGAGATCCGCAGCGCCAAATGGTTCGTCTGGCACGGCAAGGGCGGCAAGTCCGTGGCGCGCATCAAGGCGCTCGATGACGCGTTGATGGCCAGGACGGGCTATGAATACTCGACCACTCTGGTGGAATCTCCAACGGGTGTCTGGCTACATCGTCAACAATGCCGGCTCGCTGGTGAACTACGGTGGCCATCACAGAAGGGGCTTGCCTAGCAGGCCGTTGAAATACCGATTGCCTTGAGCCAAGATCGAGCTCATCAGATCGATGAAGAGGGAAGCGCCGATGCGAGGAGCCGACAGCTATAGCGAGAGCCTGTTCAC
>NZ_JBBKZT010000062.1:0-10040 GCF_037889975.1 Variovorax rhizosphaerae | reverse complement strand
CCGAGCGAGCGCTTTGCCGTCAACCACCCAAGGTAGGAGCCCAGTGCGTTAGTTGCGCACGCTGGGATCTGTGCGGGGGGCGCCCAGCAATGGGCGTCCCTACCGCGATCCGGGCGGACAAGGTAGTTGACGCCGGCCACGGAAATCCGCTTTTATCTAAACGGGTCTCGGTCGGGTAGTCCTACATAGCATCTAATGCCATAGTGGCGTTGGTCATTGTGATTTCCTTCAAGACAGGTTTGGTGGGTCGCACGTCAAACTTATCCGGACTTCACGATGACCACCCCCCGAAGAGCGCGGCCGCTGCACGGCAAGCCGCTTCGGGCTACGCCCTACGCGCCTTGCCGTGCAGCGAGTGAGACAAGACTTACACCACTTGCTGGGACATCAACCGGGGCCAGCCGCCCGTGGCCTTCGCAGGAACACCCCTCGCGTGTTGAAGTCGCGCTACAGCTCCATGGATGCCATGCGCACAATCTCCTCGAACTGCTCTAGGACCGTGGCATCGTGCTTTTCCAGGTAGCGGTGGACCTGGGCATTGCCAAGCAGTTTCACGATGAAGCCCCTGGCCAGCACGAGATGCAAGACATCTTCTCCATATGTGTTCTCAGCCAGGCGGTATCGATCCTGCAAGTTGCTCATTTCACGCTCCATGCGGACCACCTGCTCCTGGCTTGCGCCGGCGCGCCGTGCAGGTCGCTTCCCCTGCACCAGCATCGCCGGCGAGGTTGCCGCCAGCATTGCCTGCGCGTACGAAATCGTCGTGTTGTTGGCAGACACCATTAGCTGCATGCATTCGATCTGGCGCACCGGCTTCATCTGCCTGAGGGCGCTGGACACCTCGGTCGAAAACTGACGGTCTTTCATCAGCGCGACGACTTCCGGGCAGATCCCGTCCAGCATCGTCATCTTCTTCGTGATCTGTCGAACGTCCACGCAAAGAGACCGCGCGAGCCGTTCAGGCGAAACACCGCGCTCAACCGCACGTCGGATCATCAGATGCTCCTGAACCGTCGAGAGCCGATTGACATAGTTGTTGTAGGTGTACGTTTCGTCGCTGGTGGCCACGAGGCAGGGAGCTTCCTCGTAGTCCAAGGTTCGCAGCGCCTCCCATCTCAGGTGTCCGTCCAGGAGGCAGTGCTGCCCGCTCTTGCGATCAACCGGCGAGATGGACAGTGGCTCAATCATGCCTATCTCCGCGATCGAGGCGCAAATCTGCTTGAACTTCCGGGTCTGCTGGAAGCCGGCTGGCAATGCGTGCGACGGCAGAATGCGCACCAGCGCGATGCTCAGCGGCTTGGGCAGAAATGCCAGCGCCACGTCCGTCATGCCAAGCTCCCGTCAGGGTTGCCACCTTCAGCCACTCGCTCGGCCAAGTAGCGTGGCAGCGAATCCAACCCCTCTGCGCGGAGAAGGGTACAGAAGTGTTCATCGGCAAACAGTTCGCGCAGGGCACCCACCACAAACAGCAATCGCTGCTGCGCTACCGACGACTTGCGAACTATCAACTGCTGGCGTTGTGCTTCCTTGCGATAGGCCCGCACGAGATTAGAGGCGGTGACACCCGCGGGCTTGTCCGCGACGCTGCGCATGACGGAACGACCGTGAATTTGGCGCTGCTGGATCAGGCGTCGTGCGTTGAGCAACTGGCGGCCACGCAATTGACCGGTCTCGTAAGCCTCTTGGAGCGCCAGTTGCACAGCCTTGTCGTCATTGCCCGCACTGACAATCTTGAGGGCGGCGGACAGTGAGATCTGCCCGCGCCCAACGCTGGCCAACAAACGCTCTTCTCCACGTGCGACCAACGTCAAAATATCGTAGACATACTGCGTCGAGAGCCCCGTCTTTGCCGCAATCTCCTTCGCACTGTGTCCGCTGCGATCCAAGTCCGTGATGCCTGTCAACAGATCGAGGGGGTTGTACTTGCGCCGCGCGATGTTCTCGGCCAGACCGATGATGAAGGCATCCTCGTCGCTGACGGCTACCACCAATGCGGGAATGCGCGTCTCGCCCAGTTGGCAAAAAGCCTTGAATCGCCCTTCACCGCAAACCAGCAGATAGCTCTCGGCACCGTCCGCGCCGGGCCGGGGCGTCACCGTCACGGGCTTCTTCAACCCGATCGCCTGAATGTTGTCAACGATGCCACCGAACACCAGTCCGTTCCGCTCGCGTGGGTTTATTACCTTGATGCGGTCCACCGGGATCATGCGCAAGTCGCGCACCGGCGCGCCCGTGCTCATGCACTCCTCCGCAGCCTGGTTTGCGCCGCCATCGCGTACAGGCGGTCGAGCGAGGCAAACCGATAACTCTCCAACTCGACCGCGTTGCTTTCGGACAGGCAGATACCCATTGGGGCGAAGTCCAGCCTCGGCAACAGGTAATAGTCGAGCGCGGCGTCGTTCGCCGGTGTCAAGCGGACCGCCACCGTAATGTCTGGCGCGAGGCTCGCATCAAAAAGAACCTTCCAGCGACGTTGTGCAACGCCCAGGTCGCAGCAGCGCGCCAACACGACGGAAACGCTGAATTCGTGATTCACGTCCAACAAATCCGTTGACGGATTCCGGACGGTCTTTCCGTTTGCGGCCACAACGCCGCTCTCCACCTCGGCCATGATGGTGGGATGAAGCTTGCGCAAGAAGCGGTTGATCTCCAGATATCGATAGTCACGGCTGGGTGCATAGCCGATCAACCTGTACGCGCGCAACAGGCTCCCGAACCGATGGGCGTATGCCGACGAAGGTGGCATGCCCTCGGTCTCGTCGATCACGATGCCTGTGAGAAAACCTCGGTGCTCGTAGAGACCCTTGAGCAGTGCGAGCAATTCGTCATCCGTGAAACGCAGCGCCCGCGCACGAATGATGCCTCGCGCGCTGTAGAACACATCGGCTTTGACGATCGGTTCAAAGGCGCCGTCCTTGCGAACCCAGTGCTCGGGGCTGTTCTCGACACGCCGCTTCTTGAGCTTGAAGGACCGGCGGTTGTAGACGTTGTTGCCGATGTACTTCTCATTGGTCAACAGTTGGTGCACCGTTGCACGTGACCAGGCTTGACCCCGGTCGGTGGCGATGGACAGTTGGTTGAGCCGCCTCGCAATCTCGGTCTCGGGTAGCCCGCCATCGACGAACCAATCGAAAATCCGGCGCACGACGCCGACTTCACCATCAGGACCCGGCTGAAGGATCACGCGGTCTGTCTGTAGGCTTTTCTGCTCGCCGCGTTCGAGCAGCCCCTTGACCTCGCCGACCTGGTCCACCAGCACGCGGCGCATACCATATCCCGCCGGGCCTCCCTGACGGAACCCCAGTTCGACCAGCCTGCATTGGCCTGCAAACACCTTGGCGGAGAGTTCGCGGCTGTACTCGCCAGCCATCGCTCGCTTGACCCCCTTCACGATGGTGGAGACAGGTGATCCGTCGTTCTCGAACTGCTCGGCGCAATAGGCCACCTGGATGCCCGCCCGCCGGCAAAGATACTCGTAATAGGCACTCTCGTCCGCGTCCTGAAAACGCCCCCATCGACTGACGTCATACACCAGAATGACCGAGAACGAGACTGGCCCCGCTTGGACATCGTCTATCAATTGCTTCAAGGCATGTCGACCATCGATATGGAGGCCACTCTTGCCTTCGTCGGCGTAGGTTTTGACGATGTCGATGCAGCGCTGCTTCGCGTACTCTCTGATTGTGTCGGACTGGTTGCGCGTGGAGTATTGCTGGTGCTCCGTTGACATGCGAACGTACTCAGCAGCGCAACGCCGCGCGCATCCATGGGGTGGTGCCGTGTCACGCTGAACTTGTTCCATCGCCGAGCCCTCTGGAGAGAGTAGAAGGTGGGTCGCGCGGCGCGTGCGCGATTTGCCGGGCAAGGTAGCAGTTCCGGGACGCATTATCGATCACGTCCTCTCTTTGCAATCGACCCACGCACGATCGGTCTCGCCGGGCTGCCAGGCCACCACGACGAGCCGGACGGTCCAGACACCCATCTTTGCAACAGCCGCTGCATCCGCGATGCGCAATTCATACACACCGTCGGGCAGGATGTGCGCATCGCCATCCGAAACATCCATCCTTGCAATACCGAGCGGCTTGCGCTTGACATTGCGGTCCTTCTGTTGCCTTCGGTTCTGCGCCGCATAGTCGGGATGACGAGCACGGTACTCTCGCCAGTAGCCGGGATTGCGCCCCGCCCACGCACGTTGCGCTTGCGATTGGTTGTCGAGGTAGTCCGGGTCGCCGCGACGCTTGGCCTGCTGCCACAGACGGCGTCGTTCGCGCTGGCAATCGGGTTGTGCACAGTACGACTGGCGCGGTGCCTGGGCTCTTGGCACGAACAAGTTTCCGCAAGCCGTGCACCAGCGACTTTCCATGGCGAGCTCCGTTTCCCAATGGACCGGCGACTGCCGGACAACGTGGCTGATCAGGATCGGGAAGCGCGCATCGCGGCGAGGGCATCACGCGCTTTCGTCGATCGACAACCCGACTCGTCGCATTGGACTGCGCGTGAGTGCTCGAAATGCGCATGTGTCCTCGGTCCGGCAGGCGGTTGCGCAAGCACTGCTGCTACGCCAATAATGCGCGCGCAAGCACCATGATCGAAATCCGCGTGCGCTGGTCACGAGCGCAGTTCGAAGACGTTGGCCTGCCGGTCACCGGCGGGATGTGGATTCCGGACAACCCGGTTAATCGCGAGCTGGCCGAGCGCATGGTGCGCGCAGGCGACGAGGTCTACGGCGAAGGCACTCACTGGCTCGAGGAGCGTGAGGCGTGACGTCTGGCGCCCGTTGACTGCGCGATGCGTTTCCTGCGGGGGACCGACCTCGTGCTTGTTTCGCAAGAGGATTCATCGATGCCCATCGTTCCGGCCGCATATGGAAGTCCGACCAAGATCCGTCTCAAGGCGAATGCCGACTCTTTGGGGTGGGATGTGCAGAGTGACATTGGACTCGGTCAGCGCAAGTCGCAAGCACGCCCTCACTACTGTGGCGCCCGCCTTCGTCACAATCGAAGACATCGGCAGCAGCAACGGAACATGCTTGAACGGCGAGCGCGTCCAGAGCCAGGTCTTCACGGATGGCGATGCAGTGCGCGTCGGTACCTTCGAGATGGATTTTGTGGCTGACACCCAGGAATTCCCAAGGGGTGGAGGCCTTCGGCTGCGGACCGTTCCGGGCCTGCTGGTGGACGTCGATCGCGGCTCCCCCTCGATCCGCGACGCGCCGCGCGGCCGCCGCGGCAAACCATGACTGCCGGCCCGGCATGCCTAGCCCCAGTGCAGCGCAGGCAGGTGATCCGCGTCGCACTGTGAACGTCGCCTCCATCCGCATGAGAAACCGTTACTACCCCCAATACTTCCGCGCCAAGCGGCCCTACTACAACAACGCCTTCGTGGCCGATGTGTATCGCCACGCTACCGATCTTCGCTTGCCGGTGGTAAAGTTCGTGCGAGACACAATCCTTGCCTCGGCACTGCGCGCGGGTCTGTCCGAGTCTGTCAATCCGCAGCATTTCCTGCATTGCGAATCGCCGATTGCACAGACCCTCGTGACGCTCGAGTGGTTCGATACACCTCTGTATGACATCAGCCCCGCGCTGCTCGAAGCACTCGCGCATTCCGACACCGGCGACATGCGCCTGAGCGACCTGCGCTCGCCAAACCACATCTACTACCTGCACTGGGGTCCCCAGCACGATCTCCTGCTGTACGGGCAGATTCCAGTGGAAGGCGCGGTCGTGGCCATCGTGGAACACAAGTGGCAACTGGCGCTGGTCGGCCGAACGAGCGAGGGCTGGCCCTCGTCATCGACCGTGCGCGACAGCTTCATGCTCAAGTTCCCCGAAAACTCGCACGACGTACCTTTTGCGCAGGCCGTCGAACTCGCCGTTGCAGCCGGAGAAGACGAGCTGCGCGAAGTGTTCGCGGCTTCCCAAGCCGGTCTGAACCAATGGCACATGACCCAAGAGATCTACGAGAGCATCCATGCGGAGATGGAGGCCAATGCGCCCGTGGTGAAGCAGGCATTGGCGCTCGCCGGCAACTGCATGGCCTACCTCACGGCGTACCCCGAGGATTCAAGGTTCTACTGGGAAACGGACGCACCGCCGAGCATGCTCACGAAGCTCACCCGAGGCATCAAGGAAGCGGAGCGAACGTCGTCCAAGTTGAAGAACCTCGGCTACCTGCAGATCCATCGCGTGGGCCTCGATTTCCAGCAGAGCGTCGAAGCTGTCGATGCAATGGAACGACACCCCGCAGGCGCTGGCCTTCCAGGCGCTCATGCGAGCCGCCGCCCGCACTGGCGACGGGGCCACTGGCGACATCAAGCCTATGGACCGCAGTTGTCACAACGCAAGCTCATGTGGATGCGGCCGACGCGGGTGCTCGGCGGTCCCGTGATGTCGCGCGCCTGAAGAAAGTGGGGCCTTTCCCATATCAACCGCCGCGGCGACCGTCAGTTCAATGGTAACCGCTTTTCCTCTACTCCTCGACGGATGCCGGCAAGTGATGCAAGGCTGCGAGAGAGCTTGCACGCTGGATTTGGGCCCGCTGGCGCCGCACCGGCGATCGGGCGTTGTGGAGAGGCTGAAACTGAACGCGATCGTCCGTCGCGGCAATAACGGCCGACTCAGCGCTGCCAAGCGCCAGGGGCCTGGCACAAAGAAAAAAAGCCCAACCTGCCGACTGCCACGGCCGAAAAGTAGTCGTCGTCCGCGTCGGTTCGCTGCAACGCCAACTCGAGCGACGGGCAAACGCATTGTTTGCCGGCGCTCCGGATCTCGAAGCGCACGCTTGCGTAAGATGCGATCTGCCGCATCAGGTTCGACACTTTCCTGGCAAAGAGGGGCATGCCATACAGGCGGGGCACCACCCTGGGGTCCAGCGAGATCTCGATCAGGGCCACCACGCGCGGCTCCCCTGCATAGTGCACTTGGAATCTTCCACCGAGCCAGAAATCCGTCAGGACGCCAGAAGTTCGATCTTCACGGTGTTCGCATACGCCCAGTGCGGCATAGACCGCCTGGGCGTCGCTGCCAATGCGCAGCGGGCCAACGCAGAACAGCGGCAAGATCTCTAAATCCATTGGGGTAGCGCTCCTCGCCGGCGCAGGTGGCGCCCCATTGCGGGACCACGTGTGACGCGCATCTTCGCGCATCGTTCGAGGGTTGGCCGAACCGGCACGATCAGAAATCTGCGCATCGCACGCCGGCACTCTTGACTTCCGACCCTGAGCACGAGCGCTAGCGTGCACGCGCAGGGATCGTGCGCGGCGCAACGGTTCGCGCAAGACGTGGGGCGGTCGATTCGGGCCATTATTTCGAGCGTTGCAAAGGTCAGAGGAATGCACGATAGCTAGTAGTTGCCCGCTATTTCGGTCAGCCTCGACATGTGTCTCAGAACCAGGCGGCATCAGCCCAGCCGGTGTTTCACGAAACTATCCATGTCCAGCGCTAGCTTCGCCGCAAGCATCTCAAGCTTTGTCACATTGTCGATTTGCGCCCTCGTAGGTTCGTCGCCATGACCCGCTGCATGGGCAATCTTCGCGCTGGTAAGCCGGGTGCGCTCCATCATCGCCCTGTGCTGTGTTTCCCGCCACTGGTCCTGTAGCGCATTCCAGACCTTCAATCCCTCTGGATCCTTTGGCATGCGCAGCCTCAAAAAATTCAAACACCCCCGAGTGTCGAGGAATTCCACGCCGGGGGGCAAGCGTTGGGTTGGGGGTACTAACACCGAAACTAAGCCATCAGCGTCGTTGAGCACTTCTGCGAGAACGTCGCCCCGCTGCTGGACAGACGCGCAAAGGCCATGGTGGTGCTCGGCAGTCGCGTCGAGCAACTTGCGCACATTCCAAATCAGCGTCGATCGCGTCCAGGATTGACTGAAGGCGCACAAGCGCGGCACGCGGTTCATCCTTGACGGCGAGGAGCCGATCTCGAAGAACTGGGTGGAGAACACATCAGGCCGAGGTAACCGGCTGTTCGCCGGCAGCCTGCGCGAGGGATACGCGGGCTGCGGCAATCATTGGCGTGCTGCACGCAGCGCGCATCACGGCGCGGCCGGCAAGTCGAATCTCGGAGTTACTTCCTCATCGATGGATGCCATCGCCGGCTCGCTACTCGGTTCTTGCAGTCGCTTGACTATGCGACTTCAGCGACGGCCCTCGCCGCCAGATGGCGATGAAGTTTGACTGTCGTGGATGGCGCGTGAGCAAAGCCACGGCGGCGTGAGCTTCTCATGCGGGATGGCCAGAGGGGCATGTGCGCGTTGAGCTGCTCATTTGCCAACGAAGATGTATTCGCCGCACGGTGCAATAAAGTTGGCCTTGTCCACCCGAAGGTGTTTCCTCCTGCTTCCGGCCGGTCGGCATCGAACAGGTGCGTGACCAGCACGCGACGACAACGTTCGGCCTATACTTCTGCACCGCCGATATCGCGTCCAGTTTCTCAACATGCTACCCGTGTGGGCACCGTCGGTCGCCCAATCTGCTGGTAATGCGCCTTGACCGCGGCCTCCTCTTGCTGGCGGTTGTCAGTTGCACGAATGGAATGACTTCTGCGAGCGCGCCATGCACAGCGCCGACTCTATGGCTGTCTTGCCCGAATGCGAGCTCGGATAAAATCACACGTCTCTTCAGTGGGAAAGCTGTACCGGCCGTGGCGCCCGCCGAACACAAGCCGTTCCTGAGCCGTCCTGCATCTGAATCGACGCGGTGACTACCTTGGTGTCGATCGGGTCCGGTCTTACAACTATCGCTCTGATCTGCACAACGCGTGGTTGATCCGTTGGATAGCCAGCAGGATGATGCCGAATCTAAGTGGTGAATGAGCATAACCATCCCGGCACGCTGCGCATGCGCCACCATTTTGTCTCGGACGCCGAGATCGGCGACTGGATGACATCTGGCGTGGCAAATATCTCTACGACATAATTCTTTTTCTGCTTTGCAACGAAGGAATTGCATGGAGAAATGGAAGCTGGTCGCAGGCTTCGCTTATGAGGTCTCAGACATGGGGCAAGTAAGGAGCATGCCGCGAAAGGTAGAGACTTCTTCCGGCCGCGGACCGAGCTCCGTTAAAGGAACAATCCTCAGGGGCCGACCTAACCAGCGCGGGCACTTGCGGGTTTGTCTTTGGGGCGACGGCGTACCCAGGGACGCGTTGGTCAGCCGGCTTGTTGCGACCTGCTTTGTCCCGAATCCCGACGGGCTGCCGGTCGTGCGGCATAAAGACTTCAACCGTGCCAATAACGCCGCGTCCAATCTTGAGTGGTGCAGCAACAGCACAAGCCTGCGTAAGGCCCGCGAAGCTGGCCGCTTCACCGCGCTCGTATCTCCGACCCGCGCCAAGACGATGTCTGCCGAGACGGCGAGCGTTGCTTACACGCTGCGCGTGGACGGAATGACGTTTCAGGAGATAGCAACAATCCTCGACGTCAGCAAAGAGGCTGTCATGAGGGTGTGTCACGCCAGGTCGTGGCAGCACCTATCGAGACCTACGCTGGCGCGCGCAGCGCGCAGCGGCTCAAGCAAGCCCGCTCAGCTTTTAGGCCCGGGTGGATAAGATTTCCTCACGACACGCGGCGCAATCGTCCTTTCAGCGCAGACAGATACGATTACCCCGAGCCGCGCGCCTGCGCGCGAGAGCTTCAGACTGCTGATGGTAGAGAACAGTTCGATGTCCCAGCTCTGTTCGCCCTGCGGCCGATAATCGAACTCGGCCTCCACGGCCACGCCGTCCAAGGTACGCAGCCACTGGTTGGCCGCGACCGGCGCTTTGGTTCTCCGGGAACTTCAGCACGGCTGCCTCGAAGCACACCTCGCTGGCGCGCACTGTCAGCACCGACAGCGCGTTGTGTAGCGCGTCAATCTGGCTGAGAGGCGCGCGACAATCTGGATGAGAACCGTCGCGGCACGACGATCATGCCCGACATTTGATCCTAAAAACGGCAGTTACCCCCGTCCGATAGTGCGGGAATCCAGCACTGGCGGGGAGTTAGGCTGATTTGGCAGACTCACCCGATGGGTGAAGCCAAACGCAAACGACAAC
>NZ_JBBKZT010000061.1:0-10925 GCF_037889975.1 Variovorax rhizosphaerae | reverse complement strand
GCCAGATCAGCCACGCGCAAGAAGGCGTTGTCCTCCTGCACGAACTCGATGCCCTCGCGCCGCAGCGAGCACGCCAGTTCGCTGTGACCGTTGCAATAGAACTGCAAGCCAAACGGCGCCCAAGTCGGCACGCGCAGGTAGCACAGGCCGAATTCCTCGTCGATGAAGTAAAAATAGTAGTGCAGGCACTTGCCCTGATCGGCTCTCAGGTAGACATGTCCGTTGCTCTTGTCCAGCCAGGGCTTGTAGCTCGCACATGCCTCCATGGCCGAGATCACATGGACCAGCCCTGGCGCGTCACCTCGAACAGCCAGCACGCGCGCTACCAGGTCTTCCTTGCGGATGTGGCTCTTGTTGACGTGTTCGATGCGCACGCCGGCGGCTTCGCAAACTTGCTGCGCACGCTCTCGGATTCGCTCGCGCAGCGGCTCGGCAAAGCGCGGGTAGTCAAATATCCGGATACCGTTCGCGTACAGAAAGCTGGTCATCCCGCCCGCGTAGCACGCCCCGGGCAAGGTGCCTGTCACGATGATCCTGTCGTAGCACGACAGCACGCCGTGAAGGTTCGCCGCATATCGATCTGCCAGTGCCGTCGTTGCCATGGTCGCTCACCTCGCCATCGGTTCGCCGGCGATCGTATTACTTGTTTGGTTCCGGCTCTGCCGGCTTAGGCTGATATGAGATGCTTATCCAAGCAATGCTGAGCATGCAGGAAGCGGCCCGGGCGGCAATCAGCCCTGATCCGTCCAGACAAAGAGAGATTGCCCGCAAGGCCGTCGAGAGAACGCTCGCTCACATGAGAGAACTGGCCGAGATGGGGTGCCAGTCGCAAGCCGACGCGATGGCTCATCTCACGCGGCGGCATCGGAGCAAATGGAAGCGATCAAGAAGCTGGTGCAGTTGAGGTGAAGGACGTAGCGCCCTGGGGGCTGGCGGCCCCGGAGTGATACGAACGCGACAGACAACTCAAGATGTGACGCCCGCCACTTGAGGTGTCGATCGCAGAACTCTTCTCGTGAAAAGAAGTTCGCGTCGGCCGTGTCCAGGCCTGCTGCCCCCAGTAGCGTGACCAGAGAGGGACGACTTCAAACCTGAACTATGTTTTTGCAGAGCACGCCGCTGGGGGCACGGCTTCACCCGGAGTTCCGAACGAAGCTGATTTCAACCCGCGCGCAAGCCGCCGCGCACTTCGACGTGCTTGCCATCGCTGATGCCGAGCTCCAGTGGCCGCGCCTCCAGCGCCGTGCCGTAGCGGCCGAACACCACCTTCCAGTCGCGCAGGTCCTGTACCGCATCGGCCGCCACCGCGACCTGCTTCTCCTCGATGAGCACGTCGACCTTGACGGACAACCCAGGCCGCCAGATGCCCTTGGGATTGGCCAGCACGATGCGCGCCAAGGCGTGGCGCGTCTGTTCGCCGACGAGCGCGCTCATGTAGTTGATCTTCGCGTTGGCTTGCGCCTCGAAGGCGTTGGCTTTGACCACCACCGGCAGGCCGCTGACGACGCTGCTGAGATCACGCGCACCCACGGCGGCCTCGACCCAGACAGTCGACAGGTCGGCGACGGTGAAGACGGCGCTGTCTTCCCTCTCGGACTCCCCGAGGGAGAGCCGCTTTTCGGTGACGATGCCGTCGATCGGCGAGCGCAGTTCGTAGCGGGTGAGGCTGCCGCCTGCGGCGACTCCGACCAGCGACGCGAGCTTGTTCTGGGCGCTCTGCACGGCAATGGAAGCCTCCTCCATCGCAGCTTGGGCTTGCAGCATGTCCTCCTTGGCGGAGATCTTTTCTTCCCAGAGCTTGCGCTCGCGTTCGTAGGTCGTGCGTGAGAGCGAGAGGCGGCGTTGCGCGGCCAGCAGTTCGGCGCGCTGATCGGACAGGCCCTGGCTGCTGAGGACGGCCAGCACCTGGCCCTTGCGAACGGCATCCCCTGCGCTGGCCTTGACCTCCTCGACCAGCGCAGCCAGTCGCGGCACCACCTGCACCGTGCGGTCGCTGTTGTATTTCACCTCGCCAGTCAGTCGCAGTGTGCTGCCGATCAGCGCCGGGCCGGCGGTGCCCAGGTCCACGCCCGCCGCTTTCATCTGCGCGTCCGTCATCGTTACGCGGGCCTCGACCTGCTCGTAGCCCAACTGGTGCGTCTTGCCCGCATGGGTGGCGGTCACTTTCACCTTGAACGAATGGGGCTCGTCGACGGTCACGTTCCCTGCGAGGTAGTCGCCTTCCTTGGCCAGAGCGAAGGCCTGGGGCGGCTGGCCGAGACGTTCGATCGTCAGCTGCACCTGGCTTTGCGCGGGGTCGACCGGCTTGCCGTCGACATAGGTGTAGAGGCGGAACTGGGGTTCCCGACCGGTTTCGAAGATAGTCACCTCGACCGCGTAGTTGCCGTCCTTCAGCAGCTTGCCGCCATGCGGGCCCTTGGTGGGTGCCGGTGCTGCCTCTTGAGCGCGCTCTTCCTTTTCAGAGTGCCCGTCTTTATCAACATGGCCGTCCTTTTCAGAATGCCCGTCCTTTTCTCCGTGCTCGTCCTTGTGCTCTTCGCCGTGACTCGCCTCCGCATGGCCGCGTCCATCGCCGCCGCTTGCGAGCATCTTGTCGCGCAGGATCAATGCGCCCAGAACGGCGGTGATCACGAGCACCGCGACGATCGCGATCCATTGTTTTTCCTGATTAGGTAGCAAGTTCAGCCGGGCTCACGCAGTGAGCCTGTGATGCTGGACGATCAAGGCATTGCACACGGAGGTGCGTATGCCTATGAATCGAGTCCAGTTCCAGCGAGGGATGTCGCTGCACGCGTTTCACGCCCGCTTCGGTACCGAAGCACAGTGCCGCCGGGCGCTGTTGGACGCACGCTGGCCTGCAGGCTTTCGTTGCCCGTCGTGCGATGGAGCCGACCACAGTCGGTTCGAGCGCTCGGGGAGGACCTACTGGCAATGCACGGCCTGCCGCACCCAGACCAGCCTGACAGCGGGCACCATCTTCGATGCCAGCAAGCTGCCGCTGAACACCTGGTTCCTGGCCATGTACTTGCTGACCCAGACCAAGACCGGCATGTCGGCGCTCGAATTGCATCGGCACCTGGGCGTCAGCTATCGCACCGCCTGGCTGGTCAAGCACAAGCTCATGCTGGTGATGTTCGAGCAAGAGCGCGACCGACGGCTTGGCGACCTCGTCCAGATTGACGATGCTTTCATCGGCGGTGAACGTACTGGCGGCAAGCGCGGCCGCGGCTCGGAGAACAAGGCGCCGCTTATCGCGGCCGTCCAGACGACACCTGACGGCCAAGCCATTTACGCCCGGCTGGACGTCTTGCCAGACTGGAGAGTCCCCACGGTAGCGCGCTGGGCAGTAAAGGCGTTGTGGACCTCGACGCACGTCGTCAGCGACGGGCTGTCGGGCTTTGTGGGCGTGAAGTCGGCCGCGTGCAGTCACGAGCCCATCATCCACAACACAGGTACCGCCAAGGCGAACGTCCAACACGCTCGCTTCAAAGCGATCAATACTTTGCTGGGCAACCTGAAGATGTGGATGAACACTACCTTCCGTGGCTTCAAGACCGATCACTACGCCCCGCGTTACCTGGCCGAGTTTCAGTACCGCTTCAATCGGCGCTTCGACCTCACCCAACTCATGCCAGCGTTGCTGGCCTCGTGCGCCGTCCAGTTACCGGCTCGTGAGGTCAGTATGCGCACGGCTATGACAGCTGAATTTGCTACCTAATCAGGTTGTTTTTTGGGTGGGAAGTTGTTCATGGAAGCTGCTCTGCGATTCATGGGGTGGCCGGCATCGCATCGACGCCAAGAATTCGGTTCAGGTCGACCGCCGCGCGGTGCGCTTCGGCCAGTGAGCGCAGGTACTGCGTGCGCGCCTGCTGGAGCGTGCGCTGGGCATCGAGCACTTTCAGGAAGCTGAACTTGCCCCGTTCGAATCCGCGAGTGGAAGCGTCGAACGCGCTCTGCGCGCCAGGCAGCACGTCGGCACCCAGGGCGATGGCCTCGGTACGAGCCGCCAGCAAACGCTCGCGGACCTGAGTGGCCTCGCTCCGATGACGGCCTGGTTCAGGCCGAGCTCGTTGTTGCGCTTGCCGCCCAAGCTGACCATGACGTCCGAAAACTTGCGCGAGTTCTCGACCGCCGTCAGCGCCGTCCGGCGCGCCACCTCGAGTTCGGCACGGTTCACGGCCGGGGCGTTCTCCATCTTGCTGCGAAACGTCTCGTCGGAAGGCATCGGCGGCAGTGCGTCGAGCGAACCATCGAGCACATAGCCGTCGATGGACTGGCCGATCGCGGTGGCCAGCCGCGATCGCGCACCGATTTCCTCACTGCGCACCTGCGTGAGTTCGATGCGCATGCCGGCTTCGGCCTCGCGCGCTTTCGTCTCTTCCACCGGCGAGACCTTGCCGGCCGCCACCCGCTGCGTCGCGGCACGGGCCGAGCGTTGCACGCCGGCGAGCGCAGCCTCCGCCACGCGCACCCGCTCCTGCACTGCGAGCAGGTCGAAGTACGCCGTGGCCACCGCCGCACGCACGGCTTGCCGGCGCGTCTGCAGATCAAGGCGTGCCACATCGCTGCCACGGTCGGCCGCGAACCTGATCGAGGTTGCTTGCATAACGCCGAGGTGACGCGCAGGTGCTGCCGATCTCTGAGCAGAAACTCACCCCGCCTCCCAGCGTTCGCTCGGGGCAAGCCGGGCGAGTCGTCGCATCGGCTGTCGACTCGGGACCGCTACCGCTGGAGGCGCGAGCCGAAGTACGGCAGCTTACCCTTGTACTGGCCGCTTCCCTTGCCCTTGTCGGTGCCGTTCACTGCCGATGTCGTCATCGCGAACGTCAAAACCGCATGGGCCGCCGCGTTCGACAATTGGTCGAGCGCAATGTCGCTGTTGTTGAAGTAGGTGTCGCAGGCGAGGTGGTAGCAGGGGTCGTAAGCCACGCCAGCCGTGCCGCCGTACGACGCGGCCTGCTCGATGCTCTTGATTCCTTCGGCGCCGGTGAACAGCCCGCCGGCCGGAATACCGACGTCGATGAACGGACCGTAGTCCGAACGGCCGTCGAAGGCGGTCGGGGCGTTCTGCAGGCCCTGGCTCGCGAAGAAGTCGAGAAACACGTCCTCGATCACCTTCGAGCCATTCGGGCCGGCGAGCGGGGTGGCGGATCCATCGCCGTCGTAGACGAAGCGGACGAAGTTCGGCGAGCCGACCATGTCGAAATTGAGATTGACGGCGATGTTCTTGATGTCGCGCTTGCTCAGGCTGTTGACGTAATGCAGCGAGCCGAGCAGCCCCGATTCCTCGGCGCTCCAGAATGCGAACCGCACCTTGTTGACTGGCTGGATCCGCAACTCGGCCATCTTCAACGCAATCTCGAGGATCATGGCGCTGCCACTGCCGTTGTCGTTGATGCCGGGGCCTTCGGCTACCGAGTCGAGGTGGGCGCCGACGACGGCGATTCGGTCTGACCGGCCGCCGGGGCTGTCGGCAATCACGTTGTTGGTCGTGCGCAGTTCCGAGATGGTGCTGGTTTGCAGACGCAGCTGCAGGCCGCTGCCGATCAGCCCATTCAGTTCTTGGCCGACCGCGAAGCTCGTGGAGATCACCGGAATACTGACCGGAGCGCCGAGCGTGCCGCCGAACAGGGGTTCGCGATCGGGCGTATTGCCTTCGTTGAAGATGACCACGCCAACCGCGCCGGCCGTCACGGCATTCGCGACCTTTAGCTGGAACGTGCAGGTGCCGCGCTGGATCAGCGCGATACGGCCGGCGAAGAATCCGGCGAAATCCGCGGCCTCGCAGCCGCTCGTTGATCCACCGGTCGGCGGCAGCAGCAGGTCCACCGCCTGTACTGCGGCGCTTACGACGCCGCTGCCTGAGTAATCCATCGTGAACTGGTCGACGCCGTATGCATACACCTTCGGGCTCGGCGCCAGCTGCTGGACGACGGAATCAGCGGTTCGCTGGAAGAAGGCGAACTCGAACGGCTGATACGACACCTGGTAGCCGGCTGCGGCGAGCTTGTTATAGACATACGCGGCCGACGCATCGTGACCGGGGCTGCCGGCGACCCGCGTGCCTTGGTTCGCGTCGGCAATGCCCTGCAGCGCCAACTGGTGAGCGCGCACGCCATCGACGGTGACCGCGTTGCGCAAGGCGACGGTGTCGATCGAGACGGCGGCGAATGCCGGTGCCAGAGCCGCGCAGGCAACGACGGCCGCGGGTAGGCTCATCAACTTCAGAAGGTGCTTCATCTAATCGTCTCCTTGTTCAGGTTCGTTGATGGACCGAAGGAACGGTGCGGCAAGTATTCCCCACGCATCGCCGTTTGCCAACCGGTAGATGCCCCCGCCCGACAATGCCAAGGCTGCCTTGGTGGCCAGACAAAAAGATGTGCACCAATGAACGGGGCCTAGGAGCGTGGGCGGCAGAAATTTGCCGAGCTCACGACGTCGCTCGAATCGGGGCGCGGTGCGCCAATTCGCGCGGTTGCGCCCGTCGATACGGTGATCTTGAGCGTCAGAGGCAGCGTAGCGCCGCTCTGAGGCACAACACTGCGGTGGAGTTGGCTCATCGTGCTGCCTTCATGCGGTTTGCATGGCGCCCATGCGCCGCAGATTCAGCGCCAAGCAGATGAGCTTGAATTCGGCTTGCACGCGGTGCAGTCCTCGCAGGCTGAACTGACGGAACCCCAGCACGCTCTTGATCCAGCCGTTGGGCGGCTCTGCGATCCACTTGCGTCTGCGATAGGATAGGCCGCACGGCCTTGGTCGGTCTGCAGCTTGGTGGCCATCGCCACCGTGTGCGGATGGGTGTCGGGATCGATCTGCGCGTGCTGCTTGCCTTCGCGACCCAGGGCCACCACCATCTCGATGGGCAGGCCCGCGAGCCGCTCGAAGTTGTCTTCGCTGCGGTAGCCCGCATCGGCCAGGCCTTGCCGGGGGAGCTCGCCGATGTTGGCCTTGACCGCTTGCAGCATCGGCACCAACTGGTGCGTGTCGCCAGCGTTGTTGCTCAAATCGGCAGCCACGATGATGTGCGCCGTGTCGTCCACCGCCGTTTGCGCGTTGTAGCTGGCATCAAAGCCACCACCGGCGCGCTTCATGATGCGGCTGTCGGGGTCGGTGAAGTTGTCTTGTGCCTTCGCTTCGGGCACGCCGAACTCGCGCTTGTAGCGCCCGCCCTTGGGGTTGCCGTCCTCGTCGCGGCTCTGGTGCAAATCGCGGCTCCGGTACCCTGTAGCTTTTGAACTGAAGGCGGATCTATGGCGCAGAGGCTGCAAAGCATGGACGAACTGTTCAAGGGCCGGCACTTCGAGCGAGAGGTCATCGTCCTGTGCGTTCGCTGGTACCTGCGCTTCAAACTGAGCTTGCGTGACCTGGTGGAAATGATGGCCGAGCGCGGCCTGGGCTTGGCCCATACGACGATCATGCACTGGGTCCAGCGGTTCGTGCCCGAGTTCGAGAAGCGTTGGAATCGATTCGCTCGCAAGGCCGGCCGCCCATGGCGCGTCGACGAGACCTATGTGAAGATCCGCGGCAAGTGGACCTATCTCTATCGTGCCGTCGATCGAGATGGTCAGACAGTTGATTTTCGCTTGAGCGCCAACCGCGACGTGAAGGCGGCCAAGGCGTTCTTTCGCAAGGCGCTGAAGACACAAGGGCGACCGCCGGTCAGCATCACGCTGGATGGCTATGCCGCCTCGCACCGCGCGGTGCCAGAGTTGCCCGCGCACAGCTCACGCTGGAAAGACACGCGGCTGCGATCGTCGAAATACCTCAACAACATGATCGAACAAGACCATCGAGGCGTAAAGTCACGCATCAATCCGATGCTCGGCTTCAAGGTCTTCGACCGTGCCGCGGTGACGATTGCCGGCGTCGAGTTGGTGCACCGAGTTCGCAAGGGTCAGTTCAATCTCGGTCGGCTGCGTGTTCGGGGCCAAGCCGCGCCCGCGATCTGGAAGGCTGTGCTTACGGCATGACCTGCGCGGCCTTCTGGAGACGTCATTGGGCTACGTCGAAACTTTGCACCAGAACCGTTAAGACTTCCCAAGCCATGGACGGTGGATGCCACATCGGATCTCACTGACCGGCAGGCCGTCCGCCTTTCCGCTCCTGATAGACAGGCCCTGGCTGCATTCTTGAGAACGCTCACCGGCCCATTCCTTCAGGATAAGTGATGTTGCTCGCGCGTCTGCGAGCTCAAGGGGCCGCGCATCTGCAATACAGAGGGCGGCAGCCCGAACATCGTTCGCGCCGTGCGCGACAGGTGCGCAGAGTCCGCGAAGCCGGCCGAGTGCGCCGCAGCCGAGAGATTTTGCCCGGCCATGAGCAGTGTCAACACATGCAAGAGTCGCCGCCACAGGACGTAAGTCCGCAGGGGCATGCCCGTTTGCTCAACAAACAGGTGCCGGAAGCGCTCCGGCGAGAGATTCACCGCATTGGCCACTTCGGGGAGTGAAACGCTCTCGTCGACCCGCTGGCGGATGTACTCGATGGCAGCAAGTACGCGCGGGTCGGACGGCTCCCGAGGCGCCGCTCCGGACAGGTCCCGGACAAGCTGCATGCACACCGCTCGCACCGCTTCGACGCTCTTCTCGAACCGCCAAGCTCTTTCCAAACGCTTTGCAGCGACCGCCACCGTGTCGGTGTCGAGGAACTCAGGCCCATGTTGCAGGCGAGTGGCCAGTGCCTTCCCCTCAGGAGTCTCCGGCTCGATAAACAGAACCAAGCTCATGTCGCAGTCGTTCACGTCGATGGTGTGTACGGACCGGGACGGCACCAAAGCTGCGGCACACGCCTGCCATTCACCGTGGCGGCCGAGTTGCACACGCAGGCCCGCTGGAGCGCCCAAGACCAACTGGATGGCGTAATGCGAGTGCGGCTCGATGGGAGCACCGCCGCCTTCGCCTATGAACCCGCAAACGCCGGTCCAGGCTACGAAATCGCCGCGGTAGCGGGTTGCGGGCTGTGTGCTCATTGGTTGAACGGCTCTGCCACGAGTTTAGTGTGCCACGAAAGCGATAACCCGGCGGCCGCCCTGGCGGGTGGGCTCGGCAGCGACCGCCCGACGGTGGTGTTGAATGAAAAGGCTGCAAATCTAGCCGCTGTGTTCAAGTCCAAAACGGTCATTACGCGAAAAATTGAAACCTCACCAACCCCTTCTGGAGCTTTCAAATGACTTCTTTCGCCACCTGCACCCAAGCCGCCGCGGCTTCCTCCGCTACCAGTCAACCGACCTGCTCCGGATGCGCAACCTGCAAGTGCGGCAGCTGCGACTGCGTCATTTGCAACTGCGCAAGTTGCGACTGCACTGGCTGTGATTGCGCCACGGCGGATTCGCCCACTTGCGGCTGCGCCTCCTGAGACAACTGGAAGGACTGCCACTTCCCTCGAGTCCGCGTCGGGTACACCGAGACGTGGCTGGACCACTGCAACGCATCGCGAAAAGGAGAGCTTCATGTCAATCCCGAGCATCGGCCTCGTCATCCTCATCGGCGTCGTCGCCACAGCGGTCATGGATATGTGGCTGCTCGTCCTCTCCCGACTCGGCGTACCTACCACCGATTGGCGGCTGGTTGGCAGGTGGGTCGGGCAGATGGCGCAAGGGCGGTTTGCGCATGCGTCCATCGCCGAGGCGGCGCCGGTACGAGGCGAACACCCACTGGGCTGGCTTGCCCATTATGGTGCGGGCATCGCCTACGCCGCCGTGCTCGTTGCGTTCATGGGGGCCGATTGGGCAGGTCAGCCCACCATCCTCCCAGCGCTTGTCTTCGGGTTGGTCACGGTGGTCGTGCCGCTGTTCGTGATGCAACCGGCCATGGGGTCTGGCTTTGCCGGCTCCAACACCACGGCTCCTGTCAGGAGCTGCGTGCGCACCTTTGCGAACCACGCGGTGTTTGGAGCCGGCCTGTACGTCGCCGCTGCAGGCATCGCATACTTTTGACGCCCGACTCGCTGCTGGGAACTCAATTCAGCAGCTGCCGCCATCCGAGAAGGTGGGAGCATGACCGCGAAGCAACTCACCCGCATCGACCTTGACTACATCTCGTGACTCAATAGCCAAAACTGGGCGAGTTTGGGTCGATACGTGCACGACCAGGCTTCCCACAATGGGCGTCAACTTGGTCTTGCGGGTTATCGCGAGATGTTGGAGAAGGACTTCCAGGAAATTCCGGACGTGTTTTTTGACGTCCAGCTGCTTGTCGCCGAGCCTCCGAGAATCGCCAGCCGTCTGCAGTTCAACTGCGCGCCGCGAGGCAAGTTCCTTGGGCTGCCGGTCAACGGGAGGCAAGTGCGCTTCACCGAAAACGTCCTCTATGAATTCGAGGGCGGATAGATCTGCCGCGTCTGGTCAGTCATCGACAAGTTGGCCCTCGAGAAGCTAGAGTGGTCCACAGTCCGGCGACCACGCGATGGAGCGCCGGCCGGCCACCGTTGGCCATCAGGGTACCGTCGGGCCAACCAGGACGGTCTTTCGCGACCCGGAGGGGAACAACGTTTCGTTGCCTCCCACGCCCGACGATCGATGGCGCGTGAGCGCGCGGGAGGGACGGCAGAATGCGGGCCAGAAATGGACATTCCTCCGACACTCCTGCGGGCGCTACGCCTACGCAAGTTGTCGCTGTTCCGGGCTAGCGCCAGTTGATCTTGTTCATCAGTGCAAAAATGGAATGGCTGAGGCACGATCCGCTTGGGCCACCTCCTTTTGCTGGCCGTGTCGGCGAAACGCGCGACGAATGCGCATCTCACCAGTGGGACACCTTCGATGTCAGGGCAGGAATCAGGCGTCGGTGGTTTCCCGGCTCGCGCCGGCTCAAACGGCGCGGCCCACGCAGAGCGGCTCGGGATGCTCTTCGAACAGTCGCCGAGCTTCATGGCCGTGCTGGAAGGACCAACCCACGTCATCGTGCAGGCGAATCCGAACTACCTGCGTC
>NZ_JBBKZT010000060.1:0-11384 GCF_037889975.1 Variovorax rhizosphaerae | reverse complement strand
CCTGCCGCGTCCTCGGCGAGACCCTTCGCGTGAGCCGGGTGGGCTACGGGACGATCGACCCGGTGACCGAGACACTGCACGTGGATCGCGACTGGACCTCCGAAGGGGTCGGGACGCATGCAGGCGTGACGCCGCTGCGCGAGTACGGCTCGTTCATCGACAGCCTCAAGAAGAACGAGTTCATCAACATCGGGGATGTACGCGAGGATCCGAGGACGGCTCCGGCCGCGGCCGCGCTCGAGCGTCGGAGCGCTCGATCTTTCATGAACGTCCCGGTCGTCGACCAAGGCCGACTGGTCGCCGTACTGTTCGTCAACCATGCCGAGCCAAGGGCGTGGACGGAGGCCGAGACGGCTTTCATACGGGACATCGCCCTGCGCACGCGACTTGCGGTGGAGCGGGCACGCGGCACCCTCGAACTCCAGGCCAGCGAATCGCGCCTGCGCACCATCAACGAGACGCTCGAGCAACGACGACCAGAAGAATTGATTGTGAAAAATTCACGAGAACTTGGCGAGTGGTTACGGCATGAAAGCCACTCCCGGCCTTTTGCCCGCCGATATGGCGTGCAGCGCGCCAACGGTCGCGGCTCGTGCAAAGCCGGCTGTGCGAAAAACTTCGAGCACTGAAGGCACGCCCTCGGGCTTGCAGGTTACCAGCAGGCCGCCACTTGTCTGCGGGTCTGACACCAGCGCGCGCTGCCAGTCCAGTGCCGCTTCAGGCCACGCAATCT
Organism: Variovorax rhizosphaerae; assembly: GCF_037889975.1. Classification (NCBI taxonomy): domain Bacteria; kingdom Pseudomonadati; phylum Pseudomonadota; class Betaproteobacteria; order Burkholderiales; family Comamonadaceae; genus Variovorax; species Variovorax rhizosphaerae. Next base: position 10,651 of record NZ_JBBKZT010000060.1, on the reverse strand, counting down.
GCCCGCCGTAGCCGGCCCAGTTGCGATCAGACGCACCGGTAACGACCCCCTGCTGCGCGAACCGTACGGCATTCGCGATCAGCGGCAGCGCAGCCAGCGACACCGCGGCCGAGAGCCCCGACCCGCGGCAGATTTCCAGCAGGTGGCCGGCCAGCCCGAAGCCCGTCACGTCCGTCATCGCATGCACGTCCTTGAGGCTTGCCAATTCGATGCCGACGCGGTTGAGCTGTGTCGTGTGCCGGATCATCTCGGCATAGCCGGCCGCATCCAGCAGCCCCTTCTTGAGCGCCGCCGACAGGATGCCCACGCCCAGCGGCTTGCCCAGCACCAGCACGTCGCCCGCCAGCGCCGCCGAATTGCGCCGCACGCGCTCCGGGTGCACCAAGCCCAGTCCAACCAGCCCGTAGATTGGCTCCAGCACATCGATGCTGTGCCCGCCCGCGATCGGGATGCCGGCCTCGCGGCAGATGCTCGCGCCGCCTTCCAGGACGCGGCCGATCACCTCGGGCGGCAGCTTGCTGATCGGCATGCCGACCAGCGCCAGTGCCATGATCGGCGTGCCGCCCATCGCGTAGATGTCGGACAGCGCGTTGGTCGCGGCGATGCGGCCGAAGTCGAAGGGGTCGTCGACGATCGGCGTGAAGAAGTCGGTGGTCGCCACCAGCGCCTGCGTATCGTTGAGGCGATAGACCGCAGCGTCGTCGCTGGTCTCGGTACCGACCAGCAGTTCCGGCGGCACGATCCCTTGCGGTGCGCGTGCCAGAATCTCCGACAGCAAGCCGGGGGCGATCTTGCAGCCGCAACCGCCGCCGTGTGAGAAACGTGTGAGAGCGATCGGTTCCATGCCCTTGAGAATAATCCCATGACCCATCGCGGCCTCGTTCGCGTCGCCGACATCGACGACTTCGATGTGATGATCGACGCGCGCTCCCCCTCGGAGTACGCGCTCGACCACATCCCCGGCGCCATCAACTGTCCCGTGCTCGATGACGACGAGCGCCGCACGGTCGGCACGATCTACAAGCAGACCGGCGCTTTCGAGGCGCGCCGCGTGGGTGGCGCGATGGTCGCGGCCAATCTGGCGCGCCATCTGAATGAGCGATTCGCGGACAAGCCGCCGGACTGGAAACCGCTGGTGTATTGCTGGCGTGGCGGGCTGCGCAGCGGGTCGATGGTTGCGTGGCTGCGCCTCGTCGGCTGGGATGCGCAGCAGCTGGCGGGTGGCTACAAAAGCTTCAGGCATGACGTGATCGATCGGTTGGCCGTATGCATTCCCCGGCTCAGGCTGCAAGTGATCTGTGGTGCGACCGGCAGCGCCAAGACTCGCGTGCTGCAGGCGCTCGCGGCGCGCGGTGAGCAGGTGCTGGACCTCGAAGGGTTGGCGCGGCACAAGGGCTCGCTGCTGGGTGCGCTGCCGGGCGTGCCGCAGCCCTCGCAGAAAGCTTTCGAGACGCAATTGGCAACAGCATTGAAGCCGTTTGATCTGGAGCGCACGGTGTATGTCGAAGGCGAAAGCGCGCGCATCGGGCGCATCTCGCTGCCGATCCCATTGGTGGAGCGGATGCGCGGAGGCAATTGCATTGAAGTGGTCGCCACGCCTGAGGCGCGGCTCGAATACCTGCTGCGCGACTACGCCTACCTCGGCGACAACAGCGAATCGCTCGCAACGCAGCTCGGGATGCTCAAGGAGATGCAAGGCAAGGAGACGGTTGCGCGCTGGCAAGCATGGGCGCGCACGCATGCGTTGTCACCGCTGTTCGAGGAACTGATGCGCCTGCACTACGACCCGCATTACGCACGCTCGCAGGCGCGTCATTTTGCGAAATGGGAGGCGCGCCACCGCATCGCTGCGACTGATCTTTCCGACACGGGGATCGAGGCCATCGCCGACGCGGTCCTGACGCTTCCTCCAGTCTGATGGGCCAGCCTCATCCCTGATCCGCCTCCATGCGCTGATGGGAGCATTTCATTGAGGCTCACCCTCACCGGAGTGGGGATGATCAATCCCAGAGACGGCCAACGCTTGATGGCGAGAGCCGCTACCGAACATGCTCGACCCGCGTCAGCTTCGGCCTTCCGTCAATGATCTCGGCGTGAAAGCGCACCCTGTCTCCGACCTTCAAGCCGCTGAGCGATTCTTGTCCGCATCGAAGGCCATCGTCATCGGCGGCATGGCGAGATTCGGAATATCCCCGTCCTTGAGCACGACCTCGCCCGCAGCGACTTCGATTCTCTGAAACACCGCATCGGTCAGCGCGTTCGAAGCATTCTGGCTTTGCCCGGGCTCCTTCATGGGCATCGGCATGGACGGCTGTCTGGACTGGGCATGGACACCGAGGCAGGCAGCGAGCAGGGGATCGCAAGAACGCGCAGGGGTTTCATTCGAGTGCTCCTGAAGTTGAGGGAATCGGATTGAAAGCAGGCGCGGCAACGTTCTTGCGACGATGCAGCAGATACCAGGCGGCAGGCACCACGAGCATGCTGAGCAGCGGCGCTGTCACCATCCCGCCCACCATGGGCGCGGCAATGCGGGTCATCACCTCCGATCCGGTGCCGCTGCCCCACAGGATGGGCAGCAGGCCCGCCATTCGATGGTGGCCAGGTCGGCGCCCGCCACCTTGACACCCACGGGACTCTTGATGCCCGTGGCCAGCATGTCGATGCGATTGCGAATGGGAGGCACCCACACGTTCGACAGTCCCGGCACCTTGACGGCGCGATCCAGTTCCTCGACCAGCTTGTCTGGCGTCATGCCGATGCGCCATTGGTCCCTCGGCTTGAACTGGATGGTGGTTTCGAACATCTCCATCGGCGCCGGGTCGGTGGCCGAATCCGCACGGCCGGCTTTTCCGAACACCCGCGCCACTTCGGGCACAGTCTTGATGAGGCGATCGGTCTGCTGCAACAGTTGCGCCGCCTTCGACACCGAAAGCCCCGGCAGGGCAGACGGCATGTAGAGCAGGTCGCCTTCATCCAGCGGCGGCATGAACTCGGCGCCCAGGCGCGCCATCGGCACCACCGTCAACGCGAGCAGCACGCCCGCCAGCATCAGCGTCCACTTCGGAAAGCGCAATACCCATTCGAGCGCTGGCCGGTATGCCGCCATGAGCAAGCGATTGACCGGATTCGCCGCTTCATGCGGGATTCGACCGCGAATGAGGTAACCCATCAGCACCGGAATCAGCGTCACCGAAAGACCTGCCGCTGCCGCCATGGCGTAGGTCTTGGTGAATGCCAGGGGCGCGAACAGCCGGCCCTCCTGTGCCTCCAGCGAGAACACCGGCACGAAAGACAGCGTGATCACCCGCAGCGAGAAAAACAGGGCCGACCCGACCTCCACCGAGGCATCGGACACGAGTTGCCATCGCTCGAAGGCATTGGGCTGCCGTCCATGCCGCGTCTCGAAGGCCTCGATGTGCTTGTGCACGTTCTCGACCATCACGACGGCGCCATCGACCATGGCACCGGATGGCAATGGCAACGCCACCCAGCGACATGATGTTGGCGTTGACACCCTGCCAGTGCATGACGATGAATGCGGCCAGCACGCCAATGGGCAGCGCAACCACCGCGACCAGCGCCGAGCGCAGGTGGAACAGGAACACGGCGCACACCAGCGCCACGACGATGAACTCCTCGACCAGCTTGGCGCGCAGGTTGTCCACCGCCCGATCGATGAGGAGCGACCGGTCATAGGTCGGCACGATCTCGACGCCCGCAGGAAGGCTCATCTTCAGGGTTTCCAGCTTCGCTTTCACCGCCTCGATGGTGGTGCGTGCGTTCTTGCCGGAGCGCATGACGACTACACCGCCGGCCACCTCGCCTTCGCCTCCAGTTCGGCCAATGCCGCGACGCATCTCGGGTCCGATTTGGACCGTCGCCACGTCGCGCAAAAGCACCGGCGTGGCGCCTGAGATCGATACGGAAATGGAGCGGAAGTCTTCCAGCGATCGCAGGTAGCCGCGGGAGCAGACCATGTATTCGGCTTCGCCAAGTTCGACGACGGAGCCTCCGCTGGACTGATTGGCTTTCTGCAAGGCCTGCACCACGCTGGCTTGCGTGATGCCGAGCGCACGCATGCGATCCGGGTCGAGCACCACCTGGTACTGGCGCACCATGCCGCCGATGCTGGCCACCTCCGCCACGTCGGCCACGGTTTTCAGCTCGAACTTCAGGAACCAGTCATTGAGCGCACGCAGTTGACCCAAACCCCGGCTGCCGGTGCGGTCGACCAGTGCGTATTCGTAGACCCAGCCCACGCCCGTCGCATCCGGGCCCAATGATGCGCTGGCACCGGCCGGAAGCCTGCCTTGCACCTGGTTGAGGTATTCAACGACCCGCGAGCGCGCCCAATAGGGATCGGTCTTGTCGTCGAACAGCACATAGACGAAGGAATCGCCGAAGAACGAGTAGCCGCGCAAGGTCTTCGCGCCGGGCACGCTCAACATCGTTGTGGTCAGCGGATAGGTGACCAGGTCTTCCACCACCTGCGGCGCCTTGCCGGGAAAGGGTGTGCGGATGATCACCTGCGTGTCCGACAGGTCTGGAAGCGCATCGAGTGGCGTCCGGGCCGCTGACCACAGGCCTGCCGCCACGATAAACAAGGTGGCGATCAATACGAGGAACCGGTTGCCGACCGACCACCGGATGAGTGCCGCGATCATTGCTTTGCCGCCGGTTGAAGGCGTTCGACCGAGAGCAGCTCGTAGCCCTGTGGCCCGCCTTCCCTGAACTCGAAACGGACCGTGTCGCCTGGCTTGACGTCAGCAAAGGCGCCCGGCGTTTGCCTGGAAAAGCCCATGGTCATGGCGGGCCACTTCAGCGAGGCGACGGGGCCATGCGAAATGGTGATGCCGTCCGCTTCGACCCTCTCGACCTTGCCCTCCGCACGATGCGATGTTCCGGTGGTCGCTGGCGTCGAAGAAGCAGGGGATCCCGACGCGGTCGGAGGCGGGGCCGCACTCGCAGTCATGTTCCCCAGCACCGACCGCAGCCTGGCTTCGGAGTCGATCAGGAACTGCCCGCTTGCCACGACTCGCTCGCCCTCGGCCAGCCCCTGGACCACCTTGATGTCGTCACCCAGGTCTGCGCCGAGCGACACCTCCCGCGGCTCGAAGGCTCCGCTTTCCTTTTGAACGATGACGATCGAGCGCTTGCCTGTGACCGCCTCCGAGGCCACGAGCAGGCGTGAGCTCTTGATACCCCCCACCTGGAGCCGCAACAGCATGCCGGGAGTGAGCCTCCCCTGCGCGTTGTCGACTTCGAAGCGCGCCTTGAGCGTGCGTGTGGAACTGCTGATCTCCGGAAGGATTTCCTTCAACTCGCCGGCAAAGGTCTGTGAGGCATCCGCCTGCAACGCGGCTTGCACCTTCTGGCCCGCAGCAAGCCGCAACGCTTGTGCTTCGGGAATCTCTGCGGTCGCCCAAACTTTCTCGAACCCGGCGATCCGAAACAGGGTGCCGGACGCGACGGCCACGCCTTCGCGCACGCCCAGTTCCGCAATGACCCCGCTGACCGGCGCCGTCAGCACAAAGCGTGCTTGCGCCACGCCGGCCTTCTCGCTCTGGCGGATGAGTTCGCCCGGGATTCGACATGGCCCGCATTCGCTCGCGCGCAGCCACGACGAGGTCAGGGGAAACGCCGGCGCGCTGGAGTGCAATCAGCTCGTTCTGCGGTCCCAGCCACTCCGGCGCGAAGATGGTCGCCAGGGCCTGGCCCTTGCGCACCCGCTCCATCGGCGCGCGCACCGAAAGGCGCTCGACGTAGCCGGCAACGCGCGTCTGGACCGCCACATTCAAGCGCTCGTCGAACTGCACGGTGCCGATGGCGTCGAAGGACGAGGAGACATCGGCCCGGCGCACGGTGGCGTAGCGGATACCGAGGTTTTGCTGCACGCCGGGGCTGATCGTCACGCCCGAGCTGGTTGGTTGGCTGTCTGCATACATGGGCACCAGCTGCATGTCCATGAACGGAGACTTGCCGGGGCTTGTCGAAGCGTGGGTGTGTGAGGCCGGGAGGCGGAACGTTGTTCAACTCTCGGATCGTTACGCGTCTGGCATGCACCTACCATCTCAAGCCACGCTACGACCGCCTGCGCGAGCGCGGCCTGTTGACATTGCAGGAAATGGCTGAGACGTTGCAGGTTACGACCACAACGGTCAAGAGATGGCTGCAGCGCGGCCTGCTTCGTGGACACCCATACAGCGATAAAAACGAATGCCTGTTCGACCCGCCGAGCAATCAATATCAACACACGACACCAGCCGCCAAGCCCGCGTCGGGCTCCCCAGAGCCAGGTCCAGTCCCCGATCGTTCGAAGGAGGTGCAGTATGAAGCGTAGGCCTTGTCGTCGCTCACGCGAGGCCTCGAATACGACGGCTTCAAGCCCAGCCAATTGAGCATCGCCAGCACTGTCGTGGCCTTCAACGTGGAGCCGTTGTCACCATGCAGCACCGGCTTGGTGGTTGACGACAATTAGCTTGGCCGGCCAAGCTAATTGTCGCCAACCAGGCGACGCGTCATCGGCCAACAGGAAGCGAGCCCGTTCGACCCGGCGTTCGTCATTCCCATCCACCAAGACACACCCGCCCAGCGAGAGGAGCCAAAGGCATAGGGCAGTGGCAACGAACAGAACTCGAAAAGCGGGCATGAGAATACCGCGCCATGTCGCTTCAGTCGAGCAGACCCAGTTGGCGCGCCTCGTACAAGGCCTCCGCCTTGTTGTGCACGTCCAGCTTTCCGTAGATGTTGCGCACATGCGCCTGCACGGTGGTGACGGAGATCTTGAGGTGCGTTGCGGTCTCGGAGTACGTGCAGCCGCGCGCCACGAGTTGAAGCACCTCGAGTTCGCGCGGGGACAGCGCGTCGATCTTGCGATCGCTGCGAGCCGCGGGGACGGGTGGCTTCCTGGCGCCTTCCTGCCACCGCGAGAGCAGCTGGCTGGCGATCATCGGTGACATCGGCGCGCCGCCCGCGTGCAAGCTCAGCACATGGGTCGCCAATTCGTCCTCGGTCCCATTCTTGAGCAGGTAGCCTCGGGCCCCGGCCTCGAAAGCCTGAAGCATGTGGTAAGCATCGCCGAAGGTGGACAGCACCATGATCTCGCATTTCGGCTGCAGGCTGCGGCACAGGCGGATCACGTCAGTGCCGGGGCGATCGGGGAGACCCAGGTCGACCAGCAACACGTCGACAGGGTTCTTCGCCAACCAACGCATCACGTCCAGTGCAGTCGAACTGGTCTGCAACAGTTGCAGTCTCGGGCTCGCCCGAATCACTTTTGCGATGGCAGCCAGAACCTCGGGTTCGTCCTCCACCAGCGCCACGGTCACAGGTCGCATGTCCATGGGTCGCCCCCACATTGGCTTGAAGTTGGCTGCCCCAGGGGCAGCGTCCGCCCGATTTCAATCTTTGCACAATTCGGCACACGGTGGGCAGGTGCCGCCTCGTCTGAACAAACGATGCGTAGACGACAAGATTCGCCGAACGGGTCCAAAAGGCGAACCCGGTCTGGGGGTCAGCCCTATCTCCACTTCAAGCACGCGCCACTGCCCTTCCAGCCGTGATCTGCGCCGCGGACATCGTTAGAACTAACAAGCGACAGCGCGTCGACGGCTTCGTACGATTTGGGCGAACAACAGGAGCGGACCATGGACGACCACATTGCGGCACAGATCCACCGCGTGAACGCGAAGGAACCCGGAGCACAGGACGCGCTGTTCGCTGCAGCCTACGGCGAACTTCGTCGCCTTGCCCGATCCCGGCTGCGAAGCATGGGACGTTGTTCGTCCCTGGACACCACCGAACTCGTGCATGAATCCTACTTCCGCTTCATCCGGCGCGGGGAATTGCAGACTGAGAGCCGGCGTGCCTTTTTCGCCTATGCCAGCTGCGTGATGCGGTCGGTGATCGTCGACGAAGCGCGCGGGCGACTGACCGATCGCCGTGGCGGCGATTCGAAGTTCATCACGCTCGACACCCAGGTAGAAGAAAGTACGTCGAATGGCGAGAGTGAGTTGGTCTGGGTTCACGAGGCGCTGGAGGTGCTCGCGGAAGTCGAGCCTCGGCTGGCGAAGGTGGTGGAAATGCGCTACTTCGGCGGCTACGCCGAGGTGGAAATCGCGGACGCGCTCGGCACCACCGACCGAACCGTTCGCCGTGACTGGGAAAAGGCGCGGATGCTGCTTCGCGCTTTGCTCGAAGAAGGACCGCACTGACAAGAGAGTTGGACAGAGGGTTGCGGGGCTGCATGCTCCTCAACGATGGCCGGCTTGCATCGCCGCGAGGTAGCGCGCCGAAACACGCCGTGTCCCGAGGTGGAGATGACGCATGCATGGTCAGCCTTGTCGTCGCCATGATGCTGGCGTAGAACGACGAGTGCCTCGCTCGGACGGCGATGCATGAGGTCTTGAGACCCAGCGGTAGCGGCAGACTTCGGTTGAAACTGGCGCGCTCCTGCACGAGCCTGCCGATCCTGCATTGGTGAGTTCAGGAGGAAAGATGCGTTGGCTCTTCTTCATCCTCGGGATCCCGGCGACGTTCATTGCCGCCGCCGCCTTGTTCGGATGGCGATATCGCAAGGCAATTGTGACCTCGATGTTCAAGTCTGGCGCGATGGCGGTCCTGCCGCCGGTTACCGCACCGATGCCATTGGCGGAGGCGTCGCAGCCGCTGAGGGTGGAGCGAATCGGCAAGGAAGACTTGCGGCTCATTGGCAGCGCTGCCGAGCGGGCCGTCGACCGCGCCAACACCATCACAAGATCCGTCAAGCGTTGCTATCTGATCTCGGGCGGTACGCTCTGGAGCACGCTGGTTGTGTTGCACGCGTGGGTGGCGCCGCCAGTTTGGCACCGGGCACTTTCACTTGTCGTGTTGTTTGCGGCGCTTCCAGGGCTCATCGTGTTGGTGAATGTCGTCGCGCACTCGTGGCGCACCTGGGCCGTCATTGGCCTCATGTATTGCGTCGTCATCATGATGGCGATCGCCAAGCTCGGCTGGTATTCGGGTAGCGCTTCGCTGGCAATTGCCGCTGCACTGGACTTGGCTAACGTGTATGCATGGCCGGCACTTGCGATGCTCCTTCTCCTGCAACGACGCCTGCGACCTTTCTGGGTGGGCATCGCCCCGATTCTCGTCTTTGTTGTCACGGCGGTTGCGGCGGTCTCGCTGGCGGTCAGCACCCATGCCCTGCCCGAAGACATTGGCGTGTTCAAGCAACGCCCCGAGTACCGTTGGCCGGTTTCCCTCCTGCTCGCATTCGCGTGGGCGGCTGTGCCGGCAGCAGTCTGGGTCTTCCTGCGGATTTTGCGGAGCGCGGACCGACTGACGTACGCAGTTCCCCTGGTGGCCATCGGGGCCATCGGTGTTGCTGCGGACGAACTCCTGCGGCCCACATTTCCGATTGGTCCTCTCCTCGCGGCCGTGCCAGCCGGCGTCCTTCAATGCTCGGTTGTCTGGCTCTTCTTCAAGGGCTTTGTCGGCCTCGAGACAACCCGCTGGGTGTCGCCCTCGACGCTGCAGTTCCATGTTTGCTGGATGTACCTGGCGATCTACACGCTCGCACTGCTCGGCGTCCAGGTCGAGACCATGTCGCCTGCCGAGCGTTACGTTGTCTACGGGATCTTCGGGGGCAGCTTGATCGCCTATTTCATTCTCTTGCATGGACTGCTGCGTGTGGCCTGGAAGTCTTGGTCAGGCACTGCTCCGAAGCGGCTCCTGCTTCTGCGCGTGTTCGGCAGCGCCGACCAACGCGAACGCCTTCTTGACGCACTGGAAGACATGTGGCGACGTGTGGGCCGCGTGGATTTGCTCGCAGGGACGGATCTCGCAATGCGCACGCTCGGGTCATGGATGCTCGAGTGTTTTATTCTCCGGCGCCTCGATGCCCAATTCCTGAGCACAGAGGCGGACGTGGACCGACGACTAACGCGGCTCCAGAGCGAACTTGAAGGCGATCTCTGCTATCCGGTGAACGAGATTTGTTGCTATGTCGACGCCTGGCAGGCGGCAGCCATGAAGCTGTCGGTCGCATCTGACGTGGTGCTGATCGATCTTCGCGGGTTCGCGCGCGAGAACCGTGGTAGTGAGTTCGAGTTCACATACCTGATCTGGCGCGTTCCCTTGGCGAGAGTCGTCGTCCTTGTAGATAAATCGACCGATGAGGCAGCGCTGATCGATGTCGCCACGGCCGCCTGGGCCACATGTCCTCGAGATTCCCCGAATGCCGATGCGCGAGCACTGCCGCTACGGGTGCTCGCGCTTGATAAGTCATCATCGGTGGCGACTGTTTCCAGGGCGTTGTTTCGCGCGGCATATCAAAGTGATTCTTCTCGTTCCTCGTGAGGGCGGCGCCAAATGCCGGCGGGGGCTCATGTTCACAATGTTTATCGCTTACCTACCCTCTGAGTTTTCGTCGTATCGAGGAGATGATGGGCGAGCGCGGCGTGCTCGTCGATCACGCCACCGTTCATCGAATGGTCGATGGTCGATCAAGGGCAACGCTGATCAAGCCGGTGCTTTTCGCTGACCAGTAGTTGACCCGAACGGCTCTGGTGCGAATTTTACGCGCAGCTGAACGACTTCGCGAGTGCGTTGCGGCTGTCAGGCCGCAAGCACCGCGTTCCAAACTGCGGGCGCAGCTTGGCCTCGAAGGCGC
>NZ_JBBKZT010000059.1:0-11818 GCF_037889975.1 Variovorax rhizosphaerae | reverse complement strand
CTGCGCGGACTCGATTCCACCGCCCTCGCGTGACCCGACGTACTGGATGAAGACCCGAGTCCGAATTGCAAGGAGCAAACGCGTGCCAATGAGCGGTTTTTCAACGGCCTGCTAGCGGCCCTCGCGACGGCCCCGCGATTGAGTTCGGAAAAAACACGTCAAGATCGAAAATCGGCGCGGTCTGGATCGTTTTCCTGACTGAGGCCAAGCCTGCACGCCCGTTCGTTTGCCCTCGTCGGGGATTTAAAGCCGCCGGCCAGGCGCGGTGGACGACGGCGATCGAGCATTCCACGAAACTGAATCGCTGGGGAGGTCATTGAACGTGGAGGTGCTACGCGGTGGCTCGGTAGCGCGTCGAGAGCGCCGCACCTACAGCGCCGGCAAACCGTCGCTGCCTTCAGGCGGCATTGGCCTACGAAGTGCACGGCAGATGACTTTTACATTGGCCCGCAATCACCCTCAACACTGAAGTCGACTTATGCATGCGAACTGGCCCGAAACGCTCTGGATCGTGCGCCACGGGCAAAGCGCTGGCAACGTTGCGCGTGACGCAGCCGAATCAGGCGGCCTCGCGGTGATCGACCTTGCGTGGCGCGACATCGACGTGCCCCTGTCGGAACTCGGCGTCTCGCAGTCGACGGCGCTCGGCGAGTGGTTCGGAAGACTCCCGGCCCAGGAGCAGCCGGAAGTGGTGATCTGCTCCCCGTACCTGCGGGCCCTGGAAACCGCACGGCTTGTGGCCGAGCGTTGCGGCTCCATCGCCTCGCACACGACACTTCGCGTTGATGAACGCCTGCGTGAGAAGGAGTTCGGCATCCTCGACCGCCTGACCAAGTTCGGTATCAAGCAAAAGCATCCCGAACTCAACGAGCAGCGGCTGCATGTCGGCAAGTTCTACTTCCGGCCCCCGGGCGGTGAAAGCTGGTGCGACGTGATCCTGAGGTTGCGCAGCCTGCTCGAAATGATCACGCGAGAGTACGCCGGCCGCAGAGTGCTGGTGGTCGCGCACCAAGTGATCGTCAATTGCATGCGCTACCTGCTGGAGCACATGGACGAGCGACAAATCCTCGACATCGATCGACAGGGCGATGTGCCCAACTGCGCCGTGACCTCCTACAAGTCGGAGCGTGGCAACCGCGATGACGAAATCCTGCGGGTCGACCTGGTCAATTTTCTGGCGCCGCTGGAAGAGGCTGCGACGCCGGTCACCCGAGCGCCGGACCATCCGGCCGCTGCGAAGCCCTGAGTGCGTTCATGAGCGCACATTCGCATCGCGCGAAGTTGCTCACGCCTGCCATGCTCGCGCGTTGGCCTTTCCCGGACCATGGCTCCGACGCCGACAAGGAAGTGCGCGGACACGTCCTGGTGATCGGCGGCAGCGTCGAGACGCCAGGCGCCGTCATCCTGGCCGCGGTGGCCGCGCTTCGCGCCGGCGCAGGTAAGCTCTCGGTGGCAGTGCCTGCGGCCGTGGCGCCGGGGCTCGCCATCGCCATTCCGGAAGCGCGCGTGATCGGTCTCCCGCTGTCAAGCAGCGGTTCGTTCTATGCGCGCGGCGCCGACAGGCTCGCCGCGTTGGCTGGCGCCGTCAACGCCGTGGTCCTCGGTCCTGGCATGCTGGAGGCGACAGCCAGCCTCGCCTTCGTGCGCAGCCTGATTCCCCTGTTCCAGCGAAGCACGGTGGTACTTGATGCATTCGCCATGGGCGTCGTCCAACAAGGCCCGCTTGAACAGCCCGTGGTACTGACTCCGCATGCGGGGGAGATGGCGAAGCTGACCGGACTCACAAAACAGGCTGTCTGCGATGATCCCCTGAATGCCGCTGTCGTCGCGGCGCAGCTTTGGAACGCTTGCGTGGTGCTCAAAGGCGCTTGCACTTTCATCGCACAAGCGGACGGTACCGCTTGGCGACACGAGGCCTCGACCCCCGGTCTGGCCACTTCGGGCTCCGGCGACGCGCTCGCCGGACTCATCGGGGGCCTCGCTGCGCGCGGCCTTGCACCCGCTGTCGCCAGCGCATGGGGCGTGGCGCTGCATGCACGGGCGGGGGCGCTCCTGTCGCGACGGCACGGTCCCCTGGGATTTCTGGCACGCGAGTTGTCAGCCGAGTTTCCGCAACTGATCCACGCGGCAGGTCGGCGGCATCGAACGACGTCCGGCGCGCGCGGCACATAGTGGGCGCGCCGTGGTCAGAGGTCTTTTCCCATGTCGTGTTGGAGGTGCTCTCATGAAGCATTCAATGCCATTGGCAGCGAATTTCTGGGCCAAGTCCCTCGTCGTGACATTGTCCTTCGTTGCGCTTGTCGGCTGCGGTGGCGGTGGCGGTGGAGGCGGCGGGATTCCCTTTGCGCCTGTCGCCAGCGCGCCCGCTGCACCTGCAGACAACGCGCCTGTCGCGGATGCCTCCCTGGTGGCCTCAATTCCCACTGGCACCTACCCCGCCACATCTGAAGAGTCCAGCGCCTTCGCGAGACTCAACAGCGAGCGCCAGCGCTGCGGCTTCGGCACGCTCGCGCAGAACTCCATGCTTGACGTCGCTGCGCGTGGGCATGCCAACTATCTTCTTGCGAACGGCGCTACCGGGCACTTTCAGGATTCCAAGCTGCCAGCTTTCACGGGGAATAGTCCGGCGGACCGCGCGCGCGCAGCGGGTTATGCCTACTCCGTTCTCGGCGACGACCTCAGCGAGATCAGCGGTACCAGCGTCATCAGGGGCTACGGGGAAGCTGCGATCCGGGGCCTTCTGAGCGCTCCTTACCATGCCGTCAGCCTGCTCTCTCCGGTGCGCGATCTGGGCCTCTCCGTCATGAGTTCGGACATGACCAATACCACAACCAGATTCGGTCCACGGGTCCTCGCGTCGCTCGCGCTAGGCCTCGCCCAAGGCGCCGCAGCTCAGTTGCCCGGACCCTCGCAGGTGCAGACCTATCCCTGCGAAGGCACAACCGGCACCGCTTGGCGGCTGACCAACGAGTCTCCCAACCCGATACCAGGGCGCGACCTCAGCGCTCAGCCCATTGGACAGCCCATCATCGTGGTCGTGCGTGCTGGCCAGCAGTTGCAGATCACCTCCGCTGCGCTGGTGCAAAGGTCCGACGCCTCCCCGGTGGCGTTGCGCCCCGTCCTCAATTCGCAGAGCGACCCGAATGGAAACATCACCGACATGGGCACCGTGGTGTTGATGCCTGACGCGCCGCTGCGTCCCAACACCGAGTACACCGCCAGCATCAGCGGCACCAATACGACGACAAGCAATTCGAATGGCGTGCTGACGAGCACCGGCACCAATCCGGCAATCACCGCCAACACCGCGGGCGCATTCACGAGAACTTTCACGTTCAAGACAGGCGCTTGATGATCCCGCAAGCTACCGTTTCTGAGCGGCCCGCTTATGCGGAAGTCTGGGCATCGATCAGCGTCCGCGGGGTCCGGTGTGCGGCCCGGGGGCGTTCTGGTTCGCAGGGTGGAAAACTCCGCGCCTCGGCGCATGCATGCATCGTGCGCTTCGCCCTCACATGTGGGTCGGGGCGACTCACCCGCACGCGCATGCTCGAAGCGCGCGGTGATTCGCGGATTATGGAGACTACCGTTGACGTCGCATGCGCATGGAACAGGAGCAACTGAGCAGTTGCGCTTGACCTCTGGTGCCGGGCACATTGGAGTCGCTTGGTTTTCAACTTCGACCCTGTCCGGCGCATTTGCTGGACTGGACGCGCTGTTGACAAGAGAAGTTCACCAGAGTCCTGGCCCCCGCTGGCATTACACCTTCGCAACTGTACGTAGCGCTGCATCTGAGCGCCGGTCCAGCGCGACGGCAGTCCATTCGGCGGTCCGGCCTGGCCTGCGCATTCCCACATGACAGCGATTGCGGCAATTCCCTGTGCGCGAGCTCGACCCAACAGCGCGAGAGGGCCTGGAAAATCTCGGCCGTCCATGGCTGTACGCCAAGCCAGACGGCGTGAGTGCGAAGCACGCCTACAGCACCCCATTCCGCGCGGCCTAAATTCAGTTCCTGCAGCGAACCCGTGCGCATCGCTGTTCGGCTTTTCACTAGCGCACGCAAAGCCAAGGAGATACAAGCATGAATTCACGTGACGATGATGATCGCCGCTATCGGCGCCAACAGGAGCAGTTCCAGCGTGGCCGCGGTGGTCAGCAGGGCGACTACGAGACGCCGCGCGGCGGCGGAGGAGGCAGCTACAGCAGCGGCACCGGCGGATCAAACGACGGCGGCGACAGTCGTAGCGGCGGTTATCGCGACCGCAATTCCGGCGGCTATAACCGGATGGCGAGCGCCGACTATGGGCGCGGTACCACCGGCCAAGGTAGCTGGCACGGCCATCCCGACGACGAGCGCTACGGCGACTTCGAGCGCGGCGGTCAGAGGGCGCGCCAAAGCAGCGGTCAAGCAGGCGACTGGCGGGCTCCGTGGGGCGGCGAGGACGGCGGCCGCTATGGCGGGGACGGCGGCAGCGGCCAAGCAGGATACGGCGGCGGTTTCGGCGGCCAGAGCAGCTATGGGCAAGGACGCGACGAAATCCAAGGTCAGCAGCGCTGGGGTCGCGTTCCCGACCAGTTCCAGAGCCGCCATCGTGACCCGGACTACGATCAGTGGCGCAATGAACAGATGCAGCAGCTCGATGACGACTACGAGGCATTTCGCCGCGAGCGCTACGGCAAATTCGCCAACGAATTCAACACGTGGCGAGCCGGCCGGGCGCAGTCGCGGCAGCGAAGCGCCAGCGGGGGCGACACCGACCTCAGCGGAAAAGCAGGCACCCCCTCGACGAGTGGCGAGACAAGCGGCAGCAGCAAGAATGCGACGGCATCGAGCGGCGATGCAGGCTCCGCCGGCGGTGGAAATTCGGGGAGCAAGCAGCACGCCTAGCATTCCCTTCCCTGTGATGCACAACTCGGGGCTCGCGCAACGCGCAATGTTCGCTTGAATCGATCGCCGGATCCATCGCTGATCTGTTGGAAGTGATGGCGGGCGGGCGTCCGATCTAATTATGCGAAGCCGGTTGTCGCGCATCCCCGATCAGGGAGGACGATCGGCCGCTCGAGGGGGCAGCGCGACTTGGTCATGCAACATCAGAACCAAACGCGTTGTCAGTCATTCAAGCCCAGCCGTTCGACGTGCCAAGCTGGCACTCGGGCGGTGTGCGCCCACGGCACTGCAAAGCGGGACAGGCCGGCATGCCCATACAGGTGATCTGTGGGTTCAGGTTTCTCTGTGCACTACTCAGTCCCTGCCAAGCACCTGGGCTGAGCTTGTTCGCAGGCAACTGCACGGTCAGAAGGGGTGGGGCGTTCCTGATCGATGCTTGCCGGCTCCTCGCATCTCTCAGGTGCGCGCAAGCTTGGGAGGATAGGGCGCGTTCTTGAGCAGACGTGCCAAGTGCACCGCGTTGCGCACCATCATCCGTGTGGCATCGGTGGTCGAGTCTGGCACGGGATGCAACTGGCGGTACTCGCCACTCGTGCGCGCTTCGCCGACCCAGTAGGTCAAGGCGTTGGCTGCGAGCGAAAACCCGAGATCGTTCAGCGCTTGATAGATTTCGGCGCCGACATGATGCGCGCCGTCCTCGTTGCCGACGACGGCGGCGGCGCCCACACGACCATAGGAGGGCATGCGTCCGCTTTCATCTGCCTCGGACAGGAATGCGTCCATTCGCTCGAGTACTCGCTTGGCTACGCTGCTGGGCTGCCCGATCCAGATGGGCGAGCCGATGACGATGATGTCAGAACTCACCACCTTGGCCCGAAGTTCGGGCCATTCGTCGCCAGACCCTTCGTCCGAGCGCACGCCAGGCAGGATGTTGAAGCCCGTCGCGCTGACGATCTCGCACGCCACGCCGTGCGTGGCCAGCGCGTCTCGGACGTGGCCAAGCATCGCTGCTGTGGACGACGGCTGCCCCGGGGGTTTCAGGCTGCAATTGAAGGCAAGGGCGCGCAATTCAGCGCTGGTGCTGATGGCCATGCCGAAATCCTAGAAACGGCCTTGGCCGTCGCCGGTACGATCGTGCACCCATCGAACGGCTTGTTGCTCGGCGTGCCTCAGCGCCTCCGCCAAAGACCCATAGGCATCGCTGTCTTGCAGCAATTCCACCTGCTGCACGCTGTCGTTGCCGCGGAGGCAGAGCACCCGGGGTTGAAAAGTGGCTTCGTCCACCGGGTGAGCGGTGCACATGAAGTCATATCCGCGGTAGTGGAATGGCTGCGTTGCATCAGTGCGCATGATTCAAGCCTCTCGAATGCGCCTTGGCATACCAGTTTCGCCGCCACGTCGGTATCGCCCAATGCGGGTGTCCAGTGACATCGAGTGTTTGACTCGCCACTGACTTCGCTTCGGGACAATCATTGTCTGCGCGCTCGACATGGTCGTTTGCCATGGCTGTTTTGATGTGAGATGGAGAAGAAGTTTGAACATTGAAAACGCACAAGGGAGCGGACAACGGACTTGGCGAGTGCAGGACAGCGACTCGCGCAGCTTTCGCGGCGCCGTTTTGCCCTGTTGGCTGCTCGCGAGGTATTGCGTCTCCAGCGTCCAGAACGTTGCGGGGCGCTGCAAGCGCTGCGCCTGTTCGCCCTCCTGAAAAATCCACGGCGCCGCCGTCCGTCGCGAGCGGCGAAGCTCGCATCGCCAGAGCCTGCAATGAACCACGTGGCTGAAAGACCGACGATGGCAGATTAGCCGTCACCGCCGCCGGCCCGACACGAAAGAACTGGTTGAGAGTTGCGTCGCGGCATCGCGGTCGACGCAATCACCGCGCAAATGGTGCGGCGCGTCGCTTACTTCGGCGCCGGCGGGATGCGAGGCGCGTCTTTTCCAGACTGCAGGTGATGTTGTGCATCGCCTGATGTCGGGTCCTGGATTTGCATGACCTGCCCGCGCTGCCACGCGTCGGCCCCTGTCGCAACCGGCGGCGCAACGATGTCTTCCCGATTCTTCCTTTTCTCGGCGCTATCGACGCCAAAGCGCCTGTCACGGGCCGACACCATCTCGCTGCTGGCCATGCCATCCGATGTGAAGCCCATCATGAGTTGAGGCACGCCGAGCGGCAGTTCTTTCTGACGGTCGGTATGCCACGTATGAAAAGTCTTGCCGTAAGTCGAAATGAGCTTCTTCATGAGCTCGTGTTCGGCGGCCTGCGGAATGCCGGGGGCAATGAGCTGCCCTGACTTCACCTCGTGAACATGGCTGTGCCACAGCTTCCTCTCCGTGTCCGGCAGCGTGCGGAAAAGGCGCTCGCTCACGATGTATTCCACACCCATCAGCTTGGCGTCCTTGGCGTTGCCGTCATAGACCACGCACTGGATCAGTTCGTCATTGACGATCGCGCAGTAGTGATGCGCCTCCATCTGCTCCTCGGGCCGACCGTTGTAGAAGTGAAAGCCGTCCAGGTAAGCGTTCAGGGCTTCCACCGGTGGGCGGCTTTGCAGCAGAGCGGCCCCGGTTTCCAAGGCCTGGGTCTTCACGCCCTCCTTCGCACCCGGCGCCACCACGTTGGAGGGCGTGTTGCTGCCACCGCACGCGGCCAGTGCAAGCGCGACGACGCCACAGACAACCACGGGGGCCGCCTTGGCTGACACCTCGGTAACACGCGACAGGGGTAAGCGTTTGTTCATCATCCTCTCCACGCTCTGATCATGGAGGCAGCTGCACTGTGACAACATCAAAGGGCAACAAGGCCGGTGGATGCTTTTGCCGGTCGAGTTGGGCGTTCACCACCATCAGGCCGCTCTTGCCGATGGCAGCGGTGGTCGGGTATTTGAACCGCGCGTCGGTCAGGCGGTGTTCTACGCGACCGCTGGACCAGTCGCTTGCAAGACGCACACGGGCCAGCTCGTTGGGCGCATTGCGCAAGACATAGAGGTCGGTAGGACCCGCCAGCACCAAGCCGTCTCCGTCCTTCAAGTCGTCTCCTTCCATGCGCACCTGCGCAACCGCCTTGGTGCGCGTGTCGATGCGCCAGAGCTGGCCCGTCACCAACTGGATCGCGAGCAAATAACGCCCATCGCCGGAAGCCACAATGCCGTTCAGATTGATCTGGTTGGGTTGATATCGGATCGGAGTCTGCGTCAGATCGAGCCAGGGTTCGAGCGCGGCTGGGGCGCTAGCCGTCGTTCGCACCCGGTAAAGCACGGGCCGGAAGGAATCGGTCACGTAGGCCGTGCCGTCGGAAAGAATGACCAGGTCATTGAGAAAGCCCGGCGGGTCCTGGGGCGCCTTGAGCAACCCCAGCGTGTTGCCTGTGGTGGTGTCGACCACGGACAAGGTCCCGTTGGGTCCGCCCGCCACCCAGAGGCGGCCCTGGCCGTCCACCTTCATGCCGAATGCCCCCTGACGGCCTACGGCGCCGCCGATCTGCAGCAGTTCGGCCTGCGGCGCGCCCGGCCGCAGACGGAAGAGGTCACCGTTGGAGGTCGAGCCCACGTACGCATCGCCCGTGCGGGGATCGACGGCTATGCCTTCGGGAAAGACATGGGTGCCTTCCAACGTGGTCCTGGACCGCACAATCGTCGGCCGGCTGTCCTCGATCACGCCACACAGAAGCCGTGCGCCCGAGTTGCCCGCAGGGTCGGTGGCGTAGTCGTCAGGGTGCGCGTGCACGATGACCGTGCGGCCCAGCACCGACGTTGCCGACCGGTCGAGCGTGATGTGGGCGTTGACATAGCTCAGGCTGGCGCGGCCATCCGCGCCGGCCTGGAGTGCGGGTAGCTCGCCCGCATGTGAGACCGCCATGGGGTCGCCGGGATGCCCATGCTTGCGCGAGTTGCCCGGGTCGAAGTGCCCGCCGGCAGCGCCGAACGCGACGATCTGGCCGGTGGCCGCATCCGGCCCGTTCGCGCAGGCACCGTTCGTATGGATGTGCATGCCGTGCGCGCCCGGCGCGATTCCCTGCACCTGTGCCGCGAGCAGCACGCCCCCGCCCGTCGGCGCAAAGGTCACGGTACCGCCCGGTTGACCGGTCGACGTGACGAGACGTGCAGCCGCGACGGGCGCCGCCGTGGAGATTGGCGAGGGCGCTGCGCCTGAGGCCGCAGGGTCAGCCTGCGGCGCCCCCGCGCAGGCGACCAAGAGACCGGTGGTCAAGGTGATGCACGAAAGGCGAAAAAAGAATTGCTTCATCTCGGAACTCCTCAACGGCCGTAACTCACGCGATAGATGACGCCGTTCTGATCCTCCGCGATCAGCAGGGCGCCGTCCGCGCCGACAGCCAGTCCGGCCAGGCGTCCGAACTGGGCCGGCCGACGCCCCTTCGCCTGTTCGGCCACAGGGCCCCGGCCTGGCTGCCGCAGATGGGGCGGTGGGGACGCAAGCAGCCAGCCGGTGGCAAAGTCCTCGATGGCCTGTGGCTTGCCGGCCGTATCGAAGCGCACCCGCACCACCTTGAAGCCGCTGGGCTGGCCGCGGTTCCACGATCCTCGCATGGCCACAAATGCGTTGTTGCGGTACTCGGCGGGAAACTGGTTGGCCGTATAGAAGACCAATCCGATGGGTGCCGAATGGGCGGTATAAGTGAGCGCTGGAGCTTCGGTGGTCGGGCAAAAATCGGCTCGGGTTGAGTTTTCCGGGTCGTTCTGCTGCTTCATGTCGACCTCCCTGTTTCCGTAGCAGAAAGGCCAGCCGTAGTGCTTGTTGGGCAGGATGGCGTTGAGCTCCTCAGGCGGAATATCGTCGCCGCGATCGTCCGAGCCGTGGTCGAAGCCGTAGAGCTGGCCGCCCACGGGATTGAAAGCAAAACCCAGCGTGTTGCGCAGGCCGCGTGCGTACACGCTGCGGCCACTTCCATCGGGACGCATGCGCAAGACGGTGGCAGCCTCCGGATTGGTCTCCACGCAGTTGTTGCATTGCGAACCGACCGTCACGTACAGGAATCCATCCGGGCCGAAGGCAAGCGTTCGATACGGGTGCTGTGAACCATCCGGCAGGTCATCGACGATCACGCGTGGTGGACCGAGCGTGCCGTCGCTCTGCACATCGGCAACCAGCACCTTCTTGTCGCTCGCCATGTAGAGCCTGTTGCCCTCCAGCAGCAGACCGTGGACATTTTTGATGTTTTGAGCCACCGCAATCTGCACATCCATGATGCCGTCACCATTGGTGTCGCGCAGCAGCAGCACATCCGCCTGCTTGGGCCGGCTCACATACACGTCGCCATTGGGTGCGACTTGCATCCATCGGACATGTTGCATGTTTCTGGCAAAGACATTCACCGTGAAGCCCGGTGGCACCTTCAACTGACTCAGCAGTTCGTCGCTGAACCGAACCGGAGAGGCCTCCAGCATGACCGTGGAGACGGCATGGGGGCCATCGCCAGGCGGCAACTGCGCAATGGCGCTGCAAGCGAACGCGATTGAAGGCAGCAGCGTCCATCGAAGTGAAATTGGCATAAGGCCTCCGGGTGTCACGTACGCCGAAGACGCTAATGAGGACCGGATTGAACTCGGTGCTCCTGTTTTCTCCAACCGGCGTAGGACCTCGGCTTACCATTTGCCACTGCGCACTCGGATGCGGCGATTGCGGGGCTCGCCTTGCCAGCGCAGACGGACCTGTTCATCGCTTATCGACGCGCGCCCAGAGATGAGGGCGAGCGGAGCGACCCAATCGTTCCGCGCGTGTCGCGGCCCCGCGGGATGTCTTGATCGCTTCGCGAGCGCGTAGGCTGCCACCTGAAACCAGTTGGCCTTCACAATGCTTTGGTTCAGAACGCCCTCGGCGTAGTGCATTCGAGGAAGTTCCACATTCCCCTTTTCCGTGATCGCCAAGACGCCCGCTGCTGCCGCAGTTGCGCTTGAAGGTTCATGCCCAGTGCCTCCAGTGGCCAACGGCATTTGCTCGGGCCTGCGCGCCGCGTCGGTAATTCCCATCCACCACGGGAAGGCCGCCTTCAGGCGACCTTGATTGCGAAAGCGTGGCGAAGCCCCACGTCGACAGCGACGCGAAAACCTCATGAGCCGACGCGTCGACGCGGCAAGGCGGCTTCATTCGGTCGCGTCTCCAGATCGGCTCTTGCCGGTGGAAGCCGCACGAAGTGCCCGATCCATAACGTCTTGAGCACGGGCCACGACAAGATGGCTCTCTAACTGCGCATTGGCACTCGCTTCCGCCTGACTGGCCACCTCGAACGCATGCACCTCTTCGGAAGAAGGCCCCTGGCCGCAGCCGCACATCTGGGCACCGGAACGCCTCGATCAGCACTTCTCGCGCGGCCACCACGGCCGCGTGCAAAAGTGCGAAATTGCGGCGGAGGTGGTCCAGCTGCTGCTTCACGGTAGGCGCCTCCAACTCGGTTGATTGATTCCTTTTTAATACGTTTTTCCTCGCTCTTCTACCCCAATGCCCGCCTCGCGCTTTCCTGAGCGCCCTAGCGAACTGCGACTTTTGATGCGCACGCGGGCGTTTGACATGAACGGCCCGAGCTGTCGAGCGAGGCCGGGCGAAGGTAGGCAAGAGGACGATGCGTTGGAGAGGCCTTGCACGTTGCCTCCGGCAACGGAGGATGTCCCGGAGCACCCGGTGCCAATGCCGAACGGACGCGAGCACGTTAGGTAAGTTGGCCATTTCATCCGAGTGTTCATCGTGCGACGCGCGCCACGCCTGTGGGCGGACGGAAATTGCGCGTAGTTTTGGGCCGCCTTATGCTCACTTTTCCTGGAAGTCAAAGTCGATGCCGACCCCCGCTCAGATCGAGCAGTTTTCGCTCTAACAGGCCGTTGAAAAACCGCTCATTGGCACGCGTTTGCTCCTTGCAATTCGGACTCGGGTCTTCATCCAGTACGTCGGGTCACGCGAGGGCGGTGGAATCGAGTCCGC
>NZ_JBBKZT010000058.1:0-12826 GCF_037889975.1 Variovorax rhizosphaerae | reverse complement strand
GACTGGCGATCATCCGCCGAGCGAACAAGCCAAGGTGGTTGGGGCGGATGTACTCCGGGCACGCCACCGTGCACAGGTTGCACATGACGCACTCGTCGAAAACCTGGCCGGATGCTGCCAGCGAACCTTCTACCGCCAGGTTCACTCCACGTTGCACGTCCAGCCCCTTGGGGCATGCGCGGTCGCAGCCTCCGCAGTGTCGGCAGTTCGGCGCCTCGGGAAAGAACTCAAGGAGCTTGCGCGGCGCCTGCCAGCTGTCGGTGAGTTCTTCCATGCGATAGCCATGGCGGCTTGAAGGCGTGAGGTAGTCGAGAAACGAGACCTGCATGCCGTCCTCGACCACGGTCTCGCAGGCAAGCAGGGTCTTGACTTCCTGCTGGTCGGCGCGCCGGACCATGACACGGCATGAGCCACACACACCCTGCCCCATGCATCCGACGCCCTCGACAAGCGTCTCCCCGGCCTGCACGTAGGCTTGCAGGATCGAACTGGTGGTCGGTGCGGTGATTGACCGGCCTACAACGATGAGGCGTACCATCTTGTCGGTCCTGCCCTTGGCTGCGATGGGGGCCACGGTGATCCTTCAGCGGTGGACGTTTAAACAATAGCACGTCGAGGAGGTCTCATGAACATCTTCTGGAAAGCTATTGCGCCCGTTGCCGTGGCCATCGCCATTGCGCTAGTTCCAGCGCCGCAGGGGCTCGGGCAGCATGCTTGGTATTACTTTGCCATCTTTGCTGGCGTGATCGTCGGGCTCATGCTTGAGCCGATCCCGGGAGCGGCCATCGGCCTCATCGCGGTCACGCTGGTCACCGTGTTGTCGGAGTGGGTGTTCTTCAGCCCCACGGAACTCGCCAAGCCGGGCTTCAATGCTGCCAACACGTCGCTTGCTTGGGCATTGTCCGGCTTCGCCAATGGCACCGTATGGCTGATCTTCGGCGCGTTCATGTTTGCCCTTGGCTACGAGAAGACGGGCCTTGGAAGGCGCATCGCATTGATGCTGGTGCGGGCGATGGGCCGGCGGGCGCTCACCCTGGGGTACGCGATTGCCGCCGCGGATACGCTCCTTGCACCGTTCACGCCTTCGAACACGGCGCGCAGCGGCGGCACGATCTTCCCAGTCATCCGCAATCTGCCGCCGCTCTACGACTCGAAGCCGAACGATCCATCGGCGCGGCGCATTGGCTCCTACATCATGTGGACTGCGATAGCCACCACTTGCGTGACGAGCTCGATGTTCCTCACCGCACTGGCACCCAACCTGCTCGCCATCGAGTTGGCGAAGAAGGCGGCCAACGTCGAGATCGGATGGATGCAGTGGTTTCTTGCATTCGCGCCGGCGGGCGTCGTGATGCTTCTGGCTGTGCCTTTGCTTACCTACGTGCTCTACCCGCCAGAGGTGAAGGAAAGCAAGGAAGTGCCGGCATGGGCAGCGCAAGAGTTGGTCAAGATGGGACGATTTTCTGCACGCGAAGGCATCCTGGGGGGCCTTGTCCTGCTCGCACTGGCCTTGTGGATCTTCGGTGGCGAGATCATGAACGCCACGACGGCAGCACTGGTCGTCATCTCGCTGATGCTGCTCACGGGCGTGGTCTCCTGGGAGGACATGCTGGCGAACAAGCAGGCATGGAACACTTTTGCCTGGTTTGCCACGCTTGTGGCCTTGGCGGACGGTCTCGGCCGCACCGGCTTCGTCAAATGGTTTGCCGATGCGATCGCGGGCCACATGGTCGGCTTCTCGCCGACCGTCGCGGCCGTCATTCTTGTGCTGATCTTCTTTTTTTCGCACTACATGTTTGCCAGCGTGACCGCCCACACCACGGCCATGCTGCCGGTCATGCTGGCCGTTGGCTCAAGCGTTCCCGGAATGCCGATGGAGCCCTTCACGCTGATGCTCGTGGTCACTTTGGGCATCATGGGCATCCTTACTCCCTACGGCACCGGGCCCAGCCCGGTGTACTTTGGCAGCGGCTATCTGCCCGCTGGCGACTACTGGCGGCTTGGCGCGATTTTCGGCGTGATCTTTATCGCCTTGTTCCTTTTGATCGATGTGCTGCCGCGTGTGCTTTAGCCATATCCCAGCCGGCTCTTGTGGATGTGGGGATCTAACCGGGACAACGGGGACCGTCTGACCTGAAGACTGCCGGGGGATGGCGCGCCCAAGACGTGTTCGTTCCCACCATGAAACAAGCCGGGGATCGATGAGGCGACCCGCCGACACCACGAATTGGGCGTTCAGCAAGTCAGCTTGGCTTGCCTGCGCCATCGGCCCCGACGCCCATTGACACGAGGTGGGACAGTAGCCAGGAATGAGGGGACGTGTAGGGCAGTAGATCTCTGCCTTGAACTTTTTGTCTGAGCGCGCGCGGGGCACCCAAACACACCTCTTCGATATGGCTACTCTCCAGCGGAATGGGGTCCGCCCACGGGCGGCAAGCAGGCAGACTGCATCCCTGTTGCTGCTGCCGAAGAAGGACTCACAAGGAAGCTTATCCGCTCAAAAGCGCCGGCACGATGTCCACGAAGAGGATCTTCACGATCGTCATGCCCGGAAAGATCATCGCGTAGCCAAGATCGGGCTTCTCCGTCGGGGTCAGCTTGTTCGAGTACGCGAGGATGGCGGGATTGCCGCAGGCGCCGGCCACGATCCCGGCCACTTCGTCATAGGGCATCTTGAACACGCCCAGTCCCAGGATGAGGATCGGCACCACGAGCGCCGCCACGACGATGGCGGCCAGTCCGATCATCAGGAACCCCGTCTGCGAAACCGTGGCCACGAACTTGGGCCCCGACGACATGCCCACCTGCGCCAGGAAAAGCGTCAGGCCGAGGTTGCGCAGCACCAGGTTGGCTGACAGCGGGATGGTCCAGTTCAAGCCGCCGGTACGGCGCATGTTGCCGAGGATGAGCGCCACGATCAGCACGCCCGACAGGCCCAGCGCGAGCTTGCCGATGCCCGGCAGCGGGAAGTTGATCGCGCCGAGCAGGAAGCCGAGCGCCATGCCGAGGCCGATGGAGATGTAGCTGAACTCGGCGGTCCCCTTGATCGAGTCGCCGAAGAACTTGCGCAGCGACGCGAAGTCGTCGCGATGCGCCAGCAGGCCGACACGGTCACCGTACTCGAGCACCAGGTTGTCGTTGGGCACCATCTCGGCGTCGCCACGCCGCACATGCACGAGCACGTGGGGCTTGCCATCCGGCAGCTTCAGGTCCGCCAGCGTGCGCCCGACGGCGGCCGGGCGGGATGCGAAGACGCGGATGTAGTCCAGGTCGCGGCGGTCCCCCGTCATCCGCCCCTGGTGCACTTCACCGAGTTGGTTGGCCGCCTCTTGCAGCGTCTCGGGGCTCTTCCCGGTCACCAGCAGGACATCGTTCGGCTGAAGTGCGGTCTCGTGCGTGGCGGGCACGTTGTGATGCGCACGCCGCAGCGCCGCGATCTCGATGCCCGCAGGCAAGCCGGCCAGCAGGTCGCCAACGGTCTTGCCCTTGATGACAGCGTCGTCCGGCGCGATCTCGAGCATCTCCAGCCCCCCTCCGGCGGGCACCTCGATCTTCGGCTTGAGCACCATGAACGTGATGTAGAGGAAGAGAATCGGCCCCGCCACACCCAACGGATAGGCCACCGAGTAGCCGACGGCCGGGTCGTCATTGCCCAGCGTCACGATGGCCGCCTGCAGCGTCGGCGTGCTGGTGCCGGCGCCCGCGAACAGGCCAAGCGTATGGCCCAGGTCGAGGCTCGTCATCTTGAGGAACAGCACGCTGACCACGCCGGACAGCAACACGCCTGTCAGCGCGATCAGGTTGGCCTTGCGACCGGCCGCACTCGTGAGCCCGAGGAAGAACTGCTTGCCGTATTGCACCCCCACGGCATAAAGGAACAGCGCCAGGCCAAGCGTGCCGACCATCGGCGCCGGCGCCGATTTCGGTACCAGCCAGCCCATGAACAGCGCCACGAAAAGCACAGCGCCCACACCGAGCGAAAAGCCCTTGATGTTGACCTCGCCCAGCAGGTAGCCGAGGGCGATGGTCAGGAACATCGCCATCATCGGCTGGGGTCCAAGCGTGCTGCTCAACCATTCCATATCGTTCTCCTTCTTGTTGTCTGGATCAGTACACCGTCACGCCGCGGCTGCGGAACTGGCCTCGGACGCGCTCCGTCAGTTCCGGGGAAGGCGGCTCGACATCCTTCAGCGGATATTCGAGACCGAGCTGCTCCCACTTGTCCTTGCCCATCTGGTGGAAGCGCAGGATCTCGACGCGCTCCAGCGACTTCAGGCCCGCGCAGAACTCGGCCACCTTTTCCACGTTGTCGAAGCCGTCGGTCAGGCCCGGCACCAGCACGTAGCGCACCCACATCGGGCGCCCCAGGTCGGACAGGCGGCGCGCGTAGTCGAGCGTCGGCTGCAGCGGCTGGCGCGTGACCTGCTCGTAGATGACCGGGTCGCCGGATTTGATGTCGAGCAGGTGCAGGTCGATGTACGACAGGTCCTCGTCCGTCATGCGATCGCCCAGCCGCCCGGCGGTGTCGATGCAGGTGTGCAAACCGAGCTGCTTGCAGCGCTTGAAGATCTCGATGGCAAACGCCTTCTGCACCATCGGCTCGCCGCCGGAGATCGTGATGCCGCCCTTGCTGATCTTCAGCACCTGCGCGTACTTCTTGATCTCCTGCATGGCACGTGCGATTTCGCGACCGACATCAGTGCCGCCAGCGCGCCATGCGTGTCGCGCCCGTTGGATGGGTTGGCGCCGGGTGCGAAAGGCTCGCCCTTCTTGCGCCCGTCCGGCGTGTCGCCGGTGCCCTTGCCGTAGACCACGTTCGACGTGATGGTCAGCACCGACTGCGTGTGCACCGCGCCACGGTAACTCGGGTACATGCGGATCTTGCTCATCATCTTCGACACCAGGTCGCGCGCGATGTCGTCGACCTGGTCGTCGTTGTTGCCGAAGCAGGGGTATTCGCCCGTGGTCTCGAACGAGGTGATGAGCCCGCGTTCGTCGCGGATCGGCTTCACCTTCGCGAATTTGATCGCCGACAGGCTGTCCGCCGTATGCGAGAGCCCGGCGATGCCGCAGGCCAGCGTGCGCAGCACGTCGCGGTCATGCAGCGCCATCTCGATGGCTTCATAGGCGTACTTGTCGTGCATGAAGTGGATGACGTTGAGCGCATTGACGTAGGTCTTCGCGAGCCAGTCCATCATCGGGTCCAGCCGCTGCATCACCTGATCGTAGTCGAGCACCTCGCCCGTCACCGGGGCCAGTTGCGGCCCGATCTGCGCGCCGCTCACCTCGTCGCGCCCGCCGTTCAGCGCGTAGAGCAGCGTCTTCGGCAGGTTCACCCGCGCGCCGAAGTACTGCATCTGCTTGCCCACGCGCATGGCCGACACGCAGCAGGCGATGGCGCAGTCGTCGCCCCACTTCGGGCGCATCAGATCGTCGGACTCGTACTGGATGGAACTGGTGTCGATCGAGGTCTTGATGGCGAAGCGCTTGAAGCCCTCCGGCAGGTTGACCGACCAGAACACCGTCAGGTTGGGCTCGGGCGCCGGGCCGAGGTTGTTGAGCGTGTGCAGCATGCGGAATGCGCTCTTGGTCACCAGCGTGCGCCCGTCCTCGCCCTGCCCGCCCACCACCTCGGTGACCCACACCGGGTCGCCCGAGAAGAGCGCGTTGTACTCGGGCGCGCGCAGGAAGCGGACGATGCGCCACTTGATCACCAGGTCGTCGATGATCTCCTGAGCCTGCGCTTCGTTCAGCTTGCCCTCGCGAATGTCGCGCTCGAAGTAGATGTCCCAGAAGGTGGACAGGCGCCCGGCCGACATCGCCGCGCCGTTCTGCTGCTTGATGGCGGCGAGGTAGCCGAAGTAGGTCCACTGCACCG
Source organism: Variovorax rhizosphaerae (assembly GCF_037889975.1). Lineage (NCBI taxonomy): Bacteria > Pseudomonadati > Pseudomonadota > Betaproteobacteria > Burkholderiales > Comamonadaceae > Variovorax > Variovorax rhizosphaerae. Next base: position 6,948 of record NZ_JBBKZT010000058.1, on the reverse strand, counting down.
CTTCGCGGGCATTCGACGCGGGGCCGGAAATGTCGTAGCCGTAGCGTGCACCCATCTCCTTGAGTTCCTTGAGCGAACGGATCTGCTCGGACAACTCTTCGCGCAGGCGGATGACTTCCTCCGTCGAGTGCCGCTCGTCGAGTTCCTGCTTCTCGCGTTCCTTGTCGGTGACCAGGAAGTCGACGCCGTACAGCGCGACGCGGCGATAGTCGCCGACGATGCGCCCGCGGCCGTAGGCATCCGGCAGGCCGGTGACCACGGAGGCCGAGCGCGCCCTGCGGATGTCGGGCGTGTAGGCATCGAAGACACCGGCGTTGTGGGTCTTGCGGTACTTGGTGAAGATGTCGATGAGCGACGGATCGGGCTCGTAGCCGTAGGCGCGCAGGCTGTCCTCCACCACGCGCCAGCCACCGAAGGGCATGATCGCGCGCACCAGCGGTGCGTCGGTTTGCAGGCCCACGATGATCTCCTGCTCCTTGTCGATGTAGCCGGCCTCGTGCGCCAGGATGCCCGAGGGAATCTGCGACACGCCCAGGATGCCTTTTTCGCGCTCTTGCGCCAGCAGCGGCTTGAGCTTGTCCCACATCGCCTGGGTGCGCGCCGTGGGCCCCTGGAGGAAGCCGCCGTCGCCTTCATAGGGTGTGTAGTTGCGCTGGATGAATTCGCGCACGTTGACCCGGCTCTGCCAGATGCCGGGATTGAAATCGCGCCACGCGCCTCCTGCCATCTTGGCCGCGATATCAAACGCAAGTGGGGTGTCCATGACTGTCTCCTTCGAATGACGCGCGTGGCATCTGCTTTCGCCGCAAGGCGGCCTTTAAGGCGAGCCATTGGCCCGCCCCCTGTGAAACCGATCCTGGTGTCGAGCCACCCCTGCCCACGTGCGCGATGAACTCGCGTCCGAAGGTATTCCGCGAACCAGCGATGCAACGAAGTCCCTGGCCGCGCGGCGCGACCACCTTGCCTTGTTTGGATCGCCACGACCCACAGCGCATATCAGTAGCTTTGCTCGCCCGCACGGATCTCGCCCGCCTTGTTGGCACGCGCGGCCTCGGTCTTGTAGGGCGCACGCGCTGCATCGCGCTCGGGGCTGAAGTAGCTCGGCAGGGGTGCGGGCCCTGAAGGCTTTGCAGCCGGTGGAACTGGGGTTCGGCGCGCCTTGTACGCGGCCTCGCGTCCCTCGGCCGAATAGGAGCGCCGGGGATCGGGAATCGGATTGCCCTCGCCCATTTGCGGGCCGCGTGCGGCCTCGGCGCCTGCCTTCATCCGCGCGGCCCTCGCCGCTTCGGCGTCGGTGCCCGCTGGCTGTGAAATCGCTGCTGCCGGAAGCATCCTCGCGATCACAAGAATTGCTTTCGGGACTCTCATTCGTGTCCTCCATGGTGCCGTTGAGGCATCAGAAGCTGTGCCGCAATCCGAGGTCGTAGCCATTGGAACTTCGATCCGGCGCTGTCAGGGAACCGGCGAGCGCACCCGACGCCCCGCCACTGTTGTCCAGGTGTGCGTAGGTCGCATAGACCGCCGTGCGCTTGGAGAAGTTGTAGACATAGCCGATGGCGAACTTGCGGCTTCGCGGACTGCCCACCTCGTCGGTTCCGTAGGTCGAGTAGGACAGGCGCACTTGGTCGACCCCAACCGGAATACTGCCGCCGACCAGGTACCCGGTGCCGGTGACGGGCACGATGCGATCGACCTTTTCGCGGTAGTAGCCGCCCGAAAGCTTCAGGAATCCGAAGTCGTAGGAGGCGCCGACGTTCACGGAGTTGATGTCCCCGGTCGTGTCGCTGCGCGCGAACTTCGTCTCCGCGGAACTGACCGCCACCGCGAACCCGCCGATGCCGTACCCGATGCGCGCGGCATAGCCATTGCCGTCCTTCAAGTTCGGATTGGCAATGGTGGACGGGCTGTACGAGATGTTCTCGCCCATGAAGTACTGGACCTCCCCGAAGAAGCCGCCCAAGCCCGGTGGCAGGAAGTAGCCGACCATGTTCGACGCGCGCGTGGCAGTGGGCCCGCCCAGCGTGCCGACGTGCGGCTGCGAGGCCCCGACGCCATTCGTGCCGAAGGGGTCCACCTGCTCGCGATTCCGGTAGATGGCCGTGAAGTCGCGTCCGAGGCGCACCTCGCCCCATATGTCGATCACGCTGACCGTGGCACGCCGGTTGAAGGAGATGAAGTCGCCCGACGTGGCACCCGCAGGCGTGTTGTTGCTATTGCCCGCGACGCCGCCGCCGTCGTCGACGTTGAAGCCGGCTTCCAGCCAGAAATTGATGCCCAGGCCGCCACCCAGGGCCTCGTTGCCGCGGAAGCCGAACCTCGAAGGCTGATAGGCCCCGCTGGACAGCTGTGTCTTGCTCGCGTCGCTTCCGGTGCCATACGTGACGGCTGCATCCACGATGCCGAAGAGTGTCACGCTGCTGCTGGTGATGGGCGCCTGTCCGGTGCTGGACTGCGCAAAAGCCGCGCTCACAAACACGAAGTTGGCGGCCAGCGTGAGCTTCACTCGCATCGTCGTCTCCTTGATTCCTTGGGGCGCCGCGCCGACGTCAGGCGAAATCGTCCTTGAGCATCTGGGCGACGATCCGCCCCTTGCGCCAGTAGAGATCGTGGATGCGCTCCCTGGGGTTGCGCAGCGCGTCGGCATCCACATTCGCGAAAGTCAGGATGACCGCGGGGCGGGGTCCGTCGTGACTCACTTGCTGAATCTCGCTGAGGGCCGAAAGGCCATACTTCTGGAGAAAGTTGCGAATGTCCTCGTCCGAGATTCTGCGCTCGATATTTCCCAACCAGAGACGTGCCATTCGCATCTCCTCGTGATGCGGCCATGAACCAGATCAGGCCATGATGTTGACGCCACCGTCGATGTAGAGCGTCTCGCCAGAGAGCCGTTGCGGCGACATGGCGTGCACCCGGATGCCGCGCGGCCCCAGTTCTTAGGCGAGATAGCGCGCCGATGCTTCCAGAGCCGCCTTCACCGACTCTATGACGTTGTAGTTGGCGACCACCTTGTTCGCCCCTTCGTAGCACATGGTGAGCAGCGTGCCGCCATCCTTCATCAGCGGCGCGGCAAGGCGCGCTATCCGCACGAAGGAAATGGCATGAGATGTCCGTGGCACTCGAGAAGCCTTCGGCCGAGCAGTCCAGCAGGCCGCCTTGCAGGTCATCCTTCGGCGCCCATGCGATCGAATGCGCCACCGCATCGAGGCGCCCCCACTCCAATTCTAGGCGTGCGAACAGCAAGAGAGGCGGTGTTTCAGGTGCCATGTGCTTCTCCGTGCAGGCCGAGCGTCTTGCAGGTGTGTCGGGCAATCATCAGTTCCTCGTTCGTGGGGATGGCCCATGCCGAGACCTTGCTCGACGGCCTGCTGATGCGCGGTCCAGCCGGTCTGATTGGATGCCGGGTCGAGTTCCACGCCCAGCCAGGCCGCTTGCCGGCAAACGCGCTCGCGCAGCGACGCGGCGTTCTCGCCGATGCCCGCGGTGAACACCAGCGCATCGATGCCACTTGCGGCCGCCGGGAGCGAGCCGAGTTCACGCCCGATCCGGTACGTGTAGAGCTCGACGGCGAAGCGGGCCCGCGGGTCATCGCTGCCGAGCAGCACCCGCATGTCGCCGGACAGGCCCGAGACGCCGAGCAGCCCGGACTTCTTGTAGAGCAGGTCCTCCACGGCGCGCGCGTCCATGCGCAGCTCGTCCATCAGGTGCCGCCGTTGCCCAGGTGCGCGACGATGGTCCGGCCTGATGCCGCGACGGTATCGAAGGCCGGCAGCACGCTGGCGACGTATTCGTAGGACAGGCCGTGGAATTCGTAGCGCTGCACGCCCAGGCTGGTGATCGACGCCGACAGCGCGAAGGCCTGCGCAACCTCGGGCCGGGCACGATGTAACGCGGTGTCGAAGCAGGCCACCTGGGGCAGCTCGGGCCGCAGCCTCGCTGATGACAATCGGCTTCAGGTTGTGAGGCTGGTGCAGGGGCGCGAGTGGCACCAGCTTCTCGAGTTCAGCGACCACCTCGGGCGTGGCGCGAACGGGTTGCGAGAACGCCAGCCCGCCATGCACCACGCGGTGGCCGACCGCCGCCAGCGCGAAGTCGCCGAGATGCGTGCGCAGGAACTCCGCGAGCCACGCAATGGCGCCGTCGTGGCCCAGTTCCGTGCCCTCGTCCCATGTCCGGGCACCCACCGAGGCGTCTTGTCCATCGACGGCCGGGAAACGCGGTGCGCTGTAGATGCCTTCGACCTGGCCGCGCAAGACAAGCACCAACGCATCGCACTTCAATGCAAAGGCACTGAACTTGATGTTCGACGAGCCCGCGTTCAGGACGAGGATCATGCCGACCATGGATTCATCCCATGACATTCAGTTTGTCGCGCCGTGCCTTGGCCACCATCGCGGCCACCGCGCAGGAGGCCAGCCGAGAGGTCACCGAGTCGGCCCGGCTCGTCAGGATGATCGGCACCCGCGCACCGAGGACGATGCCCGCGGCATCGGCGCCGGCCAGGAAGGACAGGCTCTTGGCCAGCATGTTGCCGGCCTCCAGGTTGGGCACCATCAGCACGTTCGCGCGCCCGGCGACCGGCGAATCGATGCGCTTGATCTGCGCCGCTTCCATGTTGATGGCGTTGTCGAGCGCCAGCGGGCCGTCCACCGTCGCGCCGGTGATCTGGTGGCGGTCCACCATCTTGCACAGGGCGGCCGCTTCCACCGTGGACGGAACCTTCGGGTTGACCGTTTCCATGGCCGAGAGAATGGCCACCCGCACGTCTTCCAGCCCCAGCGCATGCGCCAGGTCGATGGCGTTTTGCAGGATGTCGGCTTTTTCCTCCAGCGTCGGCGCGATGGAGATGGCCGCGTCGGTGATGATCAACGCATGCTCGTAGGCGGGCACGTCCATCACGAAGCAGTGGCTGACGCGCCGGGACGTGCGTAGGCCCCCTTCCCGCCTCACCACGGCAACCATCAGTTCGTCGGTGTGCAAGCTGCCCTTCATCAGGGCCTCGGCCTTGCCCTCGTGCACCAGCTGGACGCCCACCTGTGCCGCAGCCGTGCTGTGTGGCGCGTCGACCAGCGGATAGCCGGAGATGTCGATGCCGCAGGCCTTCGCCATGCTTTCAATGCGCGCGCGAGGTCCCACCAGGATCGGCGCGATCAAGCCGAGCGATGCGGCTTGGTGCGCGCCGGTCAGCGAGCTCTCGTCGCATGGATGCACGACCGCCGTCGGCGTCGGCGGCAGCGCTTGGCACTGTGCGATCAGGCGGTCATATTTCTCGTGCGGTGCGCTCATCTTGCTGCCTTCTTGCGTGCTGGCGGCTGGCCCAGGCGCCTACCGGTTGTTGTGTCGTCACCCGACGAGGGTCGCGTCGTCGCGACGGCTTCACCTAGCTCGCGCGAAAGCGGCTCACCATCGCCTTCTGCGCATCAGTCAGCGCACGCCTCAGGACTCGATGACCGGCTGCCACTGGTCAAAACTATTTGTCGTCATGTCCTGAATCAAGCTTGGGTCGAGCAATATTGAGCAAACTAAATCCTATAGCCCCTTGACGGGGCGGACTTGCGCCAGATCAATTGCGCAGCAATGGCGCGCGCCGAGCGTCAGCGTTTCGTGCTGTCTTCCTCCTCGTTGACCACGCAGTCTCAACACTCCGGTCGAGGCACGCACGAGCGTTTCAATGTGGGCCCTGGCACGTGCGCCGTGGTGCGCCCGCGCACTGGCCCTGGCGGGATGCGCTACTACCCCTCTCCGGTGCCCGCGCCGGTTGCCGCACCGGCCAACTATGGCCGTTCTCTCAACGCGGCGGGCGACGCGATGCACATCAGGGCCCGTCCATCGGCGTCGAGGACCGCGGCAGTGGAATCATCGTCGGACGCCACGACCCGGGCACGGTGACCGCGACGATCCGCCGGCAGGGCGACGGCACGCCGCGCGAATCCCTCGTTGACAAATGCTTACGTTTCCACAGAATTCTTCGACCCTGAGTACCAAAGAACTAAGAAGAGGACACCGATGAATAATCTCCTCCAGATTCAGCCGCTGATCGTTGGGATGGCCGTCGTCTTGATCGTGCTGGCGCTTGCCTATTTCGCCCTGCGGCGAAAAGATGTGAAAGTCCAATCGAAGCGCCTCATCGATTCCGCACGCATGCGCTCAGGCTACGTGCCGCTCGAGGTTCCGACATCCCTTGGCCTTCCCGAAAGGTATATCCAAGATGAAGGCCAGCAGGTAACAGTCGACGAGATGCCGCGTCTTAGGATTCGCTATCTCGGCGTGAATTGCAAAAAGGTTCAGCAGGATCTTCAGGTGGAGTACCTCGACCTGAAGAAGAAGCTACTCACTTGCCACATCGGTGTGGCGGGCGATGTGCAAAGGATTTTCCTTCACCAGGTCCTGGCAGTCGGAAATGCGGAGACGGGGAAACAGTTCGACCTCGACACGTGGGTGGAGACCGTGCGAGTCGCGCGCCGCCGGCGAAGCTTGCAGCAGTAGCGGTCGGCCGCGTCACGGGCATCCCGCGCGGCGGCGTGCGGTCACCCAAAAGTCTTGCTGCGTACAAGTGAGATTCCAAACCCCACCCTCACAACCCCAGCCTCGGAGTTCCGAAGCCACCGAGATCGGGTTGATCCCGTGGCGGGCCGGAATCCGCTGCCAGAAATCTCGACAACGGAGATCAACGCTGACGTTCGGCGCGGGCCAGGCGCGGAACCGGTCCGGCGGCAGATGCGTCCGCGAACGAAAACGCTTTGCAAGGCCTGCGTTGCCTGCGCCATTGATTCCCGGGCTCGGCGCCCGATGAAAGGGGCTCAGGGCATGCTTCGATCAACTCTTTTCGTGTTGCCACGCTCTGAACCGCCCCGGATTTTGAGGAGGCTCCTTCGATTGAGAATGGAGCCAAGATGAGGAAGTCACCGAAGTTTTCCCCCGAGGTCATGGATCGCGCGGTGCGCATGGTCT
>NZ_JBBKZT010000057.1:0-12830 GCF_037889975.1 Variovorax rhizosphaerae | reverse complement strand
GAAACGACTCAGCGCCGATGATAGTGCGGGTTCCCGTGTGAAAGTAGGTCATCGTCAGGCTCTTACAGCCCAGAAAGCCCAACCTCAACGAGGTTGGGCTTTTTGCATTTCGCGCAGCTGAATTTGAAGTTTATCGCTGAGCCAATTGGCGATGCAATAGCGCTAATCGTTCTCGTTGACCGTCTGCTTTCACGCCAGCCGCATCTACGAAGTGGCTGGCCCTCTCCCGATTCGCATTGGTCGAACCGAGCCGTCCTATCCGGACCTCAGGGATGCGGCAGGGAGACGGTCGATTTTGGTTCTTCGGAATCCGTCCCGCTTCAGGCGGAAGCAGCGTTGACCACATTGGCCGGCTACAATCTCAGGCTCCACTCCTAACAAGGGCGAGAAAGGCAACCTGGTTATGACACCGCGAACTACGGCAACCGTTTCCAACGGCTCTTTCCTTCAAGGAAGCGGCCGGTAGCCCGCGCGCGCTGGTTGTTCCAGCACTCATGACCCCAATAAGGCGCGGCTCCCACCGCGCTTTTTGCTTTTCATCTTCAGAGGTTTCTTCATGATCCAGATCACGCTCCCCGACAACTCGCAGCGCGAGTTCCCAGGCCCCGTCTCCGTCGCTGAAGTGGCCCAATCGATCGGCCCCGGCCTGGCCAAGATGACGCTGGCCGGCAAGGTCGACGGCAAGCTGGTCGATGCGAGCGACATCATCGATCGCAGCGCCAAGCTTCAGATCATTACGCCGCGCGACGACGAGGGCCTCGAGATCATTCGCCACTCGACGGCTCACCTGGTGGGCCACGCGGTGAAGCAGCTCTACCCGACGGCCAAGATGGTCATCGGCCCGGTGATCGAGGAGGGCTTCTACTACGACATCTCCTACGAGCGCCCCTTCACGCCTGAAGACATGGAGGCGATAGAGAAGCGCATGCGCGAACTGATCGCGCAAGACTACGACGTGGTCAAGAAGATGACGCCGCGAGCTGACGTCATCGAGGTCTTCAAGTCCCGCGGTGAGGAATACAAGTTGCGCCTGGTCGAGGACATGCCCGACGAGCAAGCGATGGGTCTCTACTACCACCAGGAATACGTCGACATGTGCCGCGGCCCGCACGTACCGAACACGCGCTTCCTGAAGGTCTTCAAGCTCACGAAGCTGGCTGGCGCCTACTGGCGCGGCGACGCCAAGAACGAGCAGCTGCAACGCATCTACGGCACGGCCTGGGCCGACAAGAAACAGCTCGACCAGTACATCCAGCGCATCGAGGAAGCCGAGAAGCGCGACCACCGCAAACTGGGCCGCGAGCTCGACCTGTACCACATTGATGAAGTGGCGCCAGGCGTGGTGTTCTGGCACCCGAAAGGCTGGGCGCTTTGGCAGCAGGTCGAGCAGTACATGCGCAAGGTGTACCGCGACACGGGCTACCAAGAAGTGAAGGGCCCACAGATCCTGGACAAGAGCCTGTGGGAGAAGACGGGTCACTGGCAGAACTACCGCGAAAACATGTTTGTCACGGAATCGGAGAAGCGCGAGTACGCACTGAAGCCTATGAACTGCCCCGGCCACGTGATCATCTTCAAGAGCGACCTGCGCAGCTATCGTGACCTGCCCCTGCGCTACGGCGAATTCGGCCAGTGCCATCGCAACGAGCCTTCGGGTGGCCTGCACGGTATCATGCGCGTGCGCGGCTTCACACAGGATGACGGGCACATCTTCTGCACGGAAGATCAGATCCTGGAAGAGTGCGTCAATTACACGGCGCAATTGCAAGCGGTGTACAAGGACTTCGGCTTCACGGACATTCTCTACAAGGTGGCGACGCGGCCGGAGAGTCGCATCGGCTCCGATGAACTCTGGGACAAGGCCGAGCACGCAGTGATGGAAGCACTGCGTCGCTCAGGCGTCGACTTCGTCATCGCACCGGGCGACGGTGCGTTCTATGGTCCGAAGATCGAGTACACGTTGAAGGACGCGATCGGCCGCCAGTGGCAGTGCGGCACGATGCAGGTCGACTTCAACATGGCCGAGCGCCTGGGTGGCGAGTACGTCACGGAAACGAGCGGCCGCGCCTATCCGGTGATGCTGCACCGCGCGATCGTCGGCAGCCTGGAGCGCTTCATCGGGATGCTGGTCGAGCACCATGCTGGCGCAATGCCCTCGTGGTTGGCGCCGGTGCAGGTCGCCGTGCTCAACATCAGCGAAGGCCAGGCCGACTACGCGTCGGAAGTTGCCAAAACGCTGCGGAATCAAGGGCTTAGAGTCGCGCTTGACCTGCACAACGAGAAGATTACGTATAAAATACGGAAGCATTCGTTGCAAAAGCTCCCTTATATCCTCGTCGTGGGCGACAAGGAAAAGGAAGCAGGTGCCGTCGCAGTGCGCGCCCGGGGCAATAAAGACCTCGGAGTCATGTCGATGCAGGTGTTCTCTGAACTGATCGCCGAAGACATCCAACACAAACGCTGATTTTCTGGAAAAACGGTCGTTGTTGCGCGTGGTTGCTACGGTCTTCGCTACAGATTTTGTAGCAAATTTTTGAAGGATTCTGACCATCGCTACTGCATTTCGCGACCGCCGCCACCGCGAGGAACGCCAACACCGCCTGAACCGGGAAATCATGGCCCCGGAAGTCCGCCTTGTCGGCCCGGAAAACGAGCCGTTGGGTGTGATGAGCCTCTCGGAGGCGTTGCGCCTCGCTGGCGAGGCCGATGTGGATCTGGTGGAGGTCGTCGCGGCGGCCAACCCGCCGGTTTGCCGCCTGATCGAGTACGGTAAGTTCAAGTACCACGAGCAGAAGAAAGCGGCCGAAGCGAAGTCGAAGCAGAAGGTCATCGAGGTCAAGGAAATCAAGTTCCGGCCCGGTACCGACGATGGTGACTACAACATCAAGATGCGCAACATCCGGCGCTTTCTTGAGGACGGCGACAAATGCAAGATCACGCTGCGCTTCCGCGGCCGCGAGATCACGCACCAGGAGCTGGGTCTGGCACTCCTGCAGCGCATTCGCGATGAGTTGGGTGACACGATCATGGTCGAGCAGTTTCCGAAGCTCGAAGGCCGGCAGATGATCATGATGATCGCGCCGGGCCGCAAGAAGGCCGGTGGTGCTGCACCGAAGGCCACGACCGAGCCGGCAGCCGCCGCTTGATCGACAAAGCCCGCTCGGGCTGGGTACGCTGAAGATTTCGGCAAGACTCGCGAAGAGCGGCAATCAGTTTTGAAGGGATTTCGCGCCGGCTGCAAGGCGGGCGCGGGATGAAGAAGTGTCTCGGGGCCAACAAGCATGCGGAGCATCCGCATCGCCTCACGAGCACAATTTAAGGAGCATTCAATGCCCAAAATGAAGACCAAGAGCAGCGCGAAAAAACGTTTCCGCGTTCGTCCCGGTGGCACCGTCAAGCGCGGTCAAGCCTTCAAGCGTCACATCCTGACCAAGAAGACCACCAAGAACAAGCGCCATCTGCGCGGTGCAGTGACGGTTCATGAAACCAACATGGTTTCGATGGCCGCCATGTTGCCCGGCATGGGCATTTAATCCAGACGAACAAGGAGTACTCACATGCCTCGCGTCAAACGTGGTGTAACGGCTCGCGCCCGCCACAAGAAGGTTCTCAAGCTCGCCAAGGGTTTCCGCGGTCGTCGCGGCAATGTCTATCGCATCGCCAAGCAGGCGGTGATGAAGGCAGGCCAATACGCCTACCGTGACCGCCGCACCAAGAAGCGCGTCTTCCGTCAACTGTGGATCGCGCGTATCAACGCCGCCTCGCGTGAACTGGGCCTGACCTACAGCCAGTTCGCCAACGGCATCCGCAAGGCTGGTATCGAGATCGACCGCAAGGTCCTGGCCGATATCGCCGTGCACGACAAGGCCGCTTTTGCCGGCATCGTGGAGCAGGTCAAGGCCAAGCTGGCTGCTTGATCCTGTCAGCAGGTCGCCGTCTTCTCGAAGATGGCGGCTTGTGTCCACGGCCTGAACGGCATTGAGGGCTGGCGCTAGAAATGGCACCAGTCCTTTTTTATTTCCTTCTCCCGAATTTTCCATGAACGAGCTGGACACCCTGGTCGACACCGCCCGCGCTGACTTCGCCCTTGCGAATGCGCCGGCCGATCTTGAAAACGCCAAGGCCCGCTTTCTCGGCAAGGCCGGCCGCATCACCGAACTGATGAAGGGCATGGCCCAGTTGTCGGTCGACGAGAAGAAGTCGCGCGGCGCGGCCATCAACGTGGCCAAGCAGGCGATCGAGGCGGCATTGAACGCGCGTCGCCAGGCGCTGGCCGATGCGGAACTCGACGTGCAGTTGCGCGCCGAAGCGCTCGATGTGACCTTGCCCGGCCGCCACCGCGTGGGCGGTGGCCTGCACCCGGTGAGCCGGACCATGGAGCGCATCGAGGCCATCTTCTCGAGCATGGGCTTCGATGTGGCCGACGGCCCCGAGATCGAATCCGACTGGCACAGCTTCACCTCGCTCAACAACCCGCCGAACCATCCGGCGCGTTCGATGCAGGACACCTTCTACGTCGACATCGACGGGGAGGACGGCATTCCTTACAACCTGCGTCCGCACACGAGCCCGATGCAGGTTCGCTATGCGCACCAGCAGATCAAGAAGCACTCGGCCGTGTTCAAGGCCGCCGAGACCGACCCGAACGTGAAGCCGCCCGAGATCCGCGTGATCGCGCCGGGCCGAACCTATCGAGTGGACAGCGATGCCACGCACTCGCCGATGTTCCACCAGTGCGAAGGCCTGTGGCTGGGCGAGAACGTGAGCTTCAAGGACCTGAAGGTCGTCTTCACCGACTTCTGCCGCACCTTCTTCGAAACGGACGACCTGGTGCTGCGCTTCCGTCCGAGCTTCTTCCCGTTCACGGAGCCGAGCGCCGAGATCGACATCCAGTTCCAGAGCGGGCCGCTGGCGGGCCGCTGGCTGGAGGTCGCCGGCTCTGGCCAGGTGCATCCGAACGTGGTGCGCAACATGGGGCTGGACCCCGAGCGCTACATCGGCTTCGCCTTTGGCATGGGGCCGGACCGGCTCACGATGCTGCGCTATGGCGTGAACGACTTGCGCCTGTTCTTTGACGGCGACTTGCGCTTCCTGAGTCAATTCCAATAACGCGATGAAGATTGCCCGCGCCCCGCTTTGCTCCGTCTCCCTCCGGGAGAGGGTTGGGGTGAGGGCGGCAGCTTCAGCACAAGCGCAGACCTCTTCAAACGCCCGCTGCCCTCACCCCGGCCCTCTCCCAGCGGGAGAGGGAGGAAGGCAGCAGCATTCCAACGTCACGGATCACTGACATGCAATTCCCCGAGTCCTGGTTGCGCGAGTTCTGCAACCCGCCGCTCACGAGTGAACAACTGGCCGAGACGCTCACGATGGGCGGCTTCGAGGTCGAGGAGCGCCGTCCGGCGGCGCCACCTTTCACGAAGATCGTGGTCGGTGAAATCAAGGAAGCCGTGCAGCATCCGAACGCCGACAAGCTGCGCGTGTGCCAGGTCGACGTGGGGCAGGGCAGCCTGCTCAGCATCGTGTGTGGCGCGCCCAATGCGCGCGTGGGCATCAAGGTGGCGTGTGCGCTCGTCGGAGCTGAATTGCCGCCCGGCGAGGACGGCAAGCCTTTCCTGATCAAGGTCGGCAAGCTGCGCGGCGTCGAGAGCTTTGGCATGCTGTGCTCGGCGCGCGAACTGCAGTTGAGCGAAGACCATGGCGGGTTGCTGGAGCTTTCCAGCGATGCGCCCATTGGTGGCGATATCCGCGAGGTGCTGAACCTCGACGATGCATTGCTCACGCTCAAGCTCACGCCGAACCTGGCGCATGGCCTCAGCGTCTATGGCATCGCACGCGAATTGGCTGCGCTGACCGGCGCTCCGTTGCAAACGCCTGCGGTGCCGAAGGTCGCGACGGCGTTCGCCGATGTGCTGCCCGTGAAGGTCGAAGCGCCCGAACTCTGCGGACGTTTCTCGGGCCGCATCGTGCGCGGCGTCAACACCAAGGCTGCAACGCCGGACTGGATGGTCGAGCGCCTTGCGCGTTGCGGCCAACGCAGCGTGACGGCGCTGGTCGACATCTCGAATTACGTGATGTTCGAGCTAGGCCAGCCGTCGCACATCTTCGACCTCGACAAGATCCACGGCGGCCTCACGGTGCGTTGGGGCAAGGCTGGCGAACAGCTCAAGCTGCTGAACGGCAACACCATCACCGTCGACGAGAAGGTCGGCGTGATCGCGGACGAGCGCGAAGTCGAATCGCTGGCCGGCATCATGGGTGGCGACGCCACCTCGGTGACGGACGACACGCAGAACATCTACGTCGAGGCTGCGTTCTGGTGGCCCGAGGCCATCCAGGGCCGCTCGCGCCGCTTCAACTTCAACACCGATGCGGGCCATCGCTTCGAACGCGGTGTCGACCCGAGCCGCACGGTGCAGGTCATCGAGCGCATCACGCAGTTGATCATCGATATCTGCGGCGGCCAGGCTGGCGCAATGGACGACCAGACGCTGCGCCTGCCAGAGGCCAAGCCTGTGACGCTACGCGTGGCGCGTGCCGCGCGCGTGATCGGCATGCCGCTGACGCAAGCCGATTGCGTGGCTGCACTGAAGCGTCTTGGTCTTCCGATGGAAGAGGGCCAGGGCACGATCCGCGTGACGCCGCCGCCGCATCGTTTCGACCTGCTGATCGAGGAAGACCTGATCGAGGAGGTCGCGCGCCTCGTCGGCTACAACAACCTGCCGACCACCTCGCCGCTCGCGCCGATCACCGCGCGCGTGCGTCCCGAGGTGCAACGCGGACGCTTCGATGTGCGCCGCCGCGTGGCCGCGCTGGGCTACCAGGAAACGATCAACTTCAGCTTCGTCGAAGCGCACTGGGAGCAGGACCTGGCCGGCAATGCCAACCCGATCAAGCTGCTGAACCCGATCGCCAGCCAGATGAGCGTGATGCGCTCGTCGCTCCTGGGCTCGCTGCTGCAGGTGCTCAAGTTCAACATCGATCGCAAGGCGCCGCGCGTGCGTGTGTTCGAACTCGGCCGTGTGTTCATGCGTGACGAGAAGGTCGTCACGACCGACAGCACCGTCAAGGGCATCCACCAGCCGATGCGCGTGGCCGGCCTGGCTTGGGGTGATTCGGAGGGCTCGCGCTGGCAAAGCAAGGCCCAAGGCACCGACTTCTACGACATCAAGGGCGACGTCGAGGCGCTGCTTGCGCCGCTGATGCCGACCTTCGAGCCGACCGAGCATCCCGCGCTGCACCCGGGCCGCGCGGCGCGCGTGCGCGTCGACGGTTGCGACATCGGCGTGGTGGGTGAATTGCACCCGCGCTGGCGGCAGAAGTGGGAGTTGCCGCAGGCCCCCATGCTGTTCGAACTGGACCTCGATGCCGTGACTGCGCGTCAATTGCCGGCAGCAGAGCCGGTGCCGCGTCACCAGGCCGTGGAACGCGACATTGCCGTGGTAGTGGCGGAAGCCGTCACGCACGATGCGCTGATGCAAGCCATTGCATCCGCCTCCGGCAACGATGGGCTTCTGCAGGGCGCGAACCTGTTCGACATCTACAGGCCGCAAGTCGCGCGCGATGGCACAGTTGCCGCCTCCGGTGGCCTCGCCCAAGGCGAGAAGAGCATGGCCGTGCGGCTGAGCTTCCAGAGCGATGCGGGCACGTTGACCGACGAGCAGATCGAGCCGGCGGTTCGCGCCATCATCGATCAACTGGGCGTCAAACTGGGTGCGCGTCTGCGAGGATGATGGACATGGAATTCACGCTCGAAGCCCTCGAAACACCGGCGCTCACCAAGGCGCAACTGGCCGACCTGCTGTTCGAACAGATCGGGCTGAACAAGCGCGAGTCGAAGGACATGGTGGAGGCCTTCTTCAGCCTGATCGCCGCGAGCCTGATCGAAGGCACCGATGTGAAGATCTCGGGCTTCGGCAACTTCCAGATCCGCACCAAGGCGCCGCGGCCGGGTCGCAATCCGCGCACCGGCGAGGCCATTCCGATTGGTGCGCGCCGCGTGGCCACGTTTCATGCGAGCGCCAAGCTCAAGGAACAAATCCACGGAAACATCACGGAAGAAGGCAGCCAGGAGGTCGAGTGGAGCGTCGGGACCGAATAGTTCTTGGCGCTCGTGAGGCCGGTGGAGTAATCTCTCAGGTTTCGCGCGCACGGCTTTGATTTCAATGGAGAAAACCCTCCCCCCGATTCCGGTCAAACGCTACTTCACGATCGGTGAAGTGGGCGAGCTTTGCGGCGTCAAGCCGCACGTGCTGCGCTACTGGGAACAGGAATTCACGCAACTGCGCCCGATGAAGCGGCGCGGCAACCGGCGCTACTACCAGCATCACGAGGTGCTGATGATCCGCCGCATCCGCGATCTGTTGTATGACCAGGGCTTCACCATCAGCGGTGCGCGCAACAAGCTGCAGGAAATGACGCAGCACGAGCGCGATCGGCGCAGGGCGGGCGAAATGCCGCTCGAAGGTGTTGAAGCGATCGAGATCGATCGCGAGGAGTTCGATGCCGCTGTGCAGGATGATCGACAGGACGCTGGCGCAGCGTTGCAACAGCCTGGGCAGATGCTGATCAGCCAGCTTCGCCGCGAACTCTTCGAAATCCGCGAGCTTCTTGGCGCGGTTCACTGAAATCAACAGGTTATAATTGAGGGCTTCGGTGTGTGGCGCAGCCTGGTAGCGCACTTGCATGGGGTGCAAGGGGTCGAAGGTTCGAATCCTTTCACACCGACCAACAAAACGTCCAAGGGCGTCCGGTTTCATCACCGGACGCCCTTTGTCATTGGGGCGCAGGGAAGATGATGCTCGGGAGCGTCGTCGCCCACTCGGTTGCATCCAGCAATTGAAGCTCGACAGCGAGTCTCGTCTGGGACGCGCTGAAGAAGGGCTGTTGCCTCGGGACGATCCGAGGCCAGTCGGGGTAAGCCGGGACGACCCCGTTGCTCCGCGTCCTCGACAATCCGCGCCATGCCTGAATCATCCAACTCCCGCCCCGTCCTGATCGCAGGCGGTGGCATCGGGGGCATTGCCCTCGCGCTCACCCTCCACCAGATCGGCGTGCCGTGCGTCGTGCTCGAGGCCGTCGCCGCGCTGCAACCGCTTGGCGTCGGCATCAACCTGCAGCCCAATGCCGTGCGCGAGCTGTACGACCTTGGCATCGACGACACGCTGCTCGACACGATCGGCATCCAGGCGCGCGAATGGGCGCTGGTGGGGCGCAATGGCAACGACGTCTATGCGGAGCCGCGCGGCTTGCTTGCGGGCTATCGCTGGCCTCAATACTCGGTGCATCGCGGCCAGTTGCAGATGCTGCTCTACAAGGTGGCTCTGGAGCGGCTCGGGCCCGACGCGATTCGCCAGGGTCATCGCGTCACTGGCTACCGCAACCACGCCGATGGCGTGACCGCCTTGGTCGAGACACGCGACGGACAGCATCTTGAAGTGGCGGGCCGCCTGCTGATTGCCGCGGACGGCCTGCACTCCGCAGTGCGCGCGCAAATGCATCCAACGCAGCCGCCGATCCAGTGGGGTGGTGCGATCATGTGGCGGGGTACGGCGCCCGGGGTGCCGATTCGTACCGGCGCATCCTTCGTGGGCGTGGGTTCGCTCAAGCACCGCGTCGTGCTCTATCCGATCTCGCCGCCGGATCCGAGCACGGGACTCGCCACCATCAACTGGATCGCCGAGATCACAGTCGACAACGCTGGCGGCTGGACGCAGGGCGACTGGAACCGCCGGGCCGCGCTCGAGGACTTCATCCATCACTTCGAGGATTGGAACTACGGCTGGCTCGACGTACCGGCGATGTTGCGCGGCGCGAAGGAGTACTTCGAGTACCCGATGATCGACCGGGACCCGGCGCCGACCTGGGTCGACGGTCACGTGGCGCTGCTCGGCGACGCGGCGCATGTGATGTATCCGGTGGGCTCCAACGGCGCGAGCCAGGCCATCGTGGATGCGCGCGTTCTGGGTGCGGCCATGCTCGACAAGGGAGTGAGCGTTGCGGCATTGCTGGCCTACAACGACAGGCTGTGTGCGGACATCTCCGCGCTGGTGCTGCGCAACAGAGGCGCCGGGCCGTTTGGCATCCTGGGACTGGTCGATGAACGCTGCGGCGGCGTGTTCGACAACATCGACGACGTGATTCCGGCCGCCGAGCGGGAGGCCTTCATGGCGCGCTACAAGGCCGCGGCGGGCTTTGCGATCGATGCGCTCAATGGTGCGGCGCCGACGATTGCACCAGGCGCGCGCGTCACGGGTCCGGCATGAAAAAACCGGCGTGTCCGCCTTCGCGGATCACGCCGGTCGCCATCAGGCTACCGCTCGCGTCGGCTGCAATGCAGCCGAGCGAGCAGGCTCACGCTTTCAGGGGTACATCGGGATCTGACGGTACTCGTCGAACATGCCCAGCAAGGTCGCCGCTTGTGCGTCGGCGCCAGACTCCTTGAGGAAGTCGCTCGCGCTCATCTCGCCGCGGAAGTAGCGCGCGAACGATGCGGGATTCGTCTTGATGACGGCATCCACCTTGCGGTAGTGGCTGTCGGGATTGCTTACGAATTCAGCCACGGAGTTGCGAACGTGCAAGGCTGCGCGCTTGCCGCCGACGTTGAATTCGAGTTCACCTTCCTTGCCCGATGCCTTTTCAGGATTGAGACGCGTGCGCAGGTGATTGACTGCGCGACTCGTATCGGCCGTCACCCATTCCGCGTCCTGGATGCTGCCGAGCGTATGGGTCTTCTCTCCTTCCAGGCTGCGCGCAGAGGCCAGGTAGAAGTTGCGCGTGATCGAGCCGGGGCTGTAGCGACCCAGGGTGCGGAAGCTGTCGGCCAGCGCCTGGCGATAGGTCTTGTTGGCGGGTGCCACATCGGTCAGCACCACGGCCAGGTCCTTGGCCCAGATGTATTCGCCCTTGCCAACGGCCGCCTTGTAGGCGTCGAAGACCTTGGCTTCGCCACCGATCAGGTCCACCCACTTCTTCGACTCGACCGAGCGCGGCAGCGAGTGCAGGTCTTCCGCATGGCCGGAGAACCAGCCGAAGGCGCGGTCCGCATAAGCCTCGGGGAAGGTGTCGTACTGGCCGTAGACCTCGTTCACATACGGGTTCTTGGTCAGGGCTTCCGGCAGCACGATGTGGTGACGCAGTTCCTGCATCCGCACGCCCTGGTTGGTCAGGCGGATGGCCTGGTCGTATACGAAGGACGATGCATCGATCAGCGCGTTGGCGGTGTCCTTGATCTTGTCCTTGCCGACCAATGCGGTCGCACCGCCGCCTACGTCGAGCACGATCTCGGGCTCGAGGTCGCGGATCTTCTTGAGCGCGGCGATCCATTCGTTCGGGTCGCGATAGCGGTCGCCGCGCAGGGTGTACAGGTTCGGCAGGCAAGGCCACATCACGTTGTCGATGACGAGCTTCTGCGAGGGGATCCAGAAGGTCAGCGAGTCTTCGGTGTCGGTCGACGCATGGAAGGCCTGGATCTCGAGGCCGTCCACCGTCATCTTCTCGCCGTCGGCCAGCGTCTTGGTGGTTGGCAGCCACGCGCTCTTCTTGCCGAGGTCCAGCGATGCGGCGCCCATCTTGGCGTCAGGGCCGGTGCTGGGCATGTCGGTGCCGAAGTGGATGCGTGCGCGGCCGTCGAGTGCGGGCAGCATCTCCGCGATGTTCGGCTTGCCCAGGAAGCCCGACTCCTGCACCGTCTTGTTGGAGTCCGGGTGCGCAATGATCTGCGCCTTGTCGCCGTCGAGCAGCGTCTCTGCGCCCTTGGCGTAGTGGGCATGGTCGTAGAACACGGCGATGATGGGCTTGGTGCTCACATCGCGGCGGATGATCTCGCGGAATTTCTTGCCGTCTTCCGCGTTCTCGCCGGTGGAGAACACCAGCAGGCCGTTGGGTCGTTCAATGATGACCGGGCCGTAGAAGTAGCCGTAGATCATCCAGGTCTTGTCGGCGACGGGCTCTGCGCGGGCCGGCTTGCCATCGATGCGGACGAAGGGAAGGGCCTTCTTCCACTCGTTGAAGTTGATCACCGTGCCGTTCGGCAAGGTGGCCGGCTTGTAGTTCGGGTTCTCGTTGTACCAACGCCAGGCCTGCGCATGGCTGGAGGTTGCGGTCAAGGCCAGCAAGGCCACGCAGGCCCCGGTGACGCCGTTGACGAGTCGACGCTTCAGGTTGGAGCGCTGGGAAGTGGTGACTTCCGAACTCGCCAGGGCGGTGGAAGCAGTCTTGTTGCGACGCATTTTGTTATCTCCTTTGTTGAAAAAATGTCTGTTCTCACGGTCCCCTCGTGTTTGCCCTATTTGTCGCCAAATGAAAAAACATCGTCGCCTTCGGCAAAGACGCGAAGGCTGGGTGAGCGCGATCATAGTGGGGTAGATTCAGGACAGGCGAAAGGCTGTACCAGCAACCCGGAACAAAGTTGTTTCAGGTAAGCCGGAAGTGCCATTTCGTGAGGTCTTTGATGCTGCGGCGCGACACTGCATTCACGGCGGCAGAACTGGTTGGCGCCATTCAATAGCACCGCGCTGTGACGACCTCTCAAGGAGTACCCAATGACAAACATGCAAGTCCCTTTCGCCCCCGAGGTGATCTCTAGGCAACTGACCGACGCGCTCGCATTGCAGCGCAAGGCCTACTTCGCACACCCGGTGCCCACCTATGAAGAGCGCCGCGCCGACCTGCGCCAGATCAAGCGCTTCATCCTCGACCACAAGGAAGCACTCATCGACGCAGTCTCTGCCGACTACGGCAACCGCTCGCGCCACGAGACGCTGCTGGCCGAGATCTTCCCGGCCACCGACGGCGTCGACCAGGTGCTCAAGCACCTGCGCGGCTGGATGAAG
>NZ_JBBKZT010000056.1:0-13080 GCF_037889975.1 Variovorax rhizosphaerae | reverse complement strand
ACCCATGGGCGGCGATGCTGCGCTACATCAGCCACCGCATCGCACCCACCATCGGCCCCTTCAGGCCTCCGAATAGGCTCCCGGGGACTGGGTAACCGCCGGATTTAGGTTGATTGTCGCGGGCCACCTCTATCCAGCCGGTTGGCTGTCGCTGGGTTTGGGCACGCCGACGTTCTTCGGCGGAGGGTGATCAGGCAGCTTCAGTCGCAGCAGGTCCAGCAGCATGCGGTGATCGGCCTCGGGCTGGGTGTAGCGCGACAGCACGAGTTCTCTGCCGTCGGTGGTGGGCAAATGCACGTCCACCATCTGCATGGTCTTGAACTTGGCGATCACCTCGGCCGGCGTGATGCCGTGCGCCAGGCGCTTGAGTTGGGCCTTCAAGGTGACCTGCAGGCAGTAAGCGAGGAAGGCCACGAAGATGTGCGCCTCGATGCGCTTCTCGCTGGAGTGGTAGATGGGGCGCACGGCCAGATCGTGCTTGAGTTCCTTGAAGGCCTGTTCGACCTCGGTGAGTTGGATGTAGAACGTCCACAACTGCGCGGGATCGTGCGCCCCGAGGTTGGTGCGCAGCAGGTAGCGCCCTTCGCGGCGGCGCACCTGACGCAGCCGGGCGCGATCGAGCTCGAACTCGAAGGACGCTGTCTTGGAGTTGCTGCTGGCCTCGGGCAGATGAACCTTGATCAGGTGGGAGGCGCGTCCGGCCTCGTGCCTGGCCGCGCCGAGCTTCATCAGCAGTTGATCGCGCGACAGCGCCTGGCCCTGCAAGGCCTGCAGGCGCTGCACGTAGCGGCGAAGCCGGCGTTGGCGCATCGCGCGCTCCTTGTCGATGCGCGCTGCGCTTTGCGCCAGCACGTAGGTGTCTTCGCCAGCGCCCAGGCGTTTGACATCGACGCCTTCGCCCACGCGCTGCCATGGCTGTGCCAGGAACGTTTGCTCGAGTTTCGTCAGCCATAGGCGTATTCCATAGGAGATTCAAGAAAAAAGCAATCTGTTCACATGGCTACAAATTGAAGCGAGAAAAAGACCGAAACCCGCGCCAATGCTGGGTTACGGCCTGATCAATGGTTCAAAGTTCGGGGTTAAAGCGACGCAGGCCGGCAAGCTCGCGGGCGCCGGCGCCAAGCCGGTGACGCCCGAGCCAATGGAGCTGTCGCGGCTGCGAGCAGAGAACGCGCGGTTGAAGATGCACGTCGACATCTTAAAAAAAGCGACGGCGTACTTTGCGAAGGATGCGCTGTGAAGTACGCCTGGATTGACGCGCAGCGCCGCGAATACCCCCTGCCCGACATGTGCGAGGTGCTGGCGGTCAGCATCAGCGGCTATCGGGCTTGGCAGCGAGGCGGCAAGCCCGACCGGACGCGTCTGACGGACCCGCAGGCGGTTGCCTTGATCAGGAGCCATTCATTATCATGCCGAAGTCAGGGCCGCCTATGGCTCGCGGCGCATGCACCGCGAGTTGAAGGCCCGAGGCCACCGCATCGGTTTGCGGCGTGTGGAGCGGCTGATGCGCGAGCACGGCGTCCGGGGCGCGGCACAAGCGGCGCTTCAAGGCGACGACGCACTCCAGGCACTCGATGCCGGTAGCGCCAAACCTGCTGGCGCGCAACTTCACGCCTGGGCGCCGAATCGGGTGTGGACAGGCGACATCACGTACATCCAGACCGGCGAAGGCTGGCTGTAACCTGGCCATCGTGCTGGACCTGTTCAACCGCGAGGTTGTGGGCTGGTCGATCAAGCCGCGGATGACGGCCGACATCGTCACCGACGCGCTGACGATGGCCTGGTTCCGGCGCAAGCCCGCTGCCGGCGTGATCTTCCACAGCGATCGTGGCAGCCAGTACGCCAGCCAGGCCATGACTGCCAAGCTGAGCGAGTACAGCATGACCGCCTCGATGAGTCGCAAGGGCAACTGCTGGGACAACGC
This sequence comes from Variovorax rhizosphaerae, assembly GCF_037889975.1. NCBI lineage: Bacteria > Pseudomonadati > Pseudomonadota > Betaproteobacteria > Burkholderiales > Comamonadaceae > Variovorax > Variovorax rhizosphaerae. The sequence goes on along the minus strand of NZ_JBBKZT010000056.1, from coordinate 11,156 downwards.
GCCCACCGAGAGCTTCTTCAACAGCTTGAAGAACGAGCGGGTGCATGGCACGCAGGCCGAGCTGTTCGAATACATCGAAGTGTTTTACAACCGGAGTCGCCGCCACTCCACGCTCGGCTACAGCTCGCCAGTTCGGTTCCTCGAGAACTGGATCAGCGCACATGCCGCTCGGCAAGCAAAGGCAGCGTAGGAGCGGCCTGTGGAAGGCGAAATTCGATGGGCACCTCACAATTACCGGCTTGGCGCGCGCAGTTGCGGTGGTGCCCGCTTCAGCGCCGATATCAGACGGTCGCGGCGACCTTGCGCGTCCGCCAGGGGCGCGGGTCCTCGCCGAATCGCAAAGCAGTCGGCGGCACGCCGAACCAGCGGCGACAACTGCGCGTGAGCGTCGAGGCATCGGCGTAGTCAAGCATCACCATCAGCATCGTTAGCGAGGGGGGCTCGGCTTTACGCATCACGCTTTCGACTAGGCTTCGTCGAACCTCGTCCTTAATCTGCTCGAAGGTCGCACCCTCGTCGACCAGGCGGCGCTGCATCGTACGCAAGTGCATACCCAGCATTTCCGAAACGCACTGGTGCGAACAGCGCCCCGTACCCATCAGGCGGTGGACTACTTGGCGCACGCGATCCGAGAAGGGCTTGTTGGGTGAGACAAATTGCGCGTCGATATAACGCTGGGCCATCTCGCGCACCATCGGGTTGCTGCCACGCACTGGCTTGTGCACATCCGCGGCAGCGACGCGCAGTGCAGCTCGAGGCTGGCCGAAGCGGCAAGGCGCGCCAAGCAGTTCTTCGTGCCGCGTGCTGCCCTTCGGGCGCGCGTGTGGCATCAGGATCTCGCGGGCCGCGAATTCGCCCTGGGCCAGCAGTCGCGCGCAGTTCACCATGACTCCCAACGCCAGCTCCATTGCCTGGACGCAGACCGGTCGCGGCACGATGTCGATGTCATAGCAAAGATCGACCAACTCACCGGCGCCACCGACTGGTTTCACGCTCACACGAACGGCCGGGCTATAGATAAACATGTAGCGACCGGCCAGCTCGTAAGCTTGCGCCACATCTTCCGCGTTCTGGGCGATCACGGCCAGTGGACCCAGGATGCTCAACCCTTGCTGCTGCGACAGCTGCAGGCCGAAATCTGGGCGGCCTGACACTTGCGCCGACTGTTCCAGCAGCGCGATCATGTTGGGGTAGGAAATCAACTCGTCAGGGTCGCGCAACGCGGCAAGCGAAAGGCCGACCCGCCGCAACAGCTTGGCGGGCACCAGGCCCGATTCGTGTGCGAGTTCTTTGTAGCCCACAAGCGCGGAGGCTCGAATCAACGGATTCATGGCTTTGTCCACCACGAGAGTTTGCCACGGCTCGCCAGGGCTTGGAGGTGTCGCTCAGCAGAGCCGTGGCGCACTTCGCTCATTGGATGGCACTTTGACGGTTGTCAGTGGACCGACTCGACGAGAGCGGAGTCGAGCAGTTCCTGCACGGGCACCTCCCGCACTGCGGGTGCCCTCCACCAGCCATGCGGCATCCGCGAGACGCGTACGCTGCACTGATGCCGTTGCTGGCCCTGCTGCGCCAGCGCGGTGTCACTAGCGACCTGCCGTCGCCGACGGGGCACATCGCCGAAGAGTTCAGCCGCTACGACGCTCACATGTGCGACGCCCGCGCCCTGAGCGCAGTGTCTCGGACGAATCGTCTGCGCATCGTTCAGCGGCTGCTGCTCGCGGGCGCCCGTTGAGATTCCACGAGCTTGCGCCCGACGACGTGCGCCGCTTCATCGCCGAGCAGCTCGAACTACGCAACACGATAAGCAACGCCATCACCGTCAACGGTGCGCTGCGGGGCTACCTGCGCTGGCGCGGCAGTTGCGGCGACGCGGTGCGGCCATTGCTGGGCGTCATCAGCTCGCCGCCCCACTGGAGCCTGGCGTCGCTGCCGCGCGCGCTTACACCCGAGCAAGTCGACCGCGTCCTGAACTCGCTCACGGGCACGCTGCGTTCGCCTAAGCGCGGTTACGCGATCGTCCGCCTGGCGCTTAATCTGGGCCTTCGCACCGCCGAGATCAACCGCCTGCGGCTCGATGACATCGACTGGCAGCGCGGCACCGTCACGCTCAAGCGCACGAAGTCGAAGCGCCAGGACGTGCTGCCGCTGTTGGAGGCGGCTGGCAGGGCGCTGGAGGACTACATCCGCCACGAGCGACCCGCAAGCCACAACCGAGCATTGTTTGCTCGGCATCTCGCTCCGCACACGATCAGCCTGTGGGCACGGATGCCATCCGCAGCCTGGTGCGCCGTGCGTTCCGCCGCGCCGGCATCCCCCATGAACGTACCCACGTCCTGCGCCATACCTTGGCCTGTCGCCTCGTGGGCAGTGGCAGCCCGATCAAGGAGGTGGCCGACGTACTGCGTCACAGGTCGCTGAACACCTCGCTCATCTACGCCAAGCTCAACGTGGGAGCGCTGGTTGAAGTAGCGCTGCCGTGGCTGGGGAGCGTGTAATGAACCGGGCCGTCAGCCTGGCTGCTCGGGTGGAGCAGTACCTCGCCGAGCGGCGTCGACTCGGGTTCAATCTGTGCACGATGCGCTATGGCCTGGAGAGCCTGGTCGAGCATGTCGGGCGAACCCGGCATCGCGGCGCGTTGACGATCGAGGTGATGGCGGCCTGGGCACGACAGGCCCGCCAAGGCGCCGGCACCAATGCCACGTGGGCGCGCAGGCTGCGCCTACTGCGGCCGTTCACGCGTTGGCTTCAGCAGTTCGAGCCAGCCACCGAGGTGCCCGACGAGCCTATCTTCGGTCCGATCCCCGGCCGTGTGACGCCGCACATCCACCGCGACGAAGAGCTTGTCGCGCTGCTGGAGGCCGCTGGGCGGATCGGTCCGCCATCGAGCCCGCGTGGCGCGGTGATGCACACGCTGTTCGGTCTGCTGGCTTGCACGGGGATGCGGATCTCCGAGGCGCTGGCGTTGGTCGATGGCGACGTCGATCTCAAGTCCGGCGTGTTGACGATCCGACAGAGCAAGTTCCGCAAGTCCCGGCTGGTGCCGCTGCATCTGACAACCACGGCAGCCCTGCAGCGCTACTGGCGCGTTCGCGATCGTCATGTGTGCAGCACACCGGAGACACCGCTGTTCATCGGGTCGCGGGGGCAGAGCCTGGGTCAGCCGCTTGGCGACCATCAGGTTCATCTCATCTTCGATCAACTGCGACGCCAACTCGGATGGGTCGGTCGCGGTGCGCACGGCATGCCCCGCATCCACGACCTGCGGCATAACTCCGGGTCCCGGATTATTTCGGGTGCAGAACGCGTGGTCGTCTGCGAGCGGCGTCCTTACTCGCAGTCGTCGACGGCGCCTCTTGATCTCCCGGCATTATTCGGCTTTCGTCTCCGGCCGGGACTCTTCCCGGACCTTCAAGGAGACGAACGATGTCAACCTCACGACAGGCGACTTCAGCTAACGAGCTTTCCAGCGCGGGACTGCTGGAGTCCTGCATCAAGGGCTTTATGGCGCAACTCGCGGGACCAAGGTTATGCAGCAAGCACCATCCGTTCGAAGTGTGATCTTCTGGCCGACCTCAACTGCTGGCTTGACCGACGCAAGCTCTCTCAGGCAGCTCTGGACGAGCGCCGGCTGAGGCAGTTCCAAGCCAGCCGTCGCCAGCGAGGCAAGGGACGTCGCGGCGACCCCGGCCACGGCCTTGCAGCTTCTGCAATATCTGCGCGAGCATGGTCAGACTGCCCCGGCGGCGCAAGCCATCGTTGTGTGTCACGCGGCATTGGTCGTGTATGACTTCGAGGAGTTTCTCCGCTCCGACCGCGGACTGTCGACTGCAACGGAGGGCTCATACTTGACGGTCGTGCGCCGGTTTCTCCATGAGCAGTTCGGACGCAGAGCGCTGCGACTGGAGCGGCTGCGTGCGCAGGACTTACACCGCTTCGTTGTTGGCGAGATCCGACGTGTCAGTCGCACGCACGGCAAGACACCGTCACGGCACTGAGGTCGTTCATGCGCTTGTTGCTGCTACGCGGCGTCGTTCCGACGGACCTCGCCCGCACGCTACCGGGCGTGGCGACCTGGCGACTTTGGCATCTGCCCATGTCGCTGCTCCCCGATCAAGTGGAACGACTGCTCGCGTGCTGCGACCGCGGCTCACCGGTCGGTGCGGCGGTTGCACGCTATCTCTACGAAGCCCGGCCGCCTTGTGCGACGCGCCCGGTCTTTGTTCGCATGATGGCGCCATACCAGGATCTCGAACAATCGGCCGTCTGTTGCGTCGTTCGCCGCGCGTTGGCGCGCGCCGGACTGGATCCCGAGCATAAGGGGGCGCACCTGTTGCAACACTCCCTCGCCACCAATCTGCTGCGCCGCGGCGCGTCCCTGAGCGAGATCGGTCAGTTGTTACGCCACCGGCAGCCGACGACCACGCAGATCTATGCAAAGGTGGACGTCGAGGCGCTGCGCGGCATCGCACTGCCGTGGCCAAGGAGGGCGTCATGAGCCCGTTGCAAGTTGCACTCGACGAATACCTCGCAGTCCGTCGCGCCCTCGGGTACACGCTGCGCCTACCCCGGCCGCCTGCTGCAGCGCTTCGTCGACTTCGCCGATCGCCAGGGCGCGACGTACATCACGTCTGAACTCGCGACGACATGGGCAACACTGCCAGATTCGGCGCAGCCCGCGCAATGGACTAACCGGCTGGGGATGGTGCGCCGCTTTGCCCTGTATTGCAGTGCACAGGAGTCACGCACCGTCGTGCCGCCGCCGGACTTGCTTCCTCATCCATACCGCCGTCCGGATCCCTATTCGTACACGGACGATCAGATCACGCGCCTGTTCGATGCCGCCCAACGCCTGCCATCGGCCACCGGCCACCGGCCACCGGCTTGCGGTCCCAGACATTCGCCACGCTCTTCGGTCTGTATGTGGCCACCGGACTGCGAGCCAACGAGCCGCTGCGTCTCGATCGCGACGATGTAGACCTGACCAACGGCGTGCTGACGATTCGCGGGACGAAGTTTGGCAAGTCCCGCTACGTGCCGGTGCATCTCTCCACTCTGCGCGCACTGCGGCGCTATGCAGAATTGCGGGACCGCTGCTGCCCCGAGCCGACGACATCGAGCTTTTTCGTCTCGGATCGAGGGACTCGCATGACCGAGTGGTGTGTGCGATGGACCTTCGTAAAGCTGTCGCGGGAGATCGGCTTGCGGGGTGCCCACGATTCGCGGGGACCTCGCCCGCACGACCGTCATCGCCTGGCGACCGCTACGCTGCTGAGGTGGTACCGGCGAGGCGTCGACGTCGAGCGCTATCTGCCCCAGCTCTCAGCTTATCGGGCACGCCCATGTGACGGACACGTACTGGTATTTGACCGCGACGCCCGAACTCCTGCACTACGTCATGCAACGAGTGCAGCGGTCCGGGGAGCAACGGCCATGAGCACCGGTACCACACTGCCCGCGCTGGTGCAGTCGTTCTTCATCGATCGGCTTATGGAGCAGCGCCAGGCCAGCCCTCACACCATCGCCAGCTATCGTGACACCTTCCGGTTGCTCCTGCAGTACGCCCAGCAGCGATTGGGCAAGTCCCCGACGAGCCTGACGGTGCCGGACCTCGATACTCCGCTGCTTGGCGCATTCCTTGAGCACCTAGACCTAGGCGTCGACGCGGGACATCGGAACGACCGGGAGGATCGTGTCGCGCGAAGAGCAGTCGAGCGAGTCCGGCAGTGCACTGGCGTAGGTGTGCAATACCGTGGACCTGTGGCTGTACAGCGCGTCCTTGGATTGCCGGCGTGGTTCCTGCGCGTGCCGCTTCGGATTTGCCATATGTGAACTTTTGTCTTGCATAGGGCGCCCGATTTGGTGACACTTAATTACATGCCGAACGCACTTCAAACATTCGATTCACCCGGGATCGAACATCGAGTGGGTAGTACCCACCGCTGTTGCGTGCCCGCAGCGCCACCCGTTGACCAGGGCGATGCACCCTTGCCCTTGCACCGCCACACGGCGCAGGAATCGGCGATGTTGGCAGAGTCGCTGCGCACGCCCGGAAGCGCCGATGCCGAGAAAACGGAATCCGTGGGTGCCGCGCTCGAGTCCGTGTCGCCTCGTCACACGAACGGCGATTTCCTGCAACGCTTTGCGTTCGGGGTGCTGCGGGCCTATCACGCCGCGGCCGAGGCCCTCTCAAGCATGTTCCGGGTCAAAGTGTCGATCGGCCAGTCGCGTTCACGCGCGCCGATGTCGAGCTCATCTGCGCCCAGCCGCTCGATCGAGCTGACCCCCACCACATTGGTCCAGTTCCTACTTGTGGCGGAGCGCGGCGACGGCTTGTCGCCCGACATCTGCGACGCCCTTGTCCGGCACCGATTGGTGGAATGGGTTGATGCCGCGAGCGGGTTGCCGATCGACCAGAACAGCCCATATTCGCTGCTTCGTGCCACGCCGCAAGGCCGCGCACGTCTGGAGGCAGTAGAGATGCCGGTGGCATCGGCCTGAACATCGGGCTCCGGTGCACTGTGGCTCCGGCAAGCCACCGACCTGTGTGGTCCGAAGGCTGAGCGTGGCGTTTCCAGAGCATGTTGCCGTTTCTTTTAGGAACGTTAGCCCATCTTTGGTCTCATGCGGGCGGCCCAGCAATAACCAACTGGCTCCGGGCATCGCCGATCGCGCCATCACGCTGATTCGAGAGCGTTACGCCGACTTCGGCCCCACATTGGCCACAGAGAAGCTGAACGACTGTCATGGGGTCGTGCTCAGCAAGGAAACTGTTCGAGTCTTGATGGTGGCGACCGGCTTGTGGACGCCCAGAAGGCAGCGTTCCCGCCAGATCCACCAGCCGCGCAACCGGCGTTCATGCTTGGGCGAACTCATCCAGATCGATGGCAGTGACCACGCCTGGTTCGAAGACCGTGCGCCGTCCTGCACGCTCCTGGTGTTCATCGACGACGCCACCAGTCGTTTGATGCAACTGCTTTTCGTGCCGACCGAATCGGCCTTTGCATACTTCGAAGCGACGCGGTCCTACCTCGAGCAGCACGGCAAGCCGGTGGCGTTCTAAAGCGACAAGGCGAGCATCTTTCGTGCGGTGCGGGTCTCGACCGACTTCGGCCACGCCGCCACCCAGTTCGGACGGGTTCTCTTCAAGCTGAACATCGACATCATGTGCGCCAACACCAGCCAAGCCAAGGGTCGTGTCGAGCGCGCCAACTTGACGCCGCAGGACCGCTTGGTCAAGGAGCTTCGCCTGCGCGGGATCAGCACGCGGGAGGCAGCGAATGCGTTTACGCCCCACTTCATCGTCGACTTCAATGCGCGATTTGCGAAGCCGCCGATGCGCGACTTCGATGCCCATCGGCCTGTTCGAGCCGACGACGATCTCGATCTGATCTTCACGTGGCGGTTGCAACGCAAGGTCTCACTGTCGCTGACGCTCCAGCACGAGCGCGTAATCTACCTGCTCAAAGACACGCCGGCCACCCGCAAGCTGATCCATCGCTACATCGACGTCTACGAGTATCCGGATGGCCGAATCGAGTTGCGTGCCGACGCGGTCCATACATGCATGAAAAGGACGATTACCCCGAAGCTGCGTTTGAACAGGCCCGGACGAGCTTGGACGCGGCGCTGGCCTCCTCGCAACAGGCGCGCGAGATGCTGGAGCGACAACTCGCCGAACAGACGGCCGAGATCGCACGTTTGCGGGCCTCGTCAGAGCAGGAGATCGCCCGGCTCAACGCCCTCCTCCAGGAGGCGCACGCAAGCAAGGAAGTGCTGCGACAGGAGCAGGCGGCGGCGCTGGCTGCCCGCGACAAGGACTTTAAGCAAGAGCGCGAGCGTCACGCAGCGCAGGAACGCCATTTACATGAGGAGGTGGACCGTGCGCGCCAAGCGTCGAAGCAGCTGGAAGCCGGACTGGCCAGGGAACACCAGCAGCGCCTGCGCAGTGAGGAGGCCGCGGCCCAGACGCTGGAGGCCGGCCGCCGGATGCTGCGAGAGACGCAGCAGGCGGCCCAGCAGGTCGAGCGCGAGCTTCGCGATCAACTCACCGACCAGGCAAGGCTTCTCGCGCAAGCCCAGGCGGAGGATGCGGCTCGCGCGCAGCGGCTGAACGACCTTGAGCGTTAACTCGGTGAGGAAAAGAAGGCTCACGATGCGACCCGCACCCTGCTGGCCAGCGCCCTCACGATCGCGCGCAAGGAGGACTCGCGTAAGGGCGGGATTGGACCCAAAATCAGGCGGCCCAAGGCGTAGCGAGGGCGCGGTCACGGCCCTCTTGAAACGCGTGCAACCACCGCTGTTGAAAAAGTCTCGAGAAGTTCGCAGGATTGACAGGATCCCAGTACACAACCATCACGGACCGCAGATGCTCACCCCCTCCCCTCGCCTGCTCTTGATCTTGATGGGCGCTTTCAGCAGCGCGGCCTGGTCCGCCCCCAACAGTGTCTACCTCGAGGACTTGACCTCCACCGAGGTCCGCGATGCGGCCAAGGCCGGCACGACCACGATCGCATTGCCCGCGAGGAAGAAGAAATGGCCCATGATTCACTCGATGCCCTGATCCTGGAACAGGCGGCAGAGGCCGTCATATATGCGAACAAGGCCGGCGTGATTGAGCGGTGGAACGCCGCTGCAGTTGCGATGTTTGGCTTCACCGCATCCGACGCGCTGGGGCAGCACCTGGACCTCGTGATCCCGGAGCATCTGCGCAAGGCGCACTGACAAGCGTTCAATGCCGCCATAGCGCATCGCAATACGCGCCTGGGTGGACGCGCAACGATGACGCGAGGACTGCACAAGACCGGCCAAAAACTCTACCTGGAAATGAGCTTTGCGCTGATCACCGACGCCAGAGGCTCAGCCTTGGGATCCGTGGCGGTGGCACGCGATGCCACCGAGCGGGTCGAGCGAGAAAAGGCTGCCATGGCGGCAACGGCGGCACAGCCGCGTTGACCGGCGCATTCAAGAGTCGTGCAGCTGCCTGGAATCTTGCCGAGGCGCACGCAGTTGTCATTGGTCCGCAAACTTCGGCAAAGCCGCGCCTGCCAATGCCTCAAGCACGGAGCCTACATTGCCCGAATGCTCCAGGGCGCCGAGAATCTTCTTGAACAGCGGCCTGTACGCTTCGTCGGCCGCATCACCAGCAAGTGGATCGCGATTGGCCAGAAACGCCGCGTCGAGTTCGGCCCAATCGTCGGCGCCGAGCACGGATTCGGCGATCGGCAGGATCTCGGCTTCCTCGACGTGCATGTGATGAAGGTAGAAATCGGCGTAATGCTTCATCAATGTCTCGAACTTTTCTCGACGGGCGTCGCACTGATCCGTTTCGCTCATCATCCGCCACGCGAGCAGCGCATGTTCGAGTTCGCGAATGGCCTGTTCCCCGCGAGCGTGGTCATTGTCCAGACGGTCGAGCACCGCGTCGATCCGCCGACTCCGCCCGCGAATCTTTGGAAAGAGCAGGCGACTTTCCTTGGGGTGGTGCAGCTTCTCCGGGAACTCATCGACGTAGAACAACATGGCCTGCAGGGCCTCGAGGTCCGGCAGGGTGCCCTTGCGGCGGTGCTCGGACAACATCAGGATGATGGAGCGCAACATCGCGGACAGCGCCCGGTGTTCTCGGCAGATGATGATCAGGCTTGGATGGGTCATGGCGCTTTCTCGCGACAAGATCGAAACGCTGCGAGTTACTTGGTGCTCAGCGAAGCACCAGCACCGGGAGTGCGCAGTGGCTCAGCACGTCTTGCGTTTCGCTGCCAAGCAGCAGACGCTGCACACCTGTTCGACCCTGCGAGGCCATCACGATCAGGTCGCACCTGTGCTTTTTCGCCGCGGCGATCAAGGACTCGGCCACCCGATCCGAGTTGAGCGAGGCCGTCTTGATCCTGACGCCTGCCGCTGCCGCCATGTCGCAGACCGCGTCGAGCCTGCCTTGCGCCTTGTCATTCCTGGCGCATTCGACCCGTCCGACGTCTTCGGGGGAGAAGTTCACGGCGCCCTCCAAGCAGCTCGTCGGGTAGCGGGGCACGACGGTGACAGCCACCAACTCGGCGTCGATCTGCGAAGCGAGTGTGATGGCGCTGAGCACTGCTTTGCGTGAAAGGCTGGAGCCGTCGGTGGCGACCAGGATTCGCTCGAACATGATGTGGTCCTCCGGATGCCTCGAGCTTAGAAGCTCGGCCAGGATCCGCCCTTGACGTGGGACAACCCCTCGCGCGCCAGGAGATGACAGCATGCATTTTTTGGGGTGTGTGCACGCTGATCAGGCCGGGAACCCTGAACGCTACGCCGATGATGCGCTGGGCTCCCGTGATCTCAGTCGGTGACGAGTCCCTGCGACGCGACGGGGCTCATGGCCAGCATCTGCGTGGTGGTCGTGGCGTCCCTGGTGACGGGGTTGCCCTGATGCGCAGGAGCACGATTCGTTCGATTAGCTTGCAGCATGTCACAGCGCTGGGACACCGAAGGCGCTCTGTGGACAAGCTCTTCTCCATCGCGCATCCCGATCACCACCTCAAGATGGGAACCTTTGCGCCAAGAAGTCCTCCGGCACTCGCGGCGCCTCCGGTTTTAGTGACGCTCGTTTGGCAGAAGTCAACTTGCAGTTGTCCCCTTGGTCGGTGCATGATTTTGTGTGGATAACCAAGATGGCAGCTGGCCGGAGCCGCGCCGCGCCTCGTGTTCGACAGGATGCCCGGCGAAGGAGCAGCCTTGCTTGATTGCGACCCAATTGCAGAGGGTTACCGCTCGCGCGCCCGGCTGCCACCCTGACCCCCACCCGCTATACGCCCGGCGCTCGCTTGATGAACCGCACGGGTCCGTCCAGCAGGTCGTCGAGCTTCCAGCCGAGGTGCCGGTAAAACCCATTTGCGCGAACACGTTCGTCGTCGTCTGTCACCAGCCAGATCTCCTCGCATCCTTCGGAGAAAAGCCATTGCTCGGCCGCATTCATGAGTTGGCGACCCAACCCTTGTCGCTCATGGCCGGGGCGTACGAACATGGCCACGATGCGGGCTTCCAACGAGCTTGCGAGCACGAAGGCTACGACCTTGCCGTCCTTTTCGGCGACCCAGGCGCGCGCGTTCTCGTCCATCAGCACTGGAAGGGTTTGCAGCGTGACGCCCTGCGAGGCAAGTTCCTCCAACGACATTTCG
>NZ_JBBKZT010000055.1:0-13091 GCF_037889975.1 Variovorax rhizosphaerae | reverse complement strand
GCCTGAAAAGCGAACAGGAAATGCAACCAAATCAAGAACTTGCGAACGAAGGCCGGCGCCAGCGCTAGCTCCGCGCACCGTCAGTCTGTGCACCGAAAACGAGTAGACCCCGTGACGCGCAGCACGGCGCCCAGCTTCGATGTGGAAACGCTCGGCGGCGCGCCGTGGGCGAGGGTGGTGGTGGACATGGCTCTCTTTCCGGCTGTTGGAGTAGGTTTGGGTCCATCGTAGGAACCCAACCTGACGATCAGCCGTCAAGAGAGCGAGGGATTACGCGCGGATCAAAACGCGCGGCGCCGTTGCTTTGAAACCACCACGCTATCGCGCGACACACGATGCATGAGCCGGGCGAGCGATGCCTGTTCGTGGGCCCCCGCGGAACAGGCTTTGCCGGGCCGCTGGGTGCGCCCGCTTGAGGGCTGAGGGCCGCGGCTCCAAGCCTGCCTGCGCAGGCTTGGACGGCCCGCAAGAGCAGCCACCTCTGGCGGCCGCCCGTTGCGCCGAAGGCGCTGCGGGGGTGGGCTTAGAAAGCGTGGCGAATGCCGAAGTCGTAGCCCATCGCGTCCTTCGCCTCGTAGCCCTGTCCGGTGGTGAGGAAGGTATTGGTGAAGCCCGGCGTGCCCGTCACGAAGGTGCTGTTGGCATTGAAGTTGGCGCCGTTCTTGTTCTTGATCAAGGCCGCGGTCGCGTACAGCGCGGTGCGCCTCGACAGGTTGTACACGCCGCCGAGGGCGAACTTGTCAGCCTTCGGGTTCGGCGGAACCAACGCCGCGGCGACCGTGGGGGCCGAGGTGTAGTTCAGCTTGACGTGCGACCAGGCCAGGCGGATCAAGGCCGGGCCGACCGGGATGGTCGCGCCGAGGAGCGCGCCATCGCCCTTGAAGTCACCCGTGCCGATGGGCGGCGGGTTGACGTAGTCGAACACGTTCTTCACGCGCGACAGTTCACCGAACAGCTTCACGATGCCGAAGTCGTACGAAGCGCCGATGTTGGCCGTCTTGACCTTGGTCGTCTCGCCGAGGAAGTAGTTGTCGCCGGTGACGCTCTCGCCGTAGGCGGCCGCGATGTCCAGCCCGCCGTTGGCATAGCCGAAGCGGCCGCCGGCGTAGCCGCCGGTGCGGCTCTTGTTCAGCGGCGTGGCCGGGGTGGTGAGGCCCGGGTCGTACTTGACCTGTTCATTGAACGCGTACATCACCTGGCCGTAGAAGCCACCCAGGTTGGGCGGCAGGATGTAGCCGACCGAATTGCTGGCGCGGATGTAGTTGGCGTTGGAGAACAGGCCACGGTCGACGCCGGCAGCACTGACCGTGCGCGGGCCCACGCTCATCGTTGCGATCAGGTTGGTGCCCACGCCGTTGACGCCGAAGGGATCGAAGATGCCGTCGTTCCAGAACGTGGGCGTGTAGTCGCGGCCCAGGCGCAGTTCACCGAGGTCGCCTGAGAGGCTGACGGTCGAACGACGGCCGAAGGTCGAGGCGCCAACCACGCCGTCGTCGTTGGTCATGGGCGATTCGAGCCAGAAGCTCACGGCCAGGCCGCCGCCCAGGTCTTCCGTGCCGCGGAAGCCGAGGCGACTGTTGTTGTAGTTGCCGCTGGTCAGCGCCCACTGGCTTTGCTTGAGGTCCCCGGTGCCGACGAAGTTGAGCGCGGGAGCGCCGCGGACACCGACGAACCTGCTGGTCGTCTGGTAGTAGCTGACGCCTGCGTCAACCACGCCGAACATCGTGACAGAGGACTGTGCCAGGGCCGTGCCTGTTGCAGCCAGGGTGGCAAGAGCGCCAAGAGTTTTCTTCATTTGCTTGTCTCCAAGATTGTTTGAATGACTCTGCGCGGCAGACCACGCAGAGTAGATACCTTTGCACCGGACACGGGCAAGGCGTTTGGAAGAATCACGCGGCCAGGCCGGGTGATCTCGTTGCTTGTTTGCGACACGTCACGGCGATGTCGCGCCTGTCGCGGCACGAATCAGGTGGCCTCGCGCACCTCACATGCCCCAGTGCAACATCGCGGCGACGAGCGCTGCGAGGAACACGGTCTCGCCGACCATCAACAGGATCGGCTTGATGCCGACGCTGGCGAGTTCCTTGAGCTGGGTCTTCATGCCCAGCGCGCTGATCGCGATGACCAGGCACCAGCCAGAGAGGTCGTTGGCAAATGTCTGCACCGACTTGGGAATCCACCCGGTGCTGTTGAGGGCCGCCAGCAGGACGAAGCCCACCGCGAACCAGGGCAGGATCGGCGGACGCTTGCCGCCCTTGGCTCCGGCGTGGCCGCGGCTCAGCATGACCGCGCAGACGATCACCGGCAGCAGCATGGCCACGCGCATCAGCTTGACCACCGTGGCGGCGTCGCCGGTCTCCGGCGACATGCCGTAGCCTGCGCCGACCACCTGGGCCACGTCATGGATCGTGCCGCCCAGGAACATGCCGGCATGCGTGGCGTCGAAGCCCAGCAGCCTGACGATGACGGGATAGACGATCATGGCCAGCGTCGACAGGGCGGACACGCCGATCACGGTGAACAGCGTCGCGCGCTCCTTGCCCGGATGCGCCGGCAAAGCGGCGGCCAACGCCATGGCGGCCGAGGCGCCACAGATCGCGGTCGCACCGCCGGTGAGCAGGCCGAACAGTGTCTGGAAGCCCATGGCGCGTGCGGCCAGCATCGCCACCACGATGGTGATGACGACCGAGGCCACCACCATCACGACCGGATGCCATCCGAGCGCCGCGATCTGCGAGAAGGTGATGCGCATGCCGAGCAGCGCGACGCCGACGCGCAGCACCTCGCGCGAGGTGAATTCGATGCCGGGCTTGCAGGTGCCTTCCACGGCGAGGAAGTTCACGGCCATGCCGAGCAGCAGCGCGAACAGCATGACCGGTGCGTGGTAGTGGCCGGCCAGGAAGGTGGCGGCGGCCGCCACGACGACGCTGATCAGGAAGCCGGGCACGAGGGGATGCACCCGTGCGCGCAGCACGGTAAGAGAAAGGGTGGTCATTGGAGTGGTCCTGGACAGGAGAAGGCTTCAGGTCGCGACGGCCAGCTTCACGTTGGAAACCCGGTCGACGTCGGTGTCGTAGCTGCGTGCCGACTGGACGAAGGCAAAGGCCGCGAGCAAGCCGAAGCAGGGCACCACGGCCAGGGCTTGCTGCAAGCCCCATTGGTCCGACAGCACGCCCACCAGGAAGGGACCGACGGCCAGGCCGAACAGGTTCTGGAACAGCGAGAGCACGGCGGAACCGGTGGAGCGCACGCCTGGGTGGATCACCTCGATGACGACACCCGAGACCACGCCCACGGTGCAGGTCATGAAGAAGCCGCCCAGCAGCACCAGCTTGAACTGTGCCGGGCCCGGCGCGGTGCCGGCGAAGGCCACCAGGAAGATGCACATCGTGACCACGCAGAGCACGGACAGCGCCAGCAGCTTGTTGCGCGGTTGGCGCAGCGTCAAGCGGTCGACCAGGTAGCCCCAGACGATGCAGCCGAGGGCACCGACCAGCACGACGAGCGCCGATTGCGTGGCCGCGACTTCGGGCGTCATGCCATGGAAGCGGTTGAGGTAGCTGGGCAGCCAGGACCAGACGGCCGAGACCACCACCAGTTGCATGGCCGCGCCGATGCAGACGAACAGCAGCGTGCGGGTGCGTGCCATGGTGACGAAGATGTGCTTGAGCGTGCCGCCCAGCGTCGCGGTGACCTTGTCCAGCCGCGGCGTGAGGTCCACCGTCTTGTAGTCGCGCACCAGCAGGTACAGCAGCGCCAGCACCAGGCCCGGGACGCCGACCACGCCGAAGGCGGCCTTCCATCCCCACTTGGCCGCGATGATGCCGCCCAGCACCACGCCGAGCACCGAACCCAGAGACGCCGCCGCGAAGAATGCGCCGAGCAGCATGCTGCGAAGGCGCACCGGGAACAGCGTCGCGATCAGCGCCGCGCCCACCGAGCCGTAGCCGGTTTCACCCGCACCCACCACCGCGCGTGCGGTGAAGAGCTGGGCGAAGTTGCTCGTGAACATGCACGAGATGGTGGCCATGCTCCAGACACTGGCCATCACCACGATGCTCTTCACGCGGCTGGCCCGGTCGGCCAGCAGCGCCACCGGGATGCCGCCGACCGCCACCACGATGGAGATGATCGACACCAGCGCGCCGAGCTGCTTGTCGCTGAGGTTCCACTCGCTCTTGATGTGCGGGAATAGCGAGACGATCACTTGCCGGTCGATGTAGTCGAACAGCATCAACGCGAAGGTCATGGCGAAGGCGAACCAGGCTTGTCGCTTGCCGATCAGGTAGTCATCCTGCGGCCCGGGCCTGGCGCCCATGTCGAGTGTCATGCTCATGGGGTTTGTCTCTGTTGTTCTGGTGGTGGGCGGGTGCGTGGCTCAGGCCGCCTTGCGCAGGAAGCCCTGGTGGGCGCCGTTGCGGTTGGGTGCGAAGCCGTTGGCCAGCAGTGACTCCTCGACGGTGTCGTAGAACACGCCGATCTTGCTGATCTCGCGGGCCTGCTGCGCGGTAGCAATCGGGCGGCCGAACTCGCGCGAGATACGCACCAGTTGCTCGACCTGCTCGACCGTGCTCATCTTCTGCGTGCGGGACTGGTTCCAGAGGTTGTCCTCGATGCCGCAGCGCACGTGCAGGCCCATGGCGATGCCCATCATGTTGACCGGCAGCACGTTGCGCATGGAGCTTTCAACGGTCAGCACCGCGCCGTCGGGCGTGGCACGCACGAAGTTCGCGAGGTTGTAGATGTTGGGCTGGTCCATGCCGCCGCTGATGGCGACCCAGTTCATGACCAGCGGGCCCTTGTAGACGCCGCGGCGCATCAGGCGCTCGACCGACTCGAAGCTGTTGATGTTGTAGCACTGGAAGGCGCTCTGGATGCCCGCGTCGTTCAGGCGGCGGATGTGCTCCTCGGCCCAGCCGGGTTGCGCCGGAACGGTCATTTCCTTGTAGGCGTTGAAGACCGCCGGGTCTTCCATCGAGGTGCCCTTGTAGTCCTCGTACTCCCAGTGCTCGACCACGTTCATCTGCGAGGTGTTGATGGTCACGGTGACCTGGTCGGGCTTGGGGTCGAGCTCGGCCAGCATGTGGCGCGTGTCGTCGGAGAGCCACTTGGCGGCGGCGCCTTCGTTCTCCGGCGCGAAGCTGATGGAGCCGCCCACCTGGATGATCATCTCGGGCACGGCGTTGCGCACGCCGGCGATCAGCTCATTGAACTTGGACAGGCGCTTGCTGCCCTTGCCGTCGAGTTCGCGCACATGCAGGTGCAGCACGGTGGCGCCGGCGTTGTAGCAGTCGACCGCCTTCTGGATCTGCTGCTCGATCGTGACGGGGATGTCCTCGGGGAAGTCGGAGGGCACCCACGACGGCGCGTAGGGCGCGGCGGTGATGATCAGGGGTTGCTGGTTTTCGGGGTAGAGGGAGCCGTCGAGGAAGTTCATGGTGGGTGTCCGGTGGGTTGGAGGAACAGGCGTGTCGGAGGGGGCTTCAAAAGGGCTTGTCGCCCACGATGGCGGCGCGGTCCATCTTTCGGTGGCAGGGCGCGTAGTCCATGACCGCGTAGTGCTGGGTGCTGCGGTTGTCCCAGATCGCCACGCTGTTGGGCTTCCAGCTCCAGCGCACCTGGTACTCGGGGATGCTGGCTTGCGCGATCAGGTACTGCAGCAGGTCGCCGCCGCCCTGGTTGTAGTCCTGGCCGAAGCGCACGTTCTTCTTGTTGTGGAAGTTGACGAAGTGCGTGGTGAAGGCGTTCACATAGAGCAGCTTCTCGCCGGTCTCGGGATGGGTGCGCACCACCGGATGCTCGGCGTCCGGGTACTGCGCACGCATCGCCAGGCGCTTGTCCATCGGCATGGCCGCGGCGAAGGAGCTGTTGAAGCTGTGGTTGGCCCACAGGTCGGCGATCTGCGCCTTGACCTCTTCGGGCAGCTTGTCGTAGGCCATGACCATGTTGGCCCACATCGTGTCGCCGCCGACCGGCGGGCATTCGACGCAGCGCAGCACCGCGCCCATCGGCGGCGTCGCGCGCCAGGTGCCGTCGCTGTGCCAGGCGTTCTCGTAGCGGTCGGCCGGGTTTTCCGGGGTCTTGTAGATCTGCACCAGGCCGGGTGCGTCCGGATGCGAGGGCACCATCGGATGGTCTTCGAGTTGGCCCATGCGCGCGGCGAAGCCCGCGTGGGCCTGGGGCGTGAGGTCCTGGTCGCGCAGGAACAGCACGCGGTGCTTGAGCAAGGCGGCGTAGACCTCCTTGAACAGGCCGTCGTCGACGGCCGCGTCGGCCAGGTTGATGCCGACCAGTTCGGCGCCGATGCTGTTGGTGAGTTGAACGATCTTCATGAGCTTGTCTCCTTGTTGTGTTGAGTTGCGCGTCAGATCACGAAGATCGACGAGCCGGTGGTCTTGCGCGATTCCAGGTCGCGGTGCGCGCGCACGGCGTCGCACAGGGCGTAGTGCTGGTTAATTTCGATCTTGATGCGGCCCTCGGCGACGTGGCCGAAGACTTCCGCGGCCAGTTCCGCCTTCTCGACCGGGTCCGCGATGTAGTCGGCCAGGGCCGGGCGTGTCATGAACAGCGATCCCTTGACCGCCAGCAGTTGCGGCTCCAGCGGGGGGATGGGGCCGCTGGCGGTGCCCACGTTGACCAGCAGGCCGCGGCGCTTCAGCGAATCCAGCGAGCCCATGTAGGTGCTCTTGCCGACGCTGTCGAACACCACGTTCACGCCGACGCCGCCGGTGAGTTCACGCACGCGCTTGGCGACGTCCTCGTGGCTGTAGTTGATCGTGTGGTCGCAGCCGTGCGCACGGGCGATCTCGGCCTTCTCGGCGGTGGAGACGGTGCCGATGACGGTGATGCCCAGCAGCTTCGCCCATTGCGAGACGATCAGGCCCACGCCGCCCGCCGCGGCATGCAGCAGCAGGGTGTCGCCTTCCTTGAACGGATAGATGCGACGCATCAGGTAGGCGCTGGTCAGGCCGCGCATCGTCATGGCGGCGGCGGTCTCGTAGGAGATGCCTTCCGGCAGGCGGATCAGCGGGGCGGCCGGGATCAGGCGCTCGGTGCTGTAGGCGCCCAGCGTGTTGACGAAACCGGTGTAGGTGACGCGGTCGCCGACGGCCACGTTGGTCACGCCTTCGCCGATCGCCACGACAACGCCGGCTGCCTCGACGCCCAGGCCGCTCGGCATGGGCACGGCATAGGTGCCGTTGCGGAAGTAGGTGTCGGCGTAGTTGAGGCCCACCGCGACATGGCGCAGCCGGACCTGGCCCGGGCCGGGATCGCCGATTTCGACGTCCTCGTAGCGAAGGACTTCGGGGCCGCCGGCCTCGTATTGACGCACTGCTTTTGCCATGGTGGATGTCTTCTGGATCGGTGTGGAAGGGATGCATCAACTTTAGGGATCGGGCCCGTTTGACGCTTCGCAAGTCGCGACATGCATTTCGCTTTTCATGCCAGAATCCGGGCACCGAATTCACCGCTCTTGCCCATGGTCCCGCTGGTTCGCGCCGCTGCCCTGACCAACTTCCTGGAAGTCGCCGAAAGCCTCGGCTTCGATCCCAGGGAGGCCTTGCGGCATGCGGGCCTGAAACAGAACCTGCTGAAGGACCCGGAGCAGCGCATCTCGGCCGATGCCGTGGTGACCCTGCTCGAAGAAGCGGCGGCGGGCTCCGGCTGCGTCACCTTCGGGCTGCGCATGGCGGAGTCGCGGCAACTGTCGAGCTTCGGCGCGGTGAGCCTGCTGATCACCCACCAGGCGACCTTGCGCGATGCGCTCGTCACCACCATGGACTACCGGCACTTGGTCAACGAGAGCCTGGCGATGCAGCTGGAAGACGCCGGCAAGATGGTGATCCTGCGGCAGGAGGTGGTGACCACCCGACCGTCGCGGCAGGCCGCCGAACTGGCGCTCGGCGTGCTGTTCCGGATGTGCAGTGCGCTCATGGGTACGCAATGGCGGCCGCACAGCGTCAACTTCATCCATTCGGCGCCGTCCGACCTGCGGCTGCATCGGCGCGTATTCGCCTGCAGGCTCGACTTCGACAGCGAGTTCAACGGCTTCGTCTTCGCCGCGTCGGACCTGGCCGCGCCCAATCCCCATGCCGACCCGGCGATGGCACGCTACGCACGCCAGTTCATCGAGTCGCTGCCCCAGTCGCACCGACATCCCATCGTGCTGGAAGTGCGCAGGGCGATCTACCTGATGCTGCCCATGGGACGGGCCACCAGCGACAGCGTGGCGCAAGGGCTCGGGATGAGCGTGCGCTCGATGCAGCGGCAGCTCGACGAAGCGGGGGCAAGTTTCACGTCGCTGCTCAATACGGTGCGCTGCGAGCTGGCGCCGCGCTACATGGAGAACCCGAGTTTCAGCCTGAGCCGGATTTCCGAGATGCTGGGCTACAGCACGCAGGGCTCGTTCACGCGATGGTTCACGGCGCAGTTCGAGGAGCTTCCGTCGACTTGGCGTGAGCGCGAGGACGGTCGGAAGCGAACGGGCGGGCAGGGCGGCAGGGTGGCGTCGCGGCCATCGGCGCGCAGGCCCGCCATCTGATCACACGGGGCAATCCTGGAGGCCAGCAGCCTGCTGGCGCGCGGCGGCGAGCGCTTGGCCCATGGCTTCCAGCATGACGTCCACCCGGTGGGCACCACTGAGCGATAGCTCCCGGTTGAACACGAAGAGTGGCACGCTGGTCGCTGGTTCCAGCTTCGGCGTGTGGGTCGCCATCCAGGCCTTCCAGGCGGCGGGATCGAGCCCATGGCGATGGCCGATCACCGACAGGGTGGCTTCATCGCCGAGGTCTGCGCCTTGCTGGAAATACCCTGTCAACAGCGCGTCCAGCAGGGCGTCCGTCCGCTCGGGCGGCAATTGCTTCCTGGCGTAGGCGAGCATGCCGTGCGCGAGCCGCGTATTGGGAAGGCGGCGGATTCGATCGAAGTGCACCTCCGTGCCGGCCTGTCGTGCAGCCGCCTGGACCTGCGCCTGGCGGTCATGCATGCGCATGACGCCACCCAGCCTTTGTCGATAGAACGCTTCGAAGTCCAGGCCTTCCGGTGGCACGTCCGGAAGCAATTGCACCGAGCGCCAATGCACCTGCACCGGCGGATGGCCAGGGACGCTGGTGAAGATCGCGCGCGCTTGCTCCAGGTACTTCTTGCCGATCAGGCACCAGGGGCAGATGAGGTCGAGATAGACGTCGATTTCGATGGGAGAGAGGGTCGTTTTCATGTCCGGCTCCTCAGGCGCAGCGCTCGAAGATCGCAGCGATGCCCTGGCCGCCGCCGATGCACATCGTGACCAGCGCATAGCGTCCTCCCGTGCGCTGCAGTTCTGCAATCGCCTTCACCGTGATGATCGCGCCCGTTGCGCCGACCGGGTGGCCGAGCGAAATGCCGGAACCGTTCGGATTGACCTTGGCCGGGTCGAAGCCCAGCTCCTTGATTACCGCGCAGGCCTGCGCCGCAAAGGCTTCGTTCGACTCGATCACGTCAAGGTCGCTGATCTTCAGGCCGGTGCGCTCCAGCACCTTGCGCGTGGCCGGCACCGGGCCGATCCCCATGTACGCCGGCTCGACGCCCGCATGCGCGTAGCCGACCAGGCGGGCCAGCGGCTTCAGCCCCATCGCCTGCACGCGCGCACCCTCGGCCAGCACGATCGCAGCAGCGCCGTCGTTGATGCCGGAAGCGTTGCCGGCCGTGACCAGCCCGTCCTTCTTGAACGCCGGCTTCATCTTGGCCAGCGTCTCGACCGTGGTATCGGCGCGCACATGCTCGTCGGTGTCGAACAGCACGACGCCCTTGCGCGTCTTCACCTCGACCGGAACGATCTGCTCCTTGAAGCGCCCTGCCGCAATGGCCGCCGCCGCACGATGCTGACTCACCACCGCGAGTTCGTCCTGCATTTCGCGCGTGATGCCATGGCGCGCCGCGACGTTCTCCGCGGTGATGCCCATGTGCATCTTCTGCCACGGGTCGTGCAGGATGCCGAGCATGTAATCCACCAGCACCGCGTCACCCATGCGCGCGCCATAACGCGCCGACATGTCGAAGTACGGGCCGCGGCTCATGGACTCCGAGCCGGCGCCGATGGCGATGTCGCAGTCACCCAGTGCAATCGCCTGCGCCGCCGACACGATGGCCTGCAAGCCCGAACCGCACAGGCGGTTCACGTTGAAGGCGGGCGTCTCGATCGGGCAGCCCGCATCGATGGCAGCCACGCGGCTCAGGTACGCGTCCTTGACGTCGGTCGGGATGACGTTGCCCATCACGACATGGCCAATGGCGTCGGCCGCCACGCCGCTGCGTTCGATGGCGGCCTTGACAACGGTGGTCGCGAGTTGGGTGTTGGGTACGTCCTTCAGCGAACCGCCGAAGGTGCCGATGGCGGTGCGGGCCGTGCCGACCACGAAGATGTCGCGAGAAGTCATGAGTTGTTGTTCCTGGAGTTGAGAGGCGGGCTCACTCGAGGCTACGAGACAGGGTGCGACGGTGCATCGCATTTGACGCCATGGACTTCGCATTTCATGCCGGCCGCCGATGCGACGGCGCGAGGCGCAGGCCTGCTGATGTGCATGGCGCTTTCGCTGTTGGCATCAAATGCTAAATGGGTGTCGTCATTTGGGATGCAGGCCGGGGACGCCTGCGAGAGCATCACTTCCCATGAACATGGCGAACGATTCCACCTTCAAGTCTTCCACCCTCGACGCCTGGACCCAGGCCGCGGCCAAGTCCGCGCCCGGCGGCGACCTGAACGCGCTCAACTGGCTCACGCCCGACGGCATCACCGTCAAGCCGCTCTACACCGCGGCCGACCTGCAGGGCCTGAAGTACACCGACACGCTGCCCGGCTTCGAGCCTTACCTCCGCGGCCCGCAGGCCACCATGTACGCGGTGCGCCCCTGGACCATCCGCCAGTACGCCGGCTTCTCCACCGCCGAGGAGTCCAACGCCTTCTATCGCAAGGCCCTGGCCGCCGGCGGGCAGGGCGTCAGCGTGGCCTTCGACTTGGCCACTCACCGCGGCTACGACAGCGACCATCCGCGCGTCACCGGCGACGTCGGCAAGGCCGGCGTGGCCATCGACAGCGTGGAGGACATGAAGATCCTGTTCGACCAGATCCCGCTGGACAAGGTCAGCGTCTCCATGACCATGAACGGCGCCGTGCTGCCGGTGCTGGCGGGCTACGTGGTCGCGGCCGAAGAGCAGGGCGTGTCCGAGGATCAACTGAGCGGAACCATCCAGAACGACATCCTCAAGGAGTTCATGGTCCGCAACACGTATATCTTCCCGCCCGCGCCGAGCATGCGCATCATCGGCGACATCATCGAGTACACGGCGCAGAAGATGCCCAAGTTCAACTCGATCTCCATCAGCGGCTACCACATGCAGGAAGCCGGCGCGAACCAGGCGCTGGAACTGGCCTTCACGCTCGCGGACGGCAAGGAGTACGTGAAGACCGCGCTGGCCAAGGGCCTGGACGTGGACGTATTCGCCGGGCGGCTGAGCTTCTTCTGGGCCATCGGCATGAACTTCTACCTGGAAGTGGCCAAGATGCGCGCCGCGCGCCTCTTGTGGTGCCGGATCATGAAGGAGTTCGAACCGAAGAACCCCAAGAGCCTGATGCTGCGCACGCACTGCCAGACCTCGGGCTGGAGCCTGACCGAGCAGGACCCGTACAACAACGTCGTGCGCACGACGATCGAGGCGATGGCCGCGGTGTTCGGCGGCACGCAGAGCCTGCACACCAACGCACTCGACGAAGCCATCGCGCTGCCCACCGAGTTCAGCTCGAGGATTGCGCGCAACACGCAGCTCATCATCCAGGAAGAGACCCACATCACCAGCGTGATCGACCCCTGGGCCGGCAGCTACATGATGGAGAAGCTTACGCAGGACATGGCCGATGCGGCCTGGAAGATCATCGAGGAAGTCGAGGCCATGGGCGGCATGACCAAGGCCGTGGACAGCGGCTGGGCCAAGCTCAAGATCGAGGCAGCGGCTGCGGACAAGCAGGCGCGTATCGATTCCGGCAAGGACGTGATCGTGGGCGTTAACAAGTACAAGCTCAAGACGGAAGACACGCACGACATCCTGCAGATCGACAACGTGAAGGTGCGGGATGGGCAGATCGCCAAGCTCAACGCCATTCGCGCCAAGCGCGACACTGCGGCGACGCAGGCGGCGCTCGATGCGCTAACGGCTGCGGCCGAGAGCGGCGAGGGCAACCTGCTGGACCTCAGCATCCAGGCCGTGCGTCTGCGCGCGACGGTCGGTGAAATCAGCGATGCACTCGAAAAAGTCTACGGCCGCCACCGCGCCGACACGCAGAAGGTCACCGGCGTCTACGCGGCCGCCTACGACTCGGCCGAGGGCTGGGAAGCCCTGCAAAACGAGATCGCCGCCTTCGCCGAAGAGCAGGGCCGCCGTCCGCGCGTGATGATCTCCAAGCTCGGCCAGGACGGCCACGACCGAGGCGCCAAGGTCGTCGCCACCGCCTTCGCCGACCTCGGCTTCGACGTCGACATGGGCCCGCTGTTCCAGACGCCGGAAGAATGCGCCCGCCAGGCCATCGAGAACGACGTGCATGCCGTGGGCGTCTCCACGCTCGCCGCCGGCCATAAGACGCTCGTGCCCGCGATCATTGCGGAACTGAGGAAGCAGGGCGCCGACGACATCATCGTGTTCGTCGGCGGCGTGATCCCGCGCCAGGACTACGACTTCCTCTACGAGGCCGGCGTCAAGGGCATCTATGGCCCGGGCACGCCGATCCCGGCGAGCGCGAAGGACGTGCTGGAGCAGATCCGCGCGGCGGTGTCCCTTCAAACCGTCTGACGCTTCATTCACCCACGCTGCCCGCAAGCGGGGGCAAGAACAACTTAAAGGCAACACCAATGAAAGAGATACTTGAACTTCTGGAAAAGCGCCGTGCAGACGCCCGCCTGGGCGGCGGCCAGAAGCGCATCGACGCGCAGCATGCCAAGGGCAAGCTGACGGCACGCGAGCGCATCGAACTGCTGCTGGACGACAACACCTTCGAAGAATGGGACATGTTCGTCGAGCACCGCTGCACCGACTTCGGCATGGAGGACAACAAGATCCCCGGC
>NZ_JBBKZT010000054.1:0-14411 GCF_037889975.1 Variovorax rhizosphaerae | reverse complement strand
CCCTGGCGAGCGCATCGGCGCTCGCCCCGTCCGTTCTGTTGTCCACCCCTTCGGTCGTCCCATCGAACACCTCCATGATTGAGGTGTTGCGACGACCGATTGAATCCACCCTGGCTGCCTTGATCGCTGTGGTGGATCACGCCATCGGGCTTGCGCTGTTGCAGCGCCATATTCAACGCCGCAAGCACCAGCTCGGCGGTCATCTGTTCGCCGATGGCCCAGCCCACGATACGCCGGCTCCATACATCCAACACGATGGCCAGGAAGATGAAGCCTGCCCAGGTCGGCACGTAGGTCATGTCAGCGACCCACAACTGATTCGGCCGGCCAGCGACAAACTCGCGCTTGACCAGATCGGGCGCCGGGCGCTGTCGCTCGTCGCGTCGTGTAGTCACGATGAACCCGCGGCGCCGACTGATGCCCCGGAGGGCATTCGCACGCATCAGCCGCGCCACGCGCTTGCCACTGACGCGCATCCCTTGATCGATCAATTCGGCGCGCACGCGTGGCATGCCGTAGGTGGCATCGGATTCGGCGTGGATCGCCCGGATCCGCTCCAGCAACACTGCGTCGTCGATCGAACGCCTCGACGGCGCTCGGCCGAGCCACGCGTAGTAGCCACTGGCAGAGACCTTGAGGACACGGCACATCGTATGCACGGGAATCTTGGCCTGGTTCGCACTCACGAGTTGGTAGACCCGATGGATGTCTTCTCGCCTTTGCCGGCGAACCAGGCCGTAGCCTTTGCCAAGATGTCCCGCTCCAGCTTTATCTGTCGATTTTCTCGGCGCAGTCGCACGAGTTCCTCGCGCTCAGCGTTGCTCAAGACATCCTTGCCGCGCGCGGGCTTGCCACTGTCAGCAGCGGCTTGTGCCACCCAGGTCGAGATGCTCTGGGCAGTGCAGCCGAATTCACGCGAGAGTTGCGATGGGGTGCGGCCGGCCTGGACCAGCTCGACCATCTGTCGGCGGAATTCCGCCGGGTACGGAGGCTTCGGTGTGGGCATATCGGACTCCTTCATCCGTAAGGATCGGGTGTCCGCGAAATCGGGTCAACTTCACACAGCAGCTGCAGCGTCACGCCGGCGCGCTTGAGTTCCAGATGGACGAGCGCGAAGTCGGGGGCAAGTTGGTGGCTGGAGCGCGGCAACGCGGGCCGATACAGCCGGGATTCAAGCTCCTCGTCGGTGAGCGTCTGGGCCACCGCCCAGTCGATGCCTGCGGCGCGGGCGAGCGAGACGTATTTGCCCGCGGCGCTCTTGGAGATCTTCAGCGCGCGGCCGATCTCGTTGTAGCTCAGGTCTGCCTGCAGGTGCAGGCGCAGTGTCTCTCGGATTCGGCGCATCGTGACTCTGTTCGTGGGCATCAGGCTTCACCGCAAAAAACGATGAGCTTGAGGCCCGGTCAAAAGATCACCTGCACGCTCCCCAAATCGTCCACGATCACGCTGAAACAGCGTCCACGATCAGTTTGAAATGCCGTCCACGATCACGCTGAAACGCCGTCCACGATCAGCCTGAAATGCCGTCCACGATGGGCTGAAATACGCACTCATTTGCTTCCTCCCTTGACGGTCTTGGTCGGGTTCACGATCACGAAGGGCAGATGCGAGATGCCTTTGCTCTGGTCTTCTTCGCCTTCCATCCGGACAGTCGTGAACCCGCTGCTCATCGCGCGCGCGTTGGCGCGAAGCAGTTTGCTCGACGTCGCGTTCGCCGCGGCGACGGTGCACAAAACCTGTAGCGCCCGGACCGACTCGATGCTGTCCACCTGGAGCGCGAGGCTGGGCATCGAGTCGCCTTCGCCGAGCTGCTGGCGCACGAACGCCGCGAGCTTGGGCAGCGACATGGTGCGTCGGTCTCGCGCCATCAGGGCCAGGCGCGCGCGCGCCTCCTGTTCGGGGGACATGACCTGCTTGCGCAGGCTGCTGGGTGGGGCGCGCTTGTTCTCGACGCGGGGTGAGACCAGCCGCTCCCCGGCAATGCATTCACCGGGCGCAAATGGCGACAATGCGGCTGCCTCGCTGCCGTGCGTGACAACAGCCTCGATGGCCTGGCCAATCAGCTCGTCCAGCGGCCGGGCGGCCCGCAGTCGGTAGTCCAGGTAGGCCAGAGCCAACTTGTTGGCGCGCCGGATCTCGTCATCCAGCCGGTCCAGGTACTCGTCGATGCGACGGAGATCCTCCACCTTCTGTATATCTCGCTCGAACATGGCTTCGGCACGCATGGGATCTCGGCCGGCCTGCTTCTCAAGGTACCACTGGATCAGTCGCACCCGTACGGCCGGCGTCTGCTGAACGTGTGCCGCCAGGCGCAGGATCTCCTGGCGCCGGGCCAGCGGGTGCTCGCGTATGCGTAGCTCCTTGTAGTCGCCGATAAACATTCGCTCGACGTAGTCGTCGAAGAAGCGCCGCACGAACTCGCCGGTGGCATCCACGCGGCCAATCTCCAGCATCAGGTCGCGCACGTTGGTGCCGGCAATCCGAACCTGTTCGAGGAGGGCGCGAGACTGCCTGGCCGCCTCCTGAAGCGATGAACCGTCCGTGGACTCCTCGAGTAGTAGTTTCAGGTTGGCCTCGACGCTGCGGATCTTGCCGGAGACGAACTCCGGGCCTGTGTGGGCGAACTCCACCAACCGGTTCATGAAATGGGCGACGGCCGGCGCCATCGTCACCATCTCGCGCACACCCACGCGCTCCACGCGAATCCATTCCGCTTCGCGCAGACGATTGAAGACCATGTTGGCCCGAATGGCCAGCGGCGTGGCGGGTGTGACGTCGTCGCCATCCGGGGCCCAGTCCTGGTACTGCAGTTCCTCGGCGATGTCGGCTGTGATCTCACGCATCAGGAACCCGCGGCTCGGCGGCAGCGGTGCTTCGGGCCCGAAGCGCTTGGCGTGCAACGCGCACAGCAGTGACCAATACTGGAGGCGATTGGCTGAGGCCAGCGGCGCGAATAGCCGGTCAGGCAGGCGCTTGAAAAGCGGGGGATAGCGCTCGGCCGCTTTCTCTTTGCGAATCTGGTCGGTCAGGGCCTGAACAGCCATTTTCGGCACTCCTCCTCGTTCTCAACCGCAAGCTGGTAGTCGGGCGGAGTCTGCCGATCCACGTCCGTCGCCGCCATTAGTTCCTGCACCATGTAGTTCAGGAGGGCAGCCCTGCAGCTTTCTACGCGCGCCGCGGCTCCCTTGAAGTATTCGTTTCTGACGACCAATTGCTGCGCAGGGCTGAGGCCAGGGTGAGCCGTAATCCTGACTTGAAGAACTGTCATCCAAGCGACGTCGGCCGCGACATCCGCCAAGCTGGGCTCGGCCAGCAGCTTGACTTTGCTCATCCGTCCCAGCACAAAGTCGCGGAAACCCTCCCGCTGCAGACAGTAGCCGCGGACGTGCCACCGTCTTCCTGCCCGAACCAGGCTGTGGGGCTCGACGGTTCGCTCGTGCGGCTCCGGGTTGTTCATGGAGCTATAGAGGAACCTCACCCTGAGGCGGTCCGCGATCGCAAGGTTTAGCCGGGAGAAGATGCGAGCCGAAGGATGGAAGAAGTCCCATGAGAGGGAGATTGGCTTGCCCGGCGCATTCTGGGCATACGGGATCAGCATGGCGCTGACAGCACTCGGTCGCGTGGCGCTTGCGGCGCGTTCAGCATCCGCGTACGCCGTGGCGGTAGCCACGTCAGCCTTGAGCTTGCTATCCCACGCCGCCCACTCCGGGTACGACTCCCGGAAGTCGCGCAGCCATTCGCTGGCTCGGATCGGGCTCAGCCCGTACTCGGAGATGAGTCGGCCGCGACTGACTCGACCTTCCCACAAAAGGATTCGGCCCACGTTGGCATTTCTTTGCTGACGGCCCTCAATAGACATGCAGATGTCGCTTCATGCTGATCTCGAACATCATATGGAGAGACATATGATATGTAAAACCGTATGATATCGGAACTGCCAGAACCGAGCCGAAATCGCACAAGAGCGGCGGTCGGCCGTCCGCCCCAACAGCTTTGCATATGCACGAAATCATCTGCCCACACTGCGCCAAAGCATTCAAGATCGACGAAGCCGGATACGCGGATATCCTGAAGCAAGTTCGCGACGGCGAATTCGAGCAGCAGCTTCACGAGCGTCTCGAACTGGCAGAACAAGACAAGCGCAACGCCGTCGAGCTCGCACGAACTCAGGTGGCCAGCGATTTGGAGAGGGCGGCTGCCGCCAAGGACGGCGAGATCCAGGAGCTCAAGGCCCGACTCGAGGCTGGCGAGGTGGAACGCAAGCTCGCGGTGACCGAGGCCTTGAGCGATGTCGTCAGACAGCGTGATGCCCTCGCGAGCGAACTCGAACGCCAAGCGAGCAAAGGACGCCGCGACCGAGTTGGCCGATGCGAGACTTGCGGGCGAGTTGCAGAAGACCGCCGCGGCGAAGGATGCAACGATTCAAGGCCTGACAGCGCAACTTGGCGCTTTCGAGCTTGGGCAGCAACTCGCAATCACCCAGGCGGTCACAGCGGTTGAGAGGGAGCGCGACGAACTGAAAGGTGGCCTCGAGCGCCTGACGCTGGAAAAGCAACTCGCCGAGAAATCGCTCAAGGACAAGTACGAGACGCAAATCAGGGACCGCGACGATGCGATCGAGCGGCTTCGGGATATGAAGGCCCGCCTGTCCACCAAGATGGTCGGCGAAACGCTCGAGCAGCACTGCGAGATCGAGTTCAACCGCGTTCGATCCATGGCGTTTCCTCGGGCCTACTTCGAGAAGGACAACGACGCGCGCACCGGCAGCAAGGGCGACTACATCTTTCGCGACCTGGACGAGGCCGGCACTGAGATTGTCTCGGTCATGTTCGAGATGAAGAACGAAAGCGACCGCACGGCGACGAAGAACAGGAACGAGGACTTCCTGAAGGAACTCGACAAGGACCGCGCAGAGAAGGGGTGCGAGTACGCGGTGCTGGTGTCGCTGCTGGAACCCGACAGCGAGCTCTACAACGCCGGCATCGTGGACGTCTTCCACCGCTACCCTAAGATGTACGTGATCCGACCGCAGTTCTTCCTGCCGATCATCACCCTGCTGCGGAATGCGGCGATGAATTCGCTGAAATACAAGTCCGAGCTGGCGCTCGTCAAGGCGCAGCACATCGACATCACGAACTTCGAATTGCAGCTTGAGGGATTCAAGACTGGTTTCGCCAAGAACTTCGAACTTGCTTCCAAGCGCTTCCAGACGGCGATCGATGAGATCGACAAGTCAATAGACCACCTGCAGAAGACGAAGGAAGCGCTGCTCGGCGCCGACCGAAACCTTCGCCTCGCGAACGACAAGGCCCAGGATGTGACCATCAAGAAGCTTACGCGAGGTAACCCTACGATGGCGGCCAAGTTCGCTGAGTTGAGAAGTCAGAGCGCCGACGAGCCTGCATAGCCGACATCCGCGGGTCTCAGGCAGGCCGTGAAATTGCTCGTCAACAATGCATTCCGCCCGACCATCGGTTGCACTTGTCGAGATCACCGTTCAGCGACTGCCGTCTCGCCGTTCTTCGCCACAGAGCGGATAGCTCTCAAAGGGTAGGCGGCTCTTTTTCACTGTTCCGGGGCTGTTTTTCATCGCCTCTTACAAGGCAACCGGAATTTCCTTGTCCAAGTCCAACTTCATAGATGGACCCACTCGCTGATTGTGGTGGTCCTAGCCACGCCGCGGCCATCTCCACCGAACTCCTCTCGGCGTGGCGCGCGGATCGCGAATAGGTAGCCCGGCTTGACGACTTGGGCGTGCTTGCTCAGTCCGGCGCGGAACGCGGTCCTCGTGACCTCCGGCAACCCCAGCAGGTAGTCTTCGGAACTGGAATCGATGAAGAAGTCAGTGCATTTTGGGCAGGTGTAGCGCTTGCCCTTCAAGGGGTGATCCACATTGAAGAAAGGTGCCGGTTGATCACAGAGAGGGCAGGGTGTCACGTTGTTCTCCTTGCTATGTGCGCAGGGCTGACCGATCGGCAGGCGCAAGCCACGCGACTGAGGATTTTTGCACGGGCCTTGATTCGCACTCACCGACCACACGACCCACCCTCTGCAAGGGCATCGGCGCGCGTCGTGAGGCCCCAGGCGCTCGTGCAGCCGGCGACCGCATAATATGGATGCATCCGGATACCGCTCCGGGAACCCCAGGCACCGACACGCGCGATGGTTGAACCGATCCCCTTGCTGAACACCGGCATCTATTCCCTCGGACAGGCCGCTCGTCTGATCCGGGCAGAGCCGCGCGCCGTGCGCCGCTGGATGTGCGGCTATACCCGCAAGCACGGCGACGGTCGCCGGTATTCGGGACCTTTGTGGCGCACGCAACTCGACGGTGCCGACTTCGATCAGGCTGCAATCGGGTTCCGCGACCTGATGGAGCTGCGTCTTGTCCGCGCGTTCGCCGATGCTGGCGTCAGCGTGCCGGTGATCCGGGCCACCATCGACGCGGCGCGCGCGGACCTGAACACGGACTATCCGCTGACCACGCGGCGGTTCATGACCGACGGGAAGCGGATCTACGAGTCGGCGATCGACGAGGTCGGCGACGAGATGCTGACCGACGTGCAGGCGAAGCAGATCGTTTTCACGCACGTCATCAAGCCGTCTCTGTACGCGGGCATTGAGTACGACGGGAACGTCGCGCGCGCCTGGTTTCCGCCCGACAGCAAGGGAATCGCGCTTGATCCGTCGCGCCAGTTCGGCACGCCGATTGTGGCTGACGCGGGCGTGCCGACGGATACGCTGTACGAGGCGTTTGTCGCTGAAGGGCGCGACGCCCGGGCCGTGGCGAGGCAGTTCGACATTGCGCCAAAGCACGTCCATGCCGCAGTTCGATACGAGGAACGTCTACGGGCCTGAAATTTTTCCTCGACGCGAACCTGTCGCCCCACTTCGCAAGCGGCCTGAAGGCCCTATCCGTCGGGGGCGCTGCCGATGTTGATGACGTCGTTCATCTGTACGACCGGTTTCCGCGCGACGCGCGCGATGCCGACTGGATCGGCGAGCTGACTGGGTCGGGGCGCTGGTGCATCGTTTCCGCTGATCGATTCAAGAAGCATCATCGGGCCGAGACCGAGGCGCTGCGCCGCGGCGGGCATTTGGTCTTCGTGCTGGAAAAGCAGTGGACGGGGCAGCCATACTGGATGAAGGCGGAGCGCCTCGTCGCGTGGTGGCCGGACATGATCGCAACCGCACGGCTCGTTGACAGCGGGATGATGGCAGTGCCGTTCGTGCACCGCACTGGCGCCAAGTTCAAGCCGATGCGACTCTAGCCACGTCCTGACCGCTGCTACTATCCGCGGAATCTTCGAGTGAGGAGCCCCAAATTGATTGATCCCAGAAGCGTCAAAACGCAGGTGCCGCCATATCGCCCGCCCGCCCCACCAACGCAGTCACCGCCTCCCGCGCCAGCGAGGCAGTAACTCTTGATCGACTGGGCGGCATGAACGATCACGATTTGAGCTTCGACCTGAAGTACGGCTACTGGTTTAACTTGCTTTGTGAGCGGTTCTATAGCCGCGTCGATTTCGTTCTGAATTTCGTCCAGTTGGTCGGCGGCTCGGGGGCCGCTCTTGCTGTCATAAACGAATCACCAAAGCAGGTCGTGGTTGCAGGACTAGCGCTTGCCATCTGCGCTGCTGTTTCCCTGCTCATGCAACCCGCGATCAAGTCTGAGCGACACCGGGTCGCACGCTGCACGTACCTGACGTTGGACGCGAGGCTTGCGTCAGAGCAACGCGAGGGTCTGGTAATTGCGCTGGCGGATTTGCGGCGCGAGGCGCCCATTGGCCTTGGCGTCCTCGGGCCTCCGGCTTTCAACGCCACGCTTCGCGCTATGGGTCAGGAGGACGGCGTCCGCTCCCTCACGTTCGGCCAATGGCTGGCGCAGTTCGTCGCTTGAACGGGGGCGTGCGTGTGAGTTGGGCTGAAGCGACGCGGCGTGCAGGCTAAAAATCAAAATGGGGGCATCGTTGGGGGCACGATGACGTCTAGGTCGAAGCGATCTTGAAGTCCGACCTGTTGTCCTGGTCGATCGATGAGACTGCGCTGGCACGAGCGCAACTCAAATCTTACCGTCCGAACCCCCATCACCCGTATCGCCGGCTTGGGCGAAGCTCGCCCCCAGGGGCTGGAGGATGTCGACAAACTCCCCGTAGCGCCGCCCCGGGCACCTTCAAGATGAACTCCAGCGCCCGATCCCCCGCCAAGTGCAGCTTGGACAGTGCCTCGATGTTGTCCAGCGACAGCAGGCCCCGGTCGGCCACCACACCACCAGACGCCTGATGTGAGGGTAGCGCGCCAACACCTTCTTGAGCGTGGGCGCAAGCGTCGGCGCCTCGTCCGTGTTGCCGTCGAACACCTCGTGGTAGATCGGCATGCCGTCGCCCGTTTGCATCACGCCCAGCATGAACTGGCGCGCAATAACTCGGGTGCACGGAAACCGAGATCACCCCTTCGCGGCTTCGCCCGCGCGATCAATTGCGCATCAAGGAGGATAACGAGCAACCCGAACACTAAACTTATGCACTGCCGACCAACGACAAGTCGGCTTCCACCTCCCTGGTCAAAATTCAATCGGCGCGGGGGTGGGGAATATCGAATCGGCGCCGACCTAATTGCTCCAGAATTAGGAGGCGCATGAGACAGAGCTCATCTAGCTTTAAGGAAGCTTATCTAACTGCAGCGCATAAACATACTGCTCCGGCACATCGTCGCCGTTAAGTCGCACCCATCCTTCATGTGATTTCAAAAGCTGTTCATAGGTGCGCGTTAGACTTTCCAATCGCTCCGTCAAACTAAGCACCTGCCCCGCCGAGAGATTTTCGAATTGATCCTCTTCCATGCCAGCAAACATGCTTTTAAATCCCAAAGATGCTAGCATAGCGGCCTGCTCCTCTTTAGGTCGAATTGATTCAAAAGACAAGCCTTTTGACACTGATATTGAAATTGCGCTGGCAAGACGGAACATTTCCCGTGGAGTTATTGCGCCAGATTTGGCATTTTTGACAATCCCCTGGCATTGAACAAGAAGATCTCTAAGTTCGATCCGACGCAGTAGAATCCGAACATCAAGCACTGAAGAGCTAGGATCCGTGGGAAGGCGGTTGGCCACCCACCCAGTTGTCGAAGAGGCCGCCACATAGGCGTCAAAAACAGTGACTATTTGAGATTTGATCGGGATTTGAACATAGCTGACCTTAATCCCGGACGGCATTAATGAGCTAGTAACAGAAACAATTGGCACAACGTAGAATTGTTGCTCGATTTCCGTTATGTTGCCCGGGATAGTCCCTAGCACTGATGCAGGCGGGAATCCAATTGATATGCGATTTCTGATGCCTTCGAGAACTTCTGGGCTTTCCATTGCGGTCTTAGCTTCATTCAAAGACCTAAATATGAACGTATCCGGAGGGTGTGTCACCTCAGTTCTTTTCCTGAATGCCACAAGCAGCCTACTTGACCAAGGCAGACCATCTTTCAAATATATCCAGCCAATTGGCTTATCGCTTGTAATTCCAACTTGAAGGGCTCCATCCCGCGTCGGGTCAGAAGCTGCCAGCCGCTTGTTAAATAAAAAAAGTGGCCAGTATGATTTTAAGCGCAGTTGCACGACGGAGTTTTCAGCAAGTTCAGGCCCGGCATAAAGAACAGCGTTTGGTGTCGGCAGAATCAAAGACCGGAGTTTACTGTTGCGTTCTCGGCATGTGTCGTTTGGACGACATTCCATATCGTCCCCAACATACCTATATGTCGCGTTGGCGGTGCCGAGGTCGATATTAGGTGTTTTAATAGTTATTCCTTGATACAATAATGTCACAATGAGTAACGCAAGAATCATTGCACCAGCCACACCAATTTTGTGAATACTTCGGCGTTGTGCATTTTCTTTTTCTACTGCGCTTGACTCACTTTGCAGGTCGAAATCCGTGATTTTCAAGAATTTTGCGGCGGCGATGCGTTTGCGAAGAGTTTCGGAGACGGTAGCCGTATCACTGTCGTTGTTCCAAACTATTTGTTGAATTGGCTGCAGGTGCGCCTCCAGTTCATATGGCAGCAACTCTTCAAATGCGATTCGAATGGGCAATAAGATTGGCCGGTTGGTCAGCCGATGCGACGTGCTAGCTCTTCGCACCTCTTCAACAACCATCGGGCTTTCAATCGATTTCCTGGAGAGCAGCACTACGAAAAAGTCAGCGCTCTCAAGCTCGACCTCAATGCGATGAGACCAGCGTTCTCCGGCGAGAATGTCTTCATCGATGAATACATTGTTGTCGCGTCGCAAGACCACAGCAATCTCTCGAGCCAGAGCGTGGTCGGGGACAGCATTGCGCTTGTAACTGATGAAGACTTGGGCCACGAACTTCTCCGAGACTTTTACAGCCGCGCTGGCTGCACGCGTTTCAAAGTGGCCGGAACCACGCGGTCGCTACGCCTTGGGCTTCCTGATTTTGGGTCCAATCCCGCCCTTGCGCGAATCCTCATTGCGTGCGGTCGCGAGGGAGCTGGACAGCAGCGCGCGCGTGCCCTCGTGAGCCTTCTTTTCTTCGGCCAGCTGACGCTCAAGGTCATCCAGCCGGTGTGCCAGCGCCGTACCTTCCGTCTGCGCTTGCGCGAGCAGGCTGGCCTGGTGGGTGAGGTGATCCCGAAGCTCTCGCTCGACCTGCTGGGCGGCCTGCTGCGTCTCTCGCAGCATCCGGCGGCCGGCCTCCAGCGTTTGGGCCGCGGCTTCTTCACTGCGCAAGCGCTGCTGCTGTTCCCTGGCCAGCCCGGCTTCCAGTTGCTTCGACGCTTGTCGCGCCCGGTCCACCTCCTCATGGAAGTGGCGTTCCTTTGCTTCGTGACGCTCGCGCTCCGCCTTGACATCCTTGTCACGCTGGGCCAGCGCCGCCGCCTGTTCCTGCCGCAGGACTTCCTTGCTGGCATGAGATGCCTGGAGGAGGGCGTTGAGCCGGGCGATCTCCTGCTCAGACGCGGCCCGCAGCCGTGCGATCTCGGCCGTCTGTTCGGCCAGCTGCCGCTCCAGTGTCTCGCGCGCCTGCTGCGAGGAGGCCAGCGCGGCGTCCAAGCTCGCCCGGGCCTGCTCAAACGCAGCTTCCCGCTGCGCCAGGTCGACCTGGCCAACCGCCAGCACATTGACGGCTTCCTCGAGTTGGGCTCGGGCGCTTTCTAGCTCGTGGCGTTGGACGTCGTCGGCCTCGCGCCGCGCTGTCTCCCATAGCAGCCGCGTCGCATTCCGCACGCTCACCGGCACACCGTCCGCGTCATTCCCGGCCGCGAGGTTGTCCGAAGGGTTCGTCCCACCGGCGATTCTTTGGCTCAGCGATCCAAACCACTTCTCAAGCATCGGACTGACGGTATTCGGCGAGCCGCGCCCGATCTTGAGCCGCACGCGCTCGATCGTGGGCCGCAGCCCCTCGGCCAGGAGCGCGTCCGCGGCCCTGAACACGTCTTCTTCCTGGATGCCACGTCGAAACTGTTGAATCTCAGCCATTTGAACCTCGCAACTTTCAGGCGAACGACCGCCCTCTTCCCTGGAATATTTACCATCGATAAGAGATAGTTATCGTGACCTATCAGTGTATGATGTAGCAAATCATATGTCATATGTATGAATATTCCATGTGGTTCTAGCATTTCCTTTGCGTTTTCGCAAGCAATGCGTTGGCGTCTTGCGGGGTCGGTCCCTGCGGCGCGAACTTGCACGTGGACAAGCCGGGCCCGTCGCGACACGCAGCCTTTGCCATGCACCCGCCAAATTCGTAGATCGCTGTCTGGAGCCGCGCCCCAAAACCCATGAACCCATGAAAACCGAAACCTCGCACCCGCTCGTGAACACGGCGCCATGGCGCCCCATGCTGGAGCCCGCGCGGCTCACGCAAACCGCCGAGGCCGCGGCCCGGGCGCTCCTGCGCGAAGGCGAATCCGCGAACACCCGGGCGTCGTACGCCTCGGCCATGCGCTACTGGTGCGCCTGGTACGCGGCACGCTACGGCCAGGCCCTGGCACTTCCGGTGCCGGTGCCCGTCGTGATCCAGTTCATCGTTGACCACGCAGCGCGCAAGGCCGACACCGTCGACGACGGCTCAGCGGATGACTCGGACGACGTCATCGATGCGGCCCATGCAAAGTCGGCGGCAAGGTCAGCGGCGAAGTCCAAATCAACGGGGAATCAGAAAACTGGCCTGGTGAATGAGCTGCCGCCGGAGATTGATCAGGCGTTGGTGGCCAATGGGTACAAGGCGAAGCTGGGGGTACCGGCTTTGAACACGTTGGTGCATCGCGTGGCGGTGCTTTCGAAAGCACATCAGCTGGCCAAGGAAAGCAATCCGTGCGGCGATGCCCTGGTGCGGGAACTGCTGGGCCGCACGCGCCGTGCCTACGCGCAACGCGGCGCGCGCGCGCACAAGCAGCGCGCCCTGACAAAGGATCCGCTGCAGGCGGTGCTGGCGACCTGTGATGACACCCTGCGCGGCAAGCGCGATCGCGCGCTGCTCCTGTTTGCGTGGGCTTCGGGCGGGCGGCGGCGCTCCGAAGTGGCGGGGGCGACCTTTGAAAACCTGCGGCGGGTCAATCCCCATGCCTGCGCGATCGCCTACGTTTACACCCTGGGGCACTCCAAGACAAACCAGACAGGCGCCGAACGCCCGGAAGACGTAAAGCCCCTGGTGGGCAGCGCTGCGCTGGCGATGCAGGCCTGGCTGGCTGCCAGCGGGATTCGGGAAGGCGCCCTCTTCCGCCGCATCCGCAAGGGCGGGCATCTGGGCGAGCCCCTGGCACCCGCGGCGGTGCGCGACATCGTCAAGGAGCGGTGTGCGCTCGCCGGGGTCGAGGGGGATTTTTCTGCGCACTCGCTGCGGGCGGGCTTTGTGACGGAGGCCGGACGACAGGCGATGTCGCTGCCCGAAACCATGGCGATGACGGGGCACCACAGCGTCACGACCGTGATGGGCTACTTCCGCGCCGAGAGCTCACTGGGCAGCAAGGCGAGCCGGATGATTGACGACGAGTGACAGGTAGCGTGCGCCCGGTTCGCGCTCGTCGCGAACGTCACTGCCTGTTGGCGTTTTCCGAGCGCCCCCGGGGATCCGCGGCGCATGAACGGAAAGCACCGAGCGACCCCGAGAGGGCAAGCTGATGACCGTGCCCATCACCCCTCCCGATCTGCTCGAGCCAAGCTCAAATGAGTCTCCTGCAGGATCTGATCGACAAACTCCTTCGTGAACCATGGCGTGCGGCCTGGCCCAGGCAGCTTCATCCTGTACCGCGCAATGTCCTGACCCCAAACGGCACGCTGCGTGCAGCCAACATCAATTCCCCACTGGTACTCGCCCAAGAGAGAAATAGTCGCCAGCCTGTGCAACAGGTCTTGGATGCACGCGATGTCATACCCGGCGCAACGCCACGTCTTCCCGTCGTTGCGCCGCAGGACGCGCCAGTAAGGAGGAGGCCAAAGGCACAAGTATTCGGCCTCCTCCTGGTCGGTCTTTCCGATCCAGTCCTGGCTGCCAGGAGCCGACAGATCCAGGCCGATGGCATGCGCTGTCTGGACCACGCACAAGCCGAACAGGTCGAGCGCCACCTGAGGTTCGACCAAGTAATCAAGCTGCGCCAACAGATCCACGGCGTGGACTCGCTGGTGGTGTTGGTGTGCGTAGAAGATGGCGGCAAACGACGCACGCCAGCGCGCAAGTGCAAAGCAGCAGGCACACACGCCCCGGCGGGATGACCGCGAGACATTGTGGCGCTGCGTCGCGCTGATCCAGCAGGGATCCATCATGCCGCGTTCGACCCGCCGCAGAGTCATCGATGGGGGATGTCGATGTCCGCAGTGCCTGCGTACCCATCTTGCAAGATGGCGTCCGATGGCCCGCACGGTTCGCTTGCACAACTCGAACGCTTCTGCCGCATTCGATGCGTCGATCTCCTCCAAGCGCTCGCAGCCGTGCATCTGGAACTGCAACCACTGCCCATGCGCTGCGACGCCGAGCCGCTCGCGTGCGCGCGTCCCGGCCAGCAGGACTTGCAGGTGAGCGGCAGCGGGACACGGGTATTCACTCGCGTGGCCTTGGACGCAGGTGGAGTGGCAAAGCCCCACCAGGTCGCCTTGGATGGAAGCCGCGATCCGTGCCGGCTCGGTTTCGATGCGCCCGAAAACCTCGCAGAATCTGGGCTCCCTGCCGGCAAACGGCGCTGCGCAGCGGCAACAGTGAAGCGGGCGCGCGAACGATGCCGGATTGAACTCAGCAAGAATCGGCTGGCCGCAGCCTGGACATCCAGACTGCAGATCCAAATGGTGAGCGGGTGTGAACGGCGGTCAGAAACCGCGTCTATTCGGCGGCGAGGACGCGGTTTTCGTTTTGGGTGGCTGAACTTCCAGCGTTGGTTGTGCCCGATGCCTCTTTCGGGCAGTT
>NZ_JBBKZT010000053.1:0-14778 GCF_037889975.1 Variovorax rhizosphaerae | reverse complement strand
AGACCATGCGCACCGCGCGATCCATGACCTCGGGGGAAAACTTCGGTGACTTCCTCATCTTGGCTCCATTCTCAATCGAAGGAGCCTCCTCAAAATCCGGGGCGGTTCAGAACATCCAACTCCGACAACTCTGACCCGCTGAATCTGCGCGACGACTGTGACGCCTGATCAGAGTCAAGCAGGGCGATATCGCGTACGGTGATCTCGGCTCTTTGCATTTCTTACCCACGCGGCACAGCACCTCCAGGGCTTCGGCACAAATCGCCTGGCGATCGTTGCGCGTTTCGACTCAACTCCCTTTTCATACCCCGGGCAGCGCCCCACAATGAGCGATGCCTGTCCCCGGTACCGAACATCTCCACCAAGCCGTCCTTGACGCGGTAGGGGCGCTTTTCTGCGCTACCGGCGCCGCCTCTTTCTGCATCCCGATCCCTGGAACGTCGCCGCCCGTCTATGTGGCCGCCGGCGAGCCTGATGCCATCCGCATGATGGTGCCGGACTGCGCAAACGACTCCATCGCCTGACTCAACTGGCCTGCATCCTCAAGCCCCACGGGGGCGTCACCCCCTGCGTTTTGCGGGCGTCAACGCGGCTGGGCCACAGCAGAGCTTTCCCCTTGGCTGATGTGCATCGTTCACTTTCAGGCCCAGAACTTCCACCACGCTCGCCGCGCCGTTCGCAGATGCAGCGGCCGCGTGTCCAGGCGGTCGAGCACGATGGCCGCGGCACCGAAGCGGCTTCGCGCTGCGTCTTCTGCGGCGCTGAGGGAAGCCTTCTCCTCATCGAGACGCTCACCGTGCAGCGGCAGCGGAGGTGGCTGCTGAGCGCCTCCTGCGGAACTCGGGCCAGGGTTGGTCATGGCTGCTATTTTCGTTCTTTTGGGGCCGCGGAGCCCGGGAGCAAATCGAAGGAAGAAGCGGTGCGAGCCTTCGTCCTCCAGTTGAGGAGAATCCACTTCGCGAATGCACGTCAATTCCGACGGGTGGTGCTCCACAAGGATTCCGCCAGGCGCCCGGGCGCGGTCCCGGCCGTGCTACCGTACGCCCAAAATGGCGAGAAGTTCGATGATTGATCTTTACATCAGGAGGCGAGGCCATGCATCACACGCAAGCACCTCCCGGCGCGCATGACGCAGCACGTTTCAGCGGCAGCTTCGACCTTGCTTGCGCCCGCGTGTAGTGCCCTTGAGAGGAAACCGAGCCGCAAACGGCTATCGCCCCACTGCGTGATCGCAGCAGCGCTGGGCGAAACGTCATGAGCCTGACAGCGAAGTTATTCCTGATCGCGGCGCAAGATACGCCACAGGCGCTCGCTGCCGCAGCCTTCGTGCGAATGCTTCGGCAGGAAAGCAATTCTCGACTACCCGCCTTCGCAGGTCGGCGCGTGCGTTCGGCCAGCCTCCTCTTTGAATTGGCGGATCGAACACTGTTGCGTGCTGTGCATCGCAATTTCTCCATCCTCGACATCCGCGCCGACGGGAGGCTCGACGTCGCCCGGTGGAACGCGCAGCAGTTCGCCCGCATGCCACCCCTTGACACCAGAGTCACTTACTTCGGCAACAAGATCGCCGCATCGATGTCGCAGCCCTGGGACCTCTCGCGTGCCGACAGGTTCGAGTGATCAGCAGAGTTGCTAGGTGAAACCAATGATCGCCCTGCCTGGTGGACAACACCTGTTGTACCTGGAGGAGGGCGCGATGCCGTGGAGCGGCATGGGCGAGTCGCAATGCGTCGCCGCCGCCCAGGCGGCGCTACGACAAGTCGGAACGCTTGCAGAGCGCGTGCCCCACATTGGGCTCGGCTCGCTCGCCGACCGGCCTATCGCAGTGGTAGGCCTGAACGGCATGCTACTGGTCGAGTACATGGACCCCAGCATCGGCCTGTACTTGTGGCGTCTCCCGAGCGACGCCGAGTACAGGAAACTTGCCGCGGCCGGCATGCTTCGCCGACCGCACGGCGGCGAGCCAGCCCAGTAGGCGCACGATCTGTCTGTACGTTCCCCCCATCAGGAGAACCGTAAGCATTAACGCGGGCGAGGCGCGCCGACCCCGAACCGGATCTACTACGCCGGTTCAGCCACCGCGATCGGTGACATGGCAGCGTCCACTCCGGGCGAGCCCAGCTTTCTCAGCATCTCCTGCGCGAACGCGGTGAAGGCCTGGCTGCCCCTCGCACTGGGGTCGAAAACAACGCCAGGCAAGCCATGGCTCGGCGCCTCGGCCAGGCGGACATTGCGCGGGATCACCGTGTCGAACACCTTGTGTGAGCGTCTTGCCGTCCCATCTTGACGGCGGTGCCGATGGTGGTCAGTCGGCGTTGCCGGCCTGCCAGCGGTGCGGTAGCAATTCCTCGATCCGGCTGTTCAAGTGAGATGGCAGCCTCGCGAGAACGTCGCGCAGGTATTGCCAAGGATCGTGTCCATTGAGCTTGGCCGATTGGACCAGGCTCATCACCACTGCAGCGCGCTGGCCGGCCAATGCGCTGCCGGCGAAGAGCCAGTTCTTGCGACCCATCTGCCAGGGCTTGATCTGTCGCTCCAGGAAGTTGTTGTCCAACGGGACTTCGCCGTCGTCGAGATGACGGGTGAACTGTGCCCAGTGGTTGAGGCTGTAATCGATCGCTGCGGCGATGCTGCTTCCATCGGGTACGCGGCGCCGCTCGAGTTCGAGCCACAGCTTGAACTCCTGCCACAGCGGTTTGGTCAATTCCTGCCGTCCCCTGTGTCGATGTTCCGCGGGCATGGCCGCCAGGCTTCCCTCAAGGTGATAGATCTGAGCCAGGCGCTTGATCGCCGCTTCGGCTACTGGGCTCGTCCCAGCCCTGGCCACTTCGTCATACTTGCGTCGGGCGTGCACGACGCATCCCGCGGCCACGCGCTTGGGGTACACGCGAGCATCCATGGCGGAGTCGTAGCCGGCGTACTGGTCCGTCAGTAGCGTCCCGTTCCACGCACCGTCCTCGCCGCCGAGGAACGCCACCGGATACTGGCCCCCACGGCCCAAGCAGAACTCGAAGATCACGCCGCGCTGCGCGTCGAGTTCGCCGCGCGCATAGGCCCAGACGTAGGCCCTGCGGGTCTTGCCCGCCCCAGGATCGAGCAGCGCCACCGGCGTCTCGTCGGCGTGCAGTACCCGTGCGCCGAGCACGAAGCGCTTGTGCGCGTCGTATAGCGGCTCCAGCGCCGCCCCGGCGTACCCTGCCCAAGCCGCGAGCGTGGAGCGTGGGGTGTGCACCCCCGATCGCGCGTTGATCGACTCCTGCCGGTAGTACGGCAAGTGGTCCACGAAGCGGCTGATCAGCGTGTGTGCCACGAGCCCGCTGGCCGGGATGCCACCGTCCACGATCTCAGCGGCGGCCGCCTCCTGCTTCAGGCTCTGGCAGCAGCGGCAGGCCCACTTGCCGTAGATGTGCCGGTGCACGAAGAACTCTGCCGGCACGATGTCCAGCTTCTCGCTGATGTCCTCGCCCACGCGCACCATCGCCTGCCCGCAGCCGCAAGTCGTGTCCTCAGGGTCGTGGCGGTGCTCCACGCGCCGCAGGTGTTGTGGCAGCGCTTGGCGGCGCGGTTTGCGCGGCGGGGCCTTGGGCGTCTTCGGCACCTCCGGCAAGCTGGCCTGCAATGCCGCCAATTGCGCCTGCAGGCTCGCTTCGTCCTCCGCAACCGTGTCATGGAAGAGCTGGCGCTGCTCGGCGGTCATCGCCTCGGACTTGGCGCCGAACTTCCAACGCTTAAGCCTTGCGAGCTCGAAGTTGATCTTCTCGATCTTCGTTTGCCGCAGCGCGAGCTCGCGGTCCTTGCGCTCGAGCAAAGCTTGCTGCTGGGCGAGTTCGCGGACTTGCTCGGCAAGCTGCTGGTCCTGCTGCTCGAGTCGTTGCTGCATCTGCGCGATCAGCGCGGCAGCTTCAGGGGGCAGTTGGGCAAGGTCGATGGGGAGAGGGCCTTGCGTGCCAAGCATGCGCAGCATGGTGCCAGAGCGCTCTGCCTCGCACCATTGGAGCAAGCGCTGTCAACCGGCGGGGGCGTAGCGCTGGACCGAATCACATGCGCGTGATGACGGCCATCTCCGGCAATCGTTGCCATGGCAAGCCGACTACCAGGGCGTCGAATTGCGGCCTCGTGAGTTCCAGCGAAGGCGGTACTGCCTCCGTCGCCGACAGCCATACGAATCGCCCTGCGTTCAGTCGCCGCGCAGCGCACCACACGCCAAAGCCGTCGTGCACGATGAGCTTGATCCGTGTGGCGCGCGAGTTGACGAAGAGGTAACCATGGTGGGCGTGCGCGGCACCCAGTGTCGAGACGACCGCGGCCAGCAGCCGTTCGGCACCCGCGCGCATGTCCAGCGGCTGCGCGCACAGCCACACCCTGTCGATGCGGATCACTTCAGCGCCGCCGCAGCCACCTCGCCCAGCCAGGCCGCGCAGTGCGCTGCCTGCGAGCCGGGCCATTGCACCGTCAAGCGAGTCTCGCCGCGCTGCAATTCGATGTGGATGTCGGCCTCGCCGCGCTCTCGTTCCGCGTCAGAGCGATCCACCGCAGGAGCGACATCGACGCCTTCCGAAGCCAGCTCCACCGGCACGAAGTGCAGCGCTTGCGGCGATGTCGAACTGCCGGGTCTGGTCGGCTCGACAGGCGGTCGTGATGCGACCGTACGTGGCGCCGATAGGCCCGCGCGCTTGAGCCCTCTCCCGACAAGCCACTTGCGAACCAGGTTGACGTTGAGTCCGTGCGCGAGCGACACCGCCGCGACCGAGGCGCCGGGCTGCTCGCACTCGGCCATGATCTTCGCCTTGAATTCAGGGTCGTGCGTGCGCCGACGCTTGAGTGAATTGGGATTCATAGGTGCCCGCCAAAATCAATAGGTGGGCACCATCCTCAAGGTCATGTCACCGAGGAGCAAGATGGG
The DNA here is from genome assembly GCF_037889975.1 of Variovorax rhizosphaerae. Taxonomy (NCBI): domain Bacteria; kingdom Pseudomonadati; phylum Pseudomonadota; class Betaproteobacteria; order Burkholderiales; family Comamonadaceae; genus Variovorax; species Variovorax rhizosphaerae. The sequence goes on along the minus strand of NZ_JBBKZT010000053.1, from coordinate 9,875 downwards.
ATCGCCAGACGCTCACCACCTTGTCGCCAAAGTGCGACTTGAGTTGGTCGCTCACCTGCTGCTGCAGCGTGATGCGAGGGTCGAACATCACTCGCAAGAGGAAGATGGTCTGAAGATTCTTGTTCAGGTTGGCATGCACCTGCTTGATCGTGTTGACCAAGTCGGTCAGCCCCTCCAGCGCGAAGTATTCGCATTGCATCGGCACGATCACGCCATGCGCGGCGCAAAGCCCATTGAGCGTGAGCAGGCTCAGGCTGGGTGGGCAGTCAATCAGGATGAAATCGTATTCGGCGCCAACGGCCGCGAGCGCGGTGCGCAGGCGCTTCTCGCGGCGATCGATCGAGACCATTTCCACTTCGGCGCCGGCCAATTCGCGGTTGGCGCCGAGCAGGTCGTACCCACTTTCATCGGCCGTCACGCGGGCCTCGGCCACGGTGGCCGACTCCAGCAGCACGTCGTAGATCGTGAGGTCTAGCTGGCGCTTGTCGATGCCCGAGCCCATGGTCGCGTTGCCTTGCGGATCCAGATCGATCATCAGAACACGTTGCCCGGCCTTAGCCAAGCCTGCGGCGAGATTGACCGTGGTGGTCGTCTTGCCGACGCCGCCTTTCTGGTTGGCGATGCAAAAGATGCGAGCCATGTTTTTCCTCGTGAACAAGCGGTGAGCTTGACGCCAAAGCAGCGTCCATTTCTTGGTTAACCTGCATGAGCAAAGGCCTCGACTGCCTGCCCGCCGCCTTGCTCGTCTCTTCACTTCGACCGGGCGGCTGGTCGATGTGAAGATCCTCGATCAGGGTCTTCTCGCAGCCGATCCCAGATCTCGCAAGCAACTTAAGCCGAAGCGTTTACGGCGTCCTTCAGCGCCTTGCCAGCCGTGAACTTCGGCGATTTGCTCGCCTTGATTGTCATCTGCTCACCCGTCGATGGATTGCGGCCGGCACGCTCGGGGCGGCTCGCTACCGCGAAACTGCCGAATCCGATCAGCTGCACCGTCTCCCCACGCGTCAGGGCCTTCGTGAGGCTTTCGAGCACTGATTCGAGCACGCGGGCCGTGTCGGCCTTGCTGAGATCAACGTCGGCCGCGATCGCGGCAACAAGTTCGGTCTTGTTCAAACTGAGATTCCTCGTGAAAGTTGAGGGGGAAGGATAGCGCCTGTGGAGACAGACGATTTACGCGCGTGTCCGTACGCGGATTGGACGGTTCCGCGGGCCACAACTTGGACCCCCTCCACCACGACTGGGCGGCGCGGTCGCCAGGTTCCGCACGAGGCCAAATGTGCAATCGCGGACAATTCGCAAATGGAGTTTCCGCAACGATCGTCACCGAGGACATCCTTCGTGCCACCTGGTCGCCCGAGTACCAGGCCATCCGGACGCACTACGCCGATCGCGTCGCGAAGGGCTCAGGGCTCGCGCTTCTGCAGCGTATCGCCGAAGGGCTGATCATCCTGAGCGAACTTGACGCCTCCGAGGCGGCGATGCGCGCGTTCTGCCTGCACCCGCTGTTCCAGGCGGATGAAGACCCGATTCACCATGGCCAGGATTTCATGAACAGTGTCGACGCCGACCCGTTCGTGATCCTGCTGGTCATGGAATTCCGAAGCAGGGCCAATGCCTGGTCAACAGACAAGGTCCAACGCTCGCATGACGGGTCTCGCATGGCGGCCGATGGCAACCCTTACGCCGGCCCCATTGAAGCCGTGAAGCACATGCTCATCGCCGACAAGGTGCAGCAGCGCAAGGACTTCATTCGTCATCACCGCGGCAAGCACCCCTGCAGCGACGCACTGGACCTGTTCTTCGACCGGTGGCTTGAGGCCCTGAACGTGGGCCGGACCGAGTACGAAGAACTCTGTGCGGCCATCGACATCGCCAGAATCCGAAGGTGATTGTTCGTCGATGGGTATCGCGAGGGGGCACACGATGAAAGAGCTTGATCGGCATGCATCGATCGGCCGCATCGACGGCCGATGGACGCAGCGACAGACTACCCGTCTTCCCTGAAGCGCGTCTTGGGGAATTGTCCTTCTCGTGTGGATTGATACGGTTGGGTCTAAAAAGGCCATTTCTGACAACGGCTTGGCAATCGCGGTTTCCGCGCGCGGTCGGCCTTTTCAAGTAGATTGACACGCTTTGGCGTTCCACGCCTATGGGTTCATCACATCCTGTTCGGTCCACGCGCAATTCGTCGCGTGAAGCCGGGTCGAACATCGAGGACAGGTCCGGAAACCGGAGCACTCAGCAGAACGCGGGATTCAGCAGGTCAATGCCAGCGCCCTTGCATTTGATCCATGGCCCCGAGGGATGGCCATCGCCATCCCACGCCAAGAGAGCGGCCTGAGCCTCCCCACGCAGTTCATAGCAGTAACGACGTTCGTAGCCGACAACATCCATTCCAACGACGATCGCGGTGGTGAAGTTGAATCGCTTTACAGCACACCACTTCCCTCTGAGCATACGCATGTCCGTGTATCCGATTGTCGACAGCGAATCAATCCAACTGGAGACATCAGCCGCCGTGCGCGATTGCGCGCATGCAGATCTGCAAGGGTGTTCGAAGCTTGGAGTGGACGACATCTTCATCATTGTGACTGGGCCGAGACGAAGGCTGATGCTCCATACGCACGATCGGCGAGGACGCTCTTACTTGATCGCGTCAAATTACGCGGCGGGCCGTGTCGGCCCGTTGGCCAGATGCAAACCAAGGGACCTCCAAGAAAGCCGTTGCGGCTCAATGCTCGCGGCTGCTCCCTTTTCGATCTGAACTCATCGTTTGATCGCATCCCCGGTCCGTATGATCCACGCACTGCATGTGCATAGTCGTTTCATCCGGCATATGCCGCCTGGTGAGATCGCGCACGTGCCTCAACCTCCGGAGAATTGAATGGCGCTCAAACTGGGCTTGGTGGGCATCGGCAAGATCGCCCGCGATCAACACATTCCAGCGCTCATGGCGAGCCCCGAGTTCGAACTCGTCGCCTGCGCGAGTCGCAATGCAAGCGTCGATGGCATCGCGAACTTCCAGACCCTGGAAGCCATGCTGGCTGGCGTGCCGCAACTGGACTGCGTGTCGATTTGCACACCCGCAGGCGCACTTCGACGCTGCGCTTACTGCGTTGCGCGCGGGCAAGCATGTCATGCTCGAGAAGCCGCCAACTGTGACCACCCGGCAAATCGCGTTGCTCTTCAACGCGGCGGCGCACCACGGCCGCACCTTTTTCCAGACCTGGCACTCGCGCTTCGCCGCCAGCGTGGACGCGGCGCGCGAGTGGACGCTGGGTCGAACGCTTACCGGAGGCCGGATCATCTGGAAGGAAGATGTGCATCAGTGGCATCCGGGGCAGCAGTGGATCTGGGAGCCGGGTGGCTTCGGCGTTTCGACCCAGGCATCAACGCGCTGTCGGTGTTGACGAAGGTGCTCGCAAGCGAAGTGTGCGTCGACGCCGCGGTGCTGGAGTTCCCGGAGAACCAGCAAGCACCGATTGCGGCCAACCTGAGGATGCGTACGGTAGACGGCGTGGCCGTGGAGGCCGAGTTCGATTTTCGACAGAAGGGCGAACAGTGCTGGGACATCGAGTTGTTCTCGACCACCGGCAGTCTGAAGCTCTCGCGCGGCGGGGCGGGGCTCGAGATCGACGGTCGGGTCATTGCCGCAGAGGCAGGGTTGGCTGGCGAGTATCCGCGCCTGTACGCACACTTCGCCGGGCTATGCAGCGCAGCCAGGTCGGAGGTGGACTGGCGACCGTTCCAACTGGTCGCGGACGCGTTCCTGATCGGGGAACGCAGGACCGTTGCGCCGCATCACGTCTGATCGCGAGCGGGCGTGCGGGGGGCGCTACCGGCATATCCGTAGCGATGCCGACCAGTCGATCACGCACGCCGTCGGGCGGTGATTTGCCAGCGTCTTGCCAGATCGTGTCGTGGAAGTCAAAGGGCAGGTGTTTGGCGTCGTCGTTCGTAGCCGTGGCTTGGCGGGCAACATCCTGGCGGGGCTGCGTTCGCTCGGAGGTGGCGAAATCATCGAATACACGCAGATGTTGGAAGAGGCCCGCAGACACGCAATCGATCGGATGGTCAAGAACGCGCATCGAATGGGCGGCAACGCCGTCGTCATGATGCGCTTCGACTCCTCGGAAATGGGCCAGACCATGAGCGAGATCGTGGCTTACGGCACCGCCGTCGTGGTCGAGAAGTTGCCGCCACAGCACCATGATGCGGACTCTTTTGCTCGTGGTGGGGGTGGTGCTGTCGGTGGGTTGGCCTGGGGGCTCGACTCGCAAGTTATCCCGAAGCGACGCCGATGGCCGTGTTCGGCGTCGTTTTGGTATTGGCCATACTGCTCGAGCGATGGCGCTATCGGCCGCAGACGCATGATGCGGGCGGGGGATGGGTAAAGACCGACGAGCAGTTCATTGACCCAGAGTCGGGGCGATCAATGAACGTGCTCTTCAACCCCCACACGGGAGAGCGACGGTACGAGGGCTCATCAGACATAGCCGAATTCAAGACACCGCTCTGAGTCCATCTACGAGGACTTCCCTCGCTTTGCAAGCATGCAGTCCGCCTTCAGCAATCAGGCTGCCCCACGAAAGCACGAGAGACCCCAAGGCGTCAGCTTGACAGGCAGATGGTAGTGCTGTGACAGGTCGGACAGGCCGAAGCGAAACACCTGGATGTCCATGAAGGCCGGCTGCGGCAATTGGGTACCCCGCGAACGGTAGTAGTCGCCTACGTGCAGGCGCAACTGTACGTGCCAACGTCGAAAAGCCGCTCGCGCCCTTCGATGCCATCCACGACTCCGTTTCGGGCGACCTTGCCAGACGCCACCGATGTCCAGGTCTCGGTGTTGGGGGTGTTGTCACGGCGTACGATGTCGACGCGCATTCCAACAGCAACGACTCCATTGGCGACGTCCACCACGTGGATCGAAACGGCTTGCATGAGACCTCCTGTATGAAAGTGGCAAGAGAATAGCGGTACATGCCAAGAGCGAGCTGACGAACTTTCCAAGCGCCACCAGGTCCGAGCGCCCGAGCAACATGCCAACGCGGGCCTCCTCGCCACACGGCCGCCATGATGCGATCCACGTTGACGGTCCCCCGGGAACTGGATGGCCTCCAGCCTGGCCAGCACCGCCGAGTTGATTCTCATTGCTGTGGAGCACCGCCGCCAAGCCCAGTCACATCGCTACTTACGCGGGCTCCTTAGTTCTACGGCTAGCGCTTCGGCGATCACCTGGTAGACCGCGGGTTCGCAAACCCAAGCGCCGATTACGCGCGGTGCTCGAGTCGAAAGGCATCCTTCCGCGTCAGCTCATTACCGTTGCTCCCGCGTCGGCAACGGCGTAACCTGCGCCGGGGGCTAGCGGCAAGGCCCGATGCCTGTGCACCGGTCTCTTCTGTATCTCGTGCTCGAAACATGTAACCGGGAACCGCCCATGATCTTCGACGCTATCCGTGAAAGTCACGACCTGCAGCGCGACCTGTGTCGCAAGCTTACGGCGTCGCGCGGCAACATGGCGGCTCGTGAAGTTCTGTTCCTGCAGTTGAAGGTCGAGTTGATGGCGCATGCGGCGGCCGAGGAGCGCTTCCTGTACGCCTCGCTGTTGATGGAGGACAGCGGCCTCGACGCTTCGCGCCATGCGCTTCACGAGCATCACGAAGTAGATGAGTTGCTGGACGACTTGTCCTCGCAAGACAAGAAGCAGGACGGCTGGATCGCAACGGCGAAACAACTGAGCTTCAAGGTGCGTCATCATCTCAAGGAGGAGGAATCGAAGTTCTTCCAGCTTGCAGGGCGCTTGTTGTCGGAGGCGAAGAAGACGCAGCTAGCCCGCAAGTACGCGAAAGAGATCGTGCGGATGCGCAACCATTACGCTGCCGAGTACAAGTCGGTGGCGGTCTCTGGAGCAAGCGGCCAAGTGAAGCCCGCGAAACCCGCGTTCGACAAACCTGCCACGCGAGGCAGCGCCAGCGCTGGCGCCAAATTTCGCGGCAAAAGCGAACCGCGCCGAACGCGTTGACTGCGCCCTCTGGGCCTTCCCAAGGCTTCACACTGCTGCTGTTGTTGCGTCGCGAGGGGTAAATCCGATTTATGTAAAGCGCCGAGGCGTACGCCGCAACTGCCGCGCGAGGAAGGTGGGGCAGATCTCATGATAGCGACTTGAGCGCCGTCTGTACGATCGCGCCCCCTCCGTTAGGACGACGTGGACTGCCGCAACCTGCAGACCAAGCGGCATTCGTAGTACCGCAGAGGGCCCCGTTGCCGTCCTCTGAGTTGGGTAGCGAACTTCAGCTAGTGCAAGGCAGGCGGACAATAAAAGCGGTGCCTTCGTCAGCTGAGGAAGCGACGCTGATCTTTCCATCGTGGCCCTGAACAATCTCCCGCGCGATGAACAGGCCGAGCCCTAGACTGGTCGCGGGGCGCTCATGCGGCTCCGACTCCCTGAAAGGGATCTGAACCAGAGGGTTAAAGATGACCTGCATGGAGTCTTCGGGTATCGGCTCACCACGGTTCTTGACGACCACGACAACGCCGCCGTTCTCGAACCGACTTTCAAGCGCCACGGGAAATTCCGGATCGCCGTGCTGCACGGCGTTGACCAGGAGATTGGTGAGCACTTGCCGCATTCGGGGCGCATCGAAGCCGAAGGCAAGGTTCGGGGCAATGTGCGCCTCGAACTTCCGGCGCGGATTAGAGGGAACGCATTCCTCAACTGCCTGCTCACATAAAGCACTGAAGTCGCCCGGTCGCGGTGTCACCTTGATGCCACGGCCTAGCCGAGTGCGGGTGTAATCCAGCAGGTCGGTGATCATTTCGCTGATGGACGCGATGCTCTGCTTGGCAACGCGCACCGCGCGATCGTTGGGTGCACCATTTGCAGGACGGGCAAGCAGCTCGACGCACGAGCTGAGGGCACCCAGGGGGCTGCGCAGGTCATGGCCCAGGACGGCCAGGAAAGTGTCCCTCGATTTCGCCATCTGCTCCGAATACGAGAAGAGTGCTTCGGCGAGCCCTTGGTCGATGCCCTCGTTGAATCGAACGATCTCTTCGAGGACCGTTGCGTCAACAGTGCCCATATTTCGCATCCACAGCCGCAAGACTGATGCGCGGAGCGCCCGGTATTCCGCGCCCACTTGGCTGACATCGAAGCCGACGCTGTGGCGCAGCTTGCCGTGAACCGATGAAAAGGACGCCTTCGTGCTCTGCGCTGCCAGCCCCTTGCCCTTCGCCTCGCGCTGGTCCTCCGACTGGTCCGACTCCATCTCGATGGCAATGTCGAGCAGGATGTCATGGGCGTGGTCACGAAGCTCGATGACAGACATGGTCTCCGCAGGCGGGATCATCGTGCGCGCAAATGCCTCCCAGTCCTCCATGATCTTCTCGAGGTTGGCTTGGATGAACTGGCTCAGGCGCATGGCGTGAGTATGCCGCCTCAACTTGGAGCTTTGGCAAATGGTGCTCGCTGCGAATCGTTCTTGTAGGAACGCTGGGAAACAGCACTCAAGCACCGCCGGCCAAGATGACAGCCCAGGCGGTCGTTGCCGAGGCGTTCGTTGGCGTGCGTGGGGCAACTGCGCGACAGTGCCGTCGCAAGGACCTACTGGCGGGAGTTCATCGGCGACAGGAAGCCATTGGGCTGGATTTCGTCAAGGCCACTGGTCGAACCTTGGGCCGGCCGGGTCGCCGGCTGCCAGATCAGCGGCGTGATAGTCTGCGAGGTTACGTTCCAGTGCAGTTGAGTTGAAGGGAGCCACGGGCTGGAGGTCCTGAGGTTCAGCACGTCTTGCGCCCTCTTGATCGAGCGGCCTGGTGTCGAAGTTGGTGTTGTGCTGCAACGGCACGCTGACCAGGTTTGTCAACGGGGTCTGCGCCGGCTTTGGCGAGCTTTGGCCTTGGCTTAGGTCAACGTCTTGCGGACGCTATGAGGCCCGTGATGCAGCCGATCAATAGCTCTGTCCCCTCCACTGCTAACGAAGCGTCGCAACCGCCGTGGGTTTGACTTCTTCTACGAGCAAACAGCCTGAGACTGAACTAAAGCACAGTATGCATAGGCACTGCGGCGCAGTAACGTCTGCCGATGGTCGAGCACGGACCCTTCATTGCAGTTGTGGACGATGATTCGCCGGTGCGAACCATGCTTGCAAGGGTGCTTCGGCTGGCGAACTTCAGGGTGGCAGACTTCTCCTCCGGGGGGCACTTCCTCGGGGCCCTGGAAGTTCAAGCCCCGGCCTGCGCCATCGTGGATCTGCACATGCCCGGACTGTCAGGCTTTGAGGTACTCACACGGATGCGCGCTGCCAACGTTCATGTACCAGTCATCTTGATGACTGGCAGCGATGATGACGCGCTTGAGCGCTCGGCAATCGCGGCTACGGCTACGCGACTTTTGAGAAAGCCCTTCTCAAGCACTGAATTGTTGACTGCCATCGCCGCCGCGACCGGCTTGCAAACACCATGACAATTGCTTCGACCAAGCCTTGGGGTCCCAATCTGGGGCACCACATCACGCTTGCCGTCGGTTGAACTGCATCGCAGATGTGCGGCCGCGAAGGCAGAATGCCGATCTCGATCGTTAGTACCAGACCATCAAAAGCCGAGGAGCACGCAATGGATCAACGCTTCGCGTGCCGTTTTTTCATCGCGCTGTTTCTCGTTTGCTGCTTCAGCCCCGTTGCCCTGGCCCAAAAGGAGGCCGAGGACCTGGAGCGCGCGTTTGCCGCGACCTTTGCCTTGGTCCCGGAAGTTGCGCGGTTCCATGCCGGGGTCGCATGCGGTAAACACGGGCAGCAGGCCGTGGAGGTCGTGCGCGCTCGCGACTCAGGCATGGGGCAGGCAGCGGCGCTCGCACTTCTGGCGCCGCCTCAAAGACCCGCATCGGGCGAAGAGGACACGAGGGTTGATGCCGCAGTCCTCGCTGCCAACACCGCAATCGTCACGTTCGTCTTTGGTCCCGCGCGGCCCACGGCCGAACTAGCTGGCGCGATCGTAAACGCGTCTTGCCTGCTGGAGGCCGGCAAGGCGATAGGTCACGTGAGGATTTAGGGCAATACTGATCAAGTCCCCTGGCCCGGGGATTGCTGTGATGCAGGCGTAGTCATAGTGTGAGTGCCGAAGATGAAGCAGCAGACATTGGCGATGGCGGCGGACCAAGGCGCAGGATTCGAGCGGTTTCGCCGCCGCACTAATCTTACTGTGTCATTAAATTAGCGCTCATAGTCCTTGCTACATGCAATGGATTCACCAACGGGTTGCCGGTGGGATGGAGGCGAATTCTGAGTCGGACCTGTCCACTGGGCTATGGTTTGCGCGGCGCTTGTGCATCAAGGAGCCGTTCCGTCTCCTGCTCCCAGTCCTGCATGAGCTTCTTCGCCTTGCGATGGTTGGCGATGGCGATTTCCAGGACGGCGGCTTGTTCGGGTGAGACCGTGCGGTGGACCAGCTTGCCGCCCTTCATGTGCCCCCACTCGAAGGGCTCTGGTGCGAATTTTACGCGCAGCTGAACGACTTCGCGAGTGCGTTGCGGCTGTCAGGCCGCAAGCACCGCGTTCCAAACTGCGGGCGCAGCTTGGCCTCGAAGGCGCAGCCGGCCGAGATTGAATTGGCCCTTGCGGATGCGATGCAGCAACTCCACGCCGGCGATCGTCACTGCCGCTCGGTCGAAGACCTTGAAGCCGAGCATCGGGTTGATGCGTGACTTCACGCCTCGATGGTCTTGCTCGATCATGTTGTTGAGGTACTTCGACGATCGCAGCCGCGTGTCGTTCCAGCGTGAGCTCTGCGCGGGCAACTCTCGCACCGCGCGGTGCGAGGCGGCATAGCCATCCAGCGTGATGCTCACTGGAGCTCGGCCTTGCGACTCCAGCGCCTTGCGA
>NZ_JBBKZT010000052.1:0-14868 GCF_037889975.1 Variovorax rhizosphaerae | reverse complement strand
ACCAGCGAACCGCAAGTGTCGAATGCGAGGACGCCTCCTCATGGCGAGTGCCGTTCCACATGCTGCGTCACGTGATGGACATCTGAGCAACGGGGCTGCTCGGACAGATACGAAATGAGCAGGGAGCGCGGACCGCTCGAAGCAGTTGGAGGCATCGCATCTCCTCAGGTACGCTTGAAGCGGGTGGCGCCGCTCAGCAGCGAGACAGCCAGCTCGGGGCTCTCGACGCGCCCGCCCGCCACCAGCGCGAAGAGCGACGCTTCAACACTCGTGGGGTCGTTTGACGCAAATCGCTTCAGCACTGCGTCCAGCGTGCGGGACTGCCCGAGATAGACGACGATGGACTGTTCAAGGAGCGGGTCGCGAAAGCGCCGGTGACTGACCAGGTAGGGGATGATGCGCGACCAGTTGGCAATCGGAACGGACCACGCCTGCAGGTCTTCCTGACGGACCAAACGTACAGCCTGTTTGTGCAGGACGGAGGGCAGGGCAGGGGTGTCCGGCATATCTGTAGCTGTAGCTGTAGCTGTAGCTGTAGCTGTAGCTGTAGCTGTAGCTGTAGCTGTAGCTGTAGCCGCAGCATCGCCGGGCGATGGTCTCCTGCCCTCGATGAACCAGAACTCCCCGGAAGGGACGTTGCGCAGCTGAACCCAGAAGTCGATGACCGCGCTGCCCGCGCCCTCGGTATGGGCAGGGCGCTCGGTAAAGGACTCGATCGCAGGATTGGCTTCAATGACGAGCCAGGTTCGAAAGGCGTCGTAGCTGCCAAGGCTCAGGCGCCGTCCGAGCTTGGGACTGAACACCTCGATGCGCCGGCGCCAGCCGCCAGGTGGTAAAGGCAGTGGACGGCTGAACTTGAAGGTGTGATCTGACGAGGCCGGCATAGAAGTAAAGAAGTGACTGTGCAAAACAGACGGCAATGTCAAAACATTACTTCTTTCTTCCAGCCAGTCATAGCTTTACTACCAAAAAATGCGAAGTAAAGCTGTGACCGCCGTCCCGTCGCTGCTCCTAACCTGTTGATTTCGTTGAGTTTATAGAAAAGAAGGAGATCATATCTTTACTACTCTTCACGGCAGGGAAGCAATGTTGGTCTGCGTGACTCCGAGTTCCTTGGCCAGGTGCTGCAGCAGCGTCTTTGGTACGACCGCAAGGCGATCGAGCGGGCGTCCGCTGGCACGCAGGAACACGAACTGCACCGCAACGCCGAGGCGTCGGTCCGCCCGGAAGCGTTCCTTGATGGCCTGGGCGTCACCTGGTCCGAGGGTAAAGAACCGGACAACGTCGAACTCGGAGAGTGTCCGGGGCAAGTGATCGGCGCCGACGAAACGCAGGTGATAACTGGACACGAGGCCCTTTGGCATCTCTTGTTGGGCGCCAGTGTGGCCAGCAGCGCCGGACCGGCATTCTGCGCCTCTCGGGCAGGCGGCCTTTGCCAAGCGCCACAAAATGCACGAAAACCGAGATCACCCCGAGCTCGGCGCGTTCGTGCACCCGCGATCCGAGCACATCCTGGACTGGTTTCATGTCGCGATGCGCATCGAGCAACTCTTGCAGACAACACGAGGGCTGCAAGGCCCAGAGAAGGAGGCGTTCCTCAATGACATCGAGCGAGTCAAATGGTTCTTGTGGCATGGAAACGTGTTCCGCGCCGAAGAGACACTGAACAGGTTGATCGAAGACATCGCTGACGTGCGCGAGAACCAGAGGAAAGCGGGCCTACCAACTTCGGTCGTGTGCAAGAAGCTTGCAAAGGCGGTAGATGAATTCGCAACCTATGTCGACAACAATGCCGGCGCCATCGTCAACTACGGGGAGCGGTACCGATGCGGGGAACGGATCTCCACCGGCTTCGTCGAATCCGCGGTCAACCAGGTGATCGCCAGGCGGTTCGTGAAGAAGCAGCAGATGCGTTGGACGCTGCGCGGAGCGCATCTACTGCTCCAGGTTCGTACCCCAGGTCCTGAACGACGAGTTGCGAGCGTCATTCGAGAGGTGGTATCCGCGCTTCGGCGCCGAGGCACAGGGGCCGCTCGCAGCGTAGCCATCGTGGAAGGATGCTGCACTGCACACCCCCAGGAAATGGATGCTCTCCAAGCTCCGCGCGCCGAAGCCAAGCTTCGGTCGCCTTGGTCGCAGCCACCGACCTTGCAACGCCACGTGAACATCGTTGCCGGGCGAGCTGCGTTTGCCGATCGCGCTCCTCGCGTGTACGCGTACGTGCACAAGCAGGTGCCCTCGGCGGCCGCGCGATTGGATCAGTTCCTCGCCCGAAGCGGTGTCGAGCCCAACGAGCGAGTGACCGTGATCAGCGATGACGCGGGCGAGCTCGCCAAGGCGGTCGAGGGTAGCCAGCTTGCACGCGGCAGGATACTCGACTGGTTTCACATCGCAATGAAATTCAAGGCGGCTGAGAACTCGGTGTTCGGCAGCGCGATGATCGAACCGCTGGAGCGAGCTTGGGTGCAGAGCGAAATCCGCAGCGCCAAATGGTTCGCTTGGCACGGCAAGGGCGGCAAGTCCGTGGCGCGCATCAAGGCGCTCGATGACGCGTTGATGGCCAGGACGGGCTATGAATACTCGACGCTCTGGTGGAATCTCCAGCGCGTGTCTGGCTACATCAAGAACAACGCCGGCACGCTGGTGAATTACGGGGCGCGTCACAAAAGGGGCTTGGCTATCAGCAGCAGCATCGCAGAGTCGGCAGTGAACCTGGTGGTAAGCCATCGGATGGCGAAGAAGCAGCAAATGCGATGGACCGACGAAGGGGCGCATTGCCTGGCGCAGGTCCGTGTCGCTGCTCTCAACGGCGAGCTGTCGCCAAGTCGACTGGTGGCGTTGGCCAAGGCGTCGAAGACGGGCGCACGACGGTCGTGCCATCCGCCGTAACGGCAGCGGGTTCCAAGAGGAGTTCAGTGCTGACAAGTCGAAATCAGCCTCCCACACTTTTGCACACTCTCCTTTCCTCGAGGCTTGTGCGACACTTGCCCTCAGATCGTCGGCACCTTCGCGATGCGCCAGTCTCCGGCCAGGTATCTCAACCACCCTAAAAATTGTGGAAGTTCAGCGCGTAGTAGGTAGTATCCATTCGATTTGGCGACCTTAGATGGGTAGTTTTGGCGACGTGGCCTCGTATGCGGAGCACCGCGCGGCGAACTGACTCAGCCATTGCGCCAATGCTGGGTGCGTCGTGCGCCAGCGTCCATCGAAACGAAAATCAAGATAGCCCAGGGCGGCGGCGAGTGCGATCTCGCCGATGTGTGGTTTGGCCGCTCTTGAAGTCGGCAGATCGTGCTCAGCGAAGTCAAGTGCGCGGTCGACTTTGCTCTGCTGTAGCGCGACCCAAGAGGCCACTTGGTGCGTGTCCGGTCGGTAGCGCTTCTCGTAGACCTGCAGTAGCGCCGCGTCAAGCAGGCCGTCGGCAAGTGACTGCTGCCGCAACGAGCCGATGCGCGTGCCGTCTGCGGGAATGAGGAGGTCGCGGCCATCCAGGGAGTTAAGGTACTCGATGATGACGCGTGAATCGAACAGCGCCTCGCCGTTGTCCAGGACCAGCGTCGGGACTTTGCCCAGCGGGTTCTGCTTGCGCAGAGTGTCCGCGGGATCGTTGGTGTCGGCAACGACCACGCGGATCTGCGGCGCCAGGCCGAGCACGTCGATCGCTATGCGGACCTTGCGGCCGAAGGGCGATGCGGCGGAGGTGCGCAGGATCATCAAGGCCGGTGCTCTCACGGCTTCAGATGTTGGCCAGCAGGCCGCCGTCCACGCGAATGACCGAGCCCGTGACGTAGGAGGCATTGCGGCTCGCAAGGAACGCGACCACGTCGGCATACTCCTGCGGCTCGCCGTACCGGCCGACCGGAATGCTCGCATTGCTCTCGGAAGTAACGTCGGCCACCGCGCGGCCTTCGCGCTTGGCTTTCTGCTCGTCGAGGAACTGGATGCGGCCTGTGGCCACGCGACCGGGCAGAACGATGTTGCAGGTGATTCCATCCTTGCCCACTTCGCGTGCCAGCGTCTTCGACCAGCCCAGCAGCGTCATGCGCAGTGCGTTCGATAGGCCTAGGTTTGCGATGGGCGCGACCACACCCGACGAAGTGCTGGTAACGATACGGCCGAACTTGCGTTCGCGCATGCTGGGCAGCACGCGGTCCGTGATCGCGATGACCGAGAGCACCATGCTCTGGAAGTGAGTGCTCCAGAGTGCGGGGTCCTGGCCCGACACCGGCGTGGGCGGTGGGCCGCCGGTGTTGTTGACAAGCACGTCGACCGAGCCGAGTTCGCGCTCGATGCGCGCGATGTTCGCATCGATCAAGGAGAGGTCGCCCAGGTCCCATTGCATTGCGGTGGCTTGCGCGCCCGTGGCGCCGATCTCGTCAGCTACGCGGCTGGCTGCGGCCAGGTCGATGTCGGCCAGCGCCACGCGTGCGCCTTCGCGAGCGAGGGTGCGCGCGATCGCGCTGCCGAGGCCGCCGCCGGCGCCTAGCACCAACGCAGTTTTTCCGGAGAGTCCGAGGTCCATGTCTTGTCCTTGTTTTTGGTTAGATGAGCTTGCCGGGGTTCATGATTTGATTGGGGTCGAGCGACTGCTTGATGCGCATCATCAGATCGAACTCGACTTCAGACTTGTAGTGCCGCAGTTCGTCGCGCCTCAACTGGCCAACGCCGTGTTCGGCGCTGATGCTGCCGTTGGCGGCGGCCACGATGTCGTGGACGATGCGGTTGAACTGCGCGGTGGTGGCCGCGAGTACCTCAGGGGTTGTGTCCAGCGGCAAGAGAACGTTGTAGTGCAGGTTGCCATCGCCCAGGTGGCCGAAGTTGATGATGCGCACGTCGGGCTGGGCGACGCGTAACGCGGCTTCGGCTTCGTGCGCGAAGGCGGCGATGGCCGAGATCGGCAGCGCGATGTCGTGCTTCACGGCCTTGCCCGCACGCATCTGTGCCTGCGAGATGCCCTCGCGGATCTTCCAGAAGGCCTGCGTCTGGGCGCCGCTCACGCTCACCGCCACGTCCTGCACCACGTCCTGCTCCAGTGCATCGCCGAGCCCACCTTCCAGCAGTGCGGCCAAGCCGTCGTCCTGCGTGTCGGCCAACTCGATCAGCGCATGGAATGCATGCTCGCCAGCCAGCGGCGCGCGCACGTCGCTCACGTGAGCAAGGATCAGCGCGAGCGACTCGGCTGACATCATCTCGAAGGCCACGAGCCGTTCGCCGCAGGTAGCGCGCAGTTGCGCGAGCAGGCCCACAAGCGCGTCGATGTCGCGCGCGCCGACCCAGGCGGTGGCGCGCGCCACCGGGCGCGGGTGCAGCTTGAGCACGGCGGCGGTGATGACGCCCAGCGTGCCCTCGGAGCCGATGAACAGGTCGCGCAGGTCGTAGCCGGTGTTGTCCTTGCGCAGGGCGCGCAGGCCGTTCCAGACGCGACCGTCGGGCAGCACCACCTCCAGGCCCAGCGCTAGCTCGCGCGTGTTGCCGTAGCGCAGCACGGCGATGCCTCCGGCGTTGGTCGCGAGGTTGCCGCCGATGGTGCAGCTGCCCTCGGCCCCCAGGCTCAGCGGGAAGAAGCGCTCCGCCGCCTGCGCGGCCGCCTGGATGTTTGCCAACAGCACGCCTGCCTCGCATGTCAGGGTGTTGTTGAGGGGATCGACCGCGCGAATGGCGTTCATGCGCACGGTGCTCAGCACCACCTGCGCGCCGCTGCTGTCAGGCGTGGCGCCGCCGCTCATCCCGGTGTTGCCGCCCTGCGTGACGACTGGCGTGTGCGTCTCGTGGCAGATGCGCATAACGGCTGCGGTCTGCGCAGTGTCGGCCGGGCGCACCACGATGCTGCTGCGGCCAGTCCATTTCTTGAGCCAGTCGGTCTCGTAGGGGGCCTTGGCTTCGCTGTCGCTGACGAGTCCGGCGTCGCCGACGGCGGCGTGCAGGCGTTGGAGGAGATCGGGGTGCAGATTGCTCATTTTTTCCTTACCAGCCAAGTTGGATGCGGCCCAAGGCCATGGAGACGGCAGCCTGAGTGGGCTCAACCACGGGCAAGCCGGTGGCGTCCTGCAGCGGCGCGCGGAAAGGCGCCATGCCGGCGCAACCCATCACCAACACGTTCGCCCCGTGCTCGTCGCGCAAGCGGCGGCCCGCGTCGACCATGCCGGCCAGTGTGGCGGCATGGTCCGAGAGTTCGGCCACCGTGCGACCGATGGCGACCTCGCCGGCCACGCGCTGCGCGATGCCCATCGCGCCCCAGGTGCGCCAGTGGCGCCCGATCGAGCCCTGCAGGATCGCGATCACGCCGAAGCGCTGGCCCAGCGTCATCGCGGTCAGTGCCGCGCACTCGCTGATGCCGAAGGACAGCGAGCCCTTCATCTCACGCAGCATGTGCAGCCCGGGGTCGCTGAAGCAGGCGGTGACGAAGCCCGCCGCATCGCCGAGATGTTCCTGCGCGAAGCGCTGCACCGACAGCGCGGCACGGTCGACATCGTGCTGGCTCTGCACGCCGGGCGGGCCGTCGGCCAGCGTCACGCATTGGATGCGCGGGCCATCGGGCTGGCGCAGCGGCGCCATGGCCGCGTCGATGCCGGCGGTGACGGCCTCGCTGCTGTTGGGATTGATGACGTAGAGCGTCTGGCGCATGGGCGACCTTCTTCTTGAAGCTTGGAGGACCCGGCAGAGGAGGCGCCGAGGGCTCGCAGTTTAGAAGCGCACGGCCGCTTCCACACTTGCCAATTCATGCGTCATGATTAACACCTTGTTAATTTAAGGGGCATCCATGTCCTTCAATCTCCGCCAGATCGAAGTCTTTCGCGCGGTCATGATCACCGGCTCAATCCGCGGCGCCTCACAGCTTCTTTTCGTCTCGCAGCCCGCAGTGAGCCGCCTGCTCTCACATACCGAGGCGCGCGTCGGTTTCCCTTTGTTCGAGCGCATCCGAGGCCGGCTGTTCGCCACGCCAGAGGCCAAGAAGCTGTTCCACGAGGTTGAGGTGGTCTATGCGGGCGTCAAGCGTGTGAACGAGTTGGCACGCGAACTCAGTGAGCACCAGGAGGGCATCCTCAATCTGGTCGCCAGCCCGAGCGTGGGACAAGCGGTGGTTCCGATGGCGATGGCCGAGTATCGCCACAGCAACCCGCAGGTGAAGCTGACATTCCAATACCTGGGCCACGCGCCGCTGACCGAGCGGCTACTTAACCGCCAGGCCGACCTGGCAATGACCATCCTCCCCGTGAACCATCCGAACCTGGAGATGGAAGAACTGGGTAGCGGCCGGCTGGTCTGCATCTGCCCCTACAACCACCCGCTGGCCCGGCGCGCCACGCTCGCGGTGGCCGACCTGCTGCCGTTCCCGCTGATCTCGTACGACCGCGACTCACCCTTCGGCGCGATGGTGGGCGCGCTGTTCGAGGCCAGCGGCGAGACCGTACGCGCCGCGATCGAGGCCGGCTCGCCGCAGAACGCCTGCGCGCTGGTGCAGGCGGGCGCAGGCATCGCGCTGGTCGACGAGTTCTCGGCCCGGAGCTGGGCCTCAAGCAAGTTTGTGATGCGCCCGGTACTCAATTCGCCGGTGCTCAAGGCCACGCTGGTGCGGCTGCGCACCGAGCCGATGTCGCAGTTGGCGCAGGTATTCGTCGATGTGCTGCAGGGCGTGATGGCTCGCGAAGGCTTCCGGGTTTCTACGGATGACACTTAACGTGATGTTAATCATCGCGGTCAAAGTGTCAAGCGACAAGAGCAGGGGGCGTCGGAATAATTGCCGCCATACCCTGCTGTTCCGACTGCCATTCCATGCACTGCCCATTCGTCTTCCGAGATTGCTCAGCCCCCCACAATTCGACTGAATCCGACTGGCTGGAGCACGGTCTGGTGCAGAAAAACCTCCAGTGCCACGGTGCTTCGCAACCGATCTGCTTTCATCTCGCCACGCCATGAGCAACACCCGCTTCGACCTCACGATTCGCAACGGCCGAATCAGCAATGCAGACGGCACCTTCCACGCCGACATCGGCGTGCGCAATGGCGTGATCGTGGAGATCGCGCCGAATCTTGCGGCCGGCACGCAAGACGTCGACGCCGCTGGCCGCTGGGTGCTGCCTGGCGGCATCGACAGTCATTGCCACATCGAGCAGCTCTCGGGCATGGGCCTGATGTGCGCCGACGACTTCTTTTCTGGCACCGTGTCGGCCGCGTTCGGCGGCACCACGACCATCCTATCGTTCGCCGCTCAGCATCGCGCCGATAACATCCCGGAGGTGGTGGCGGCCTACGGCAAGTTGGCGCGCGAGAAGGCGGTGATCGACTACGGCTTCCACTTGATCCTGGCCAACCCAGACGAGACCGCGCTGCGTGAGCACCTGCCGCAGGTGATCCGCGACGGAATCACCTCGCTGAAGGTCTACATGACCTACGACAAGCTCAAGCTCGATGACTACCAACTGCTCGAGGTGATGTCGGTGGCGGGTGAGGAGGGCGCGCTGGTGATGATGCACGCCGAAAACCACGACATGATCCGCTGGATCGCGCACCGCCTGCTGGAGCGCGGCCACGTCGCGCCGAAGTTCCATGCGGTGGCGCACGACACGCTGGCCGAGTGCGAGGCCACGAACCGAGCGATCGCGCTGGCGCGGCTGGCTGATGTGCCGGTGCTGATCGTGCACGTGGCGGGCCGCGAGACGGTCGAGGTGATCCGCAATGCGCGCCGGCTGGGCGCGGCGGTGTATGCCGAAAGCTGCCCGCAGTACCTGTTCCTGGAAGCCTCCGACATCGACCTGCCCGGCATGGAGGGCGCGAAGTTCTGCTGCAGCCCGCCGCCGAGGGATGCCGATTCGCAGGAAGCGGTGTGGGCCGGGCTCAAGGACGGCACGCTTGGCGTGTACTCGTCGGACCACGCGCCCTACCGCTTCGATGCCTCGGGCAAGCTGCCCAAGGGCGATGCCACCACCTTCAAGGAAATGGCCAACGGCGTGCCTGGCATCGAGCTGCGGCTGCCGCTGCTGTTCTCCGAAGGCGTGATGAACGGCCGGCTCTCGATCGAGGAATTTGTCGCGCTCACGTCCACCAACCATGCCCGCATGTACGGCCTGGCACCGCGCAAGGGTGCGATCGCGGTCGGTGCCGATGCCGACGTTGTGCTCTGGAACCCCGAGCGGAGCGTGACCGTCGGCACCGCGATGCTGCACGACAACGTGGGCTACACGCCCTACGAGGGCCGCGTGCTGCAGGGCTGGCCCGAGATGGTGTTCAGCCGCGGGCGCTGCGTGGTCGCTGACAACACGCTGCAAGTCGAACGCGGCAGCGGCCAGTACATCGCTCGTGGGCGGCCCGATCCGCTGACCCAGCGGCCGACGGCATCGCCAGAGCAGGGCCGCTTCAGCGAACTGGTCGGCCTGAAACGTGACCACTGATTGCCTCGTTCTTCTTGGGCCGGTGCGCGCTGGCCGCCCACCACACCCTTACCCCTCATTGAATCCCTCAGGAGTTGAACCATGAAGTCCCCGATTCTTTTTTCGTGCATTCGCGCCGTGTCTTTTGCGCTTCTGTGCATCGGCGCCACCGCCGCCTTTGCCCAGGCCCAAGTGCCCCTGCGCACCGCGGTCGATGCCACTTTCGCGCCCCATGCCATGGCCAAGCTCGGCGGCGGCGTGCAGGGCTTCAACGTCGACCTTGGTGAGGAACTGGCCAAGCGTCTGGGCCGCAAGATCGAGATCGAGGGGGCCGAGTTCTCGGGCCTGGTGCCAGGCCTCAACAGCCGCCGCTACGACTTCCTGGTGGCCCCGGTCACGGTGACGCCCGAGCGCGCCAAGTCGCTGCTGTTCACAGAGGGATACCTCGACACCGACTACACCTTCCTGGGCAACAAGTCGGCGCCGGCCATCGTCAAGCTTGAGGATCTCAAGGGCAAGACCGTGGCTGTCAACAAGGGCTCGAATTACGAAGGCTGGGCCCGCGCCAACGCCGAGAAGTACGGCTTTAAGTTTGACGTCTACGGCGCCAACGCCGACGCGGTGCAGGCTGTGCAGTCGGGCCGCGCAGACTACAACCTGGCCGGTACCACGGTAGTGGCCTGGGTTGCCAAGCAGAACCCCAGCCTCAAGACCAGCTACACGATCAAGACCGGCCTGGTCTGGGCGCTGCCCTTTCGCGCCGACGACAAGGCCGGGCGCGACGCCGCCTCCAACGCGCTCAAGTGCATGAAGAAGGACGGCACCGTAGCCAAGCTCGCGGTCAAGTGGTTCGGGTTCCAGCCGGATGCTGAGAATTCTGCGGTGAAGATCGCGCCCGGAACCGGCGTGCCCGGCACCGAAGGCTACGACGCGACCCCCGTCACACCGAAGTGCGCATGATGCCGATCCTTGAAGTCACCGGACTGCGCAAGTCATACGGCAGCACGGAGGTGCTCCGCGGCGTCGACTTACACATCAACGCGGGCGAGCTGGTATGCGTGATCGGACCCTCGGGCTCGGGCAAGAGCACCATGCTCCGCTGCTGCAACCTGCTGGAGACCCCGACGCAAGGCAAGATCGTGGCGAACGGCCACGAGGTGACCTCACCGTCCGTGAACATCAATCGCGTGCGGCAGGACATCGGCATGGTCTTCCAGCAGTTCAACCTGTATCCCCACCTGACGGCGCTGAACAACGTCGCGCTTGCCCTCAAGAAAGTTCAAGGCAAGTCCACCAGCGAAGCGGAGGAACTGGCCATGGCCGCGCTCGACCAAGTGGGGCTCGCCGCGAAAGCCAAGTCCTTCCCGGCGCAACTTTCCGGGGGGCAGCAGCAGCGTGTCGCGATCGCCCGGGCCATCGCCCTCAAGCCCCACGTGCTCCTTTTTGACGAGCCGACAAGCGCCCTGGACCCGGAGCTCGTGGAAGACGTGCTGAACGTCATGCGAGACCTGCGCCAGCGCGGAATGACCATGCTCGTGGTGACCCATGAGATGGCGTTCGCGCATGCCGCGGCGGACCGCGTCGTCTTCATGGATGGCGGCGTGGTTGTAGAAGAGGGTTCGGCTTCCGACGTGTTCGAGCAGCCCCGTGAAGCACGCACGAAGAGCTTCTTGGCCAGGTACGCCAACGGTCGTGCATCATGACTGCTGATTCCGGACTCCTCTTTACGTTCTTCAACGTGGCGGTCGCTAAGCAGTATCTGCCGGCGATCCTTGAGGGAACTCTCGTGACTGTGGGCGTCGGCATTGCCGTCGTCATAACCGGTACGCTCCTCGGCTTGGTGCTCGCGATCGCGCGCTCGTTCGGTCTCCGGGCGGTCGCGCTTCCGATCGTCGCGTTCGCGGACATCATGCGTTCGCTGCCACCGCTGGTCGTGATCATCGTGCTGTACTTCGGCTTGCCCTCGCTGGGCGTACCCCTGTCCGCTTTCGCAGTAACCTGGTTGTCGCTATCACTTGTGCTGGCTGCCTACGCGGAGGAAAGCGTATGGGCTGGGATTCTCGCGGTGCCTGCAGGACAAATGGAAGCTGCGAGGTCAACGGGCTTGACATGGTGGCAATCCATGCTGTCTGTGCTGCTGCCGCAAGCGATCCGCCGGGCCGTTCCGCCGTTGACCAACCGCGTGATCTCTATCACCAAGAACACGGCGCTCGGTTCTGTAGTCGCCCTCAACGAAGTGCTGAATACTGCGCAAGGCGCCACAAGCCATGCTGGTAATCCGACGCCGCTGATGATGGCGGCGATCGCATACCTGATCGTGTTCCTTCCGCTCGTCATCGCCTCGAGATCGATCGAGAAACGCTGGCGCAGGGCCTGACATGAACGAGATCATCCAGAACTTCTTCAACCTGGACATCTACGTTCAGGTGCTGCCCTTCATGCTCAAGGGACTGTGGACAACCATCTGGCTGTCCGCGCTCGTCATCCCGCTCGGCGGCGCTGCGGGGCTCGCCCTTGCTCTTGCCGGGAACCAGTTGCATAACCGCATGGTGAGGTGGGCGATCGTCGCCTATATCGACTTCTTCCGCGCGTTTCCTCCGCTGGTCCTGCTGATCCTGGTCTACTTCGGCGGCCCCTTTCTCGGCGTCGAGTTGAACAAGGTGACGGCGGTAGCACTCGCATTCGTGCTGAACAACTCCAGCTACTTCGCCGAAGTCTTCCGCGCAGGATTGGAAGGCGTCCATGCGGGGCAAATGGAGGCTGCGCGCTCGACGGGGCTAACTCGGTTTCAGGCATTGCGCTACGTCGTCGTGCCGCAAGCGGTCAAGAACGTCTTGCCCGACCTGGTCGGCAATGGGATAGAGATCGTCAAGTTGACGAGTATCGCAAGCGTTGTCGCAATCCCGGAATTGTTGCGCGCCGCTCGTGACGCCCAGTCACTGGTCTACAACCCGTCACCAATCATGTTGGCGGCGATCATCTATCTCGCACTTCTCTGGCCACTCACTCGCCTGCTGGGAAGCCTCGAACACCGACGTGCCCGAGCCTGAGTGTCTAGAACTCGCACAAAGCATCTCATTCAGAAGGAACCAGAATGCCTACCAAAAAACTCAACGAAGACGCGACCGGCGTTTACATCATCGCTGCGACACCGTTCACCGACCAGGGTGAGTTAGACCTCGAGAGTACCGACAGCCTGACGGACTTCTACCTTGAGAAGGGCGTCACGGGTTTCACCATCCTCGGCATGATGGGCGAAGCCCCAAAGCTGACCGAATTAGAGACTCTCACGGTGATGAGTCGCGTCCTCAAGCGTGTGAATTCCCGCGTACCAGTGGTCGTTGGGGTCAGCCATGCGTCGAACCAGCACGTGGAACGCCTGTCCAAAACGGCCATGGAGCAAGGCGCTGCCGGGGTGATGCTCGCGCCTGCCGCTAACCTCAAGACCGACGATCAGGTCTACAACTACTACGCCACGGTCATGAAGGTGCTGGGCGCGGACATTCCCGTTTGCCTGCAGGATTTTCCGCAAGCGACAAACGTCTACACGTCGGTGGCGGTCATCAATCGGCTGATCGATGACTTCCCGCAAGTCGTCATGCTCAAGCATGAAGAGATGCCGGGGATGCGCAAGCTGAGCGAAGTTCGCGCCGGCCCTGAGGAACGTCGCCGCCGCATCAGCATCCTCGTCGGCAACGGCGGCCTCTTCCTGCCACAGGAGATGCTTCGTGGCGCGGATGGGGCGATGACCGGATTCGCGTATCCCGAGATGCTTGTCCAAGTCTGCGCGCTGTGCGAGCAGAAGAAGTTCGACCAAGCCGAAGACCTCTTCAATCTGTATCTTCCATTGCTGCGTCACGAGTTCCAGTATGGGCTGGGCCTCGCGTTGCGCAAGGAGACGCTCAAGCGCCGCGGCGCCATTCGCTACGCGTTCGTGCGCAAGCCGGGGCCAGTGCTCAATGCCACGGACCACGCGGAGCTCGGTCGATTGATCGCTCGATTGGAAAAGAGCTTGGCTGACGCGCGTTAAGAGAGGCAACTGCAGCGGGGCTCCAATGGAACTCCAGGGTGTGTTCGGCTGCACCAAAAGCAAAATTGTCTCGCTCGTGACTTACAGGGCGCGCCACGGGAGGGGCTTGCCTATCAGCAGCGACATCGCAGAGTCGGCAGTGAGCTTGGTGGTGAATCTCCGCAATCCAAGGCGCAAATCGAAATGCCGTTCAGGTAGCGTCAAGGAACGCCGCGCATGGCAGGCCTGCACTTTTCGCTTGTCATCGGTTTACGGCGTACTTGGCCGGCTACGCGGGTCGACATGCTCTCCCGCCGCAAGTCCATCCCGAGAACCCGTGATGAGCGCGCCAATGCGGAAGTTCTCCGAAACATTTGCTCGTGCCCTGAGTTCATGAACCCGACAAGCCCGGGAATCTTCCTTGATGCCGGTCTATCGAGGAGCCCTGATTCTAGAAGCGCTGCCATGCCCCCGGAGACCATAGCAGTCGTGGACGACGACAAGGCGCTAAGGACGATGCTCGCCCGCCTGTTGCGGCTGGATGGTTATCGGGTGGTTACATTTGCGACCGGCGAAGACTTTCTCGCGTCACTAAACACCTGCATGCCAGCCTGCGCGATCATCGATGTGTCCATGCCCGGCATGTCCGGCCTGGATATCAATGTGTGCCTGCGCGCCGAAAATCGCAGTGTTCCCATCGTCTTCATGTCGGGAAGTGTTGACGATGCACTGGAACGCGCCGCGAGATCAGCAAGCGCGTCGCGCTATCTTCGCAAGCCGTTTTCCGCCAATGCGTTGATTGCTGCGATTCGAAGTGCACTGGGTGCGCCACATGATGACGTCGACGAGCCATGTGACTAGCCCGGACTTTTCACCATAAGGCCAACGGGCCGTTGATGGACGCTGATGGTGCCCTGCGAGTGCGATGACCAGGTCGAGGTGAACTACTGGATGCACTCCTGGCTGTTATTCGACAAACTGCCCCCTTACCCCCATCGTTTGTCAGCGTGCCGGGGACAGCACTGGATGAGGTTCAGGGAGCCATGGCACGGGCTGCGCTGAGGAAGACGCTACGCAGCGGGTGATGCGAGGCCAGCAGTACCCGCACGCGGCGCGTGTTGCGCACGATGGCCGCACCGATCTTCAGCAGCCGCACGCGGATCGTGGCCGCTGTTGCGCGTTCAAGCTCACTGCCTTTGAGGGCAAGTTCCCTGAGCCGCTGCATCAGTGTGTGGGCCAGTGCGGCCAGCAGCAAGCGAAGCTGGTTGGCAGCGAAGCGGGGGCAACTGGCTCGCGTGCCGAATAGATCGAGCTGGGCCTCCTTGATGCGGTTCTCGGCTTCGTCGCGGGCACAGTAAAGCCGCTCATACAGCTGTACGGGGCTCTGGTGCAAATCGCGGCTTCGGTAGGCTGTGGCTGCTTTTGAACTAAGGCGGATCTATGGCGCAGAGGCTGCAAAGCATGGACGAACTGTTCAAGGGACGTCACTTC
>NZ_JBBKZT010000051.1:0-14898 GCF_037889975.1 Variovorax rhizosphaerae | reverse complement strand
GACCAGTTCAGCGACGACGCGTACGAAGCGAATTCGCTCCGGCAATGACTGGTGCCGCGCGAGCGCCAGGCACGGGCCCGAGTGGTTGTCCTGGAGTTGGCCATTGGCATCGAGCAGGAGCAGGTGGAAGTACAGGTGTTCGGGGTCGACCTGAGGCTCATGATCGAGTCTCACCACGACATTGTTCGCGCGGTAGCCGGGGAACTCCGGCGTCCCGATCCAGCCATCGGTTGCCAACGGGTCGGACGGGAGCTGAGGCGATGTCGATTCAATGGGCATAGCGCCGACTCCAGGCAGAAAAGGATGCGTGGAATCGCTCGCGGTACTGAAGGAACGCGCCTGTACTCGAAGTCATGGCGCCAGTAAAAGTCGAACCAGCCAGACCCAGCCACACAACACCGTCGCAGCCGCAATCAGGAGGCAGGCAGCGCGAATCCACATGCGGCCTGAGGGTGGTGGACAAGCATCGTCCCGTGCGCTGGCCGAATGCGACAGCAAGCGCGACCACTGAAGGTCGGCCAGTGAATCCACCCGCTTTCCACCGGATTGGTAGGATTCGAACAACAAGTAGATGTTGCGCACCGCCGCCCGATCCGGGCTGGTCGAGCCGAACTCCTCCTGAGCATCCGACGTTGCGGGCGTCCGACTCTTTTCTCCCGGCAACTGCCTAGACGCAGAGGAATTGGAACCGGCGTTGTTGCCGTCGCGGTTCCATTGCCAATCAGGACGATTGTTCGCACTCATTTTGCTGCCTCCAGGAAGGGCTGCGCCGGAGCGCCCGGTGGGGTCACCTTAGCCCATTGGCGCGCATAACTACGTCCGGAACCGAACATAAGGCGAACTTATTCGTGTCCTCAGGAGACGCGGCGAAGGACGAAGCGACAGGCCGCGAGCTGTGAACTTCCCTGACCCGCCGCATCGCTGGACGAGGGACCGAGAAAGACATCGTCACCAGAACACCTATGTCCGCTACCGAACAGACCGGCCGTAGGCGCTCCATATACTTTTGGCCGTGGTGGCGTCAATGTTCTGTGCGCCCAAGCGTCGGGGTGAACCGGAAGATGGCGACAGCGTCGGAGGTCAAGAGGAACCACCTGCTCTCGGCACTGCCGGTGGCCGAACTCGAGCGATGGCTGCCAGATCTGGAGCCGGTTGACTTGCCTCTCGGGCATGTAGTTTTCGAGTCTGATTCAACATTGCGGCATGTTTACTTTCCGACGACGGCGATCGTCTCTCTGCTGTACGTTCTGGAGAACGGCGCGTCGGCCGAGATTGCGGTCGTCGGCAGGGAGGGCTTGGTCGGCGTTTCGCTCTTCATGGGCGGCAACTCGACGCCCAATCGAGCGGTCGTGCAAAGTGCGGGCCAAGGCTACCGGCTTGGCGCGCATGCGTTGAATGCCGAATTCAGTCGAGCCGGGCCGGTCTTGCGCCTGCTGCTTTGCTACACCCAGGCCCTCATCGCCCAGATGTCCCAGACAGCGGTGTGCAATCGCCATCATTCGCTGGATCAGCAACTTTGCCGCTGGTTGCTGTTGAGCCTTGATCGTCTTGACGGCGACGACCTTGAGATGACACAGGCTGCGTCGCAACTGCAGGCAGCCGGGCTCATTCGTTACGCACGGGGGCGGATTTCGGTGCTGGATCGTCCTGGGCTCGAAAAGCGTACCTGCGAGTGCTACCAGGTGGTCAAGAAGGAGTACGAGCGTCTGCTGCCCCGGCCGGATCCTGGCAGATAGCGCATACTCGGTTTCCATCCAACGGTAGCCAGCCAACGCCACCCGAGGTGTGCCTCCGCCAATGGAGGATCAACCTTGGAGAGAGATGCCTTGGCCACCGTCGGAAATCATCTTCTTGCCGGGTTGCCAGCGCGCGACCGAAAGCGCTTGCTGACGCTGTCGGTGGCCATGCCGCTGGACCTGTCCGCGGTGCTGTTCCGCACCGGGGAAAATCCCGGCTACGTCTACTTTCCGACCAGCGGGTTTGTGTCGCTCGTGACTACCAGCGAAGGCAACCCGAGCCTCGAGGTTGGCATGGTCGGCACCGAGGGCATGGTCGGGGCCCAGGTCGTGCTGGGTATCGTGGAAGCACCGGTTCAGGCCCTGGTTCAGGGTATGGGGTCGGCGTTGCGTATCCCGATCCAGACATTCCGAGCAGAACTCGACAGCTGCAAGGTGCTCAAGCAGGTGTTGGACCGGTACGTCCATGTCCTCAATTCGCAGCTCACGACTTCGCTCACCTGTGTACGCTTCCATCAGGTGGCACCCCGCCTTGCAAGATGGCTGTTGATGAGCCACGACCGGGCACATTCCGATCGGTTCAGCGTGACGCAGGAGTTCCTGGCTTATATGCTCGGCGCACGCCGCAGTGGAATCTCGGAAGCAGCAACGCTGCTTCAGCGTGATGGACTCATCTCGTACAAGCGCGGCGAGATGAAGGTGCTGGACAGGGCGGGCCTGGAGGCGGCTTCGTGCAGCTGCTATCTGGCGGACTTGCAGTGCTATGCCCAGACGTTTGGATCTGTCAGCGCCCGGATTCGCAGGACCATCACTCCATGAACGAAGTCCTGCGCTCAGCTCCTTCGTGGCTGCTGTCATGGCGCCCGACGCGCCTCTCTGGCGCACGTGGCCGTGGTGCGTCCGAGGAACCTCGCTGCAAAACTCCTCATGATTCAACACCTTACGCAGCCCTCGAGGCGCTGGATTCGCGAAGTATCGAAGTTGCTTTGCGCGGTTGCGAAGTACCAGATTTACCTTCTGTCTGGTGACGGTAAATCTGTGACTACGCGAGAAGCCGGCACAGGTACACGGCGCGCACAGCCGATACTAGATCTAGTTTCTTCTACGCTACGCCATGCCACGCGCCGCGGCTTCACGGCGGTGCTGGCCCCAGGGCCCTTGCTCGCGCCCTGGCAGCGTGCCCTTGCGCATCCCGAGGCCCTATCCTTCATGCCTATCCAGATGGTCGTCGGGGTTCCCGCTGGGGCAGGTCTCCGATGTCGGTCACAGCCCGACACCGGACTGGCCGTCGCAAGACCGCTTGCCGAAAGGTCGATTTTTCTTGTGTGGGAAGGGCTGACATTGGCCGTCGCATGAGGCACATGCTGGTCTCGCTCTTCGAGCGGTGATCTACGCGAGTTGGTTATTCATTCTCCTTCTGGCGCGCCATAGAACTCGACGAAGAAGCGCACCGGACCGAGTGGCTCGACGTTGTGCAGCACTTCCGGCACGACGATGCCGGGCGCTGCTTGTGTCACCACCGTGTCGACCTTCCATTCGTCCACGCGGTAGCGCAGTTGACCTTCCAGGACATGGATCTTCCCCCAGGTACCGGCGCGTGTCGTGTGGTCCTTGCGCAGTCCGGCGGGCACCGTGTCTTGCGTGAACACCGGGGTGCGGCGGTAGGCTTGGAAATGCGCCGGCAGTTCGAAGCGTTCGCAGCGCACGCAGTCGAGCAACGAGCCCAGATGCGCTTGGCGGCCTTCCTCGTCCACGACCCAAGGCCGCGACACCATCGGTGGATCGTGCCGTACGTGCTGTGGATGACCACAGGAAAGCAGCGCGACCCAATGGCCCTCTTCGTCCTGCGTGTAGCCGGTGATCGGGCGTTTCATGCCATCCTCCTCGAGAGGGGGCTCGCGCGCCCGGGACTTTGCGCGCGCGGTGGGCCGATAAAATGGATATATCGTATTGCTTTCAACGACCCATGCGCCTCACGCTGTTCACCGACTACTCCTTGCGCGTGCTGCTTGTCCTGGCCACGCGCACCGAGTCGCTGGTCACGATCGCCGATCTTTCAAAGGCCTTCGACATCTCCTATGCCCACCTGATGAAGGTCACCCACATGCTGGGCAAATCCGGCTGGGTCGAAACGGTGCGCGGGCGAAACGGGGGCATGCGCTTGTCCATGCATCCCTCGAAGCTCAAGCTCGGCAGCATCGTGCGCCACCTTGAAACCGACTTCGCCCTGGTCGAGTGCTTCGGCGAAGACAACCGGTGCGTGCTGACAGGCGGCTGTGAACTCGCCGCGGTGCTGGCCCGTGCCATGCAGGCCTTCCTGGACGAACTCGACCGCTACAGCTTGGCAGATATCGCCAACGGAAGCCCCGCGCTGATGGTGCTGCCGCTGTGGCAGGAGGTCACGTGGCAGCGCCGCATGACGCGCCCGAGCATCGAGGTCGTGCCGGCCGTGGCACAAGCGCTTTTGAGCGAACCCGTGCCACCGAAACGGCGGGAGGCAGGGCGGTCGGAGTGAGCCCAGCGCGCCGGCGCCGCGTTCAAGGTCAATCCAGAGCGCTCGCGGGTCCAAAGAATTCATAGCGCATCTGGTGCTCTGGCACGCCCAATTCCCGGAGGGAGCGCTTGATCTGCCGCATGAAGGGCTTGGGCCCCAGGAAGTACGCATCCACGTCCCGCACGTCCTGCGTGGCAGCAGGCATCCATTGCGAAAGCGTTTGCGCATCAAGTCGCCCGACGGCATGCGGCTGTGCGTCCGAACGCGGTTGCGGTGCTTCGTCGTAGCAGTAGAAGCGCTCCAATTGGGGATGCTTCTTGGCGAGCGCGTCGATCGACGCGCGAAACGCGTGGACCTTGTGTGAACGTGCGCAATGGACGAAGCGGATCGGCCGCGCCGTTCTCAGCGCCGATTCCAGCATGGCCAAAGTGGGTGTGATCCCGACGCCGCCACTGATCAGCACCAGCGGACGCTCGCTGTGCGCCAGCGTGAAGGCTCCCGAAGGCGGGAAAACGTCGAGCGTGCTGCCTTCTTGCACTTCGTCATGCAGGTGGTTGGAGACCACGCCGCCGGGTTCGCGCTTGACGCTGATCCGGTAGCTGTAGCCGTTCGGTGCGGCCGAAAGGGAGTAGTTGCGACGCACTTCCTGGCCGTTCACTTGCAGGCGAAGGCTGATGTATTGCCCCGGCTCGAAATCGAGGACCGGTTGTTCGTCGACGGGCACCAGGTAGAACGAAGTGATCTCGTCGCTCTCGACTTCCTTGCGCGCGACGCGGAAGGGGCGGGCGCCCCGCCAGCCACCCGGTGCGCTCGCGTTGCGGTCATAGGCAGCAGCCTCCGCGCCGATCAGCAGGTTTGCCAATTGGTCGTAGGCGGCAGCCCAGGCGTCGATCACGGCGTCGGTCGCCACCTCGGCACCCAGCACTTCGCGGATCGCGCGCAACAGGCAGGCGCCGACGATCGGATAGTGCTCGGGCAAGACCTGCAAGGCGACGTGCTTGTTGACGATCTGTGCCGCCAGATCACCAAGCGCTTCGAGCCTGTCGATGTGCCGCGCGTACATCAAGACGCCGTTGGCCAGTGCGCGCGGTTGCTCGCCATTGGCTTGGCTCGCCTGGTTGAACAGCGGCCGAACCTCGGGATGTTCGCCCAGCAGGATGCGATAGAAATGCGTGGTCAGCGCCTCGCCGCCGGTTTCGAGCAGCGGAACGGTGGCGGAGATGATGGCTTTTTGGGCAACGGTCAGCATGGCTTTAAAGATGTAGAAAGCATGTATCTTAGAACCGGGATGCCATTAAAGCAATACATCACATGTTTGTTATTCGGCTTGTGCCGCCATCACTAGACGTGGGCGCAAAAATCCACCAGCAACTCGCGCATCCACCGGTGCGCCGGGCCGCTGTCCTGCCGGCTGTGCCATGGCAGGGTACGTCAAGGCCGTCCAGGGGCGCCTCGAAGCATTTCGGCGCGTGTGTCGCGGCAAAGCCTTGGGCCATCCGCGAGGGCATGGTGCTCACGAGGGCGGTGCGCGCCACCACGAGCGGCATGTCAACGAAGGTCGGCACCAATAGGTGTTCGTCGCGCTTCAGGCTGCGGACTTGAAGGAACTTTTCGATCGACCTCGGGCCTTGCCAGCCGGGCCAGTCGAGCACGATGTGCGGCAAGCTCGGTCGGCCCCAGGCGATTCGAGAGTTACCGCAGTCCTTCCTTGGCCCTCAACCCCCAAGCGAAACCGGTTGTGCGAGGCGTGAGGGCGTGCCGAAGCCGACCAGCCGTTTGGCACCACATCGATGCGGCCTAGCGAGAAGTAACCCTCTGCAAATGTTGCGCGAACGAGCACCTTGCTCATTCGCTGGGCACCGTGTGGAACGCCAAGCGCAGCGCGGCTTCGGCGCGTTGCCCCTCAAGGTTATCCACAAAGTCATGCACCGGCCAAGGGGACAACTGGAAGTTGACTTTTGGCAAACAAAAGTCCACAAATTCCCGGCGCTGCGAGTGACGGGGAGGGCTCATCGAAAACAGGGCCGTCTCTAGGCGGTGATCGAACTGCGCGATGGAGAAGGGTTTGTCCACAGCGCGCCTTCTGTGTCGCGGCGCCGTGACATGCGAGCCGGATCGAACGAACGTGCTGCGCAATTCGGCAAGCCGCCCCGAGGCGCCGTCCTTCCAGGTCACTCATCATCGAGCATGCGACTGGCCTTGTTGTTGAGTGAGCTCTCCGCGCGGTAGTAGCCCATCACGGTGGCCACGCTGTGGTGCCCGGCATCGCCATAGTATTGGGCAGCGACATTCCCTGCTTGCCCGATTCCATCACAAACCTGCCCTGAGCGAATCCGCAGAAAACTCTCCTTCCACGCACGGCGCGAATCGAGATGACCTGCTCCTGCTGCCGAACCGTTCAAAACGAAGAAAGCCCGGGGCCGCCCAAGCACGGACCGGTGTGGGGCCGCTCTTGGCGTATGTAGGCGCCCCTTCGGACATCAGCGGCAGGAGCGCCATCCGCCATCTTCGAGGTGAAAGTGGTCGTAATGCACCGCGTTGTAATCGGGCCCGAGCACGCCGTCGAAGAACCTGCAGGCGCCGGCATGCGCGTCACGCAGGAATGGCGCCCGGCCCGGCTGCGCGACGCCATCTCGGCGGGTCCAGTCGTCCACAAGCGTGACCGCACGGCCTTCGGCAGGCACGAAGGCGGCGATGTCGATGGCGTCCGCCGTGGCATGCCGGCTACGGCGCGCGCCCTCGGGGACGGGCTCGCCGGTGTTGACGTCGCGGCAGGCATAGCTGCCGAGGTTGCGAACCGCCACCAGCGGGGCACCCAGGTGCTCACGTGCGGCGGGCTGCAGCGCATGCCGCTCCCACATGCCGAACGAGAGCGCCGCGCGACAACTGAGGATTACCGACGGCTGCAACTTCAACGCGCCGACGCCGGACATCCGCAGCGCATCCCTGAAGCCACAACCGGGGCCGGTGTCGCGGTCCGGCACACCGGTGTACTTCACATCGAGCTGCCGCAGCGACGTGAAGCAACGCATCGCATCTTCGCGCGCTCGGCGCAGCTTGATCGACGTGAGCAGATTGGGTTGCGCAGCCGCATCGAGTTCCCCCCAGGGGTTGTAGTCGTCGGGAATCGCGAGCCAGCCGGTCGCCACGGCATAGGTTGCGGCGCCGGCCAGGCCGAAGACAAGCAGTGTTGCGAAAAGGCGGCCGCGCATGGGGATTGGACGCGAGTCGCGCGGGTCGGTTCAGCGCCGCAAGCCGACGGGATAAAGGGCGTTGCTCACGAAGCGCGATCCCAAATACCCGGATCGCCACGAAGTGTCGATCGTCTGCTGATGGCGATGCGCGGCTCCTCGCTGACCACCGCGGGGGGATGGTCGTCAGGGCGGAGCCGTTAGCAGGAAGGGCGAGGCGTCGAGCGACATGCCGTTGAGGCCGTGGTCGATGCTCAGTGTCTGCCCGACGCGCCCCGGGCGCACACAGCAGCCGCGGCTCACCGAGCCCGCGCCGCGCGAATGTGGTCCATGCCTTGCGCTGGCTCAGTGGATGTTGTACGAGCGGTTCACGCCGTGGGACGGCTAGCGCGCGTCGGCCGTCCGGATGACGGCGAGGGCAGATCGGCGCTCTCCCGCCGGTGGCGCGAGCAACCGCTGCATAGACACCTGAATTCGCGCAACACCTTGGCCAAGCGCAGTCCGGGCGAAGTGGTCGCGTTCAGCGCGCACCGGTGCGCGGCATGTCATCCTTAAACCGTGGCGGCTATTGTCGGTCGCGACAGTCGCCGCCGTGTCGGTGTGCTTCATCTAAGTGAGCAGCATCGAGGACATGGTCATGCGCCGCGAGGCGCCGACTCGTGTCAGTCCGCGACAAACCCCCGTTATCGACATTAAAAATTGGGGGCCTGTCGATGAACCCTGGTCGCCTCGGATGGGCGTGCGAACGGCCTCAATCGCGGCGGCGTTGAGTATGATTCCGTCGTGCAGCGCGCCGCCGCGATCATCGGTTCCGCGATCTTCCTGGTCATCGCTCCAGGCACGCTTGCCGTGTTCGTCCCTTGGTACCTCACGCACTGGCACTTCGCACTTCCGCTATTCCCGCTCGCGCGCGTGCTCGGCGCCGCCCTGATCGGCGCCGGGTTACCCATCTTGCTCGATTCTTTCGCTCGCTTCGCGTGGCACGGCCTCGGCACACCGGCGCCCGTGATGCCTCCCAAGCGCCTCGTCGTCACCGGGTTCTATCGCTACGTCCGCAATCCAATGTACGTCGCAGTCACGGCGTTGATCGCCGGCCAAGGCCTCCTGTTCGGGAGCGTCACGGTGCTGGGGTACGGCGCGATCGTGTGGGCCGGATTTTTCTTGTTCGTTATCGCCTACGAAGAACCTGCGCTGGGCGAGCAGTTTGGCGACGAGTACAAGCGCTACCGGGCTAACGTGAGGCGATGGTTGCCGCGCATCACCTCATGGCGCGGGTAGGTGACAAGAACGCCGATCCGTAGAGAAAAGGAAATGTGTCACTGCTGCCTCTTGCCTCCCGGCACAGTTGACAGGCCTTCACCCTGCCGATGGCGAGGCGCTGCGCGTGGCGCTGGACCGTCTCAAGCGCTCCGGCAATTCGATCTTCGTCGTGGAGCACGATCTCGACGTGATGCGCCACGCCGACTGGCTCGTCGACGTCGGGCCGGATGCCGGTGAACTGGGCGGCCGCGTGCTCTACAGCGGGCCGCCGGCGGGTCTGCGCGGCGTGGCCGGCTCGCACACCGCGCGCTACCTGTTCGCCGAAGCGGCGAAGCGCAAGCGACCCCCGCGAGTGCCAGTCAACTGGCTGCACCTGGCCAACGTGACGCGCAACAACCTGCACCAACTCGAAGCCGCCTTTCCGCTGGGCGTGTTCACCACGGTCACCGGGGTCTCGGGCTCGGGCAAGTCGAGCCTGGTCAGCCAAGCCTTGATCGAACTCGTCGCGGGGCATCTCGGCCATGAGCCGCCCGAGGCTGAGGACGAAGCGCAGGATGCGGAAGCCCTGCCGCCGGGCACGATGACCGGACACATCGCCAGCGGTGTCGAAGCAATCCGGCGCATCGTGCGCGTCGACCAGAAGCCGATCGGCCGCACGCCGCGCTCCAATCTCGCCACCTACACCGGCCTCTTCGATGCGGTGCGCAAGCTCTTCGCGGGCACGGCGGCCGCGAGGCGGCTGCGCTACGACGCCGGCCGCTTCTCCTTCAACGTGGCCAAGGGCTGGTGCGACACCTGCGAGGGCGAGGGCTTCGTCAGCGTCGAGCTGCTCTTCATGCCGAGCGTCTATGCGCCCTGCCCAACCTGCCACGGCGCCCGCTACAACGAGGCCACGCTCAGGGTCCGGTGGCAGGGGCGCAACATTGCCGAAGTGCTGGCCCTCACGGTCAGCGAGGCCGTGGCCTTCTTCGCCACGGAGCCGGCCGTGCACCGGCCGCTGGCCTTGCTCGAGGCGATCGGTCTCGGCTACCTGC
Organism: Variovorax rhizosphaerae; assembly: GCF_037889975.1. Lineage (NCBI taxonomy): Bacteria > Pseudomonadati > Pseudomonadota > Betaproteobacteria > Burkholderiales > Comamonadaceae > Variovorax > Variovorax rhizosphaerae. Next base: position 5,183 of record NZ_JBBKZT010000051.1, on the reverse strand, counting down.
GCCTGGGTCAGCCGGCCACGGAACTCTCGGGCGGCGAAGCCCAGCGCATCAAGCTCGCGACCGAGCTGCAGCGCGTGCAGCGCGGTCACACGCTCTATGTGCTCGACGAGCCGACCGCCGGCCTACACGCGTCCGACGTCGACAAGCTCATGGAACAGCTCGATGGGCTCGTCGACGCCGGCAACACCGTGGTCGTGGTCGAGCACGAACTGCGCGTGATCGCTGCGAGCGATTGGGTGATCGACATGGGCCCGGGTGCGGGCGACGAAGGCGGCCGCATCGTGGCGGAAGGGACACCGGACGCCATCGGCGCAGCGCCTGCGAGCGTGACCGGCCGCTACCTTCGCAAAACGTAGGCGTCCCGCCCACATCGCCGGCAGATCGCGACCGGCGAAGCAAGCAACAGCGGCCTAGCAAAGCGCACGACGGATGCGAAGCCGCAGGCTGGAGAAACTTCGAATAACGCTATGGCCAAAGGAGGCAGAAAGCCATGAAGCCGAAGCACCTCTACGAGCTGTGCCGCAAGGCGGTCATGGCCTGGATCGACGACTACGCGCCCAGCATGGGCGCTGCAATCTCCTACTACACCATCTTCTCGCTCGCGCCGTTGCGGGTGATCGTCATTGCGGTCGCTGGCGCGATCTTCGGGCGCGAGGCGGCGCAGGACCAGATCGTGGGGCAGATCGGTGGCCTGGTCGGGCAGGACGGCGCGACCGCGGTGGAAGCCATGCTGCGCGCCGCCGCCGACACCGACAATGGCCTGATCGCTGGCATCATCAGCGTGGTGGTGCTACTGGTCGGCGCCACCACCGTGTTCGCGGAACTCCAGAGCCGTGAGGTGTAATGAAATTGTGCTTGTAGCGTAGTAAAAGTGTGCTCGCAGGTCGCCTTGCGCGATGTTCGCGCAGTCGACATTGCGAGCGCGCCCAACGTCTATGAGCGGGGTTCAACGCGTGGCTTGGAACTTGTCGCCGGGGGAGGGCGCACCTTCACTCTCAAAACGCGGCGTTCGCCGCCATTGGCCGCGCCGGATTCATCGCGCCGTCGGTCTTTGAGTAGTAAACATGTGCTCATGCGGATCACGGCAAATTGGCATTTCTTTACTACAGCAAGGCGGAAAAGCACGAAATTACTACCGGAAAATGCGAAGTAATGTTGTGCTCGCAGTCACTCCGCGACGCGTTAACTCATTGATTTAAATGGGTTTTGCTAAATAGCAACAAACACATTGTCATTACTCGCGAGCTGAACCGGGGCGCGAAATTTCAGGTCGGCGACGAGATCGTGGTGGTCAACGTCACGGGCACGGCCGATGCCAGTGTCGTGAAGGCCGCGAAGTCGATCGAAGTCGTCAAGAGCGAACACATGCTATACGTGCTCGACGGCACGGGCATAGCCGCTGGCCGGCTTCCCGATCAGCATAGGCGGTCCGCTTGACCCGCTGCCCTTGGGCAAGATGAAGATCATCAATGAGGTGAAGGATCCGATTTTCACGTACGACCCGTCCCTCCTCAAGAAGGCCCCGGTGGATGCGGTGAAGGTGGACGTTGCGGCGGGGCCGAACAACCCGATCGGCAACTTATGGATGGGCCTGTCCAAGCCGCATTGGGGCATCCACGGCACACCGGCGCCCGATCGCGTCGGGCATGAGGAAACCAACGGCTGCATCCACTTGACCAACTGGGACGCGGCACGGCTGTCGCAGTTGGCGAGGGCGGGCTTCGCGGTTGAAGTCAAGGCATGAAAAACTGACGCGCATGTTGCGACGACAACTGTTGAGGGCTGCACCGTGGCTTGCCGCTTCAGGTTGGACGATGGCGCAAGCCGACGGCGATGGCGCCGGGTCGGCGCTGCTGGCCGCCCGCGCCTTGCAATTCCCGGTGGACGGCGTCCGGCCCGATACGGTGCGCGACACCTTCGACGACGGCCGCCCCGGGCACCGCCACGAGGCCATCGACATCATGGCCCCGCGCGGCACGCCGGTGCGCGCCGTGGATGACGGCACGCTGGTCAAGCTGTTCGACAGCAAGCCCGGCGGGCTCACCATCTACCAGTTCGACCCGGCCAGCCAGCTGGCCTATTACTACGCCCACCTCGATCGCTACGCCGACGGCTTGCGCGAGGGCATGCAGTTGCGGCGCGGCGACCTCATCGGCTACGTCGGCACGACCGGCAACGCAGCGCCCGATGCGCCTCATCTGCACTTTGCAGTCTTCCTGCTCGGGCCGGAAAGCGTGAAGAGTAATAACGATGTGCTTTTTAAGTAGTAAAGTTATGCTCGCTGCCTGTTTGCGCGATGATCGCGCAGAGAAGGCTGAAAGATTATGAAAGCAGGTGTGCCGGTCGGCTGCGTCGCCGGGTTGCGGCTGTTGAGGCGCTCGGGATTCTTCTCATCGTAGGCGGCGCCGCAGCGGCCTTCGACATCGAGCTCCATCAGGCGCTGGGCCGTGAACTGCACCATCTGGCGCAGCACGTCGATGTCGGCTCCCTTCTCGGCGAGCTCGGCTAATGCCATAGTGGCGTTGGTCATTGTGATTTCCTTCAAGACAAGTTTGGTGGGTCGCACCTCAAACTTATCCGGACTTCACGATGACCACCCCCCGAAGAGCGCGGCCGCTGCACGGCAAGGCGCTTCGGGCTACGCCCTACGCGCCTTGCCGTGCAGCGAGTGAAAGAAGACTTACACCACTTGCTGGGACATCAACTGACCTCGCAGAAGGCAGTGCGGTAAACCAGCGATCTCGTGGTCTTTGTTGCGAGACGCTCGCCGCATCCTTGGCAACGGACCGCCGACTTGAGAAAGCGTGCTGTCTGTTCCTTCAGCATGACGGACTGCAGGCGCTGCAACAGGTGCATGCGCAATCGAGCCTGGATGCTGGTCTTCTAGTCTGTCGCGAACTCGTCCAGACGCAGCCCGCCTTTGCCAGCGTCGCTCGTACAGGTTCCAGGATGCGTGCGTGTGCAACCGGCGCGCACCTCAGTCGGGGGTCTTGCCGCAGTGGCGCACTCTACTTCACGACATGGCGGCGCGAACCGCACGGCCATGTTGCACGAAGCGCATGTGCGATCACGGACAATTCGCCAATGGAGTTGCCGCATTGATCGTCACAGAGGACATCGTTCGCGCCACCTGGTCGCCCGAATGCCAGGCCATCCGGACGCACCACGCCGATCGCGTCGCGGGAGGCTCGGGGGTCGCGCTCTTGCAGCGCATCGACGAAGAGCTGATCATCCTGAGCGAGCTCGACGCCACCGAAGCCGCGATGCGCGCGTTCAGCCTGCACCCCCTGTTCCAGCCCAGGGTCGTCCTGCCAACAGCTTCATGAACACCACCAGCCCTTCGCCGCCCTTGAGAAATGTCTCCGATACCGCCCTGTGGGTGGCGATGTATCGCGCAATGGAGTCCGAGCGGCCTGATGCCCTCTTCGATGACCCCTTGGCACGTCGCATGGCCGGGGCAAGGGGCGAGGCAATCGTTCGCAACATGCCTGCTGCACACGAGATCGCCGGCCCAATGACCGTACGCACGGCCGTAATCGACGAGTTTGTCCTGGCGTGCATCGAGCAAGGCGCATGCACGGTGATCAATCTCGGCGCAGGATTGGACACCCGGGCCTTCCGTCTGGCGCTGCCTGCCGCCTTGCACTGGATCGACGTGGACCTCCCGGACATGGTGGTACATCGACGCATTTGCCTGGGCGACACAGAGACGACTTGCAGGCATTCGCACATGGTCGCAGATGTGTGCGATGCGCTGGCAGTGGAAGCGGTGCTTTCGCTCGCGAGATCCACATCAGGACCCGTGCTCGTACTCACAGAGGGATTGCTGCTGTACCTCACCGAGAACCAGGTTGCCCGCCTTGCAGCGCAGTTGTTTGGCGAACCGCAGGTTGGCTGGTGGATTGGTGACCTGATCAGCCTCGCCCTGTGCGCGACCTCGGGCTCCCTCTGGCAATCGCAACTGACACCCGACGCGACCTTTCAATTCGCGCCCCGCGATCGCGCGGGATTCTTCGCTCAACTCGGTTGGCACGAACGCGAGTTTCGATCGACATGGGACGAGTCGATCCGGTTCAAGCGGGCCCAGCCCTGGGCCGCGTGGTGGACCGTATTCGGCCAACCCCACTTTCACTCGGCGCACGAAAGTTTGCGGCAGGCTTCTGGAGTTTCTCTATTCGAGGCACGCTGAGCGACCACGCGCTTTTCAAACTGGTGCTCCGGCAAATATTGCAAGGATGCACGCGTCGCCTCCGGTGCTCGCCCTGGTAAGCGGTGGCGCTTACGTGGTAGCTGCGCCACGAAGGGGCCGAAACAACGCCCTGCAGTGCCTCGAGGCCTTACGATGACCTCATGCAACGTGGAGCGTTCGTGCGCAGCAGCGCGTTCATCAGAATGCTTGCCCTCGGGTTGGCCGTGTCAGCGCTATGCCCGCTGGCCGACGCGTTGGCCCAGGAGCGGACGCCTACCAACGCCCTTCAGCAAGAAGCCGACTATCGCGTGATCGCCGCACGCTGCGGAACGCCCGCCTTCGAGAAGAAGTTCAGTCGTCAGTCGAGGGCGGCCGTCTCGGCAGGTCTGGTGTCGACCACTCGCGACGCTGCCGCGGTCGAAAGGTCGATCACCGCCCTCCGGCGCAGTCCGCTTGCGCTCGTGGCCGCTTCTTCCGACTGTCCGGCGCAACTTGCGCAACTTGAAGCGGTGCAGAAGCAGCGAAGCGAACTCGTTAAGCGGCCGGGAAATGCGCCATCGAAGCCTTGATCGAGCGGAACAGTCCAACGGCCAATCTTGACGTCGGCCCTCGCTTGCAGACCAGGCTCTTGCTACGTCGGCCTCCCTATTCGAATTTCGCAGATTGGAGAGCATCCATTTCCTGGGGGTGTGCAGTGCAGCATCCTTTCCATGATGGCTACGCTGCAAGCGGCACCTGCGCCTGGGCGCCGAAGCGCGGATACCACCTCTCGAAGGACGCTCGCAACTCGTCGTTCAGGACCTGGGTACGAACCTGAAGCAGTAGATGCGCTCCGCGCAGCGTCCAACGCATCTGCTGCTTCTTCACGAACCGCCTGGCGATTACCTGGTTGACCGCGGATTCGACGAAGCCGGTGGAGATCCGTTCCCCGCATCGGTACCGCTCCCCGTAGTTGACGATGGCGCCGGCATTGTTGTCGACATAGGTTGCGAAT
>NZ_JBBKZT010000050.1:0-15673 GCF_037889975.1 Variovorax rhizosphaerae | reverse complement strand
TCGCAGGTCGGGCTTTGACGCGGATGCCGCGAATCTTGGGCTAATGCCGACCGACGTGCGGAGCAAGGCCACGCCACCGAACAATGCGAGCAGCCTCCATGCGCAGGTGTCGTACATCGTGCGCACCGTGGGCAAGTTGCATGCCCGCCGATATTTGCGCGATCTCGTGGGCAGCGAGCTGGTGCCTTTGCCTCACATGCTTGGCGTGTGATACGAGCGGGCCATACGTTGCGCGTCAGTCGCTCCTGTCAAAGAGTGCTTGACAACGATTTCTGTGCAGCAGGGCCATGGCGGGAGTTGCCGCGCGACGTCTCTAGGGGCCGTGCAGGTTGTGCCGTCAGCACGCCATCCAGATCGCGGTCACCGCTTGGCCTTCTGCGCGCCGTGCGAGTCCAGCCCCTCGTGCCCGCAAAGAGACGGCGCGACAACCGCGCCGCCGGACCCCACTTCACAAGAGCCAAATGACGAACATGCAACGCACGCAGAACGCCTACCTCGGGGAGAGGTCTGGCATACCGTGCTTCTGCAGATTGTCTGTTCAGACTCGCCGGACCGCTCGGCGCCATCACTGTACCGGTGTACTGCGATAGTCGCGTGACCGCCTGCTTGAGTTGCGCCTAGCGGCTTGTCGTGGCCAGCGAGGATGGCGTCACGTCGCGTCGCGGCACGTGCCAGATCTGCTCGCCGCAGCGCTGCCATCGAGGCCCGCGTGAAGCAGGCGAAATTCTGGTCTTGACGCTTGCATGCCGCACGCGCGACTCTTGGAGTCTGACCCGGGGTTGGAGTCTGATACGGGAATCGCGCGTACGGATGCCGGGTCAGACCGACGGGTCGGACCCTCTGTCGGCACTGGGAATGGGCAGCCGCCGGAGACGGTGCAAAAGCGAATCTGCCAGGTAGTTGCTGAACTTTGCTTTGGCCGCAAGTGCGGCGCCAGTTCAATCCGCCACGACCTCGTCAGTCCAGACCTTGAAGGCTTCCAGCGTGGTCGCGCCAAACGCGGTGGACAGCGCGACATCGCAGGCGTCGCGGCCGCGCGCAATCAACACCCGACCGATGCGCGGCCTGTTGTTGCGCGCATCGAAGGTGTACCAACGCTCGCCCAGATAAGCCTCGAACCACGCCGCAAAATCCCCTGGCGCGTAGGGCGGCTGCGTGCCAACATCGCCAAGATAGCCGGTGCAATACCGCGCCGGAATGTTCAGGCAGCGACAAAACGTGATCGCCAGGTGCGCGTAGTCGCGGCACACGCCCTGGCCTTCGTTGTAGGCGCCCAGCGCGGTGCGCGTCCGACTCGCATTCTGGTAACCGAACTTGATGTGCTGGTGCACAAAATCGCAGACCGCTTGCACGCGAGCCCAGCCGGTTGGGGCCGAGCCAAAGCGCTGCCAGGCGATCTCGGTGAGCTGGTCGGTCTCGCAATAGCGGCTGCCAAGCAGATAGACCAGCGTCGATTCCGGGAGATTCTCCACCGGCGTCTGAGTTGCCCAGGGCGCCACGACATCGGCTGCGCCGCTGTCGTTGATCAGCGCGTCGGTACTGAGGACGAAGCGACCTTGGGGCGCCACGATGCGACTGCACCAGTTGCCGAACGGATCGCGGTACGCGGTCACGGGTACCGCGGGACCTGTCATAAGGTGATCGGGCCGCACCAGGTCGGACACACGCGAATAGTGGATGCTCAAGGTCAACATCATCGGCGTCGGCTGAGGGCACTGATACACCATTTCGAAACCGACTCGGAATTGCATACTCACCCTTTGTTGCTTCGCCAGACCCTACGCCCCGGGGCGTGCGGCTTTTGTCGGAAAGTACACGTGGCTTAGAGTAATGCCCGACTTGTAGAGCACCTGCCCCAACGGCATGTCGACCGATTCGAGTTCCGGGAACCAACGCTGCCGTTCGGCGTCCGCCAACGTGGCGAGCAAGTGGTTTTGATGGGGTTGGGAGACTTTTGAATAGCAACTCCTTCCAGCCGGAGCGCACCCAGTGCATCGCTCACGATCAAAGCCAGTATAGGCATCGCGGCAGGTCCGTGTGCGGTACCGCACAGTGACAGGTCTTCAAACGCTTCCGATGCCGCAATGACCATCTCGCTGCAAATCAGGCATCGAGATTCCATTTCGATTGAACAGCAGCGAGCGCTTGCGCAACCTCAGGCTGATATGCGCTTGCGTTCCCGAAGGTCCTTATCGTCCAGTTGCACCCGTCCTGCTCCGTGCTCGGCGGCTGCAAGACTGGTCTGGACACATGGACGTTCTCGCCATCGCTGTTCACGACTTCGCTCTCCTGGATGAGGCGAGAAACCTCCGCCTGAATCTCATCCGCAGTTTTGAGCATCCGACGCACTTGAGCCTCTCATGGTCTGGAGCAACAGTATGACGGTCAAAACACCGCGCGCACGAAATCGGCGCCGCCTGCGGTTGGCCTGCTGGACCCCCGATCGCTGCAAGCGCTCGAACTTGCACTTGATTTGCCCTAGGGTTTTGTTCGGCCCATCAGGCATCGTCAACCTGAAGCAACCAAGCTTCCTCAGCATGGGTCCGGCGCCGGAATCGACCTGGGCGGCCTCGCCGGGCGCGAAGCTCAAGGGCACGGGGATACCGGGCGGGCACTCGCCTCGCAGCGCAACGATCATCCGATACGCCGACGAATAGCTGCCCGGTAGCCGTGATTGCGCTTCAGCGCCCCCAGGATCGGTGGTGCCCTGCAGGCCCTGACCGAGCCAGCCGGCAATGCGTTCCCGATGCGATTCCAGCGTCGAGACGGTGGACGCGGCCAGCTTGGGCGCGCCAACGGCGGCGGCGATCTCGGCGTCCTCCGGAAAAGGAGTTTGCGCGTCGAGCCAGCCGTGCTGCTCGGCCAACGCGCGCAGGTCGGCCAGCTTGTGGCGGCCCATGCAATGACTTCGCGCGATCCCTCGCTCGTAGGCGCCCCGCCGCATCTGTGCAAGGGAGATTCGGTACTGGAACATCTCGATCCTCCTTCGGCGCCGCTGCCTCCGTGGGGGACTGACAAGTCGCTCACTTCAACACGTGATCAACCCATTCAGATCGAGGTGCCCTTCAACTCCTCTGGCTCCAATATGCCGAAAACGAAGTGGCTCCATTACGGCGGAAAACCACTGGCTCTTTTAGGCCGGAAATGAACTGGCTCCTATGTGCCGAAAGATGACAGCCGCGACCGCACCTGTTCCCAGGCGACCCATCAGGAACCCAAAACCCGCGGCGCCCAGTTGCAGCTGCTGCGCCGCAATGGCCGGCAACAAGCGCCCACAGCGCTGATCCCGTTCCGCTGGAGGTGAGGCGCAAAGCCCCTTGCAGCGCGGCACCTTCGAGAACACGAACGGCCTGCTGCGTCAGTTCATGCCCAAGCACAGACCTGAGCTGTTCAGCCAGGACGAACTCGACGGGATCGCCGACAGCATGAATAACAGGCCTCGCGCCAAGCACGACGGGCAGCCGCTGGAGGTGTTCGCGCAGACACTGGCGTCTCATGAACCGCCTGCATCAATTCAGCAACTCCCGTTGCGCTTCACCCTCGAAACCGCCCCGCAAAGAACGCAACGCATGCCTACTCTGACGCCCCACGGGAGCGTTCCACCAAGCCACGCAGCCGTCTGACCACGTTTATCGTCGAACCAGCCCCTCTCAATTGCGCATCGGGTTCGCCATTCGTGCGCAGTTCCGCCATTCCCCTCGCAGTGATAGCGGTGACCAGCGCGGCCCGAGGGGCCTCCATCGCCTGGGCTTCTGCGGCGAAGACCGCGCGAACCAAGCCAGCTGCATGCAGGACCCTCAGCTTGTCGATGTCCTCAGGCGACCTGAACGAAGCCGGCAGGGGCGAGGCTGCAATACGCCTCAGCAGCTCCATGGCCATGATCGATGCTCCTCCTGTAAGAAATCAAGATACCTCGGGCGCCAGGGCGGCTTGCGCCGCCCTGCCCTTCTCGGCCGCTATCAGACTGCAGTCACCGCGATCCGCCGCGGCTTCGCATGCTCGGCCTTCGGTATGCTCAGTCTCAGTACGCCGTTGGAGAGGTCCGCCGCGATCCTTTCCGGATCCAGTTCCTGGCTGAGCGTGAAGGTTCGATGGAAGCGCCCCAGCCCGACCTCGGCATGGCTCGATTGCAGACCCTCCGGCAATCCCAGATCCATCTCTGCGTCGATCGTGAGGGTCGCCGCTTCCACCTGCAGGTGCAGGTTTTCCCGGGAGACGCCGGGCAAGTCCGCGTACAACGTGATGCCGTCGACGTCTTCAACCACATCCACCGGTGGCATCAGCGCCGCATCGCTGTAGCGTGATGCAGCCCGCGGACTTCCCGCAGTGGACGAAGGGCGGTCAGCTTGATCACTAAGATGGTTCATTTCAATCTCCTTTCATCATTGGATAGCGATACGGCGCGGTCGGGACGAGGCACGCCTTTGCACTGTGATGCGCACGACACCATCTCGGTAGGTTGCATCGATGGCTTCCGGATCCGCATCCTCCGGCAGTGAGAGGACGCGTCGGAACTCGCCAGAAAAACGTTCGTTGATGTGCACCGTGGCCTGCTTGCCATCGGCGCTATTGCGCCCATCGTCGACACTGGCGGTGCGCTGACCCGCGATCGTCAACACGCCGCGATCCAGATCGATTTCGAGGCTCTGCGGGTCCACGCCCGGTGCGAATGCGTAGATCTGCACCGCGTGCTCGGTGCCCCCTACGTTCAACGCAGGAAAGCCGCCGCGGCCGAACCCGCGGATGCTGGGAGAGAGGTCCATGGCCTGCTGCATCTCGCGCTGCAAGCGGTCCACCTCGGCAAAGATGTCGCGCGGAAAAAGAGATCTATACATAGCGAGTACCTCCATTCAGTTGAACAGAGCGCCGGAGGCGTCCTTCCAGCGCTTCCGACTTGCAAGCTAGAGGCTGGCTAAACGCTTTTCAAGAGGGCGCCACGAAGGATTCAGCAAACACAGCGGGGGTGATGCGCCCAAGGTGGCGGGATGCTCATGAATGAAATCCCGGTGCGATTTCGAACTGCCTAGGCAACACGGCGCTGTTACCCAGTGCCTCACATGGCACTGACTTCAACGCTTCAATCCACCGCAAAACTCGAAGAACGCTTCGAGTTCGGTCGACTTGTCAAAGACGGCCGTTGCGCCCAAGGATGCCGCGCGCTCGCGCATCATGGGCGTCGCGTAGTTGGACAAGATCACCAGCGCCGTATCCGGACGCCTGGCTTTGAAGTGCCTGAGCACGCCGAAACCAGAGCCGTTCTTCAGCAGCAGGTCGATGACCACCAGATCAAGCGCGCCGCCGTATGCATCGAGCCATTCCGCGGCGGCCACTTCGGTCTCCGCGTAGGCGATCACCTCCGCACCGGCAAGGTCGGCCAAAGCCGGCAACAAATTGTCGCGGATGGTGGCGCTGTCTTCGACGAGGAAAATCAGTAGCGGCATGCTCGTCGTCGGTGCGGGTGGAAGGAGCCCGAGGCTCAACGCCGAGCTTGTTCGATCCTGTGGGTCAGTTGAGAAAAGTTGTGTCAGATTTCTACGCGCCACCCTCGGTCGACTTTCGAGCGTTGACCTCCGTCGCCAGTTGTTCGTTGACTTTGTCGAGCTTGTCGGAAGCCTCTTCCAGTTGCTTTCCAAGCTGCTCGGTTTGCTGTGTGGCCAATGCGACGTCGTCCGCCAAGCCAGCGGGCACAGCTTGTTCCAACACCGCATGGACAACCGCAAGGTGGTCAGCGACCTGTTTCACCTCTTCGGTAGCCTCCTTGTTCGCATCCAGCACATCTGCCAGGTCGCCGGGTTGCGGTAGCTGCTTTCCGATTCCGTCGCTCATGATCCGGTCCTTTCCGATTGCCAAGCCACCTTGATTGCTGCGGGCATTTTGCAGAAAAGGCAACGCCAGCGAAATCTGAGCAGCCTTGCGACCCCAACCCCCGACGCAGTGGGGGAACAGCCGTGCTGCAGCAGCCGACCGCAGCGCCTTTGTCTCGGCCTTCGAGACCCCTTGAAAATTTCGCGCTCCGAAACTACATTTCCGTCGCTTCCAACAAGCAGCATCTCCACCACCAAAGAAAGGAGCTTGATCATGAATTCTCATACTGTCACTCCCTCTGCGCGAAGTGGTCACGTTGGCCGCGAGGCGACGAGGCGGCGCAGTGAGCCCGCCGGCATGTCTGACGGTCGAACGCGGGCGTATCCGGTTGCGCGTGACGTCGTGCGCCGGGTGCAACGCTCGGCACCGCTCTTCGACACGATCGGGGAACGACATCGGGCCGAACTCCGCTGATCGGCGTCTGCGTCATGGGAGCTCCGGCATTGGCGGGCGCTCGGTTGCGACGCGCTCGTTGAGCGCAACCCTAGGCGCCGCTGCCGAACGTGCTTGCAGGTCTCGCCGTGAGCGCGAGCGTGCGGGTCGTCGTTAGTCACCCGGATGCGTGGGGTGGCGCCACCATGCTTCCCCGGCACGAGGCTGCACGACAAAGGCACCTGTAGTCGGACGCCATGGACGCCTCGTCCACGATCAACCCATAGTCCAGAAAGAGCTCTTCGCCCGCAAGCAGCGGTCTGAGCGCATAGATCCTCAGAGCCAGGCGTCCCTTCGCGTCAATCTCCTCGACTGCTTCGCAGTTCGGCTCGCAAGAATGATTGATGTGTCGTGTGGCGTTGCCCCCGCGGCTTCCGTCGATCGTGTCGCCATTCGACAAGGAAAACAGGTATGTCAGGCTGTCATCCCAGCGGCGCCTGCACAATTGGTCTTCCGAGAAACGTCGACCCTGATACGTGCCCAGAAGCGTGGCCGTCGGGAGATCCTGCGTCACAAAGGCGCCCAGCCCATGAACGCCACTGTCGGCTACTTGCAGGTATGGGGTACGGATGCTCATGTCGTTCGAACGTTGGAGATGTCCGACTGCAGTCGCCGGTTCCGGTTACTCATCATCCTGCGCCGAATTCAACACTTCATGGGCGCAAACATTGCGCCCCGTGTCCGTCAGCCGCAGACCGCCCCCGTGCCATTCGAGCCAGTCGAGTTGGACGTACGCATCGATATCACCGCCGTCGATCCGGTCAGCCTTGCCATCCTTCAGGCGTCTTGCCGTCAAGGGCAAGCCCTGACGCAGCCTCTCCTTCTCAGCGGCTTTCGAGAGATCGGGCGGGCGATGTTTCTTCATCGATTTCATGATTCTCCAGATCATCGCTGCGGTTGAAGACCGTTGCGACATCCAAGATCTGACGCGAATCGAAATTTTCGCCAACATTGCTTCGCAATGGGCGCGTGCAGCGGCCTGCGGGGGTCCTGCACCATCTCGCATGTCGAGTCAGCTCGATTTCCAGAACCCCCGCATCGCCTTCAATCTTTCATCGCGTTCCGTCGAGATGTACAGGGACGTTGTGGCGAGCGAGACGTGCCCCAGATTGTTCTGAACGATCTGCAACGGCACGGGCGCGTGCCCTTCCCTTCCGTTGAGCGCATGGGCCCCAAACGAATGGCGCAGCCAGTGGGTGCTGGCCTTTTTGAGTTGAGTCGCATCGGCGGCGTCGAGCCCCTCGGCGGCCTGGGCGAGGAACGCCTTGATCGCCTGGTACAGCCCCGAGGCCGACCACGCCACGGGCCGCTTCGGGTCATCTTCAAACCGGCTCATCACATGGATGCCGCGGTTGCTCACCGCCCCCACCTGGCGCTCGAAGCCATGGCGAGCCAGCTCATCGCCGAGTTCCATGACGAACTCGGCCGGCACTGGCACCTCGCGGCTGCGGTTGCCCTTGCCGATCACGGCAAGCAGCCAGTCCGAGGCCATGGTGCCATCGCCGGTCCGGTACTCGACCGGCGTCAGGTCTTCGCACTTCACGCTCGTGATCTCGGCCAGCCGCAGCCCCGTCGCATAGAGCCAGCGCATGCCACGGCGCAGGCGCCTGTCCGCCTCGGTCTCACCATGCTTGTCCAGCAACGCATCGATGTGATCCCATTGCGCGAAGGTCAGGGTCCGGCTCGATCCCAGCGGCCGCAGGGGCTGAACCGGCAGGGCCACCGCAGCGAACGGATTGCCCACCAGGTAGCCTTGGCGCATCAGGAAGGCAAACAGGCTGCGCACCACGGTCAGTGAGTGCCGCAGTGTCACGCCGCTGAGCGGCCCTTCGAGCGGGCGCCACAGCGGGGACCAGCGCTGGTGGTGGCGCGGCCCGCACCAGCCCGCGGGCGGGTCGGCCAGGAAGTCCCGGTAGGCGGCCGCGTCCTCGACCGTAATCGAGGAGAGCGCCCTCTTCCTTTCCAGCACCGCCCACAACAACAGCCGCTCCGCTTCCTTGCGATAGGCGCGCTGGGTCGCCGACAGGTTTCCCTTGGCCCCCGCGGCCTTCGAAGACAACCAGGCCCCGATCGCCTCGTGATCGTTGCCGGCCATGAGCAGGCAGTGCTCCGGCGGCGCCCTAAAGCGCCCTGCCCTGCCGTCGAGCTCAGCGGGGAGTACGAATTTTTCATAAGGGCGGATCGCCGTCGCCGCCAGCACCACGGCCTCCAGCGTGGCGCTCGCCAATTGCATGCGCGGTTGCGCCACGTGGACGCCGACCCGCAGGCCCAACACGGCCTCGTTGGCCTGCAGCCACTCGACGATGCGCGCGGCCTTGCCCTCCCCCACCCCCGGCACCATGACCCACCAGCGCGCGCCGACCCCGTTGATGTGCGCGACCAACGACGACAGGGTTGGCAGCCCTGCACGCTCGAGCCTGTGAGCCATGGAAGGATTGATCCAGGCCGCGACGCTGTCGCCCGGTTTGGGGTCCTGGGCCACCAGCGCCTGCAGCCAGCGCAGCGCCTCGAGCTGGCGCTCGACCACGCGCGCACGGCGAGACCGTTGACCCTTGCTGCCGCCGCCCTGCACTGCCCCGTTCTCCTTCTTTCCGGCGGGATAGGCGTCCTGGTAGGCCTCGAGTTGTTCTTCCTCCGAGAAATCCTCCAGCCCGTTGGCCGCGGCGAACTCTGCCAGGCTCGGCAGCGCTTTCGCGGGCGCCGCCGCCTCCGCCGTGATTCGCTCGGCGTCGATGAGGATCAGCCGCGCGGTGCCCGGCTTGTTCTCGCGCCGCGCGGCGGCGGCAAACTGGTCGCGGATCCAGGCGATCGTGCGCCGCACGGCGCGCACGTCCGTGTACTCGCCTTCCAGGTGCAGATACCGGTTCCAGCTGGCCTTCTCGTCCAGCCCCTGGGCGAGCGCGCGCATGAATGCGAAGTGCCCGCTGTGGAGTTTCCTTGGCGCCTGGTTTATCTTTTCCATCTGCGGGGCGGGAGCGTGCCGAGGTGATCCGGGCGGCCTCGGGACGCTCGGGACCAGAAACTCCACCAGGGGACCTTGGGCTCCGGCGGCGGCAGCATGGACACAGGCCGCGTTTCAACCCCGCTGGCGCGCACCCGCCGGCGCCGCTCGACTTCCAGGATGTGCGCCGCGCCAAAGGCCTCACGGTCCCCATAGCCCGCCCGCATGCGCCAGTCGGCGGCCAGGCTCGCAAGCTGCTCGTCGTCGAGTTCTGATACGTTCTGCAAGGTCGGAAATTCCATCATCCTCCGGAGGCTACCCGAGTAAACCGCGGACGATCCGCACACAGGGCAACCGAGTTTCACGAGGGGGTCGGTCAAAGCGCGATTTTCGGGGTCGCGCAGCGCAGTTGCGTCTCTACGCGGCCTCGCAGGGCCCGGCTCGTACTTTGCCAAACACGACGCGCACATAGCGCCTCTTTCTCAACAGCATCTCAGCAGCGTCTCGATCTGTAGCAATTTGTACGATGTCCGGATTTCACCTTCTGGAGGGACCTCAGCGGCCGACAACAAGATCGACGCAGAACACGGACGGTTCGCGCGACGCGCTCAAACTGCCCTGTCGAACATCGAGTCCCTTCGCGCACTTGGAGGCCCTTCTTCCCTTGCCGCCTCAAGTAGGTTCAGACTCCACTTTAACTTGCCGAGAGGCGATTTGGTTGATGATAAGAAAAATTATCATCAATGCAGAAATGCGAGGTCAAAACGGCAATTTTGAAAGTTGCTGATCTGAAAACCAATGAAATCAACAACTTGCGAGGCCGCTCCCCTAATGTAAGCGAAGCGGGCAGAACTTGGGTGATGCGCGCAAGAGCTATGTTCGCCCGCCCAAAAGCTCCAGCGGCCGGCTCACGCTCCGTTTGGGACCGGCCGCTCCGCGAATCCTAATCCTCAGGCAAATCAGCGCCGGATCCTAGGCCCGGATGCCTTGGTAAGCCCAGTCAATGGCATGGTCCTTCGCAGGGGCCTGAATCCACCAAGCTCGTGCACGTGATCGCCCCGCTCTGCGATATGAGCATCGCGACCGCGGGGAAGCGCAAGGGTGGGAATTCTTGCGAGATTGATGCTTAAGCGGATCGTACACTCGCCCGACGCAATATGGAAGTGAGTGCTCACAAATTTAAAATTCGTTTTGTGCGCTAGGCGCGAGGAGTTGCTACCCTACCCTACCAATGAACCTTCTTGGTCACCTGGCAGACCGATCGCGGTCAAGGGCAAAGGGTTTGGGCTCTGGGCTGTTTCGCCCTGCCCCGCCCACCTTCGATGCTTAGCGAACGGGGCCCGGTGACAGCGCCAAAGTTACGGCTCGCCACAGGCCGGTTCCGGCGCACGCTGATAGAGATTCAAGCCGAATAGGTTCGGCGGGCGTAGCCGCGACAGAGCCATGTGCAAGTCCCTTCAACCCCATTACCCAGATGCTCTCGGCGTCAGGCGGCAATCACGTTTTCCTGCCTAGAAAGGAGTCCACCACCTTGGTCAACTTACGCTGTTGCCCCTCATCTAGGGCGTGTTCGAACGAGACTGTCGCCCTGCCCTTTCGGTCGAAAGTCAACAAGGCCAAGCGTTTGCCTTGCTCGTCTTTCCATTCAACTGGAGACGTTGCCGAACGGCCGCTCTTGTTGGCGTTAGCGGTAAGCGTTGAGAACACCGCAGCTGGGCTCGGCATTGGGCTCGCGGCCGCAATCTCTCGCGCGGCGGCCAACAGCGCTTCTGGGTCTCTTTGATGCGCGTCCTTGAGCGCCGTCGCCCATCTGAACTGGAGGTTCAGAGGAGATCCAAACGCCCGAACGACGTCTGCTGGGAGTTTTGCAAGCGCCATTGCCTTGCTTATATTTCCCATATCACGGTCGATCGCGGCCGCAAGCTGCTTCGCTGACGGAAACAGGCCATGCTCCAAGGCGCGCATATACATGACACCCTGCTCCCACGCAGAGAGGTCCTCGCGCTCGCGATTCTCCCGTTCCATCTCCACGAACAGATCGGCGTCGGGCATATCCCGCTGGATGAGCGCCAACACGGGAATGCCCAGTTCAAGACACGCCCTGTGGCGCCGGTGGCCAAAAACGATTTCCCAGCGTGCGCCTTCTGCTCGGGGCGAGTCGAGCGCGCGAACCTTGATCGGCTGGACGTTGCCGCCAGCACTTGCGATTTCCTGCTTGAGCCTCGCGAACACTTCCGTCGAGAAATGCGATTCATCGCGGTTGGCCCACTTTGATGCGACGATTTGCGACGGGTCCAAGCGACGCGCCACATCTGCGCCATCAAAGGCGTTGACTTGTTCGCGCAAGCGCACGACTTCTCGATGCACTTCTGACTGTTCTGTCATGAAGGCCATCATGCTGCCGGGGCTTGTCTTCGGCGTCCCGAGGCTCAGACGAGTCGGGGCGACTGCGGCCGTCGGCGCGACCGCTTGCGCTGCCAGTTCGGCGATTTCGGTGGGTACCGCAGGCGCATCGCTCAAGGGCAACGGTTGACCGGCGACCGCGTCGACTGCGGGCGTTGCTGGAAGATTTGCGGTCACGCTGAACGCGCGTTTGATGAGGTCTTTATTGGCCATGAACACGTTCCTTCGCTGACGCCCGGGGCACAGGATAAAGTGGAGAAGATTTTTCGGGGCGTCCGAAAACGCATGGGATAGCATTTCCCAGCAAGGGGTTTGTACGGTACAAACCCATCTGATTCGCGCGCAGATCATGAAGCGCTGCCGTGTTGCGAGGGGAGGTTTGTACCGTACAAACCCCTTCGCCCACGCCTTGCACTCCCATCGACGCGATGAGGTTCACTGCCATCTCAGACCTCGACACGCAGAGGGTTTGTACCGTACAAAGCCCCCGCGCTACCAGGCAACTGACGCGCCCATGCATTCCGTATCGAGACCTCAATGTGCTGCACAAACAGGTCATATGCATCCCGCGCTCGCTTGTAGGTCTTGTCCTTGGCATCAGCCGCCTCGCTGTCGTACACGGTGCCGAAACCCGACGACTTCTGGGACGCTATCGACGTGCGCGGAATCTCCAGCGGCAGCACTTTTTCCTTGTAGGTCGCGCCTATCCATTCGCGAACTGCGTCGGCGGTCGTCGAAGCGCCGCGGCCCGCCTTTGGCGGCACACGCGACAACAGAATATTGATGAAGTCGAAGTTCTTGGTCTGCCCACGCGACTCCAGCATGGTTTCGGTCAGGTCGGAGAACAACGACCAGAACTGCGTCGAGGAGGCAAAGTCCAGCGTCTCAGGAGGCAACGGCATGATGATTCCATTCGCAGCCATCAGCGCATTGATCGTGAGATAGGAAAGGGCAGGGGGGCTGTCGATCACGATCACGTCATAGTCCGCGCGCACATCATCGATGCCCAAGTCCAGTACCTTGTAAAACTCAAAACCCGAGAGCCCTTCCTTGCTCTGCCGTGAAGGCAGCATGAACTCTGCATCGAAGAGCGAACTGGCAGCAGGCACAAGATCCAAGCCGTCCCAATAGGTGCTTCGAATCATCGGCCGGACCGACGACGAACTTCCATCGGCAAGGGACATGATCGTGTCAGCCGCCGAGATCTCGACGTCCGGAAGAATGCCGAAGAGAGTGGTCAGAGAGGCTTGGGGATCGGTGTCGATAACCAGCACCTTGTGTCCCAGCAGCGTCAGTCCCTGTGCCAAGGTCATGGCAGTGGTCGTCTTCGTTGTGCCACCCTTGAAATTGGCGATCGAGATCGTGATCGCTTCAGCACCCTCAGGCCGAAGAACGTCCTTTCGGTAGTCTCGAACCCACTGGCGAGTTTCCTCCAAGGTGAAGACACGCTTTCGGCCGTTCGACACAAGGGTACCCGAGGGCATATCCTTGCGACTCGCGACCCGATGGGCGAAGGAGCCTCGAGAGGTTGCTTCACATAATGTGGCCACCTGGTCGGCGCTGAAAACGGGCGCTGCCTTTCGAACCATCGGAGCCAGCATTGCCGAGCGGATGCTTGAAAGCATCGTCGCTGCGTCGACCGCCTGCTGATGCACAGAGGCCAGAGTGATAGGGGGGCGAATGTCCATTGGGTGATCGTGTTGGTGTTTATGCGCGAGATTGTGCGCGTTGGACGAGTTTTGCGCAAACGCGCGAAGTTTCGTCCAAATCTGCAGCAACTGATCCTGAAAAAGCTCCAAGCCCGAAGGGCGGGTATTTTTAGAACTCCAATACCTTGAAGACCTTTAATACTTTGGGACAGAAAAAGTGTTTAAAATCAACGACTTATTCGCTGTTTTGGAGCCAGTTCGGTGACCTATGGAGCTTTTTCGGTACGCTCCTGAGTGGATACAGGTGCTTCCGGCGGACCTCCGGTGGCGTGGCGCAGTGGATACAGTTGGCCCGTTGCTGAGAACCAGCTGGGAGCTGGGCCTCATATTCAACGCCCGTAACGGAGCTTTTACAGTGAATTGAGGCCTCCTCAACGACCGCCTGAGCCTTCCTGAAGCGGAGCTTTTTCAGTGGATCCCCGCGGAATCCATTGCCGCGACATGTGAGAGGCGGTTTCACATGAACTGGGGGATGCGCTAAAGTCTGCGCATGGCAACGGACGCGATCAAGGAACATTCACCGGCACGAAGTGCGGCGCCGTTGCTCAAGCCGGTTTTTTCTCTAGCATTGGTGCCTCAGAACAACAAGATCACGGCGCTCGGACGCCGCACCTGGAACGTACTGCTGCACATTGCGCAGGACCAAGGTCTTGAACGGGAGACCTTTCGGTCTGCATTGACGGATATCGTGAAGGGGCTGGACTACAACAGCGGTGACATGAAGATCATCAAGACCCATTTGCGGTCGATGGTCTCGACTCTTGTGGAATGGCAGTCCCCCACAGCAGGCGAGTGGCAGACCTGGGACGTGTGCGGGATGCTTTCACATGCCAAGCTCGTCAAGGAACGCGGTCAGATCTGGGTCGAGTGGTCGTATGCGGTGAACATGCGACACGAGCTTCTGGATCCCGAGATCTTCGCGAAGCTGTCGCTCGACGTCATTTCGCAGTTGGGATCGCATCCTGCGGTCGCGCTTTACGAAATCTGTTCACGCTATCTCGGCGTGGGGCAGACGGCCCGCAAATCATGGGCCTGGTGGCGGCCGGTTTTGTTGGGCCGCCCCGACGATGAGCGGTTGCAAAAGCTGGAGTACCGCATTTTCAAGCGCGACACGTTGCGGCCTGCGATCGCCGAGATCAACGCGCTGGCCGATATCGAGATCGAGATGCTCGAATTCAAATCCGGGCGCTTCGTCTCGGACCTGCAGTTCACCGTGAGAAAAAAGCCCCAGCGTGTTCTCGCGCTGCAGCAGCGAACGTCGGCCGAGCCTGTCGATGTGGGCGTTCTGGCAAGCGCGGAGCGGCTAGGCATCGACCACACACGGGTTGAACGCTTGGTCGAGGAATACGGAGATGCTGCAGTGGCCAGCGGAATCGAGGCCGTCGAGAAGCGTGCGGCAAGTGCATTCCCCGAACCGCTGCGCGACCCCCTGCGCTATCTCAAGAGCGTGCTTCCCGGGCATGCGGCCGCGCAGGCGGAAACGCTGGTCCAGGCTGAGGCCGTCAAGAAGGCTGAATCTGCCGCGTTGCCGCCGAGCGAGCGGCTTGCGCAGTGGGAAAAAAAATGGCTGGCCGAGCGAATCGAGGCCGTTGCGGCCGAAATCGCGGCGCTCTCAGCGGATCGCCAGTCCGAATTGGTCCGCGAACTGCAGGAAAGCCTCGTACGCCGCAATGCTCATCCAGCCGTGATTCAGCGACTCCTCAGCAAAGGGTGGACGCACCCCATGGTGCGGCACGAAATGGTGAGCTTCTATGCGACTGCGGCGCACGGTCCAGCGTGGGATAAACCAACCGACAGGCAACTGCTTGCGATCGCCTCGGCAACAATTTCCTGAAAGCAAACTCGCTAAGCGCGACGCGTCCCAATGGGCCGAAAACATCACACTGGTTGGCCGGGATCTCCTTAATCCGCGCCACAGACTTTGCATGCTGTTCGAGGTCTGCGGTGCAATATTTACAAGGGCCAAGACTTGACCGATCGCATTGAAGAGACGATGTTCGAGATCGGTTTCCAGAATCTGTGTCAGCTCGTCGCTTCCTACTTGGAGGACGGCCGAGAGAGTCGAGCACTGGCGCTGGCCATGGCATTCCTGGTATTCGATGATGAAGCTGCCTACAGCAATCGATCGTCGGCGTACGAGTCGGGCACATCGGTTGATCAGGCACTCCGAGCAGTCTCGCAAGCTGAGCAGAACTTGGACAACAAAGGCGCCATCGACAGCGAATGGCTGCTCACAGCTTTCGAAGCATCGCCCTTCGCCTTGCTCACTTGGCTCGATCGTCGGCTTACCACTGCTGAAGGCACGACGTACATGATTCCAGCC
>NZ_JBBKZT010000049.1:0-16316 GCF_037889975.1 Variovorax rhizosphaerae | reverse complement strand
CAGCCAACGCAAGAGAAAGCGAATCGAACAGTGCTTCGGCTGGGGCAAGGCAATCGGACCAATCCGGCAGGTGATGGTGCAAGGACTGGATAAGGTCGACCAGCTTCTGACGCTGACGATGACTGCCTACAACCTCACGCGGCTGCGCAACTTGGCCAACCTGCGCCCGCAATGGGTGCAATGAGCGGTGAGAGCACCGAAATGACCCCATGGAACCGCATGAATGCCGCTGCGCGGACTCGATTCCACCGCCCTCGCGTGACCCGACGTACTGGATGAAGACCCGAGTCCGAATTGCAAGGAGCAAACGCGTGCCAATGAGCGGTTTTTCAACGGCCTGTTAGCGCATTCAACTATTTTCATATAGTCGCCATGGACACGCTCGAAATTCCGCGCGGCAGCGGGCAAACGGCTAGGGCGCAAGTCGCAAGAGATCTGGCTCACATGAATCGGTATTTGATGCCGAATCACCCCACGCTAGAAAGTTTGGTGGCAAGGGCTGGCATCCATCACGTCACATACGAATGGTTTCGAATAAGCCCGGTACGCACTCGACCTGCACGACTTGAGATAGGGGAACTCCGACCCCGCGACTTGTTCGCGCGCGCAGAAGCGATCGGTTACGTCCCGGTGGATGGTGTAAGTCTTCAGCCCGGACAGGGCTGAGATGCACGGTACTCAGCGAGCCACTGCGGACAGCCGAGTGGGTGCAGTGTCGCTCAGGGTCTGCAAGCCTTCAAGCTGCATGTAGCGCCGGTTGAGAGACCACTCGTCGTTCTGCTCGAGCATCATGGCGCCCACCAGACGCGTGATCGAGGCGTCGTTGGGGAAGATGCCCACGACGTTCGTGCGTCGCTTGATCTCCGCGTTCAGTCGCTCCAGAGGGTTGGTGCTGTAGATCTGCGTCCAGTGGGCCCGCGGGAAGGTCATGAAGGCCAACACGTCGTTTTCGGCCTCGTCCATCAGGTGGCTGAGCTTGGGGAACTTGTCGCGCAACTGGTCTGCCACCGATCGCCATTGCGTGCGCGCTGCATCGGCCGATTCCTGCACGAACACCGTTCCGATCGCGGCCGAGACCATGCGCCGCTGGGTCTTTCCGGCGTGCGCCAGGGCGTTGCGCATGAAGTGCACCCGGCAACGCTGCCAGGTGGCCTTCAGGACCTTCGAGACGGCTGCCTTGATGCCCTCGTGGCTGTCGCTGATGACGAGCTTCACGCCGCGCAACCCACGGCGGTTCAGGCTGCGCAGGAACTCCGTCCAGAAGGGCTCGGCTTCTGATGCGCCGACCTTCAGGCCCAGCACTTCGCGCTGACGTCGGTGTTCACACCCACAGCCACTATCACCGCCACGCTCACGATACGCCCGGCCTCGCGCGTCTTCACGTAGGTGGCATCGACCCAGAGGTAGGGCCAGTCGCCCTCGATCTGGCGTCCAAGGAACGCATTGACGCGCTCATCAAGCTCGCCACACAGGCGGCTGACCTGGCTCTTGGAGACGCCGCTCATGCCCAGCGACTTGACCAGGTTGTCCACCGAGCGGGTGGAGATGCCTTGCACGTAGGCCTCCTGAATGACGGCGGTGAGGGCCTTCTCGGCGGTGCGCCGGGGCTCCAGGAACTCGGGGAAGTAGCTGCCCTGGCGCAGCTTGGGGATCTTCAACTCGACGCTGCCGGCGCGGGTGTCCCAGGTGCGCTCGCGGTAGCCATTGCGGCTGTTGAGGCGCTCGGGATTCTTCTCATCGTAGGCGGCGCCGCAGCGGCCTTCGACATCGAGCTCCATCAGGCGCTGGGCCATGAACTGCACCATCTGGCGCAGCACGTCGATGTCGGCTCCCTTCTCGGCGAGCTCGGCTAATGCCATAGTGGCGTTGGTCATTGTGATTTCCTTCAAGACAAGTTTGGTGGGTCGCACCTCAAACTTATCCGGACTTCACGATGACCACCCCCGAAGAGAGCGGCGCTGCACGGCAAGCCGCTTCGGGCTACGCCCTACGCGCCTTGCCGTGCAGCGAGTAAAAGAAAACTTACACCACTTGCTGGGACATCAACAAGCGATCGCGGTCACATACGACGCTGCCGCCGCCGAAGCTCTTCAGAGGGCCCCAGCCTATCAATTTCAGCGCGTCACTGTATTGCTTCCAGCCACTGGTGGCGCCTCATCTGCAACTGGACCGCAACCTCTTCCCGCAGTTGCACCTTGACGTGCCCCACGCTTGCGGGCTCTCGTGCTGACGCCAACTAAAGCCGGCTCTGGTGCAAATCGCACCTCCGGTAGGCTTGCGCTATTGAACTGAAGGCGGATCTATGGCCAGAACTGTCATCGAGGCTGCGGGCATGTTTCGACGCGCCCACCGGCAAGCCGAATACATGCAGGCAGACCGCTTGACGTCACCGAAAAAAGCTTGCAATAGGCGCAGGGATCGCGGTAGGGATGCCCGTTGCCGAGCACCCCCCGCACAGATCCGGACGTGCCCAATTCGCGCATAGGATGTGGTCGACCACATCTTATGCGGAATGTGGCGCCGGCTCATATGTGGCGCCCAGCGGCGTTTGCCTTGGACTCGAGGTCGCGGAACACCACATAAATTTCTTCCACCGTACTGTCGGATCCCCCAGTTCACCACGGAGATCCGCCCATGTTCGAGAGCCTGTATCGGTATTCGCGTGTCTTGGCTCGCCACCTAGATGGACCCGCTGCCGAAGATCGCGATCGTTTTGTCGAGCACTGCGCAGCAGGAGGTGCTGCGCGTGAGTCGGTGCTGCACTTGGCGAGCGAGGTGTTGATCGTCGCGCAGCACTTGGACGTCAACGGAGCGCGGATGATCTCGCCCGAGGAGATCGCAACTGCCGCTGGCCGTTGGGTACGACATCAGCGTCGGCGTGGTCGCGTCAGCACCGCGCGCTATAGCCGGCAGAGATTTGTGCAGGTCGCCACCGACTGGCTGCGCTTCCTGGGGCAGCTTGAAGCCGCGCCCGCAACGCGAGGTCCTGGCGCAGATGTGGTCGACGAGTTCGCTGCCTGCATGCGTTTCGAACGAGGGCTGTCGCGGCACACCATCAGCAATCGCTGCTGGCACGTTCGGGCGTTTCTCACCTGGCTCGACGATCAGCATCGCTCGGCCGACGCCGCCACACTGGAAGACGTCGATACGTTCCTGGTGCTTCGAGGCGCCCAGGGGTGGTGCCGTGTGTCCATCGCGTCGGTGGCAACTGCCCTGCGATCGTTCTACTCTCACATGGGCGCCACTGGTCGGTGCGGCCAGGAACTTGCCGCCGGGATCGAAGGGCCGCGCCTGTTTAAACATGAGGCGCTACCGGTGGGTCCCCGGTGGGAGGACGTTCAACGGCTGATCGCGAGCACCGACACGGACCGACCGCAGGACATTCGTGACCGAGCCATCTTGCTGCTGCTCGCCGTGTACGGTCTGCGGTGCAGCGAGGTCGTTGCGCTGACCCTTGACGACATCGGATGGGAGCAGGACATCCTGCACGTCACGCGCCCGAAGCAGCGCTGCAAGCAGGACTACCCGCTGACCACCGACGTCGGCGAGGCGATCCTTCGCTACCTGCAGCAGGTTCGGCCTCGCTGCGCGTTGCGCAGCCTGTTCCTGACGATCAAGGCTCCGGTGCGGCCGCTGGTTGCCAGTAGCCTGCACCACCTGGTGGCTCCACGTATGCAGGCCCTGGGCATTCACTGTCCGCGGCAGGGGCCGCACGCGCTTCGACACGCCTGCGCGACCCATCTTGTCGCTGAGGGACTGTCGCTCAAGCAGATCGGCGATCACCTCGGCCATCGCAGTCCCTTCGCCACGCGCACCTACGCCAAGGTGGATTTGCTTGGTCTGCGCGAAGTCGCCGACTTCAGTCTGCGGGGACTGCTATGAAGGTCGATCATGCGGTATCGGCCTATGTGGTCTACAAGCAATCCCTCGGGATGCGTTTCGCAACCGAGGCGCGCACGCTCAAGTCATTCAGCAAGTCCGTGGGCGATGTCGACTTCGATCGCGTTGGGCCGGAGCTTGTGCGCAGATTCCTGGATGGCAACGGACCGTTGACGCTGTTCTGGCATCGCAAGTTCGGTGTCCTCACCGGTTTCTACCGCTTCTGCCTCGCGCGCGGTTACGTCCGCACCGTGCCGTTGCCGCCGCGTGCGCCCAAGTGTCCACAGGCCTTTACCGGTTACATCTATTCGGAAGCCGAGATCAAACTGCTTCTTCAGGCCGCAGCCGCACGGACGCGCTGCAACATTGACGCGTCGACCAGCCGAACGCTGCTCTTGCTGCTGTACGCGACGGGACTGCGCATCAGCGAGGCGCTGCACCTGAACTTGGCCGACGTCGATCTGAACGAGCGTGTGCTGCAAGTTCGCGAGACGAAGTTCTACAAGACGCGGCTCGTACCGATCGGCACCGATCTGACGGAGGTGCTGCGCGAGTACGCGCTACAGCGCTTCAAGCGTCCGCCATCCGACCCGGACGCCCCATTCCTGCTGACACGTCGGGGCCAGCGCGTCTCGCGTGCTGGCGCCGAAGAAGCCTTCAAGCAGCTGCGCGAGCAAGCCGGGGTGCGTCGCAACGACGGGGCTCGATATCAACCTCGGCTGCATGACCTTCGTCATTCGTTCGCCCTGACGCGCTTGGTGCACTGGTATCGCGAGGGCGCTGACGTACAGCGCCTGCTGCCGCAGTTGGCGACGTATCTGGGCCACGTGCACATCACCGGCACGCAGCGCTACCTCTCCATGACGCCAGAGCTTCTGCAGCAAGCTTGTCTGCGGTTCGAGCGGTTCGTCTTCGGGGGAACCGATCATGCGTGAGACGCCTGCCCTCGGCCCCTGGATCCGCCGATTCCTGCTGGAGCACCTGGTCAGCGAGCGCAACCTGGCGGCGAACACGCGAAGCAGCTACCGAGACACGTTGTGCCAGTTGCTGCCATTCGTGTCGGCACGCTTGCACAAGGCCGTGGATCGCCTGGATGTCGTCGACATGTCAGCTCAGGTGGTCCGCGAATTCCTTGGCAACGTGGAGACCGGTCGCGGCTGCGGTATCGCCACGCGCAATCAACGACTTGGCGCCATTCACGCCCTGGCTCGATTTATCGGCGAGCACAGCCCCGAGCACATCTCGTGGTGCGCGCAAGTGCGCTGCGTACCCTACAAGAAGGGTACTCACGCGGCCGTGCCATACCTGAACAAGGCGGAGATCGATGCGCTGCTGGCAACCCCGGACCGTCGCACGCCGCAAGGCCGTCGCGACTATGCGCTCCTGCTGTTCCTCTACAACACGGGTGCGCGCGCCAGCGAGGCGTCGGACCTGACCATCGGCGATCTCCATCTCGATCACGCGAGCGTCGACATCCTCGGCAAGGGTCGCAAACGTCGCCAATGCCCGCTGTGGCCGGCGACTGTGCGCGAGCTGCGTGCCCTGGTGAACGACCGCCCGCCGAAGGAGCAGGTCTTCCTCAACCGATGTGGCGAACCCATGACGCGGCACGGTGTGCACGCGTTGGTCGAACGCACCGCGGCGAGGGCACAAGAGGCCATGCCGTCGCTCGCGACGAAGAGGGTCAGCCCGCACTGCATTCGTCATTCGACGGCAACACACCTGCTGAGTTCCGGCGTCGAGATCAATACCGTGCGGGCGTGGCTCGGTCACGCCTCGCTCGAGACAACCAACGTGTACGCCGAAATCGACCTGGAGGGTAAGACACGCGCACTTGCCAAGTGCGAGGTCACCGCCGGACAGGCGCGAAGCAAGCAGTGGCGCACCGACAGGAACATCATGCAGTTCCTCAGGTCGCTGTGAGTCGAACTTTATGTGGTGTTCAGCGATCTCGGGTCCAAGACAAACGCCGCTGGGCGCCACATATGAGCCGGCGCCACATTCGGCATCCGGCTCCTACCTCGGGTGTATGATGGCAAAGCGCTCGCTCGGCCATGAATGAAGTACGCGTGGTGCGGGCAACCAGTAAGCAGCAATCTTCGCCATGCGCTTCCACGGGTTCTGTCGCAATAAGCTGACGCTGGTACCCTGAAGGCCGGATGATGTCAGGTATGAAACGGTGATTGAAGCGCTGCGCAAGGTGATCAAGCGGATGCACTACCCGCTGGAGGTGATGCTGGTTTGTGTGCGGTGGTATGCAGCCTACCCTTTGAGCTTCCGTCATATCCAGGAGATGATGGCCGAGCGCGGCGTACTCGTCGATCACGCGACGGTTCATCGTTGGTCGATCAAGATCCTTCCCGTGCTGGCCGTAGCGTTTCGCCGACGCAAGCTCCGGTGGGCACGAGTTGGCGGATGGACGAGACGTACATCAAGGTCTCTGGCCAATGGAAGTATCTGTACCGAGCCGTGGATCGCGACGGCGATACGATCGACTTCCTGCTTCGTGCCAAGAGAGACCACGCTGCCGCACGGAGCTTCTTTGAGCAGGCCATCGGTCTGCACGGGGTGACCAAGACGATCACGATTGACAAGAGCGGCGCCAACACGGCCGCCATCCTGAGCATTCGAGCCGACTCCGGGGCGGACATTGAGATGCGCCAGTCGAAATACCTCAACAACATCTTCGAACAAGACCATCGGGCAGTCCAACGCATCGTGCGGCCGATGCTCGGCTTCAAGTCATTCCGATCCGCGCGAGCGCTCATCACCGGGATCGAGACGATGCACATGATCAGGAAGGGGCAAATGGATTGCCTCGAAGACCAAACCTCGTCCGCAGCAGCGAAGTTCTACACGCTGGCTTTCTGAGCCACACGGACAGCGCACCAATGCTCGGGCCGGGGTTGCTATTGCGACAGAACCCGTTGCAGGGTGGCAGCATGCGGACCCCCGCAAGAGGCGGGGAAGCACGTGAAAGTCACTGCCGGCATGAAGTCCATGCGGGACGCAACGATCAGGTGCAAGCATGGGAGCCCGTTCACCGATATGGTCGATCAGCGGTTCGACCACATTGAGACGAGCGCGTTGCATTTCGCCCGCGCTTGCGCCGAAGCCCACCTACGGCGCTTGCTCGCCCGTGGCGCGGATCTCCACGCGACGGTCCGGCTGCAGGCAGGCAATCAGCGCCGTGCGGCTCTTCGCCTGGCCCTGCGCCTTGCAATCGGCTTCCGTGATCTTGAGCTCGGTCTCGCCACGGCCTTCGGTTTGGATCACGTTGGCCGGCACGCCCGCGCCCACCATGTGGTCGCGAACAGCGTTCGCCCGTGCCACCGACAGGCGCTGGTTGTACTCGGGCTTTCCCAGCGGGTCGGTGTACCCGACGACGACGATTGAACGTGCCTGGAAGCCGGCAGACTTGAGTTCCTGGAGCAGGCTGTCCATGCGGGTGCGTCCCACAGGGGTCAACACCGCCTTGTCGAACTCAAAGGTGCCGTCCGACGACAGCGAGAAGTTGCGCACCGGTGGCGGTGGCGGTGGCGGTGGCGGGGCCATCGCGGCTGGCGGCGCCGACGGCGGCAACGCCTGTGCAACGACCGGGGCTGCCCCGAGGGGGATCTGCAGTCCCACCGTGAACAGCCAGTCGTTCATGTTGTTCCGGCTCGACAGCCTGGTGTTGTTGGCGTTGTCGACATAGCGGTAACGTACGTCGGTCACCAGGCGGCCCCAGGAGGCGAACGGCCAGACGATACCCAGGCCCGCGTTGGCCATGAAACTGGTATGGCTGCTGCTGGCGGCAAAGGCCGTCTCCACCTTGTTGTCGATGGCGCCGATTCCGCCCACCAGATAGGGCTGCACGCTCCTCATCTGCCAGCGATTCAGTCCTTGCCGGCCCAGGAAGAACCACTGCGCGTCGATCGTTCCGCTCCAGTTCTTGTATTTGTTTTGGGTGTCGAAGATGCCACGGGTGGTGTCGAGCCTGCCATCGAGCTGCTCGTACTGGGTGCGCAGCTCAATGTTCCAGTAGGGACTGATCGGCTTGCCAACGGCGAATCCTCCGCCCCAACCGTTTTCGGCGTTGTGATTGCTGTCCGGATGGACATATGCCGCGAAGGGCGTGATGTACCAGCGGTTATCGTAGTACGTGTCTGCCGTGAAGGTGTTCTGCGCTAGGCAGGCGGCGGACGGGAGTGCTAGCACGCAGCAAGCGGCGAAAGTGCGTCGATCGAACATCGAAAACTCCTCATGTTGGTGTGGTTGACGAGAGCCTCAGTCCGATCCAGATCGGTTCCAAAAGATAGATGCGGCCAAGCCAGGGTGGCCGCGCAAATGCAACCAAATTGCCACTCTCCCAGAGACAGCGCAGATACTTGTTGTTTCAGTTAACGTGGCTGGCAAATCCCTCCGTAGCGCGCCAGCAACATCGAAGTCTCGAACTGAACAACGTATGTACCGCGTCATGAGCATGAAGAAGAGGTTCAACACCGCAAGCGTTACGGCGCCGACCAGCTGTCGGTTTCCCTTCAATTTGTCAGTTTTGATCTTTAAATTGGCACTGATGATCCTTTCAACGTGTCACCAGCGTGCCGTCGGCAGCAATCCCGACACGAGTCCATGCGCTTCAGCTGGCCGGGACATGCCCTCCCTCGATGGGCGGCGAATGCCCGCCTGCAGCAACCAATCAGTACTTGATGTCGCGCTTGTCCTGTCGGCCTTCCTGCTTGGTGTCTCGCTTGTCCTGGCGACATTGGGCATTGCTGGTCTGGTTCGCCGCCCTGCAGTCTTGCTTGCCCGTGCGAGCGTCATGCTTGGCCCCCTGATTCACAGCCCGACCTTGTTGACGCTGTTGCGCTTGCTGGGTTGCGAATGCAGTGTTTGCGGCAAGGAGAAAACCGGCTGCAGTTGCTACCGAGGCAGCCGCCCGCAGCCAGTGCCCGAATTCCAAGGTATTCATTGGCGCGCTCCTCGAGTGGGTGAACAGACGCTCGGTGATTTTGCCGACGAACACAGACCGGCACAACCCGCCAAGGCTCTGAAGCATCGCGTTCAGCCCCTGTCGGGCTTGTCATCCCGGCACAGGGCGAAGGGTCAACACCGCAGGGCCCGCCCTCAAGCCAGCCGCTGCAGGGGGGACTTGATCAGAGTGCCCTTCAGTAGGCTCCCGCGCGGGGAGGAGGCGGCCAGGTGCAGCCGCGCAGCGCCTAGTCTAGGGAGCGTCTAAACACCCGGATTTTGAGCCGAGGCGCGAACGTATGGGACGCAGAGTGCTTGAATCGGGCAGCAAATTGGTGTTCGTGAGTCATCAGCTCTCGACTCGCGCCCACATGCGGGAGTACTACGCCCTTGGCATCGCCCGCAGCGGCCTGCACCGTAGACAGATTGGCCAACGCGGCCGCCGCAAAGGGTCGGTTGCCATTTTTGGCCAGCCTCCGGTAGCACACCTTGGGGAAGCCGAAGCACGCTTGAGGACGCCTGTGACGTGCTCGACTCGGGCGCGTACCCTGGGGCACTTGCGATTGGTCTGGCGCTGCACCTGGCCGAGGTACTTATAGCCGCGCCCGCGCCGCATCGAACGCGATGATGGGGATACCGAGGACGTCGTGCGCCTGATGCCGTAGGGCACTTGCCTCCCTCCCGCACAGCCGCTGGAGCGAGTGCAGCTCGTGCCGGTTCGCTCAGGCGAGCTGCTTGGCGGGTCACGTCCCATTGCGTGGTGTAAGTCTTCAGCCCAGACAGGGCTGAGATGCACGGTACTCAGCGAGCCACTGCGGACAGCCGAGTGGGTGCAGTGTCGCTCAGGGTCTGCAAGCCTTCAAGCTGCATGTAGCGCCGGTTGAGAGACCACTCGTCGTTCTGCTCGAGCATCATCGCGCCGACAAGACGTGTGATTGAAGCGTCGTTGGGGAAGATGCCCACGACATTCGTGCGGCGCTTGATCTCGGCATTCAACCGCTCCAGAGGGTTGGTGCTGTAGATCTGCGTCCAGTGGGCCCGTGGGAAGGTCATGAAGGCCAACACGTCGTTTTCGGCCTCGTCCATCAGGTGGCTGAGCTTGGGGAACTTTGTCGCGCAACTGGTCGGCCACCGATCGCCATTGCGTGCGCGCTGCATCGGCTGATTCCTGCACGAACACCGTTCCGATCGCGGCCGAGACCATACGCCGCTGGGTCTTTCCGGCATGCGCCAGGGCGTTGCGCATGAAGTGCACCTTCTGCCGACGTCGGCAGAAGGTGCATTGAACTAAACCGCTGACGCGGTAGTGCCTGACACAGGCGGGCGCCAATCCACCGCCACGCCCATTTCCCCCGAAGTTCCCGATGGAGAACGATGCAGTTGCTGTTCGCAGCGCTTCATCCGTTCACCTCTCAAAGGAGCTTCATCATGACCCCGCTACGCCAGCGGATGCTCGAGGATATGGGCATTCGCAATCTCGCCGAGAACACGCAGCTGTCCTATTTGCAACAGGTCTCGCTGTACGCCCGACACTTTGAACGTTCACCCGAGGCCCTCGGGCCGCAGGAGGTCCGGGACTATCAGGTGCATCTGACGAAGACCCGCAAGCTTGCCCCAAGCTCCGTCAGCATCGCGACAGCGGCGCTGCGCTTCCTCTACAAGGTGACGCTCAAGCGCGACTGGATGCCTGACGACATCCCGATGCCCAAGAAGCCGTTCAGGCTTCCCGTCGTGCTCAGCCCGGAGGAAGTCGCCCATTTCCTCGCGTGCGTCGACAGCCTGAAGCAGCGCACGATCCTCACCACCGCCTACGCCGCCGGGCTGCGCGTGTCAGAGGCGACCCACCTGAAGGTGACTGACGTCGACAGCCAGCGCATGATGCTGCGTGTTGATCAAGGCAAGGGCAGCCGCGACCGTTACGTGATGCTCTCGCCCCGGTTGCTGGAGGCGCTGCGCTCGTACTGGAAGATCGTGCGCCCGAAGACCTGGTTGTTTCCGGGACACATTCCTGGCCGGCCGATCACGACAGATGCGGTGGGGCTGGCATGCCGCAAGGCACAACGTGCGGCCGGCATCGCCAAGCCGATCACCCCTCACTCGTTGCGTCATGCGTTCGCCACGCACCTGCTCGAGTCCGGCACGGACGTGCGACGCATATAGCTGTTGCTCGGACACCGAAGCCTGGCCACAACCTCGCGTTACCTGAAGATGGCCACCAGCACGGTGTGCGCGACGACCAGCCCGCTGGACCTCTTGCCCGAGGTCCCGTCGCTTCCCTCTGAGCCGACTGCGCCGCCGGTGTTCTGAAGCCTGCAGCGATGCGAGCCACCGGGCTCGAGGTAGCGGACATCTTCCGCGAGGTCGGGCCTGCCTACTGTCGCGACCACGCTGACACGATCAGCGCTGGGCAGCGCCGTGTCATGCGCGCGATCGAACGCTGCCGCACCGCCGCGCTGGGGGGCCATGTCGAGCAGTGCGATGCCTGCGGCCACCAGCGCATCGCGTTCAATAGCTGCAGGGATAGGCACTGCCCGAAGTGCCAGTCGCTGGTGCGAGCACGATGGCTGGAAGACCGGCAGGCGGAACTGCTGCCGGTCGAGTACTTCCACGTCGTCTTCACGATACCGCAGGAGATCGCGGCGATCGCGTACCAGAACAAGGCGGTGGTCTACGACATCCTGTTCCATGCTGCCGCGGAAGCCCTGCGCACTATCGCGGCCGACCGCCGGCACCTGGGCGCCGAGATCGGCTTCATTTCGATCCTCCACACGTGGGGACAGAACCTGCTGCATCACCCGCACCTGCACTGCGTGGTACCCGGCGGCGGCGTGGCCGCAGATGGTCAGCGCTGGGTTGCCTGCCGTCCGGGCTTCTTCTTGCCGGTGCGCGTGCTATCGCGGCTGTTCCGGCGCCTGTTCCTGAACCGGTTGCGGCAGGCCTTCGACGGCGGAGCGTTGCGCTTCTTCAAACACCTCGCGCCGCTACAGGGCGTGCAGGCCTTTGCAAGCTACTTGGCGCCCGTCACTCATCGCGAGTGGGTCGTGTACGCCAAGGCACCCTTCGGTGGTCCTAAGCAGGTCCTTGCCCATCTGGGCCGGTACACCCACCGGGTGGCGATCTCCAATAACCGATTGATCGACCTCGCCGACGGCCAAGTCGCCTTCGCGTGGAAAGACTACCGTCACGAGTCGCGGCGCAAGGTCATGCGTCTGGACGCACAAGAGTTCGTGCGGCGCTTCCTGTTGCATGTTCTGCCGTCAGGATTCCAGCGCATCCGTCACTATGGCCTGCTGGCCAACCGCTATCGCGAAGCCAAGCTCGACCATTGCCGGCAGTTGCCGGCAGTTGCTGGCAACGCCTGCGCCGGTCGTTCAGTCGGACGGTGAACCACCGGACTACCGTGACCAGTACCAGCGCCTTACCGGCGTGTCATTGCGCGACTGCCCGCATTGCGGGCGTGGCCAGATGATGCGCATCGAAACCTTCCTGGCTGGCACCTCGCCGCGAGGCCCGCCTCCTACCTTGCCATGAACACTTGGACCGTCAGTGTCGCTACCTGCGCCTGCGTCACCACGCAGCGAAGGGCAGCCCTGTGCATGGCCGCGCAAAGCGCATGGGCGACATGCCACCACCAACGTGTCGTCGTCGTCGACGCACGCATTCTGAGGACTTGGCAGGCCGAGAGAATTCCGGCCAAGGAGCACTCGCCGAAGCTGCACGGGTCCAGGTCAGCCTCTTGCTGATTCAATCCCCATAGCACCACCGCTGCGCAGGCGGTTCAGTTCAACGGGATCTTTAGCCAACCGGCCGCGGACGGACGCTCGCTCCCGAAACAACGACTGCGCGCCGCAGCCGCTCGGCTAAAGACTCTCTGCATTACGCCGACCTCCGGGTTATGCCGACATGGCCTTGCCCGCCGTGCCAGAGAGCGGTGACATTGTCCAAGAGGTCGGCATAAGCGGCCGCTGCTGAGCGACGCTTCCTTCTTCACATGTCGTGAAGGAGGTTCCATGGCTAATCCATTCCGTGTCCGGGTGAGCGGGCCGCTCAAGTCGTTCGCGCAGGGCTTTGCTGCAGAGCTGTCGCAGCAGGGGTACAGACCCAAGCCCGTGACAGACCATCTCAGGTTGCTCGCCCATCTCAGCCGATGGCTCTACTGCAAAGGCCTCGATGCAGCAGACCTCACCGACTCGCTTCTGAAGGAGTTCTTGGACGCTCGACGCTTGCAGGGCTACGTACTGTGGCTGTCATGGAAGGCGCTGGCACCCCTGACGGTCTACCTGCGCGGCATTGGCGTGACGATCCACGTACGCCAGCCTGCGTTGAATCCGGCAGAGGCGCTGTTGGCTCGTTTCCGCCAGCACCTGCTCGGCACGCGCGGATTGACTCCAGCCTCAGCCCGCGGATATGTCGACATCGTGCGGGCGTTCGTTGCGAGCCGGCTTGTTGATGACGAACTCGATTGGGCAAACTTGCACGCCGGTGATGTCCATGGCTTCGTGTTCAAGGCGAGCTGCGGCCGCTCCATCGGTTCGGCGAAGCTCTTGACGACGGCGCTGCGCTCCTTGCTCAACTACGCACATGTCGAGGGCCTACTATCTGCTGCCCTGGGCAATTTTGTTCCAGCGGTTGCCGGCTCGCGGCTTGCTGGGTTGCCGCGGTCTCTGGAGCCGGCTGAGTACGACGCTTGCTCGCCGCGTGTGACCGCCGCACCGCGGCAGGTCGACGCGACTTCGCGATGCTGATGCTGCTCTCGCGGCTGGGCATGCGTGCTGGCGAAGTTCGTCTCCTTGCGCTGCAAGACATCGACTGGCGCGCAGGCGAACTGCTGGTAAGAGGCAAGGGCAATCGCTTTGAACGCATGCCCCTCCCAGAAGACGTCGGGCAAGCGCTGAGCGCGTACCTGCAGAAGGGTCGACCCGCGACGGCTCAAGGTCGTGCTGTGTTCGTCCGCGTGCGTGCACCTCACGGCCAGCTGTCGTGGTCCGGCGTCTCGCAAGCCGTGGCCGGCGCAGCAGCACGCGCAGGTCTTGATCGGGTGAGTGCGCATCGGCTGCGACATACCGTTGCTACCGAGATGGTGCGCGCCGGGGTGCCTTTGCCTGATGTTGCCCAAGTGCTGCGTCATCGCCGATTGATGACGACCGCCATCTACGCCAAGGTGGACCGAGAGCGGCTTCGCATGCTGGCTCGCCCCTGGCCAGGAGGTGCGACATGACTGCATTACACCGAGCACTTGGCGACTACCTGAGCCTGCGCCGCTCTCTGGGCTACAAGCTGCATCGCAGCGAGAAGCTGCTTAATCAGTTTCTCGAATTCCTCGATGCCTCGGATGCACCGACGATCACGACACGACACGCGCTGGCATGGGCATGCCAGCCTGCGAACGGAAACGACAATTGGCGGGCGGATCGCCTGTCTGTTGTGCGCACCTTCGCCGCCTACGTGCACTCCATGGATGCCAGCGCCGAAGTGCCGCCGCGGGATCTATTGCCATGTCGACCTCGGCGAGCCACCCCATACCTGTACTCCGAACGCGACATTGCCGCACTCGTCGAAGCTGCCAATGGGCTGCGCACAACGCTACGCAGGGCGACTTACAAGACCCTGATCGGACTGCTCGCTGTCACTGGGATGCGCGTCGGCGAGGCCATCGGCCTTGATCGGCGCAGTTTCAACGCAGGTGACGGCGTCTTGCTGATCGAACACGCGAAGTTCAACAAGACGCGGGAGATTCCATTGCACCCGACCACGGTCGAGGCTTTGCATCGCTACCTTGCCTGCGTGGACCGAGAGTTCCCCTCCATAGAGACGCCGACGCTGTTCATCTCGACTTCCGGCACGCGACTCTTGTATTGCAACGTTCAGTGGACCTTCCGACGCTTGGCTCGCCAAGCTGGACTCATCCAGCGCTCGACGCGGTGCCGGCCGCGCATCCATGATCTGCGGCATGCCTTTGCCGTCAACACCCTGCTGGATGCGTGTCGCAATGGCTCCGAGGCCCAGTGCCTCACGCTGCTGTTCACCTACCTTGGCCATGTCAATCCAGCTGCCAGCTATTGGTATCTGTCGGCAGCTCCGGAGTTGCTTGCCCTGGCGGCCGAGCGTCTGGAAGATTATCAGGGGGCCAGGCCATGAGTGCGCTCGCCCCAATCCTGCAAGCGTTCTTCACCGACCGACTTCTGCGAGAGCGCCGCGCGAGTGCACTGACGCTAGCAGCCTATCGTGATGCATGGCGGTTGCTGCTCGGCTTCGCCGCCAAGCGCCTCACCAAGCCGCCTTCGCTTCTAGATCTTGATGATCTCGAGGTGCCGTTGATCAGGGCGTTCCTGGATCATCTGGAAGTCGAACGCGGTAACGGCGTGCGCACGCGCAACGCTCGGCTGGCAGCCATCCATTCGCTGTTTCGTTACGCCGCGGTACACCACCCCGAGCATGCCGCTACGATCGCACGGGTGCTGGCCATCTTGCCCAAGCGCTTCGATCGGGCACTTGTTGCGTTCCTCACCGAGATCGAAGTCGAAGCGCTGCTCGCCGCGCCTGAACGATCATCGTGGACAGGTCGGCGAGATCACGCCCTGCTTCTGGTCGCCGTGCAGACAGGGCTTCGAATCTCTGAACTGATCGGCTTGCGGCACAGCGACGTCCACCTGGGAACTGGCGCTCACGTTGCCTGTCATGGCAAGGGACGCAAGGACCGCATCACGCCCTTGACGACGCCGACTGCAAGAGTTTTGCGGGCTTGGCTCACCGAGCACGATTCGGGCTCGGCGGCGCCTGTATTCGCGACTCGGACTGGCACGCCGTTGAGTCGCGACGCGATCGAGCACCGCATCGCCTTGCACGTGACCAACGCATCGACTCACTGCCCGACGCTGGCAAGCAAACGGGTTACTGCTCACGTCCTTCGGCACACCGCTGCGATGCGACTTCTGGAAGCGGGAGTCCATCCCACGGTGATCGCCCTGTGGCTTGGCCATGAGCGCGTCGACACCACCGCGATGTACCTCCATGCGCACTTGGGAATCAAGGAAGCCGCGCTGGCGCACGCTCGAATGCCAGATGGAAAACCGCGGCGGTATCGTCCGCCCGACGCACTGTTGGCCTTCCTGCAGTCGCTCTGACTATGCCGACCCGCGGGTGCCAACTGGCACGGTGGGCGGTGCCATGTTGGCATAACCCGGAGGTCGGCGTAATGCACCCGGCAACGCTGCCAGGTGGCCTTCAGGACCTTCGAGACGGCTGCCTTGATGCCCTCGTGGCTGTCGCTGATGACGAGCTTCACGCCGCGCAGGCCCCGGCGGTTCAGGCTGCGCAGGAACTCCGTCCAGAAGGGCTCGGCCTCCGAAGCTCCGACCTTCAGGCCCAACACCTCACGCTGACCGTCGGTGTTCACACCCACAGCCACTATCACCGCCACGCTCACGATGCGCCCGGCCTCGCGCGTCTTCACGTAGGTGGCATCGACCCAGAGGTAGGGCCAG
>NZ_JBBKZT010000048.1:0-16694 GCF_037889975.1 Variovorax rhizosphaerae | reverse complement strand
TTCGCCGATCGCCACGACAACGCCGGCTGCCTCGACGCCCAGGCCGCTCGGCATGGGCACGGCATAGGTGCCGTTGCGGAAGTAGGTGTCGGCGTAGTTGAGGCCCACCGCCACGTGGCGCAGCCGCACCTGGCCCGGGCCGGGATCGCCGATTTCGACGTCCTCGTAGCGAAGGACTTCGGGCCCGCCGGCCTCGTACTGACGCACTGCTTTTGCCATGGTGGATGTCTTCTGGATCGGTGTGGAGGGGATGGGTCAACTGTAGGGATCGACCCGATCCGGCGCTTCGCAAGTCGCGACATGCATTTCGCTTTTCATGCCGAACCGAGTTCGACCGCTGAGACGATTTGCACCGCACCGCGGTTGCCCTGATATGCACCAAGGCCCGTGGACATTGGCCGCATTGCCTACCGCCGCGAGCCGCATCGAGTGAAATGCCGAGCCCCGCCGGTTCCAGACATGTCGATGCCGTTCTCGCAACCGGCACCGTGCCTGTGCAGTTGCCTGATGGCCTCGATCAGGCAGCCTACGCCACCTTCAACACGCACTTCCGCAGCCGTGCGCTTTCATGCGCACCGGGGCTGGCCGGTTCCAGGCGCAGTTGGACCACCTCTGTCATTGTCCACGCGCCCATGATGCGCCAGCGCGTCCGAACGTACTCGCCCCGAAAGGGACTGCGCGGTGCATTCTTTCTCCCGCCACACCCAGCAAGCGAAAAGACGCACCCCCCAAGGCGTTGCAAATTCCTGTCTGTCCGAGGCACACCAGGGGGGGCGCGAGCGGCCCTCCAAGTGCGGGCGGATTGTCTTTAGTTGGCCGCAATTCGAGTCGCCACGCACCACGGCCAAGCTCATCCAACTCATCTTGCAGCCTCCCCAAGGTTGCTCTGACTTGCGTCCCTGATTGCCCGAGCCGACCTGACCACCACTTGGCGCCAAATACAGATTGCCAGATTGCCAGATTGCCAGAGTGCCTAGTGCGTAGACGTAGCGCGCAGGCGGATACCTTGGTCAGGTTCCATCGAGATGCGCATGGCGGCGAGGGCCTCGTCCATGGCTTCCAGCATGACGTCCACTCGTTGGGCGCCGCTGAGCGATATCTCCCGGTTGAACACGAAGAAGGGCACGCTGGTCGCCGGTTCCAGTTCCGGCGTGTGGGTCGCCATCCAAGCCCTCCAGGCGGCGGGATCGAGCCCATGGCGGCTGCCGATGGTCGACAAGGTGGCTTCATCGCCGAGGTCTGCGCCCTGTTGGAAGTAGCTTGTCAACAGTGCGTCCAACAGCGCGTCCGTCCCCTCGGGCGGCAATTGCTTCCTGGCGTAGGCCAGCAGGCCGTGCGCAAGCTGCGTATGGGGCATGCGACGGATTCGCTCGTAGTTCACTTCCGTGCCGGCTTGCCGCGCGGCCGCCAGGACCTGCGCCTGCCGGGCACGCATGCGCTCGACACCACCGAGCCGTTGCCGGTAGAACGCATCGAAGGCCAGGCCTTGCGGTGGCACGTCCGGAAGCAATTGGACCGAGCGCCAGTTCACATGCACGGGAGGGTTTCCAGGCACGCTCGTGAAGATAGCCCGCGCCTGCTCCAGGTACTTCTTGCCGATCAGGCACCAGGGACAGATCAGGTCGAGGTAGACGTCGATTTCAATGGGAGGGAGCGTCGACTGCATGTCCGGCTCCTCAGGCGCAGCGCTCGAAGATGGCCGCGATGCCCTGGCCGCCGCCGATGCACATCGTGACGAGCGCGTAGCGGCCGCCGGTGCGCTGCAGTTCGGCAATCGCCTTCACCGTGACGATCGCGCCCGTCGCGCCCACAGGGTGGCCCAGCGAGATGCCCGAACCGTTCGGATTCACCTTCGCCGGATCGAAACCCAGTTCCTTGATCACCGCGCAGGCCTGCGCCGCAAAGGCTTCGTTCGACTCGATTACGTCCAGGTCGCTGATCTTCAAGCCCGTGCGCTCCAGCACCTTTCGCGTCGCCGGCACCGGGCCGATGCCCATGTACGCCGGCTCCACGCCCGCATGTGCGTAGCCGACCAGGCGCGCCAACGGCTTGAGGCCCAAGGCCTGCACGCGCGCACCTTCGGCCATCACGATCGCCGCCGCGCCGTCGTTGATGCCCGAGGCATTGCCGGCCGTGACCAGTCCGTCCTTCTTGAACGCCGGCTCCATCTTTGCCAAGGTCTCGACCGTGGTGTCCGCGCGCACATGCTCGTCGGTGTCGAACAGCACCACGCCCTTGCGCGTCTTCACTTCCACCGGAACAATCTGCTCCTTGAAGCGACCCGCCGCAATGGCCGCCGCCGCACGCTGCTGGCTCACCACCGCCAGCTCGTCCTGCATCTCGCGCGTGATGCCATGTCGCGCCGCGACGTTCTCCGCCGTGAAGCCCATGTGCATCTTCTGCCACGGGTCGTGCAGGATGCCGAGCATGTAGTCGACCAGCACCGCGTCGCCCATGCGCGCGCCGTAGCGGGCCGAGGTGTCGAAGTACGGGCCGCGGCTCATCGATTCCGAGCCGGCGCCGATGGCGATGTCGCAATCGCCCAGCGCAATCGCCTGCGCCGCCGACACGATGGCCTGCAAGCCGGAGCCGCAGAGGCGGTTGACGTTGAAGGCCGGCGTCTCGATCGGGCAGCCCGCATCGATGGCGGCCACGCGGCTCAGGTATGCGTCCTTGACGTCGGTCGGGATGACGTTGCCCATCACGACGTGGCCGACAGCGTCGGGCGCCACGCCACTGCGTTCCATGGCCGCCTTGACAACGGTGGTGGCGAGTTGGGTGTTGGGCACATCCTTCAGCGAACCGCCGAAGGTGCCGATGGCGGTACGGGCCGTGCCGACCACGAAGATCTCGCGAGAGGTCATAGTTGTTGTTCCTGGGGTTGGGCTCGCTCGAGGCTACGAGACCGGCTGCGACGGCGCATCGCATTCGACGCCACGGTCTTCGCATTTCATGCCGCCGCCGATGGGATGTCGCGACCCAGCGGACCGCCGAACGTCCATGGCGCTTTCAACGCTGGCACCAAATGCTAAACGGGTGTCGTCATTTGGGATGCAGGCGGGGGACGCCTGCGAGAGCATCACTTCCGGCGCCGATATCGATGCGCCGCCATCGCAGGAGTCCTCCTGCGGACAGTCCCCTACACGATCATTCGGAACAAGAAAACATGACGCAGAGACCCTGGCTCCATTCCTACGGCAACGTACCCTCGCAAATCAATGCCGATGCTTACGGCTCGATCGTGGCGCTGCTCGAGCAGGCCATGGCCCGGTACGCCGACAAGACCGCCTTTCGCTCGTTCGGCCAGAGCCTGAGCTTTCGCGACGTCGACCAGCTCTCGGCGCGCTTCGCCGCCTTCCTGCAGCGCGAACTGAAGGTCGGCAAGGGCGACCGTGTCGCGGTCATGATGCCCAACCTGGCCGCCTTCCCGGTGGTCTTCCTCGGGATCGCCCGCCTCGGCGCGGTGCAGGTCAACGTGAACCCGCTCTATACCGCCCGGGAACTGGCCCATCAACTCAACGATGCCGGCGTGAAGACCATTGTGGTCTACGACGGGTCCACCGGGACCCTCGCCGAAGTGGTCGGCGAAACGGCGGTGGAGCACATCATCACCGTCAGCCCGGGCGATGGATTGGCCACATACCTGGTCGGTCCTTCTCGCGATGCGCGCCTGGCCGGCGTGCTGCCCCTGTCGGACATCCTGGAAGAGGGCCGGCCCACGGACTACAGCGCGCCGGCGATCACCGGCGACGACCTGCTGTTCCTGCAATACACCGGCGGCACCACCGGCGTGTCGAAGGGCGCCTGCCTCTCGCATCGCAACCTGGTGGCCAACACCGAGCAGTTCAAAGCGCTCATGGCCGACAGCATCCGACCCGGCGAAGAGGTCGTGGTGACCGCCTTGCCGCTGTATCACATCTTCGCGCTGATGGTGAACCTCATCAGCTACTTCTCGGTCGGTGCCGAGAACTGGCTGGTGGCCAATCCGCGCGACATCGATGGGCTCATCGACACCTTCAAGCAGTCGCGCCTCACCGTGTTCACCGGCGTGAACACGCTCTACTCGGGCCTGTCCGCGCATCCCCGGCTCAAGGAGGTCGACTTCTCCAACCTGCGCCTGTCGATCGGTGGCGGTGCGGCCGTGATCCCGGCCACCTCCGCACGCTGGAAGGAAGTGACGGGGCGCCTGATCCTGGAGGGCTATGGCCTGTCGGAAACCAGCCCGATCCTGTCCATCAACCCGCCCTTCATCACCGAGTTCTCCGGCACGACCGGACTTCCGCTGCCGTCCACGGACATCAAGCTGATCGATGAGGCAGGCAACGAGGTCGCCCTCGGCCAGTCCGGCGAGATCTGCGCCAGCGGGCCCCAGGTCATGAGCGGCTACTGGCAGCGCCCGGAATCGAGCGCGACGGCCTTCACGCCCGACGGCTACTTCCGCACCGGCGACGTCGGTGTCTTCGACGAACGTGGGTTCCTCAAGATCGTGGACCGCATCAAGGACATGATCATCGTCTCGGGCTTCAACGTCTACCCGAACGAGATCGAAGCCGTGGCGACGGCTTGCCCCGGCGTCGCCGAATGCGCCTGCATCGGCGTGCCGGACGAGAAGACCGGCGAGGCGCTGCGGCTCTTCGTCGTGGCCCAGTCGGGTGCGAGCCTGGCGCAGCAGGATGTCGTCGACCACTGCCGTACGCTGCTCACCGGCTACAAGGTGCCCCGGCACGTGTCTTTCGTCGAGGCCCTGCCCAAGTCCACCGTGGGCAAGATCCTGCGGCGCGAGTTGCGCGACGTCGCCTGAGCATGCAAAGGGGGCGCATGAACATGGCGAACGAACCCACTTTCAAGTCCTCCACCCTCGACGCCTGGACCAAGGCCGCGGCCAAGTCCGCGCCCGGTGGCGACCTGAACGCGCTCAACTGGCTCACGCCCGACGGCATCACCGTCAAGCCGCTCTACACCGCCGCCGACCTGCAGGGCCTGAAGTACACCGACACGCTGCCCGGCTTCGAGCCCTACCTGCGCGGCCCGCAGGCCACGATGTACGCCGTGCGCCCGTGGACCATCCGCCAGTACGCCGGGTTCTCGACCGCCGAGGAGTCCAACGCTTTCTATCGCAAGGCCTTGGCAGCGGGCGGGCAGGGCGTCAGCGTCGCCTTCGACCTGGCCACCCACCGCGGCTACGACAGCGACCATCCGCGCGTGACCGGCGACGTCGGCAAGGCCGGCGTGGCGATCGACAGCGTGGAAGACATGAAGATCCTGTTCGACCAGATCCCGCTGGACAAGGTCAGCGTCTCCATGACCATGAACGGCGCCGTGCTGCCGGTGCTGGCGGGCTACGTGGTCGCGGCCGAAGAGCAGGGCGTGTCCGAGGATCAACTGAGCGGAACCATCCAGAACGACATCCTCAAGGAGTTCATGGTCCGCAACACGTATATCTTCCCGCCCGCGCCGAGCATGCGCAT
This sequence comes from Variovorax rhizosphaerae, assembly GCF_037889975.1. Taxonomy (NCBI): domain Bacteria; kingdom Pseudomonadati; phylum Pseudomonadota; class Betaproteobacteria; order Burkholderiales; family Comamonadaceae; genus Variovorax; species Variovorax rhizosphaerae. Next base: position 11,226 of record NZ_JBBKZT010000048.1, on the reverse strand, counting down.
CATCGGCGACATCATCGAGTACACGGCGCAGAAGATGCCCAAGTTCAACTCGATCTCCATCAGCGGCTACCACATGCAGGAAGCCGGCGCCAACCAGGCGCTGGAACTGGCCTTCACGCTGGCCGATGGCAAGGAGTACGTGAAGACGGCGCTGGCCAAGGGCCTGGACGTGGACGTGTTCGCCGGGCGCCTGAGCTTCTTCTGGGCCATCGGCATGAACTTCTACCTGGAAGTGGCCAAGATGCGCGCCGCGCGCCTGCTGTGGTGCCGGATCATGAAGGAGTTCGAGCCGAAGAACCCCAAGAGCCTGATGCTGCGCACGCACTGCCAGACCTCGGGCTGGTCGCTGACCGAGCAGGACCCGTACAACAACGTCGTGCGCACGACGATCGAGGCGATGGCCGCGGTGTTCGGCGGCACGCAGAGCCTGCACACCAACGCGCTGGACGAAGCCATCGCACTGCCCACCGAGTTCAGCTCGCGCATCGCGCGCAACACGCAGCTCATCATCCAGGAAGAGACCCACATCACCAGCGTGATCGACCCCTGGGCCGGCAGCTACATGATGGAGAAGCTCACGCAGGACATGGCCGATGCGGCGTGGAAGATCATCGAGGAAGTCGAGGCCATGGGCGGCATGACCAAGGCTGTGGACAGCGGCTGGGCCAAGCTCAAGATCGAGGCGGCGGCGGCGGACAAGCAGGCGCGCATCGATTCGGGCAAGGACGTGATCGTTGGCGTGAACAAGTACAAGCTCAAGTCCGAGGACACGCACGACATCCTGCAGATCGACAACGTGAAGGTGCGGGATGGGCAGATTGCGAAGCTCAACGCCATTCGCGCCAAGCGCGACACCGCGGCCACCCAGGCGGCGCTCGATGCGCTGACTGCAGCCGCCGAAAGCGGCGAGGGCAATCTGCTGGACCTCAGCATCCAGGCCGTGCGCTTGCGCGCCACGGTCGGCGAAATCAGCGATGCACTCGAAAAAGTCTACGGCCGCCACCGCGCCGACACGCAGAAGGTCACCGGCGTCTATGCCGCAGCCTACGACTCGGCCGAAGGCTGGGAGGCACTGCAAAACGAGATCGCCGCCTTCGCCGAAGAGCAGGGCCGCCGCCCGCGCGTGATGATCTCCAAGCTCGGCCAGGACGGCCATGACCGCGGCGCGAAGGTCGTCGCTACGGCTTTCGCCGACCTGGGCTTCGACGTGGACATGGGCCCGCTGTTCCAGACGCCGGAAGAATGCGCCCGCCAGGCCATCGAGAACGACGTGCATGCCGTGGGCGTCTCCACGCTCGCCGCCGGCCATAAGACTCTCGTGCCCGCGATCATCGCGGAACTGAGGAAGCAGGGCGCCGACGACATCATCGTGTTCGTCGGTGGCGTGATCCCACGGCAGGACTACGACTTCCTCTACGAGGCCGGCGTCAAGGGCATCTATGGCCCCGGCACGCCGATCCCGGCGAGCGCGAAGGATGTGCTGGAACAGATCCGCGCGGCGGTGTCCCTTCAAACCGTCTGACGCTTCATTCACCCACGCTGCCCGCAAGCGGGGGGCAAGAACAACTTAAAGGCAACACCAATGAAAGAGATACTTGAATTTCTGGAAAAGCGCCGTGCAGACGCCCGCCTGGGCGGCGGCCAGAAGCGCATCGACGCGCAGCACGCCAAGGGCAAGCTGACCGCACGCGAGCGCATCGAGCTGCTGCTCGACGACAACACCTTCGAAGAATGGGACATGTTCGTCGAGCACCGCTGCACCGACTTCGGCATGGAGGACAACAAGATCCCCGGCGACGGCGTGGTCACCGGCTACGGCATGATCAACGGCCGCCTGGTGTTCGTCTTCAGCCAGGACTTCACTGTCTTTGGCGGCGCGCTCAGCGAGGCCCATGCCGAGAAGATCTGCAAGGTGATGGACCAGGCCATGAAGGTCGGCGCCCCGGTCATCGGCCTGAACGACTCCGGTGGCGCCCGCATCCAGGAAGGCGTGGCCTCGCTCGGCGGCTATGCCGAGGTATTCCAGCGCAACGTCATGGCCTCCGGCGTGGTGCCGCAGATCAGCATGATCATGGGCCCCTGCGCAGGCGGCGCGGTGTACTCGCCGGCGATGACCGACTTCATCTTCATGGTCAAGGACAGCAGCTACATGTTCGTCACCGGCCCCGAAGTGGTGAAGACCGTGACCCACGAGGACGTGACCGCAGAAGAACTGGGCGGCGCCTCCACCCACACCACCAAGAGCGGCGTGGCCGACATGGCCTTCGAGAACGACGTCGAGGCGCTGATGATGCTGCGCCGCCTGTACAACTACCTACCGCTCAACAACCGCGAGAAGCCCCCCGTGCGCCCCAGCGGCGACCCGGCCGACCGCGCCGACCTGTCGCTCGACACGCTCGTCCCCGACAACCCGAACAAGCCCTACGACATGAAGGAGCTGATCACGAAGGTGGTCGACGACGGCGACTTCTTCGAGTTGCAACCCGACTACGCCAAGAACATCGTCATCGGCTTCGCGCGCATGGAAGGCCAGAGCGTGGGCATCGTGGCCAACCAGCCGCTGGTGCTGGCCGGGTGTCTCGACATCAAGTCCTCCATCAAGGCCGCGCGCTTCGTGCGCTTCTGCGATGCCTTCAACATCCCCGTCATCACCTTCGTGGACGTCCCGGGCTTCATGCCCGGCACCAGCCAGGAGTACGGCGGCATCATCAAGCACGGCGCCAAGCTGCTCTATGCGTACGCCGAATGCACGGTGCCCAAGATCACCGTGATCACCCGCAAGGCCTACGGCGGCGCCTACGACGTGATGGCCTCCAAGCACCTGCGCGGCGACGTGAACCTCGCCTGGCCGCGCGCCGAGATCGCGGTGATGGGCGCCAAGGGCGCAGTTGAAATCATCTTCCGCGAAGACAAGAACGACCCCGAGAAGCTCGCCGCGCGCGAAGCCGAATACAAGGCCCGCTTCGCCAACCCGTATGTGGCCGGCACGCGCGGCTACATCGACGATGTGATCCTGCCGAGCGAGACGCGCAAGCGCATCTGCCGCTCACTCGTCATGCTGCGCGAGAAGAAGCTCGAGAACCCGTGGCGCAAGCACGGGAACATCCCCCTCTGATGAACGGGAAGAAGAACATGTTCAAGAAGATCCTGATTGCCAATCGCGGTGAAAGCGGCCGCAAGGCCGCTTCGGCGAAGCCAAAGTGCATGGTGCGCGCAGCGCGCACAGCAAAGTGCATGGCGCGCGCAGCGCGCGCAGGCGATTTCCACGCGGAGACCCACAATGTTTAAGAAGATCCTCATCGCCAACCGCGGGGAAATCGCCTGCCGCGTCATCAAGACCGCGAAGAAGATGGGCATCCTCACGGTCGCCGTCTACTCCGACGCCGACAAGGAAGCCCGCCACGTCGAACTCGCCGACGAAGCCGTCCACATCGGCGCCGCCCCCAGCCGAGAAAGCTACCTCCAGGCCGACCGCATCATCGCCGCCTGCAAACAAACGGGCGCCGAGGCGGTCCACCCCGGCTACGGCTTCCTCTCCGAAAACGAAGCCTTCGCCCGCAAGGTCGAGGAAGAGGGCATCATCTTCATCGGCCCCAAGCACTATTCGATCGCCGCCATGGGCGACAAGATCGCCTCGAAGAAGCTGGCCAACGAAGCCAAGGTCAACACCATCCCCGGCTGGAACGACGCCATCGAGACGGCCGAGCGCGCCGTCGAGATCGCCAGGGACATCGGCTATCCCGTGATGATCAAGGCCTCGGCCGGCGGCGGCGGCAAGGGCCTGCGCGTGGCCTTCAACGACAAGGAGGCCTTCGATGGCTTCACGTCGTGCCGCAACGAGGCGCGCAACAGCTTCGGCGACGACCGCGTCTTCATCGAGAAGTTCGTCGAGGAGCCGCGCCACATCGAGATCCAGGTGCTCGGCGATTCGCAGGGCAACGTGATCTACCTCAACGAGCGCGAATGCTCGATCCAGCGCCGCCATCAGAAGGTCATCGAGGAAGCACCTTCGCCCTTCATCAGCGACGCGACGCGCAAGGCCATGGGCGAGCAGGCCGTGCAACTCGCCAAGGCGGTGAAGTACCAGAGCGCGGGCACGGTGGAGTTCGTGGTCGGCAAGGACCAGAGCTTCTACTTCCTCGAGATGAACACCCGGCTGCAGGTGGAGCATCCGGTCACCGAATGCATCACCGGCCTCGACCTGGTCGAACTGATGATTCGCGTCGCCGCCGGCGAACCCTTGCCGCTGAAGCAATCCGACGTGAAGCGCGACGGCTGGGCCATCGAATGCCGCATCAACGCGGAAGACCCGTTCCGCAACTTCCTGCCCTCGACCGGCCGCCTCACCCGCTTCCAGCCGCCCAAGGAAACGATGTTCTCGGCCGACACCGAGCATCTTTACGGCGTGCGCGTCGACACGGGCGTCTACGACGGCGGCGAGATCCCGATGTTCTACGACTCGATGATCGCCAAGCTCATCGTGCACGGCCGCGACCGCAAACACGCCATCGCGCTGATGCGCGAAGCCCTCAACGGCTTCGTGATCCGCGGCGTCAGCAGCAACATCCCGTTCCAGGCCGCGCTGCTGGCGCATACGAAGTTCGTCACAGGCGACTTCAACACCGGCTTCATCGCCGAGCACTATGGCAAGGGCTTCCACGCAGAAGACGTGCCGCACGACGACCCGAACTTCCTGGTCGCGCTGGCGGCCTTCATGAACCGTCGCTACCGTGCACGTGCGTCTGGCATCAGCGGCCAGCTCGATGGGCACGCGTGAAGGTGGGCGAGAAGTTTGTCGTGGTCACGCTCGGCGCGCAGGGCGAGCATGTGCACACGCCCGTCTCGGTCAGCGATTTCCACGGCAAGACCGGTTGCAGCGCGGTGCAGGTGGGTGACAGCATCTACCGCATCTGCAGCACGGCGCAGCTCGGCAGCGTGCGCATCGAGGGCACCGTCAACGACAAGCCCTTCACCGCCCAGGTCGAGCGTGGTGCCGGCAAGAACCCGTTGGCGCTGCGTGTGTCGCACAACGGCACGCAGATCGAGGCGATGGTGCTGTCGCCGCTGGGGGCGAAATTGCAGAAGCTCATGCCCTACAAGGCGCCGCCGGACCTGAGCAAGTACCTGATGTCGCCGATGCCAGGTCTCCTGGTCGAAGTGGCGGTGAAGCCTGGCCAGCAGGTGCAGGCGGGCGAGAAGCTCGCGGTGATTGAGGCGATGAAGATGGAGAACGTGCTGTTCGCCTCGCAGGACGGCGTTGTGGGCAAGATCTCGGCGGACAAGGGCGAATCGCTGGCGGTGGACGAGGTAATCCTGGAGTTCGCGTAATGACGGCCCTTCGGCCGTTGACAGTATTGGGCATCCAGCAGATTGCCATCGGCGGACCCGACAAGCAACGCCTGCAGAGCCTGTGGGTGCGCATGCTGGGACTGGAGGTCATCGGCAGATTTCGCAGCGAGCGCGAGAATGTGGACGAGGACATCTGTGCCATCGGCAGCGGCCCGTTAAAAGTCGAGGTCGACCTGATGCAGCCTTTGGACCCCGAGAAGAAGCCGGCGGTGCATACTACGCCGCTCAATCACATCGGGCTGTGGATCGATGACCTGCCTGTGGCTGTCGAGTGGCTGATTGCCAAGGGTGTACGCTTTGCGCCGGGCGGCATCCGCAAGGGCGCGGGGGGCTTCGACATCTGCTTCCTGCATCCGAAGGCGAACGACGAGTTCCCGATCGCGGGCGAGGGCGTGCTGATAGAACTGGTCCAGGCCCCGCGAGAAGTGGTCGCCGCCTTCAACGCGCTGGCGCAGAAATCTCTCGCGTAGCCCGCTGTGTGCGATCGTGCCTGTTCGCGGTGTAGTTCCACGATCGATCAGGCGAGATGCCTTTCCGTTTCACTGCTTCGGCCCACTGCCCGGCCCTTGTGGTCATGCGCAAGTGCATCAGGATGGTGTCGTGCACGACGGCCGCGACAACCGACGGCAACTACGCCTGACTGACATGGCCGTGCTCGACAGCCAGGGCAGGCATGAAATGCGAAATGCATGTCGCAACTCGCGAAGCGCCACATGCTCGCAAACCCTAAAGTTCTTTCAGCGATTGCGCTCCTCACTTCCACGCACTGCGAGACAACATGAACTCCCCCAACGCTTCGACGATCTTCCCGGCCAACACGTCTACGTCCATCACCAGCGCCCCCTACGGCCCCGAATGGGAGCCCGAAGGTTTCCCGAACCGGGACATCACGGTCACGAGCGAGGCCTACGTCGTGGGCCTGCTTGGACTGTTCTCCGCGGCGCACCGTGACTTGTGCCGCACGGCCCTCGCCGCGAATCGGCGCTGAGCGCCGGATCGCCAACGACCACTTATCAGAGACATTCATGGCAAACAAGATTTTTTCTACCGCCGACGCGGCGCTCAAGGGCATCGTGGCCGACGGCCAGACCCTCGCCGTCGGCGGCTTCGGCGTCTGCGGCATTCCCGAGGCGCTGATCGACGCGCTGCACGACTCGGGCGTCAAGGACCTCACCTGCATCTCCAACAACGCGGGCGTCGACGGCTTCGGCCTCGGCAAGCTGCTGGAGACGCGCCAGATCAAGAAGATGGTCGCGAGCTACGTCGGCGAGAACAAGGAGTTCGAGCGCCAGTACCTGGCCGGTGAACTGGAGCTGGAATTCACGCCGCAAGGCACGCTGGCCGAGAAGTTGCGCGCCGGCGGCGCCGGCATCCCGGCCTTCTTCACCAAGACCGGCGTCGGCACGCAGGTCGCCGAAGGCAAGGAACTGCGCGAGTTCGACGGCGAGACCTACGTCATGGAACGCTCGCTGGTGCCCGACGTGGCGCTGGTCAAGGCCGACGTGGCCGACAAGTCCGGCAACCTGCGCTTCCGCCTGACGGCGCGCAACTTCAACCCCGCCGCGGCGATGGCCGGCAAGGTCTGCATCGTCGAGGTCGAGAAGATCGTCGAGGTTGGCGAGATCGCACCGGACGATATCCATCTCCCAGGCGTCTACGTGCACCGCATCGTGCTCAACGCCACGCCCGAGAAGCGCATCGAGAAGCGCACCGTGACCACCATCAAAGGAAACTGACATGCCCTGGACCCAAGACCAAATGGCCGCACGTGCGGCGCAAGAACTCGAAGACGGCTTCTACGTCAACCTCGGCATCGGCATTCCCACGCTGGTCGCGAACTTCGTCGGCGACAAGGAAGTCTGGCTGCAGAGCGAGAACGGCATGCTCGGCATCGGCCCCTTCCCGACCGAGGACCAGGTCGACGCCGACTTGATCAACGCCGGCAAGCAGACCGTGACCACGCTGCCCGGCAGCGCGATCTTCGGCAGCCATGACAGCTTCGCGATGATCCGCGGCGGCAAGATCAACCTGTCGATCCTGGGTGCGATGCAGGTCAGCGCCAAGGGCGACCTGGCCAACTGGATGATCCCCGGCAAGATGGTCAAGGGCATGGGCGGCGCGATGGACCTCGTCGCCGGCGTCAAGCGCGTGATCATCCTGATGGAGCACGTCGCACGGAAGAAGGACGGCACCACCGACCTGAAGATCCTCGATGCCTGCACGCTGCCGCTGACCGGCGTGGGTGTGGTCAATCGCATCATCACCGACCTGGCTGTGATGGACGTGACGCCCGAAGGGCTCAAGGTGACCGAGCTGGCGCCCGGCGTGAGCTTCGACGAACTGCAGGGCAAGACAGGTTGCAAGCTGATTCGAGGTGACTAAGCCGGACTTGCTGCACTTCAATTGTGGATTGGCTCAGCGTGCCCGAACTCTGCGGTTCAAATTCGCTCAGCGAATCGCGGATCCTCGAAGAACTTCACGGAGTGCAAGTTGGTGGCCGGATGAACAATTGCAACATTCTGGAGGGCACGCATAGGCGACATGACGCAGCGCCTCTCGAACTACCCGAAGTGCCGGCCGGCGCCGCTAGGAAGCTACACCCCGTCGCCGGCAGCGGCCATCGGAGAGCAAGCCCATGACTCTCGATCAAACTGTGTTCATCGTCGATGACGACGAAGCCTACCGCGACTCGGTCAAGGAGCTTGTGAATTCAGTCGGCATGTCCGCGGAGAGCTATGGCTCAGCGCTCGAGTTCCTGGAGGCATTCGCCCCGGCACGACCGGGTTGCCTGGTGCTGGATGTGCGGATGATGCGCATGAGCGGCATTGCGCTGCAGACGAAGCTGGCCACGATGGGCGCGCGGCTGCCGATCGTGTTCATCAGCGGCCACGGCGACATCGAAATGGCCGTCAAGGCGATCAAGGATGGCGCCGTCGATTTCGTGCAGAAGCCCTACCGCGAGCAACAGTTGCTCGATGCGATCGACGAGGCGTTACGGCGGGATGCGGATTGGCGCAATGAGTCCGCGCATGTCGGGCCGGCCAAAACAGGCGATCACCTTGCCGAGCGAGTTGCCTCGCTCACGGAGCGAGAGCGGGAAGTCATGGCGCTGGCGCTCGGCGGTGTGCCGAGCAAGCTCATTGCCAAGCAGCTCTCGCTGAGCCACCGCACCGTGGAGCACCACCGCAGCCGCCTGCTTGAAAAATTCGGCGTCGGATCGATCTTCGAACTGATGCGTCTTCTGCGCAAGGAAGCGCAGTCGCTGGATGCTTACCTCAAGTGATTGCCGTGAGGGCGCTTCTGTTTGTCGGGGCGATCTTGGTTTCGAGGGCGGGGGCGGCGAGCGAGGTCATGCGGAACAACTCTGCAACCTGAGCCAGCCGCCGGGCGAGCTCGCCCGTCGCTTTTCGGCGGCTTGGACGGTTGGGTGCAGCGCCTCCAATCGGTTCATAGGCTTGGACAATCGGGCCGCCTGAGCGGATGCGGCCGCTTGGATTCAAAGCGCCGAAGTGCACGCCGCCGACATCGAGCAGCCGCGCGATTGCAAGTGCGCCGAACGGGATCAACAACTCGGCGTCGGACGCAACCCGGCGCCTCGGTTGGCGACGACGCCGAGGCTCCCGGCGGTATCGTGCGTCGCGCTCAACGGAGGGCACATTCCTTCGTACCGTTGGCTACTGCCTCTTGCTGCCCACCGGCTGCAACGCGTTCCCTTTCAGAGTGACCGCTTGGCCAACCGCTGGCGCAGTGGCGCTCTTGACGGTGCGCATTGAGCCGTCTTGCATCCGCACGCTGACCTCGTAGGTCCGGCTTGTGTTTTTCTACTTCTCGACTGTATTGCCCACGAGGGCGCCGGCACCAGCGCCAGCGCCAGCGACGGTGGCGACGGTACGTCCCCTGCCGCTGCCGACTTGGTGGCCCACGACGCCACCCACGACGCTGCCGGCCACGGCACCTACGCCCGAAGCAGGTTTCGCGCCGTCAACCTTGCGCACAGATTCGACCTTGCCGCAGGCAGAACAAGGCTTGGACGACACAGCGGCAGGGGTAACACCCGCCGCCGGCGACGTCTCGGCATGCGCTACTGCCAACGCGCCCACGGAGGCCGCGAAAACGCCCATCGCTGCCCACATCTGCAGGGTCGGCGCGCTGTCCGCGATGCAACGTCTAGATGAAGTCGATGCCATGAGCAGCCCTTCCATGTCCCGTGTAAAAAGTCACGGAGGCACAGTAGGGAGCATCGTCAATCTGCGGCACCTGTCAACAAGTTGCGGTCCAGACTTGCACTTGATCCATCCGGCAGGCGCAGCGGACTTGCCGACCGTAGCTGCAATTGCTCCCATCGATGAAGGCGTGGGATTCACCCAAAGGCCAGCACCGCGTCGTCTGGCCGCCGGACTCCACAGTGAGCCGGCCGCGGCTACGTTCACTTGGCAGTCGCGCCTTCTCGCCGCCGGAACATTCCGGCTGTGCGGCGCACATGCACCGCGCGCGACTCCCCGTGGAGTGCCACGGCGCGCGACATTCAGCGCCGCGCCTCCCGCGCTTCCACGAACGGTGACTTGCCGCAGGCCGGACGCATTGGGTTCCTCAGAAGGGCCTGTCGCCAACGATCCCCGCACGCTCGAGATTGCGTACCGCCGGCCAGAAGTCCTGTGCCGCATAGTGCTGCGTACAACGGTTGTCCCAGATCGCGACGCTGTTCGGCTTCCAGCGGAACCGCACCTGGTACTCGGGTACGCTGGCCTGGCTCATCAGGTACTGCAGCAGCAGGCCGGCGCCGGGTGCGTGGTCCAGGCCGAAGCGCACGTTGTCAGGCGTGTGGAAGTTGGTGAAATGCGTGGTGAACGCGTTGACGAAGAGAACCTTCTCGCCGGTCTCCGGGTGCGTGCGCACGACCGGATGCTCGGCATCGGGGAACTGGGCATGCAAGGACAGGCGCTTGTCCATCGGCATGGCGGCGCCGAAGCTGGCCTCGATGCTGTGGCGCGCGCGCAGCGGCGCGATCTGCGTCTTGATGTGCTCGGGCAGGCGGCGGTAGGCCTCGCCCATGTTGGCCCACATCATGTCGCCGCCAACTTGCGGACCTTCCACGCAGCGCAGAACTGCACCCATCTGCGGGCACTCGCGCCATGTGGTGTCGCAGTGCCAGGCGTTCTCGTACTGCTCCTGTCGGCTGTCGGGCCCCTTGTAGATGCGAACCAACCCCGGGTGATCGGGGTCGCTGCCGACCACCGGATGGTCTTCCAGCGGCCCGAAGCGTCGGGCGAAGGCCACATGCTCTTCGCGCGTGAAATGCTGGTCGCGCAGGAAAAGCACCTTGTGCGCCAACAGCAGCGCGCGGATCTCGGCGAACAAGCCGTCGTCGTGCACCGCGTCGGCCAGGTCGACCCCGCTCAACTCGGCGCCGATGGTGGGCGTCAGCGTCTCGACACGCATCGTGCGCGTGCGGCCGCTGATCGGTGTTGCGGCCGCGGGGACGCGGCCATCGTTGGTAATGCTCATCTTTGTCTCCTTGGCTCTCTTGGCCAGATGGCTGCCCTCCTGTCCAGGCGAAGAGGGGCAGCGTTGCGCGTCAAGCAACGCGGAAATGGGGCAATGGATGTCGGGGGCACCTGTCGGCCCCCACCGGAACGCCAGCAAGCCGGCGATCATTCGACCCGGCCACGAAGGCCGGTCGCCGGTGCGCAGTTGCCGGTCAACGCACGCAGCGATCAGCCGGCGTCGCAGCGACTCGACGTCCACCGGCTTGCGCCGGCCACCAGGTCAGAAGGCGTGGCGGATGCCGAAGTCGTAGCCCATCGCGTTCTTGGCTTCGTACCCCTGTCCGGTGGTGAGGAAGGTATTGGTGAAGCCTGGCGTGCCGGTCACGAAGGT
>NZ_JBBKZT010000047.1:0-17348 GCF_037889975.1 Variovorax rhizosphaerae | reverse complement strand
GAAGCCGTGGCCAGCACCGACGTGCAGGATCGCTATGCGACCTTGGGCTATGTCTCGCTGTCGCTGGATCGCCCCAAGATCGAAGCGTTCATCCAGGCCGAGTCCAAGCGCCATGAAGCCATCATCAAGCGCGCCATACTCGAGCTGCAGTGACGGCCGCATCGCAAGCAAAACCCTGCGGGCCGGTTCGAGAAGCCGGCAGCAGCCCTGACTAGGTTGCAGACACAACGACCGCGCCCTGCAGCGCCTTGAAGTCGAAGGCCAGCCACGCGGCGAACTCGATGGGGAGCGTGGTCCGCCCGGGCGTCGGTGTCGTGCCGAGCAGGTCGCGCACGATCTGGTGGCTTTCGCAAGTCAGGACCTCGAGCGTGAAGTCGGATGCAGTCAACACGCCGCCACCGTGGAAGCCGGTCATCTGCGCGGGCGAATCGACGATGGCCTGGAAGCAGGCGAGGCTCGGGTCGAGCGAATCGCGCAACTGCTTCATCTGCACCGTCGGGATCGTGGGGCCGGCAATCAAGGACTCGATGTGCTCGCTGACGAAACCGCCGAGCAGGCTCTGGCCGATCGTCCGCGCCGCATCGCGCCCGTCGGTCCATTGGACGCCTTCGCCGGCGGCCGGCAGTGCCGATCGGCTCGTCACCGTCAACAGCGGGCTGATCTGCGCCTGCGTGTTGGCATTCAGGGTTTCGAACACCGTCGTCGAGCAGGTGAAGGCGCCGGGCGCCTGCGGTGAATCGGCGGGCACGTCGATGCGCGCCCACACCTTGGGCCAACCCCAGACATCGCGCCCGGTCAGCATGCCGATCGTGTAGTTGATGAAGATGTAGGGCGTCCACAGGACGATGCGCAGCATGCCGCGCGCGTGGTTCGTCTCGAGCAAGGGGATCCAGAGCGCGCACTCGCGCCCCGGCTCCCAGCCGATCGCATCGACCTGGGAGGTGCAGCGATCGATCGTCATGAAGCTGATCATCGAGTACCAGCCCAGCGACAGGTAATGCACGCGGCCACCGCCGACCGGATTCAGCAAGTCATCGACCAGTTTCTGGGTGGCGGCGCGGTCGGTCCTGAAGCCGAACGCAAAGCTTTTGGCGCCGGTGAACACGGCCGGCTGCGCGAGGCTCGCCGCGCCGTGCCCGATCCAGGAGATGAAGGGAGGAAGGTTGGCCATGCTGGTTCAGCAGCGTTGCGAAGGCTTGCGCTGCAGGAAGTCGTAGCCGACGACCGTCGCCGGCTGGCCGCAGATGGCACGGGATGCGGCCATGCCGGACATCACGGCGCCTTCGATGGCGGTCGTGTTGAAGCCATGGCGCGTGGCCTCGCCGGCGAGGATCAGGTTGGTGAAGCCGCTTTGCGCCGGGTGCAACCGGTACTTCGTGGTGCCTGCCGCGGAGAGCACGCAACATTCCGTCGGGTCGATGTTGGCGCGCAGGAACTGCTGGTCGAAGCGCGCCTCGCCACTCACCGATCCGCTGAAGTCGGTCAAGACGTCGAAGCGGAACTTGCCATCCGGCGTCCGGGCCGCGGGCCAGATGCAGGCCGAGGCATCGTTGAGCCAGCCGACGGACTGCGATCGCAGTTCGTTCCACGCCTGCGCCGGCACGCCGGTCTGCGTCGATGGCTGCCGGTAGAGCGTCGTCGAATAGGTGCCGCACAGGTAGTGCAGCGACTTCGGCTTCGGAAAGCCGACGGCCGGTTCGACCGCCAGCACCTGTGTCATGTCGGCCCAGATGTTCAGGTACTCGGGGCCCGACACGGTGGCCGGCTTGCCGCTGGTCCAGCCGAGTTCATCGAGCGTCTGGTTCGACCAGAGCTGCAAGGCCTGGGTCGGGACGATGTTGATGTTCTGGACGAAAGACGCGAACGCGCCGCCCCGCTGAAGCAACTCATCGCACATCGTCGGCTCGTCATTGAGCGGCTTGTAGGCGCCCATCGAGATCGCGAGGACGACGGTATCGAAGTCGCTGCCGCGGCTGAGCGTTTCTTGTCCCGCTGCCGGCCAGTTGCACCAGTGGCTTTCGAAGTTGACGCCAGCCGCCTTCATCTTCGCGCCATCCACGAGCTGACCCCAGTCCGGCTCCGTCGGCCAGCAGACCAGGTTCTCCAGCATGAAGGTCGGGTGGTAGTCGCCCTGCGCGATGTCGGCCTGGCGGTCCATGCGCACCGTCTCGATCTGTTGGCCATCCGCCGAGAGTTCGAGCCTGGTCACCTTGCGGAAGAAGCGCACGTCGACGCCGGCCGCCAGCAGCGCCTCATAAAGCGGCGCCACCACCGCCTCGCCCATGCCGGTCTGGATGTCCCACATCATCGCGCCCTTGAAGGTGCCGATGAGCCGGGCGCAGACGCCCAACGCCGTGCCGGCTGCATAGGACGGACGATTCACGTCGCCATCGGCGTACTGGAACAGCGTGTCGTAGACGATGCGGGTGACCGTCGAATTCGCGACGTAGCCTGGGTCGGCGCCATGCTGGATGAGCCAAGCGCGGAAGTCGATCTCGTCGAGGGATTCGAAGGGCCGGTCGGGCAGCACCAGGTCCGCGAAATAGCCGGCGGCGGCGGCCAGCGCGATGTCGATCAGTTCCTCGACCAACTGCAACTCCATGCCGAACGCGCTGCCGGCCGGGACGGGCTGGGCGCGCGCGACGGCATCGCGGAAGGCCGCCTGCATCTGCCGGTGCAGATCGAGGAGTTGCGCCACGTGCTGTGGATCGAGCGGCGCAGTCTCGGCGAGCAGCGCCTTCGTCCACAGCTCGCCAGCATCGACGAGTTCGTGCAGCGCCATGCCCGCTGCATGCGAATGAAAGAACAGTTCCTTCGCGCGTGCCAGTTCGGCATCGGCCAATTGCGCGAGCGTCGATGTGGCAAAGCTGGTGGGCAGCGGCTTCGCGGCCGGGGGCGTGGCCGGCTCGGCGGGCGTTGCCGCGACGGGCACTGCTTCAGCGGACGCTGCTTCGGCGGGCGTTTTCCAAAGACGGTCGTACACGCTCTTGATGACCAGCCAGAGCAAGCTCAGCCCCGTGGTCAAGGCCTCGCCCGGCGTCATGTCGACACCCCCCTGTCCGGGCGTCCCATCGTTGGTCGGCCAGGTCAGCGGGAAGTAGCTGTAGCCGCTCGCGGTCTTGACGCCGATCGGTGTGTAGAGCTGCGGCTTGGCAACGTCGGTCCAGTGCTGCAGCGGACAACCCGGCGGCGGCGTGCGATTCGCGTAGATCTCCTGGACCATGTGGAAGACGTTGGCATAGCAGCCGAACCAGACGTGCAGGCCGTGCTCCAGATTGCGGCCGAACGCGTCGCGTCCGCTGGCCGCCTTGCCGCCCAGCCGCCATCCCATCTGGTAGAGCGTGACCTCGTGCAGGGCACGCAATTCGGGCGTGCGCGTCAGTTCGTAAGCCGCGCTGAGGCCGGCCATGCCGCCTCCGAGGATGGCGATCTTCTTCCTGTTGGTCATGCGTGTCCGTGAGGTTGGGTTTGCGATTCGAGGTCGCCGCCAGGTGCGGTGGTCTCGCCGTTGTTCGTCGCTGGCGGTATCGCCGCGAGCATCCAGGGGTCGGCGCCCAGCCGCTCGAGGATGGCCCCGCCGCGTTGCTGGTGTTCGCGCCGCTGCGTTGGCGAGGCCGCCACGCCCGCCAGCGCCAGATGGCACAGCGCTTCCTCGAGCGGCAGCGAGAAGGCCGCAGCCTCGCTGAGGCCCCTGCGCCAATGAGAGGCGGCTTCGTCCGGGTGCCCCGACGCCAGCGCCAGGCGGCCCCGCAGCAGCCTTTCGCGCGGCTTGAAGATCATGATCTTGCTGGCGAAGCGCGCGGCCGCGCGGCAAGCGACGCGTGCCGGGTCCATGCGCGTGTTCAATGAAACGTGGGCTTGCGCCGGCCCCTGCGCCAATGCCAGGTGGACCTCGGCCACGGCCGCCACGCTGAGCAACGCGATGCCCATCGTCGGCGCGCTCTCCAGCATGTTGTCGAGCGCGGTCGTCGCCGCACGCAGGGCCTGCACGGCGTTGCCGGCCTGCATCCAGGCCGCGGCCTCGATGCCATCGCACAGCAGCCGTTCGGCGCGATGCAGGGCCTCGTTGCGTACGAGCGCAATGCGGCGCAAGGCCTGGACCGGATCGCGTCCGGACTGCATGTCGAGCAGTGCCAGCCCGCAGAGCACCCAGGCGCGCACCGGCACGTTCTCGACCTGCTCGGCCTCTTCGCCGAAGGAGCGCAAGGTCGCCTCGGCCTTGCCATAGTCGCCTCGCAGCAGGTCGCTGTAAGCCTGGATGACGCGGCACGACTGGAAGCGAAAGCGGTCGCCGATGCGCTGATAGATCGCCGCACCGGTGTTGCAGTGCAGGTCCATCTCCGGCCAATGTCCGGCCTGGAAGGTGTAGACCGCCGCCAGCAGATGCGCGAAGCCCTGGTCATGCAGCGACCCGGCCTCTTCCGCCAGTGCGATGGACCGGCGCCGATAGAAACCGGCCACGCGGTGAAGCCCGGCGGTGCCGAAGCCGATGGCCAGTCCGCCGAGACCCTCGACCATCTCGGCCACCGATGCCGCGCGCTCGGCACGGTTCAGCGATGTCAACGTGTCGTGCAGCAGGCCGATCGCGTCGCCGCGGAAGTAGGCGCGTTCTGCGCGCCGGGTGAAGATGTGCGCACTCAGGCGGTCGCGCGCGCGAAGCGCCGCATCCTTGTGCTGACGCGTCAGGCCGGAGCGATGGAGCAACTGGCGCGTGACTTCCACGGCCAGGCTGGCCGTGATGGCCGCGCGGCTGGCAGGCACGCGGATTTCGTTGAGCGTGGCGCACACGCCGAACCAGCTGTGCGCCTCCTCGAAGCGCGAGAGTTCGTGACAGGCATCCCCTTGAAGACGCGCGAGCTCGGCCTGCTGCTGCGCGGGCAGCGCGAGGCGGGCATGCGCAGCCACGCGCTGGAGGTGCGCAATGTGATTCAACGCATCATGGTTGGCGCTGCGCTCGACAGCGAAGGTGGCCGCCAGTTGCCGGTAGCGAACGGCCGAGTCGAACTCGGTGGCGAGCTCCCAGTGATGGGCCAGCTCGGCGAAATGAGCTTCGAGTTCACCGGCATGGCGTTGCTCGATGAAACCGGCCAGTTGCCGGTGCAGCGGCTGGCGCTGCCGCAAGGTCAGCAGGTCGTAGGTGACCTCCTGGATGATGGCGTGCTGGAACACATAGGCACCCTCGGCCTGCGGGTCCGCCTCGAGGATGGCGGCGGTCACCAGGTCCTTCAGCATGGCGTCGATCCCGGCGTCCGCTACCGCGAGCGGGTAGATCGCCCGCACCACTTCGATCGACACGGAGCGCCCGATGACGCTGGCCACCTTGGCCGTCATCAAGTGGGAGGGCGCCAGGCCGTCCAGCCGGCTGACGATCAGGTCTCGCACGTTGGTCGGAACGATGCTCGATTCGAGGTCCGATTCGACGATCCGGACCTTGCCGTCCCGGACCGCCAGCACGCCCCGCTCCAGCAGGGCCAGCGTCAGCTGCACGGCATGGAAAGGCAAGCCTTCGCAACGCCGATGGATGAACTCGA
This sequence comes from Variovorax rhizosphaerae, assembly GCF_037889975.1. Taxonomy (NCBI): domain Bacteria; kingdom Pseudomonadati; phylum Pseudomonadota; class Betaproteobacteria; order Burkholderiales; family Comamonadaceae; genus Variovorax; species Variovorax rhizosphaerae. Next base: position 11,817 of record NZ_JBBKZT010000047.1, on the reverse strand, counting down.
CCAGGCGCTTCGCGACCGCGGGCACGCCGAGCAGATCCGCGACGATGGCCTGGATCGAATCCATCGGCAGTCGCGCGAGCGAAAGCCGGGGACGCGCCAACTCGAACAGTTGCACGCCATGCGGTGCGGCGTTGCCGTCCAGCGGACGCGAAGCCAGCACCCAGAGCAAGTGGGGCAGGCGCTTGCACAAGCCGAGCATCAATTGCGCCGAGGGCTGGTCGATCCAGTGCAGGTCATCGACGGCCAGGACCAGCGGTGCGTCCGCGGCGGCCCGGATCAGGAGTGCGGCGAGCAAATCCTCCAGCCCCGCGAGCCGGGCCTGGCCGCTGATCTGTGCCGCCAGTCCGTCGTCCTTGAAATGCAGCGGCAGGATGTCTTCCAGCAGCGCGGCCTTGGCTTCGGCGGGGTCGCCGCGCAGTGCCTCGACCAGCCGCTGCCGCAGCAGCGCAGGCGGCGGCTCGGGCGGGTCACCGGCCATCCACAGCAGGCGTTTCACCAGGCTGCGGCATGTCGCGTAAGCCTCGAGCGTCTGGAACGCCGAGGCTGTCGCGAGCATGACGTTGAAGCCACGCGCGCGCGCCGCCATCTCGACCTGCCGCAGCAGGTGCGACTTGCCGCCGCCGGACTCCGCCTCGATCGCGACCACCGCGCCCTGGCCCTGCGCCAGGCCATCGAGCACGCGATCGAAGGCATGCACCTCGCTGTCGCGGCCATGCAGCCACTTCGGCCCGCGCGCTTGCGCCGTACCCGCATCGAGGCCCATGTCGAACCGGTGCGCCATCAATGGCTGCTGCATGCCCTTGATGGCGATGGGCAGCGGCGTGGCGAAGCGGAAGTGCGATGCGGAGGAGGCCGCGCGCACCGTCGCATCGTCGACCAGGATGCCGCCCCCGGCGCCCTGCATGAGCCGGGCCCCGCGGTACATCAATGGCCCGCTGACCAGGAAATGCCGCCGCGTGCGGCTGCCCACGTCGCCGCAGAAGGCGCGCCCCGTCGAGACGCCGATCGACGAGGCAAAGCCATGGTCGAGCAGGCCGTCGTGGATCCGGCGCGCTGCTTCGAGTGCACGCGCGGCATCGTTCTCCCGGGCCTGGCCGGGCAGTCCGAAGGCGACCAGGACGATCACGCCCTTGTCGCCGACGGCCACCTCGAACACCCCGGCCAGGAGCGGGTCGATGGTGGCCTGCAGCGTGTCGATCGCCTGGTGGATGCGCTCGGCGAAGTCTTCGGCTTCCAGGTCCAGGTCGCTCAGGTGGGTGTAGACGATGCTGAGCATGCGGAACTCCGCCATCCAGCCCGCTTCGGAAGCGGCTGCGCGCTCCAGCACGACGCGCGGCACGTAGCGGTGTGCAAGTGCGTCTACCGGCTCGTCGCAACCGGGGGGCACGCTGTCAGGCAGCGTCACGGGTTCTCGCAGCGAAACGAGACGTCGGAACGCATTCCCGTTCTTCATGGTGGTTGCGATCGCGTCGACGCGTTCGGCGAAGCCGTCGGTCATGACAATTTCGCCGGGGTCGCCCGCATGGGCAAGCTCCGCCATGTCATGAATGGGAGCGCCCGTGACCAGCAGGAATCCGCGCTCGCCCTGGTTCTGGAAACTGATGGCCGTGATCGGCCCCGCCGCCAGCGCGATACGGTGGCGCAGCACGACATCGAACATGAGCGGCCGTCCATCGAAGGCTTCCCGCAGCGCGATCGCCGCACGGGCGGCCCGGCTCGCGGGGTCGTCCGGCACCCGGTCATCGCGCCACAGGGCCAGCACCGCATCGCCTTCGACCTGCACGACGTCACCACCGTGCGCGGCGACGATGTCGAAGACCTCGCCGAAGTAGCGATCGAGCACGGTGTTGAGACGCTCGGCACCATGCGGGCCCTCCGCCTCGAAGCGCTCGGTCAGCGGCGACGATTCGGCAATGTCGACCAGCAGCACGACGGCAGGGAACGTTTCGCGCCAAGAGGCCTGTGCGGCCCCTGCGCTGAACTGCATCTTCAGCAATCGGGAGAGGTAGGCGCCGGGCTGCATGACCAAATGTAATCCGCGTATCCGCGCGGCGTAACAAAAAAGTGTGCACTGCGCCTGCACCCTTGCCCGATCGGATCACCCGTGGCGCGGCGCGCGGAAACGGCGCAGCATCGGGCCTCGAACACACGATGACATCGACCTGTTCCGGCTGCGGTGCGCAGGTGCCGCCTGACGCTTCCTTCTGCCCGCGCTGCGGCCGTCGGCTGGAGGGGCCGTGCCCGCCCGCCGCGCCCGCGCCCGCCGCTCCCGCCCAAGAGGCCGACCGCCGCCAGGTCACCGTCCTCTTCGCCGACCTCACCGGCTTCACCTCCCTCGCCGAGCGGCTCGACCCGGAGACCGTGCGCAGCTTCCAGAACGCCCTGTTCGAGACCATGGCGCAGCCCATCGCGCACTACGACGGCTTCGTCGAGAAGTTCGTCGGTGATGCGGTGATGGCCGTGTTCGGCGCACCGCGTGCGCACGAGGACGATCCGTTACGCGCCATCGAGGCCGCCCAGGAAATGCTGCAGGGCGTGGAGCGCCTGAGCCAGCGCTGGGCTGCGCGCCTGGGCCGTGGCGTGACGCTGCACATCGGCGTGCACACCGGCGCGGTGGTTGCCGGCAGCCTGGGCAGCGGGGCCGGCGGAACCTATGCGGTGACCGGCGACACCGTCAACACCGCATCGCGCCTGCTCACGGCCGCGGAGCCCGGCACGGTGCTGGTGTCCGATGCGACCCGGTCCATGGTGCGGCATCGCTTCGACTTCGACGCGCCCACCGAATTGGCGCTGCGTGGCAAGGCGCAGCCGATGCGCGTGCACCGATTGATTGGCGTGCGCAAGGACGAAGCCTCCGCGCGCGGCCTGGCCGACCTGGGCCTGACCGCACCGCTGGTCGGGCGCGACGCCGACATCGAGCGCTTGCTGGCCGCGTTCGACCGCATGCAACAGGGCCGCGCCCAACTCGTGACGCTCACCGGCGAGGCCGGCGCCGGCAAGTCGCGCCTGCTCGCCGAACTGTTCACACGGCTCGCGGGTGATGCGCGCCTCGCCGCCACGGGCGTGCGCCGAACCACCTGCTCACCGCTGGGCGAGCCGACCTACGGCACCTTCGGCGCGCTGTTCCGCGATGCCTACCGCGTGGAGCCCGGCGATTCGCTGGAAGTGGCCCGGCGCAAGCTGCAGCAAGGCTTGCTCGCGCTCGGTGCCGATGCCGACGAGGCCGCCGCAGTCGCGCAGGTCATCCACTACCTGCTCGGCATCCAGGAGGGCCGACCGCCCGATATCGACCCCGAGCAGTTGCAGCGGCAGATCTCCCTGGCCGCACGCGCCCTGATCGAGCGGCGGTTGTCGACGCAGCCGCTCATGATGGTCATCGACGACCTGCAATGGGCCGACGCCGCATCGCTCGGCCTGCTGCACGACGTCGTGGACCACTTTGCCGACCGGCCGCTGATGCTGCTGGTCGCACAGCGCCCCGATGCGCGCATCCTTCGCACCGTGCGCGCCGAGCATGTGGAGATCGAACTCGGCCCGCTCGGCGACGACGAGGCGCGCGATCTGGTGAACCACTTGCTCGGCGCGTCCGATGGCGACAGCCTGGCCACGGTGCGCGACCTGGTCGCTGCGCGTGCCGGCGGCAATCCGCTGTTCGTCGAGGAGATCGTCCGCAGCCTTGCAGGAGGTGGCGTGCTGTCGCGCAAGGGCGAGCAGTGGGCCTGCGAAGCGGCGCATGGCGCGGTCGACGTGCCGCAGACGCTCTACGGCCTGCTCCTGTCGCGCATCGACCGGCTCGGCGCGGAGGATCGCCGGGCCTTGCAGGAGGCTGCCGTGCTGGGCGCGCGCTTCAGCCGCGGCCTGTTGCGGCGCATCGCCAGCGAGCCCGGGTCCGTCGATGCGGCACTGGCCCGACTCGCCGCCGCCGGCTTGCTCCACGCTGGCGCGACCGACGCCGCGGACTGGCGCTTCACCCATGCGCTGCTGCATGACGTGGCCTACCAGAACCTGCTGCTCACGAGGCGCACCGAACTGCACCACCGTGCCGGTCGCGTACTCGAAACAGCGACGGGCATCGACATGGCACCCGGCCTCGACGCCACAGCGCATGGAGGAGACAAGGCCATTGGCAGCCCCCGCCACCTGGCCGAATTGGAGGCACTCGGCCATCACTGGAGCCTGTCGCCGGACAAGGCCCGCGGCGCGCGCTACCTGCTGGCGGCCGGCGACTGGGCGCGCGGCGTCTATGCCAATGACGATGCGCTGCGCCACTATGAGCGCGCGTTGTCGACGCTTGCCGATGCCCTGCCGGAAACCCCGCAGGCCGACGCCGAAGTCGATGCGGCCCGACTCGATGCGCGCGAACGTCTCGGCGACCTGTTCGGCCTGCAGGGCCGCCGTACCGATGCGCTGGCGCACTACGACGCGGTCAGGCGAGCCATCGAAGACCGCAACGACCCGGTGCGCACTGCGCGCGTGCTGCGCAAGACCGGTGGCCTGCATTGGGAAGCCGGCGACCGCGAACGCGCCGCCGCCTGCTTCAGCGCAGGCCTGGCGCGCTTGGGCGAGCAGGGCGACGCCATCGAACGCGCCCACCTGTTCCAGGAGATGGGCCGGCTCGCCTTCCGCGCCGGCGACAACGCCACCGCCCTCACTCTCGCGCAACGCGCATTGGCCGAACTGCCCGCCGACGGCGCGGGCCCCACGCGCGAGGCGATCGTGGTGCGTGCAGAGGCCTGCAACACGCTCGGCGTCACGCTCGCACGCCTGGGCCGGCATGCGGAAGCCGTGAAGCAGATCGAGCTCAGCGTGGCGCAGGCGGAGGCCCACAACCTGCTCCAGGCCGCCTGCCGCGGCTACACCAACCTGGGCGTGCTCTATGCCACGCTCGACCCGCAGCGCAGCATCGACACCTGCCTGCGCGGGCTGGCGACCGCGAAGAAGGTCGGCGACCTCGGCTTCCAGTCGCGCCTGTATGCCAACCTGGCCGTCGCGTACTGCGCGCTCACCAACCGCTGCGAGGCAGAAGGCATCGAGGCCGCGCGCGCCGCCGCCAGCCTGGACCGCCGCCTCGGCCTGCTCGACCACCTGGCCGTACCGCTGATCGTGCTGGGCCAGATCTACCAATGCCACGGCGACCCGGCCAAGGCGTTCACGTCGTACACCGAAGCATTGCAACTGGCCGAGCAGATCGACGAGCCGCAATTGCTCTTCCCTTGCTACGACGGATTGGCTACGCTGTACCTCGACGCGGGACGCCCGGCCGAGGCCGAGGGCTGGTTCCAGAAGGCCCAGGCGGTGTGCGAGCGCGCCGGCCTCGAACCCGACGCGCTGATGATGCTTCCGTTCCTCTGCTGAGTTGGCGGGCCTGGATCAGAGTGTTCTTTGCCAAAGGAGTCGACATGACTGCTGCAATGACTCAACCCGTGAGGCCGGGCGAGCCGGCACCCGATTTTTCGCTCCCCGCGGTGGCCGGCTCCGACACGGTTTCACTGGCCGACTACCGGGGGCGCAGCCCGGTGTTCCTCGCACTCATGCTGGGCCTGTGGTGCCCGTTCTGCCGGCGACAACTGGCGCAGATCAGCGGCTTCGAGAGCAAGCTCAAGGCATTGGGCGTGGAATGCCTGGCCGTGGTCGCCACCGACCCGGAGAACGCGCGCATGTACTTCCAGTTCAGGCCGACCAGGCTGCGGCTGGCGTCCGACCCCTTCCTCTCGACGCACCGCGCCTACGGCGTGCCCAAGCCGGAGCCGACGCCGGAGATGATGCAGGAGATGGAGCACATCGTCGTCAACCCGTTCGGTGACCTGCCCCACCCCATGCCGCTCGCAGCCGCTGGCAAGGCGATGGACCGGATGGACGGTTTCGTCCCCACGCCGAGCGACCAGGGCGATGTCGAGCGCCAGTGGCCGCAACTGAAGGCGCTCTACATGATCGACCGCGAGGGCATCGTGCGCTGGGCCTGCATCGAATGCCAGGACGAAGGCATGGCCGGCATCGGCAAGCTGGCCTCGGAAGAAACCATCATCGAGGCCGCGCGCCAGTTGCTGCACTGAAGCCCTTCCACTTCAGCCCGGGAAATGCAGTTGCGACCATGGTGGAAGCCTTGGGGAGCGCGGTCAGCTGCTTTTCCTGGCGTCACTGCACGCTCGCCGCCGCCGCCAGCTCCACCGGCGGGCGGTGCTCCGCGACCATCGCCTCCAGCCGCTGCCGGTCGGCGATCAAGCGGCCCGCCACCAGCGACACCACCTGGAAGCCGAAGGCCGGGTTCTGGAAGTACAGCTCCCGGAAGGTGTGCTCGTCGATGCGCAGCACGGTGCATTTGGTGACGCAGCGGGCCGTCAGCGTGCGGCGCTTGTCGGGCGCGAAGAAGGCGATCTCGCCGAACAGCCGGCCGGGCTCCATCTCCTGCTGGATCTCGACGAATTCCATGCGGCCGATCGCCAGGAAATACAGGTGCGTCGCGGGGTCGCCCTTGCGGAACAGCACCTGCCCCGCGCGCAGGCGCTGCTTGCGCATGTAGGGCCGCAGCCAGACGCCGGACAGGTCGCTCTCCTGGGTCGCCTTCGTCACCTGCCGCGTCAGCCGCGCCATTTCGGCCAGCCGCCAGATGTTGATCGGCAGCAGCGCGCCGTGCAGCAGGATCATGATGAAGGCCGGGTGCAGCGCCCCGTAGATCAGGAAGCCGATGTTGCCCGCCACCGCGAGGTAGCGCAGCGGAATCATGGTCTTCACGAAGGAGCTGACGACCACCAGCAGCCCCGCGATGCCCGCCGCAAAGAGCGCGATGGTGCCCGAAGTGGTGGCGAACGCCGTCTCCAGGCTGTGGGTTGCAAGGGCGTACAGGTCAGGCATGGCCATGCGGGTTCCTCTGTTGGGCACGAAGGATCAGAGTCTCCTGACAATGTGCCACAGCCGGACGTTTGACCGTGAGGGTAGGGATCCTGATACTCGACTGTCGTTTCAAGGCGGATTCGCTGCCGATGCCAACCGATTCCTCCGTCAAGCACAGGCTCAGGGCCATCCTCGCGGCGGATGCCGTGGGGTTCTCGCGCCTGATGGCGGTGGACGAGGGCGCCACCGTCGCCGCGCTGGACGCGGCGCGCGCGGTGTTTCGCCAGCACGTCGCGGCCCACCACGGGCGCGTCGTCGACATGGCGGGCGATTCGGTGCTCGCAGTGTTCGATGCGGCCACCGGCGCGGTCGATGCGGCGCTGGCCGTGCAGCAGTCGCTGGGACGCTCGACCGAGGCCGTCACGGAAGACCGGCGCATGCGCTTTCGCATCGGGGTGCACCTGGGCGACGTGGTCGAGAAGGAGGACGGCTCGGTCTATGGCGACGGCGTCAACGTCGCCGCGCGGCTGCAGGCGCGGGCCGACCCGGGCGGCATCACCGTATCGGACGCCGTGCGCGGGGTGGTGCTGGGCAAGGTCGATGCGCGCTTCATCGACCGGGGCGAACCGTCGCTCAAGAACATCGCCACGCCGATCCATGCCTTTGCCATCGACCTGGGTGCCGGCGCCGGCACGCGCGCGAATGGGGGCAGAGCGACCGTTGCCGACACGCAGGCGGGCGCCGCGCCGAGCGCGCCCGGCGCAGCAGCAGCACCCGCGAACGCGACCGTGCAGCGCCCGCCACCGCGCCCCGCCGGCCTGTTCGTCGGCCGCCGGACGGAAATCGCTCAGCTCGCCAAGGCGCTAGACAGCGCGCGCAAGGGACGAGGCCAGGTCGTCCTGCTGGCCGGCTCCGGCGGCATGGGCAAGACGCGCCTCGCGCAGGAAATGGCTGCGCACGCGGAGCAGGAAGGCGTGTCGGTGCTGTGGGGCCGCTGCCTCGAAGAACCCGGCGCGCCGCCGTACTGGCCCTGGCGCCAACTGATCCGCGGCTACCTGCGCAGCAGTGGCGACCCGCGCCCGGCCGAGACCCTCGGCACCGGCCTGCCCGACATCGCCAGCATCGTGCCGGAGGTGGCCGAGGCCGTGGCGCTGCAGCCGTCCGCCGCGCAGACGGAGGCGCTCGACACCGCCCAATCGCGCTTCCAGCTGTTCGACGCAGTGGCTGGCTTCTGGCGCCGCGCTGCGCGGCGCGTGCCGCAGGTGCTGATCTTCGAGGACCTGCACTGGGCCGATGCGACCTCGCTGCGCCTGTTCGCCTTCCTCGCCGCCGAGCTGGAAGACAGCGCCCTGCTGCTGATCGGTACCTACCGGGACACCGAACTGTCGCGCCAGCATCCGCTCTTCGACACGCTCGGCGAACTGGCGCGCTCGCCGGTGCTGCGCCGCATCGAGCTGTCCGGCCTGAGCGAGCGCGAGACGCAGGAGTTCATCGCCGCGGCCACCGGCGCGGCAGCGGGCGCACACCTCGCGGACGCGATCCACGCGCGCACCGAAGGGCACCCGCTGTTCCTCGAAGAGACGATGCGCTTCATGATCGAGGCGCGCTCGCCGAACGCCCCCGGGTCGATGGACGAACTGCTGCAGAAGATTCCCACCGGCATACGCGAGGTGATCGGCAAGCGCCTGAACCGGCTCTCCATGCCGGCGTCCAGGTTGCTCGCCATCGCCGCCTGCATCGGCCGCGTCTTCGAACTGGACCTGCTGGCCCAGCTCGACACCGACAAGTCCGAGGACGACGTGCTGGAGGCACTGGAAGAGGCCCTGGCCGTGCGCCTCATCGAGCCGGTGCCGCAGACGCGGCAGTTCCGTTTCAGCCATGCCCTGATCCGCGAATGCGTCTACGACGAAATGCTGGGCCTGCGCCGTGCGCGCCTGCATCTGCGCATCGCCGAGATCCTGGAGGCGCGCGACGGCAGCGAAGACCCGGCCTTATTGCCGCAATTGGCCTACCACTTCAGCGAAGCCGGCCCGGGCGCCGCCGTGAAGGCACTCGACTATGCCCAGCAGTCGGCCGAGCACGCGACGCAACTGCTCGCCTTCGAGGAAGCCGCGCGCCTCTATCGGCTGGCGCTGCACTTGCAACAGCAGCACTTCGGCAAGGACGCGGCGCAGCGCTGCGCCCTGTTGCTGGCGCTGTCCGAAGTCGAGATCCTGCTCGGTGCCGGTGAGCGTGCACGGGCCGCCTGCCAGGAGGCCGCCGGCCTGGCGCGCAGCCAGGGCCTGGCCACGCTGTTCGCGCAGGCGGCGATGGACTTCGAGGTCAGCAATGCCGAGGCCTCGCGCTCGGGCGAGATGTCGGTCGCCTTGCTGCTGGAAGCGCTCGCGCTGCACCGCACAGACGATCCGCTGCGCGTCGAACTGCTGGCGCACCTGTGCCGCGCCTATGTCTATTGCAGCCTCGCCGGCGATGCCAAGGAGGTGCACCGTCGCGCCGTGGCACTCGCACGGCGCCTTGGCGACCGGAAGGGACTCTGCCTGGCCCTGTCCTCGATTACCGCGGGCGTCTACTGGCCCGACCAGTTGCGCGAACGTCTGGCCGCCGCCAACGAGGCCTGGAGCATCGCCGATAGCCTGAAGCTGCACCGCTATCTGTTGCGCCTCTTGCCGTACTACCTGCAGGACCTCATCACCGCCGGCGACGTGGCGACGCTGGCGCGCGTTCGGGCGCACGGCCTGCGCAAGGCGCAGGAAACGGGGGCGCTGCATGAGCAGGCGATCTCCAGCTATCTCGAAGGCGTGATCGCGATCAACGAAGGGCGCTTTACTGATGCAGAGGCGTGGGCCGGCAAGGGACTGGCCATCGGCCGCCGCGCCAACGAGGCCCTGGCGGTCGGTGTCTACGGCATGCAGATGTTCTGCCTGCGGCGCGAGCAGGGCCGGCTGCGCGAGACGCTGCCGCTGCTGCAGCACTTCGTGCGCACGACGCCGCAGGCGCAGACCTGGGTGCCCGGCCTGGCCGTGCTGTATGCCGAACTCGACATGCGCGCCGAATGCCAGGTGCAGTTCGACAGCCTGCCATGGGAACGCGCATCGACGGCCGCCATCGACGCCAGCACCATGACCGTGATGATGTTCGCGGCCGAGGTGTGCATCTACCTCGGCGATGCCACGCGCGCCGCCGTGTTGTACCCGGTGCTGAAAGGCCATGCCGGCGCCAACCTCCTGGCCGATTCGGGCGGGCCCTGCCTCGGCTCGGCCGATCGCCTGCTGGGCGGCCTGGCGATGGTGATGCGGCAGTGGGTGGTGGCGCAGCGCCACTTCGAAGTCGCACTGGCGATGGACGCCCAGACCGGCTCGCGCACCTGGCTGGCGCACAGCCGCCATGCCTATGCGGTCATGCTGCACCGGCGCGCGCTGGCCGGCGACACGGACCGCGCCCGCGCGCTGCTCGCCGAGGCGCTGGCGGATGCCACCGCGCTCGGCATGCAGGCGCTCGCGCAGCGCATCACCGCATTGACCGACACCATCGCCGCGCCGCCGCCCGTCTTGCCCTGCGGCCTGACCGAGCGCGAAGTCGGCGTGCTGCGGCTGATCGCCATCGGCCGCAACAACCGCGAGATCGGCCAGGCGCTGGAGATCAGTCCGAACACCGTGGCCAACCATGTGCGCAGCATCCTGGAGAAGACCTACACGGCGAATCGGACCGAGGCGGCGGCGTTTGCGCGGCGCGAGGGGTTGCTCAGTGAGTAGCCTTCCAAACAGGCGACCGTCAACAGCTGCTGACATACAGGAGCACGGGCCAAGAGAACTTTCTAGTTATGATCGCCGCTCCAAAAAAGATCCACAGGGAGTGAGTTCACATGGCCACCAGAGCCCAGACTCTGCGCGCGTTGCTGCACGACCGCCAGCACGCGCGCCTTCTGCGCCTGTCCTTCCCCCAGGGTGGTGAGCCCGCCAACGCCGAGTTGGTCGTCAACAAGCTCCACGCCAGCGAAGGCCTCTCCCGCGACTTCGAGTTCACCGCCGAGCTCCTCAGCGACAACGCCGACATCCCCCTGAAGGACCTACAGGGCAAGATGCTGTGCATCTCCCTGGTGCGCCCCGACGGCACCCTGCGCCACTTCACCGGCATCGTCTTCGCCTTCCGCCGGATCCGCACCGACGGCAACCTCGCCTTCTACGAAGCCAAGCTCGGCCCCTGGCTGCGCTACCTGCGCCTGCGCACCAACAACCGCCTGTTCCACCGCAAGACCCTGCAGGAACAGACCCAGCTCATCTTCAACGACTACGGCACCCTGCCCCAGTGGAAATGGGTCGCCCGAGGCGAAGACGCCCCCATCACCATGGCCACCCAGGGCGGCGGCATCGGCGAGACCGACCACAACTACCTGCACCGCCGCTGGGAGGCCGCCGGCTACAGCTACCGCTGGGAACACGACGAGAAGGGCCACACCCTCATCCTCAGCGACGACAGCACCCTGTTCCCGCCCATCGACGGCCTCTCCCCCGAGATCCGCTTCCAGAGCGAAGGCGGCGCCGAGGAAGAAGACGCCATCCACCAGTGGAGCCCCACGCGCGACCTCGTCTCCGCCCGCACCGCCGTCACCGCCTTCGACTTCAAGAACCCTCGCCCCCAGCACGAAGCCACCCACAGCGGCAACCAGCAAGGCGACGTCCTCCCCCTCGAAGTCCACGAATACGGCGGCCACCGCCACTTCAAGACCAGCAGCCAGGGCCATGCGCTCGCCACCCGCCGCATGGAAGAAATCGAAGCCCTCGCCAAGCACTTCGATGCACAGGGCAACAACCGCTTCACCCTGCCCGGACGCTGGTTCCGCCTCACCGACCACTTCGGCCGCATCGAGGGCCAGAACTCCGAGAGCGAATTCCTCCTCCTCGCCATCGAGCACACCGCGAGCAATAACTACCTGCAAGCCGAAGGCGAACTCGCCGAATACAGGGCCACCTTCACCTGCAGCCGCCG
>NZ_JBBKZT010000046.1:0-18290 GCF_037889975.1 Variovorax rhizosphaerae | reverse complement strand
CAGCCAACGCAAGAGAAAGCGAATCGAACAGTGCTTCGGCTGGGGCAAGGCAATCGGACCAATCCGGCAGGTGATGGTGCAAGGACTGGATAAGGTCGACCAGCTTCTGACTCTGACGATGACTGCCTACAACCTCACGCGGCTGCGCAACTTGGCCAACCTGCGCCCGCAATGCGTGCAATGAGCGGTGAGAGCACCGAAATGACCTGATGGAACCGCATGAATGCCGCTGCGCGGACTCGATTCCACCGCCCTCGCGTGACCCGACGTACTGGATGAAGACCCGAGTCCGAATTGCAAGGGGAAAACGCGTGCCAATGAGCGGTTTTTCAACGGCCTGTTAATGGCGCAGGTCGTACATGGCCAGCAGCGCGAACGCCATCAAGGCCACGAGGACGATGATGACGAAGAGTTTGAGCCCCTTGTCGGGGTCGTCGTCGTGTTTCATTTCGTTCAAGCCCCGCTACCACCAAGCCCTTGCATGCTGTTCGCAAGATTCTGAAGCATTCGCGAACGAATGGCATTCAGACTCCAATCTGACCGATTGTCGTGCGCGCCCCAAGCAAACAGGCGCCGTTGACGATCGCGATAGCCAACTCGGGCGATGGCCGTGAGGGGCCAAAGACGTACGCTGCAATGGCGGTGTTGGCGTGGGTGACAGCGGCATCGATTCGCTTGTCCCCTGGTTGCCTTGACGTACTTGCGGGCGGCGCCAGTAGTTCCAACGCTGCAGCCTGTGTCATCCCTTTGTCGCGGGCGCGCGCGACTTCGGCGGCCTGCTGGCCATGCTGGCGACATGCAGGCACGGCAATGAACTTTGCAACTTCCGGCACCAAGGCAAACGACGCGGCGAACGCCCGCTGCAAGTCGTCACCAGCAAGTGCTGTGGGTTGAGCTGCCGCGCGGAGACTGAAGCCGCAGAGAAGGAAAGCCGCGACGCGAAGGCGACCTGGCATCCGGTGAATCAATGCGAACTCCTTGGCGTCTGAATGCTCTTGCCTGCAGCGTCGGCGTGGAGGCGGGACTCGCACCGCGCTCGACTCGGCGTCTCGTCCCTCGGCCCCATGCATGGGGCGCAAGCCATCATCGTTGTGGCGCGGTCAATCGGCAAGGTGTCTTGCTGCGCGGTTGGCCTTGCGTCCCAACGCTCGGGTCAACGTCCGCTTGCCGTGGTCGCAACCTTGATTGCCGCCAGCAATTCTGCGCTTGAGAAACGGCTTTCTCAAAAGTGTCGCCATGAAAAGCTCGCCTGAAGGAAACTGGGCCACGCGGAATTGCGCGAGCCGTAACACCCGCGCCAGCATGGTCCGTACCGCCGACTCGTCATCCACGACCGCAATGAGAGGCTCAGGTCCGAGCATCGCCGACGGTACCGCGTCTTACGTGCGGGTGACACTGTCCTTTGGTTCAGTGCTCAAAGGGGCGTGCCCTGTCGGCTGGCCTCAAAGCCAACCGGTTCGAGCCGTAGCCGAATGCATACCCCCGTCGACAGACTCGGCACGTGAAGGGACGCAATCTCGAAGCCATGCCTATTCGTGCGAAGTGGCAACATGGCGGCGACGGCATCTGCTTTGTGCTCGTATTCGCGCGTGGTGCATATTTCATGCGACGCATTGAAGCAGAGCCGATCCCGGAAACGTGTAGCGTTTCATCGGCGCGTTGAGTCATGCTTGGCTGTCCATCAATATCCTGGCTGGCCTGGTCGGCAGAAACGACGGCGGAATGCCGCTGGCGCGGGAGAAGCAAGAGGTTCTGGGTTGCCGTCGCCATCGGCTTCTCTGCCACCGCCGGCTGGCTGGCGTTGCGCAATACGAGGAACGCTCGCTGCGAATCACTTCCCGCACGGCTCGCCTCCCCTGCCGGAAACGCCTTAGCATCCGGTTCGCATGAACTACCTTCGAATGTTTGCCGAAACGCGCCGTCACCCCTGCGCGGTGTTGCTGGTTGTTCAGCTCTTTGGCATCGTGGCCTACCCTTTCGTGGAATCGACGCGTGTCGGGGGCGGCGTGCTGGCCGTGTTCGGCATCGTTGTGCTCTTCATCTCCGTGCGCATGGTGCGCCGGACGCCCGGGCTGACCTGGGTCAGCGTCTGCCTTGCGATCCCGGCAGTCATCCTGCTGGCGCTGCAAACTCTGGGCGACTTTCCTTCGTTGCTGCCTTGGTCCTCAGGACTCGAAGCCGTTTTCTATCTCTATGCCGCGGGCAGCCTGATTGCTTACATGATGGCCGACCGCAAGGCCACGCTCGACGAACTGTTCGCAGTGGGGGCCACGTTCACGTTGCTGGCTTGGGCGTTCACGCATCTGTTCGTGGTGACGCAAGCGCTGCAACCCGGCAGCTTCCTGGCGGCGACGAATGCACAGGCGCCGCGGACCTGGACCGAACTGATGTACCTGAGCTTTGCCTTGTTGTCGAGCACCGGCATCGGCGACGTGATCCCTGTCACCGTCCATGCACGCGCACTCGGCAGTGTGGCAATGTTCACGGGGGTGATGTATCTCGCCCTCGTCGTCTCGCGGCTGGTCGGGCTGACGTTGCAGCCGCACACTGGCGCAAACTGATCGCTGCCGTTCCGACCCTCAGTTGCTGCCCAATGCGCAGCCAAAATGGAAACTGTCGGTCGAAGTCTTGCGGACTGACTTCCTCAAGCTCCTCGCAGGCCGAGTTCGGCACGGCGACCTTTCCAAAGAACTGCAGGCTTACCGTGGGCGCGTTGTTCTCCATCTGCGGCGCCTTCTGGTAGATCACCTTCAGGCCGAAGGTCGGTTCGGGCGGATTGGGTCAGAAACTGCCCGCGTCCCCGACACAAACTCCCAGTACGGCGCGAAGTAGCTGACCTTCGCCTTGCGGGGCGTAGAAGTGCGCCGCAGGGCAGTGTGCGTCCGCCGTGAGCCAGACCACGTTGCGGAATGCCGGCCCGCTTGATCTAGCGCAGGCGCGCGATCTCGATCTCGCGCCCCAGTGGCTGGTTCGCCTCATTTGGTGGCAATCGCCTCCCACAGGTCGCGGCCATTGGCATCTTTGCCAGCGGGCACGCCCAGGCCGATCGGCATGTAGGCGGCGGCGATCAACCTTCCACACCGCCTTCGACTGTTCAATCCTTGCGCCAGCCGGGCGGCCTGCGGCCGCCCGATGAAGGCGCTCTGCGCGTCACCCGTCGCTTGCAAATTGACTGAACTGGCACCGCGGTAGCTGCGCATGTCGACCATGATCAGTCCAGCGACGGCCCCTGTGGCAGATGGTGGTAGACGCGCTGCGATTCCTCGTCGTCATGATGTCGCAAGGGTGCGTAGTCGTGAAAGGCCCGCGTCGCGCGTGCGACCGGCAGCAGGTGTTCTTTTCCTTGCAGGGTGCATCGCTCTGCACGCACTTCGCGTCCGGCCAGGCAGGTTGATGTCCTCGTGGTCATGCCATTGCCTGATCTGCGGTCCACGGCCGCCGTGCTGCGGATGTTGGCGTCCATCAGGTGTAGCGGTAGCGGCCGCGAAGCTCGTCGAGCCTCTCGGCCACCTTGCTGACTTCCTCGGTCACGAGGTTGTTCCACACCATGCGGTCGGGCAGTTTCAGTTGGGGTGCGAACGGGCCCGTCGGCGTAGACGGTGTCGCCGCTCCAGATGAGCGCACGTCGCGCGTTGCGCGACCGCCAGCGGAAAAGGCCTCCCCCGTTCACGCCTACCATCGGCGCACAATGCGTGTGCTCCTTCGCACTGAGGCCCCCCATGAACGCCATCAAACTTGCCCGCAGGAAGATCGCTGCGGATCCCACGAGTGAATCCTGTCGAACGCTCGCAAAGTTGGTCCTCGCGCTTGAATCGGATCAGGATTTCAAGATTGCGGACCTCTACACGCTTGACATGAAGAGCTTCGAACTCGCACTTGCCATTCTGAGCGAGTGGCGCTTGGATCGCTACATCCAGGGGAAAGCCAAGCTCTTCGACATGTCGCATCAGGTACGCGACATGTCCCTTTCTTGACGCCGCCGACCTCTGCGCCACGCGTCGCAGCGTGCCCCGCGGCCATGGCCAAGTCCGTCTTTGGGCTTTGGTCGGCACGGTATTTGTGACGAAGCAACCGGGAGTGAGCATGGAAGTCGAGTTCAAGTTCGAAGTGCCTGCGAAGCAGCTCAAGGCCGTCGAGAAGGCTCTGCGCGCGGTTGACGCAACGGCCACCCGCTTGCAGGCGCACTACTTCGACACGGCGGATGGTCGGCTTGCCGCAAAGGGCGTCGCGCTGCGTATCCGCAAGGAAGGGGAAAAGTGGGTGCAGACGGCGAAGGCAAAGGGTGGTGGGCCGCTGCACCGGCTGGAACACAACGCCGAGCGAGAGTGTGCAAAAGTGTGGGAGGCTAAGAGGGGCGGGGACCTCGCTTCGAATTGCTGATAAGCGGCCATCTGGGCCATCTTCGCTACTCTCGCGATCATCGTACGGTCCGGAGATAAACCATGCGCTTGATCATTGAGGCTCGAACCGCGGAGGCCGCGGACATCGGCGACGCAGTAGACGGTGCGGTCACGTTGGCCGTGCTCGAGCGGCGCGACCGCAGTCTTTCCAAGTTGGGCCTCACCCTTGCTGAAGGCCGTGCCCTGCTGGCTCGGGCCCAAGACGTATTGGTCTCGCAGCAGGTCGACGCTTGGATGTTGGGCGAGATGAATTGCCGCCGGTGCGGCACGGCGCTCAGCCACAAGGACAGTCGCAACGTAGTGGTGCGGACCGTGTATGGAAACGTGGCCGTCAAGAGCCCGAGATTGTGGTCGTGTCGCTGCCGCGCGGCGCCGGGGACCGCACGCAGCTCCATGAGTCCGCTCTGCAAGGCGCTGCCAAAGCGTGTGACACCTGAACTGGAATACCTTCAGGTGGAATGGGCTGCCCATTTGCCTTACCGGCAGGCCACAGCACTGCTCAAGGAGGTCCTTCCTCTGGACAAGCAGATCTCGTTCAGCGGCACACGGCAAAGAATTCATAAGGTCGCGAGGCAACTCGATGCCGAGGTGGACCGCGATATTGCCAACCAACCGAAAGCCGCCGCAATCGCCGACACCATCGCCCCACCGCGCGAATCCCCCAACGTCGCGTGCGTCAGCGTCGATTCGGCATGGTTGACGCACCACAGCACCGCAAAGGGTCGCCAGGCTGCGCGCGCCGAAGCCAAGCTTCGGTCGCCTTGGTCGCAGCCACCGACCTTGCAACGCCACGTGAACATCGTTGCCGGGCGAGCTGCGTTTGCCGACCGCGCTCCCCGCGTGTACGCGTACGTGCACAAGCAGGTGCCCTCGGCGGCCGCGCGATTGGATCAGTTCCTCGCCCGAAGCGGTGTCGAGCCCAACGAGCGAGTGACCGTGATCAGCGATGACGCGGGCGAGTTCGCCAAGGCGGTCGAGGGCAGTCAGCTTGCCCGCGGCAGGATACTTGACTGGTTTCACATCGCAATGAAGTTCAAGGCGGCGGAGAACTCGGTATTCGGCAGCGCGATGATCGAACCGCTGGAGCGAGCCTGGGTGCAGAGCGAGATCCGCAGCGCCAAATGGTTCGTCTGGCACGGCAAGGGCGGCAAGTCCGTGGCGCGCATCAAGGCGCTCGATGACGCGTTGCTGGCCAGGGCGGGCTATGAATACTCGACGCTTTGGTGGAATCTCCAGCGCGTTTCTGGCTACATCAAGAACAACGCCGGCACGCTGGTGAATTACGGGGCGCGTCACAGAAGGGGCTTGGCTATCAGCAGCAGCATCGCAGAGTCGGCAGTGAACCTGGTGGTGAGCCATCGGATGGCGAAGAAGCAGCAAATGCGATGGACCGACGAAGGGGCCCATTGCCTGGCGCAGGTCCGTGTCGCTGCTCTCAACGGCGAACTGTCGCCAGGTCGACTGGCGAAGTGGGCCAAGGCGTCGAGGACGGGCATTCGACTGTCGTGCCATCCGCCGTAACGGCGGCGGGTTCCAGGGGAGTTTGGTGCTTGACCTTCGGAATCAGCCTCCCACACTTTTGCACACGCTCAACGCGTCATTCGCAAGGTGCCGAAACACGTCCTGAATGCCCGCAGTGCTAGGCAGATCGATGCGGGAAGACCGTGATCTCGGCAGCACCTCCAGGTCGTGCGGTGCGCCGACCGGTCTGGCCGCCGTATGCCGGATGGGCCCGCATTGCATGAAGATGATTGGCTGCTGGCCATCGCGGCGAATCGGCGTGGCGGTCAGGCCGAGCACGAACTTCGCCTTGATCCGTTTGAGGATGGCATCGAACGATGTGGCGCCAATATGGTGACACTCATCGACGATGACCTGTCCGTAGGTCTCGACAAGCGAATTGACCTCTCCCTGACGGGACACCGACTGCATCACGGCGATGTCGATCCTGCCGGTGGGCTTGGATTTTCCGCCACCAATGGTGCCGACCATGCCCTTTCCTGCGCCGAGAAAGGCTTGCAGTCGCTCTTGCCATTGCTTGAGCAGCTCGGTTCGATGCACCAGTACCAGAGTGTTCACCCTGCGTCTGGCGATGAGGGCGGCCGCAGTGACCGTCTTGCCGAATGCGGTCGGCGCGCAAAGCACGCCCGCCTCGTGACGCAGCATGGCCGAGACAGCCGCCTCCTGGTCATGCCGCAAGTTGCCGACGAAGCTGACATTGATGGGCTCCCCACGATACCTCTCGTCTCGCAGGTCGCAGCGAATATCGTTTTCTTTCAGCAATGCCAGGGCGGCATCGAGGCAGCCGCGCGGCAACGCGATGTGCTGCGGGAAGTTCTCGGCTTGCCCGATCACACGCGGCTTGTCCCATACGGACATCCGCATGGCCTGGGCCTTGTAGAACTCGGGGTTCTGAAAGGCCGCCAGCCGGATCAGGCGATTGGCAAGCGCTTGGGGCAATTCGCCTTTCTCAAAATAAATCAGGTTGGCCAGCGTCACGATCAACGCCTCGGGCATCGCGCCCGCCAGCTTCGTTGATGTGGTGGCCTCCCGCTTCCATGGCGTGGCCAAGTCTTCATCGTCGATGAAAGTCACGTCGAGGGGGTGAGTGCCACCGGTGGCACGCAGGATGGTCGGCTCGACGTCGTGTGGCTCCATAGGCTTGACGGACGCGAGGAATGCCCACTGGTCGCGGTGCGGACACAGATCGACATCGACGAAGACGCTACAGCCTTTCTCGCGCGGGTGCTTTTGCAGTGGCAGGGCGATCAGGTTGCCGAAACCGCCTTTGGGCATCGTGTCCTGATTGGGAAACAGGCGGTCGTAGGATGCCAGTTTGAGCTGTCGGGTTCGTGCGCAGGTGTGGCTGATGATGGCCGTCCCCAGGCGCCGGGCATCCCGTGCAGAGACTCTCCCCGCAAAGAAGATCCAAGCATGCGCGCCCCGGCCAGAGCGTGAAATCTCCAGCGCCGCTGGCACACCTAACTCGCTGCAGGCCTGCATGAACGCATGGGCGTCTTGCTGCCACTCGGCCTCGTCGAAATCGACGGCCAGAAAATGGCAGATGTCGTCTTCCAGCAGCGGGTAGACCCCCACCGTATGCTTGCCGGCCAGATGGTCGTAGATCACCGCATCGGACAGGGGGATCAGCAGACGGTGGGTGCAGTCGGCGCATTTGATGCGTGGCTTCTCGCAAACGCCGGCCCGCCACTCGTTGCCGCATGCGGGCGCGTAGCCCGACTTGCCTGAGGTCTTGCCTTCCCAGCGTACAGGATAGACATCCGTGCGGCCACGGAACAGCCGCCGAAACAGCGCCACCTTCTCTGGGGTTGATAGGCGAGACGGCTCGGATTCCGATTTCGGCTCTGGGGCTAGGGCGGGCGTTGCCGGCGCTGGCGATGGCGCTGTTCGCCATTCAATCCTGTCCGATTCCAGCAACGCTACCAGCCGAGCGTTCTCCGCTTGCAGGGCCGCGAACGCATCGTGTTCAGTCATCATCGCGGTCGTGAACGCCTGGTCACACAAACGGGTCGATGACAGCCAGGCCCATCGCGAGGAATGGCCCCGTGTCGCGAGTGGCAACGGTAGTGATGCCGGCGGAGTGCGCAACCGCCGCGATCTGTCCGTCGCCGATCGTGACGTTGTACCCTACCCCTAACGCCCGCTCCGTCAACTGGGCGTATGAGCGCGCCGCGAACTCGTCGAACGGAAGGACTTGGAATCGCGGGATGATGGCGTTGACGGCCTGATCCACGCGCGTGCGGTTCTGCCCCACTGGCATGCGCGAGACGCCCGAGAGCATCTCCATCACGGTGGTGGCGCAGATGCACAGGTCGGCCGGCGCCCGCAGGTTGAACCAGTCCACCACCTTCTGGGCAGGCTGCGGCTTTATCAGTTCGGAGACGACGTTCGTATCGAGCAGGATCATTCAAAGCTCGCCGGCTCGACGCTTTCGTCCAAGCGTTTGAACAGCGCGTCGACATCCTCGTTGCTGAGGCGCTCGCCGGCCGCCGCGAGATCGGAGTGCAACTGCCGCCCGATCGCGACGAGTTGGTCGCCAAAGCCTGGAGTCGATGACGACTGCCTCGTGGCCACCTCGACTAGGACGGTGCGAGCAAAGCCCTCGACACTGCGGCGCCCTCCCCTGCGGGCCGCCAGGATCTTCAGCGCCGCGTGCGCCGTTTCGGGAAAGTCGCGGATTGTGAGCGTGGGCACTTGCTGTCACTCCTTCGTAGTGCTAGCAATCATAGACGGCCATGCCCTCCCGTACAAGGATCAGGGCAAAGTCGCCTACCGCCCTGTGCAGAACCGGTCCGTTTTGGACGACGCCTAAGATCGTTGGCGTATACCTCAGACATCCGAGTTCCTTTAGGCGATTCGAGTATGGGTCTATCCCTTGAAGGTGCGCGCCTCGCTTTCTCTGGCTCTTTCCGCGATCTCAGTCGAAGCAATATCTATCCCTTATCGTTGGTAAATATTAGAGGGGAAGGGCGGGTCGTTCGCCTGAAAGTTGCGAGGTTCAAATGGCTGAGATTCAACAGTTTCGACGTGGCATCCAGGAAGAAGACGTGTGCAGGGCCGCGGACGCGCTTCTGGCCGAGGGGCTGCGGCCCACCATCGAGCGCGTGCGGCTCAAGATCGGGCGCGGGTCGCCGAATACCGTGAGCCCGATGCTGGAGAAATGGTTTGGGAGTTTGAGCCAAAGGATCGCCGGTGGGACGAATCCCTCGGCCAATCTCGCGGCGGGAAACGACGCGGACGGCGTGCCGGTGTCGGTGCGCAATGCCACGCGGCTCCTGTGGGAGACGGCGCGGCGCGAAGCCGAGGATGTCCAGCGGCAGGAACTGGAAGGCGTGCGGGCCTCGCTGGAAGAAGCCGCCAATGTGCTGGCGGTTGACCGGGCCGATTTGGCGCAGCGTGAAGCCGCCTTCGAACAGGCCCGGGTGAGCCTGGACGCGGCGCTGGCCTCATCGCAGCAGGCGCGCGAGACGCTGGAGCGGCAGCTGGCCGAGCAGACGGCCGAGACCGCGCGGCTGCGGGCCACGTTCGAACAAGAGATCGCCCGGCTCAACGCCCTCCTCCAGCAGTCTCACGCCAGCAAGGAAGTGCTGCGGCAGGAGCAGGCGGCGGCGCTTGCCGAGCGCGACAAGGATGTCAAGGCGGAGCGGGAACGCCACGTCGCCTTGGAACGCCACTCACATGAGGAGGTCGACCGTGCGCGCCAGACCTCGAAGCAGCTGGAGGCTGCACTGGCCAGGGAACAGCAACAGCGCATTCGGAGCGAGGAAGCCGCAGCCCAGACGCTGGAGGCCGGCCGCCGGATGCTGCGCGAGACACAGCAGGCTGCTCAGCAGGTCGAACGAGAGCTTCGCGATCAACTCACCCGCCAGGCAAGCCTGCTCGCGCAATCCCAGTCCGAGGGTGCGGCTCGGGCGCAGCGATTGGACGACCTTGAACGTCAGCTGGGTGAAGAAAAGAAATCGCACGAGGACACGCGCGCGCTACTCGCCGCCGCGCTCGTCGACACGCGAAAGCCTACTAAGGCACGCCGCAAGACGGTCAGGACGAGCAAGTAG
Source organism: Variovorax rhizosphaerae (assembly GCF_037889975.1). Classification (NCBI taxonomy): domain Bacteria; kingdom Pseudomonadati; phylum Pseudomonadota; class Betaproteobacteria; order Burkholderiales; family Comamonadaceae; genus Variovorax; species Variovorax rhizosphaerae. The sequence goes on along the minus strand of NZ_JBBKZT010000046.1, from coordinate 8,314 downwards.
ACCGCCACATGCACCAAAACCGAGATCACCCTTGGGCATCCGGACAAGAAAAGCAACAATTTCGGCCGCACCGCGCCCCTGCTTTTCACCCAAAATGCGCCCTCCTCGACCTTGCCGCCCGTGAGATGAAAATGGAATTCACCGCGCCAACCGGACTGCGCCGCTCGCGCTTTGGAAATCTGCGTCAGGGAATCGATTCGCGAAGGGCGCTCCTGCGACCCCAGATCGATCGGCTCATGGAGCGCCTGGAAGGCGTTGGGGTGAAGTCCGAGGTGATTGGCTCTCTCGCGCGCGAATCGGCTCCGTTCACTGAGGGGTCCAAAGTGGATGTCCTAATCCTCGACGACGCGGGGCTGCGGGGCTTTCGGCTTTTGGAGATCGCTTGGGACGAGGTCCGGGACGCCCCAGTGGACCTGGTCTTTGCGCGCGACCTGACGGAAGCGCAATTGACCGCCGTGAGGCGGCACGCCTAGGCCGACCCTCCGACCACGGATTCGTAGGGCTGCAACCAGGGCTCAACGCATTCGTAGAAGAAAGTGAATCTGACACTCCTGCGCAGGTAAATGTGTCGCTGCGCCTCTTCGGGACTGCCCCTGCCGGCCACAAATGCCGCACCCAGCCTTGCATTGCGCGGTCCGCGAAGCAAATCTGTCTCACTGCCGCCGGTCGGCTCGGCTGCGAAGGAAATGTGTCACCGAAATCCCACACCTGCAGGACCGTGATCACCGCAGGGGCTGCCTCCAGGCAAATCCAGTGCGCGAAACTCGAGTGATCGAAGAGGCGTACACGGCGCTGCAGCTTCGCGCTGTAGCCCTCGATCAAGCGTGTGCCACGGGGTCGCGCCGTCTCTATCGGGGCCCAGGAAAGCGAGCGCGGAAGTCCCTCATGGATCACGACCATACGCGCCGGCCACGCCACCGCACATCCACAATGTGACGGATTTGCTTCGTTCAAAGGGGGGTAGCCGTACTCTTGCGGAAAATTGACACGCCAAGGCGCAATGTCCTTTTCAGAATCAACGGCTTGCCGGCAGAGGACTGTCGCGCACACGCCGGTATCGTAAGTCGTTGCCCGGCAACAGGATTTCAGGTCAAAGCGCACCATTCTGCAGAGAAAGTACACCTGCCCCGTACACTCCCGCGCCATGGATTGCATGACGTTCGCAGTGGAGATGTCGAAGGTGTGGGCATGGCCGCTGGTCGCCGTGCTCGTCATCATTGTCTTCAAGGGCAAGCTGACCAAGCTTTTCGACGAGATCACTGAGCTGAAAGGGCTTGGGGGTCGAGGCGAAGTTTGCGAGGGGTGCAAAAGAAGCGCTTGCCGAGGTCGAGGCGATTGAGGCCACTGAAGCGCCGCCAGTTGTTCCGCACGTCGAGCCGCCCTTCGACCCCAACGCACCTGTTGACGACCCGTGCTTGGCGCGCATCCACCTCATTGACCCGGTTTTGGTGGCAACCAGCCCGAAGGCGGCGGTGATGCTGGGACGCGCCAACATCGAGGCGGCGGTGAAGCGATTAAGCATGCGCGAGGGCACGTTGATGCCCAAGGGGACGGGGTACACATTTACGACAGTGCTCTACGCTTTGCAGAGGCACGGGGTCATTCCAAAGCAGGTCGTGCACACCGCGTTGGAGCTGTACAAGCTCGGCAGCAAAGCCGTGCATGGCGACTTCGAGCCGAACGTCGATGCCGCAAAGGACTACGTTGAGGCGTCAGAAAAGGTTGTTCGCCTGCTCCTGCGACCTCCCTCAGAGTCAACGGTCTCTTAGGAGGGGTAATCGCGCTTTCGATGAAATTTGATACGGTCAGGTCAGGAATACCGACACGGGACAACGACTTACCGGCCCGCGTCTCTGCGCAAAGACGCACCGTCGCAAGTCGTTGATCTAGATAGAGAAATTTTGGCGACCGCATCAATCCGCACGATAAGTACGACCACCCCTGTATCCACCTTGAGTAAACGGCAGTCAGCCTGCGTCCGTGTATTGGTACAGCGCTAACCGGGAATGGACTTTACAGATCAATAGCTTACGTCCATGGTGATTTTTTGCCGTCCCGGACCATTCGCTTCAAGACTGGCACCGGACTGGCACCAGAACAACTATGGCAAGAGATCAAATCTCCACGACTGCTGCCGCCATCAAGGCACTTGATGGCGGCACCTTCGTCACTTTGCACAGCCGCCTCGACAGAGGCGGCGCGCTGCAGGCCCGCAAGCTTGCAAGCGGGGCGGTGCAGCTTTACTGGCGCTACTCACTGGGTGGGAAGATGAGCCGCGAGCCGATCGGCGTATACGACCCCTCGGCTCCGCCCAAGAAGCTGGAGCCGACAGGAGCGCACCCAACGCCGCCCAACGGCTGCATACGACAGCAACGAACTGGAACTCGCGACCCAAAGCGGCTCTTCGCGTCATCGGCTTGGCTTTCCTCAAAGGCGACGTTCGGATCTGCATCAACATGGCCGACCATGGCCGACCATGGCAGATCGACGACCTGCTTGCAGTCGAACTTCGTGTCGAAGGCCAGTCCTGCCAGCTACGTTGACTAGCGAAACGGGCGCGCGATACAGTGACCGCAGCGAGGGGGGTTAAAGCTCTTCGTATGCGCAGCGGTTTCGCGCTCTCGTCATCGCGCGGCCTGCGATCTGGGCTAGCGTTTGTTCTGAGCCGATTCACGCCATGGGTTCGGAGCAAGGGCGGATGAAACGCTGGGTAACACGGTGGCGTTGTCAGCGACGCAGTCTGGACTCTGTTTGCCGGACGGCGGGCACCGCGTTGACTGTTCAGGCGCTGCTCGTGCCTGCGGTCTGCGCCCAGTCATTGACTTGGGGAGTAACGGGTGCCGGCGGATCGGGCACCTGGGATACGACGATGCCGAACTGGTTCGATGGTTCAGCCGCCGTCGCCTGGACCCAAGGCACCAGCGCAATCATAGGCGGTGCAGCCGGCACGGTCACTCTGGGCGTGCCGATCACGGCGCAGAACCTCACGTTCGGAACCAGCGGCTATACGATCACCGGCAGTAGGCTAACGCTCGGCGCCGGCAGCACGTCGACGATCAACCTCGCTCCCGGCACTGCATCCGTCATCAACTCGGCCGTTGCCGGCCCGGACGGGCTCCTGGTGACGGGCGGCGGCACGCTCACGCTCGGCGGCGCAAATACCTTTACCGGCGCGGTCAACATCGCGGCCGGCACCGTGGTGCCCGGGAACAACTCGGCGCTGGGCTCCACCGCAGCCGGGACCACGATCGCGGCCGGCGCCACCCTCGACCTCAACGGCAAGAACATCAGCTCCGAACCGGTCGCGCTCGACGGCGGCACCGTGACGAATTCGTCCGGCTCCGACGGAAAATTGGGTTCGCTCGTGGTAAATGCAAACAGCTTCCTGACGCCCAACTCAGGATGGATCGCGATCAGAAGTACCAGCGGCGCAGGCTCGCTCACAATTTACAGTAGCGGCGGCAGAGGAGTATTCGACAACTCAGGCGGCCTTTGGGCCCATTCGGGCGGAACCGTCCTTAACAGTGGCGGACTGGATCTCTATCAGGGCACGACGATTACTGGCGGGCCGCTCACGATCAACGGAGCTACCTTCAACACTTTCGGTGCCCTCGGCGGTCGTATTGGTTCGAATATCGCCGTCACCGTCAACGGGGGCGCATGGAGCCTGAGAGAAGCCCCGGAAACCATCGGTTCACTGGCCGGCACCGGCGGCACGGTGCGGCTGAACGCATTTTCCCTGACCGCGGGCGGCACCGATGCATCCACCGCGTATTCCGGAATCCTCACAGGAACGGGCGGCAGCTTCCGGAAGACCGGTGCGGGCACGCTGACGTTGAGCGGCCGCAATACGTATACCGGTTCGACGACAATCTCCGGCGGCATTCTGAGCACGCCCCTCCTTGTCAACGGGGCGACCTCCAGTGGTATCGGCTCGTCCGGCAATGCAGCCGGCAACCTGGTCCTGGATGGCGGCGCGCTGCAATACACGGGCGTTGCCGCAGGCACGGATCGGCTGTTCACGTTGACCACGAACGGCGGAGGCCTCGATGCCTCCGGCAGCGGAGCGCTGGCATTCACCAATGCGGGAACGATCGCACTGAACGGAGGCGGAGCGCGCAGCTTCACCCTGACCGGAAGCAACACGGACAACAACACGCTTGCCTCGGTGCTCGGGGACAGCGGGGGCGCCACGTCGCTCGTCAAATCAGGCACCGGTTCCTGGGCATTGACCGGCGCCAACACTTACAGCGGCGGCACGAACGTGAACGCCGGGGCGCTGTTCATCAACGGCAATCAATCTGCGGCGACGGGGACGGTCTCGGTTGCAAGCGGCGCGAGGCTTGGGGGCGTGGGCACCATCGGCGGCAGCGTGAACGTTGCCAGTGGCGGGACCTTCGGCCCTGGCGTTGGCGCTGGCGTGCCGGGAACACTCACGATCAATGGCAACCTCACCCTCAGCAGCGGCTCGACGATTACCTACCAGCTGGGTCAGGCCGGTGTCGTCGGCGGCGCGCTGAACGATCACACGGTGGTGAACGGCAACCTGACGCTGGACGGCACGTTGAACGTCACCGCCTCCGGGGGTGGCTCGTTCGATCCGGGCGTCTATCGGCTGTTCGGCTACGGGGGTGCGCTGACCAACAACGGCCTCGTGGTCGGCACGGTTCCGACGCCGGACTTCTTCCTGCAGACGTCGGTGCCGAACCAGATCAACCTGATCAACACGAACGGCCTGGCGCTGAACTTCTGGGACGGCGGAAACCCGGCCCAGCGCAATAACGGCGTCATCGATGGCGGCAACGGCGCCTGGCAGAACTCGGCCGGAATCGGCAACTGGACCGACTTGAACGGCGCTCTCAATTCAGCCTGGAACGATGGCGCCTTTGCCATCTTCGAGGGTACAGCCGGCACGGTGACGGTGGACAACAGCCTGGGCCAGGTCGTTGCCTCGGGGCTGGATTTCGTGACCGCCGGCTACACGATCGACGGCGCACCGCTCACGCTCACCGAAACGAACGCCGGGACGGGACGCACGATCGTTCGGGTGGAGGACACCGCAACCATCGCCTCGGTGCTGCAGGGAACGGTGCAGTTGGTGAAGACCGATCCGGGCACGCTGATCCTGACCGGCGCCAACACCTACAGCGGCGGCACGGCGATCAACGGCGGCACGCTGCAGATCTCGAGCGACGCCAATCTGGGCGCGCCAGCCGGAGCGCTGAGCCTGGACGGCGGCACGCTCGCCACCACCGCGAGCTTCGGCAGTGCGCGCGTCACGACGCTGAACGCAGGCGGCGGCACGCTCGATGTCGCCAACGGCACCACGCTCACGATGACCAGCGCGATCGGCGGCGCGGGCGCGCTGACCAAGATCAACACGGGCACGCTGGTGCTCACGGGCGCCAACACCTACAGCGGCGGCACGAGCACCAACACCGGCACGCTCCAACTGGGCGACGGAACCACCAACGGCTCGATCAGTGGCAACGTGAGCAACAACGCCGTGCTCGCCTTCAATCCGGCGAACGGTACGACGATGAGCTTCGGCGGGGTCGTCTCCGGCGCCGGCGCGCTCAACCAGACCGGCGCCGGCACGACGATTCTCACCGGCGCCAACACCTACAGCGGCGGCACGAGCATCAATGCCGGCACGCTCCAATTGGGCGACGGCACCACCAACGGCTCGATCGGCGGCAACGTCGCCAACAACGCCGTGCTCGCGTTCAATCCCGCGAACGGCACGACCATGAACCACTCCGGCGTCATCTCCGGCACCGGCGCGGTCAACCAGACCGGCCCCGGCACGACCATCCTCACCGGCGCCAACACCTACAGCGGCGGCACGAGCGTGAATGCGGGGGCGCTGTTCATCAACGGCAATCAATCTGCGGCGACGGGGACGGTCTCGGTTGCAAGCGGCGCGAGGCTTGGGGGCGTGGGCACCATCGGCGGCAGCGTGAACGTTGCCAGTGGCGGGACCTTCGGCCCTGGCGTTGGCGCTGGCGTGCCGGGAACACTCACGATCAATGGCAACCTCACCCTCAGCAGCGGCTCGACGATTACCTACCAGCTGGGTCAGGCCGGTGTCGTCGGCGGCGCGCTGAACGATCACACGGTGGTGAACGGCAACCTGACGCTGGACGGCACGTTGAACGTCACCGCCTCCGGGGGTGGCTCGTTCGATCCGGGCGTCTATCGGCTGTTCGGCTACGGGGGTGCGCTGACCAACAACGGCCTCGTGGTCGGCACGGTTCCGACGCCGGACTTCTTCCTGCAGACGTCGGTGCCGAACCAGATCAACCTGATCAACACGAACGGCCTGGCGCTGAACTTCTGGGACGGCGGAAACCCGGCCCAGCGCAATAACGGCGTCATCGATGGCGGCAACGGCGCCTGGCAGAACTCGGCCGGAATCGGCAACTGGACCGACTTGAACGGCGCTCTCAATTCAGCCTGGAACGATGGCGCCTTTGCCATCTTCGAGGGTACAGCCGGCACGGTGACGGTGGACAACAGCCTGGGCCAGGTCGTTGCCTCGGGGCTGGATTTCGTGACCGCCGGCTACACGATCGACGGCGCACCGCTCACGCTCACCGAAACGAACGCCGGGACGGGACGCACGATCGTTCGGGTGGAGGACACCGCAACCATCGCCTCGGTGCTGCAGGGAACGGTGCAGTTGGTGAAGACCGATCCGGGCACGCTGATCCTGACCGGCGCCAACACCTACAGCGGCGGCACGGCGATCAACGGCGGCACGCTGCAGATCTCGAGCGACGCCAATCTGGGCGCGCCAGCCGGAGCGCTGAGCCTGGACGGCGGCACGCTCGCCACCACCGCGAGCTTCGGCAGTGCGCGCGTCACGACGCTGAACGCAGGCGGCGGCACGCTCGATGTCGCCAACGGCACCACGCTCACGATGACCAGCGCGATCGGCGGCGCGGGCGCGCTGACCAAGATCAACACGGGCACGCTGGTGCTCACGGGCGCCAACACCTACAGCGGCGGCACGAGCATCAACACCGGCACGCTCCAACTGGGCGACGGAACCACCAACGGCTCGATCAGTGGCAACGTGAGCAACAACGCCGTGCTCGCCTTCAATCCGGTGAACGGTACGACGATGAGCTTCGGCGGGGTCGTCTCCGGCGCCGGCGCGCTCAACCAGACCGGCGCCGGCACGACGATTCTCACCGGCGTCAACACCTACAGCGGCGGCACGAGCATCACCGCCGGCACGCTCCAAGTGGGCGACGGCACCACCAACGGCTCGATCAGTGGCAACGTCAACAACAACGCCGCGCTCGCCTTCAATCCGGCGAACGGCACGACGATGGGCTTCGGCGGCGGCGTCTCCGGCACCGGTGCGCTCAAGCTGATCGGCACCGGCACGCTGATCCTCACCGGCGCCAACTCTTACAGCGGCGGCACGGCGATCAACGGCGGCACGCTGCAGGTCGCAAGCGACGTTAGTCTCGGAGCGGCAGCGGGAGCGTTAAGCCTCGACGGCGGCACGCTCGCCACCACCGCGAGCTTTAGCAGCGCGCGCGCCTCGACGCTGAACGCAGGCGGCGGCACGTTCGATGTCGCGCAGGCCACCACGCTCACGATGAGCGGCGCGATCGGCGGCGCGGGCGCGCTGACCCAGGCCAACGCCGGCACGCTGATCCTCACCGGCGCCAACACCTACACGGGGGGCACGAGCATCAACGCCGGTACGCTCCAACTGGGCGACGGAACCAGCAACGGCTCGATCAGCGGCAACGTCAACAACAACGCCGCGCTCGCCTTCAATCCGGCGAACGGCACGATGATGAGTTTCGGCGGGGTCGTCTCCGGCACGGGCGCGGTCGAGCAGACCGGTTCCGGAACAACCGTCCTCACCGGCGCCAACACCTACACAGGCGGCACGACCATATCGAGCGGCACGGTGCAACTCGGCAACGGCGCCGCCACCGGATCGATCACCGGAAACGTGGCCGTCGACAACGGCACGCTCGCCTTCAACCGCAACAACCTTTACGCCTTCGACGGCCTCATCTCCGGCAGCGGTGGCGTGAGCCAGGCCGGCACGGGCACGACCGTGCTGTCGGCCGCGAACACCTACAGCGGCGCCACGACGGTTGCCGCCGGCACCTTGCGCGCAGCCTCGGTCAACGCCTTCAGCGCCAACTCAGCCCACATCGTCGCGAGCGGTGCAACGCTCGACACCGCGGGCTTCAGCCAGCGCGTGGCGGCGCTGGACAACGGTGGTACCGTGAGCCTCCTAGGCGCCGCCCCGGGCAGCACGCTCACAGTCACCGGGGCGTAC
>NZ_JBBKZT010000045.1:0-18449 GCF_037889975.1 Variovorax rhizosphaerae | reverse complement strand
CGTCTGCGACGAACTCAAGGTGGTCATCGCTGGCATTGCCTTCCCGCATCGGATCTACCAGTTCGCGCTTGCCCACTCGGGCTGGCGCCACGCCGTCGTATTCGAGGGTGGAGAGAGCTTCATCGCGCTGTCCACCGGGCTGCAATCGGCGCTGTGGCGTCTGGGCGGCGTACCCGAGGAACACAGAACTGACAGCCTGTCGGCCGCCTTCAACAACCTGGCCGAGGAACTCGAACTCACGCGCCGCTACGCCGCGCTGTGCAAGCACTACGAGATGCGTGCGACTCGCTGCAACCCAGGTCAGTCGCAGGAGAATGGCTCGATCGAATCGCGTCACGATTCGCTTAAGACGGCGCTCGACCAGGCACTGCGCCTGCGCGGTTCGCGCTGCTTCGACGAGCGTGCGGCGTACGAGGCGTTGGTAGCTACGATCGTGGCGCGGCTCAACGCCCGCGTGGCAGTCCGCCTGGTGGTCGAGCGCGCCACGTTGCGCGCGCTGCCGCAGCGGCGTACCGCCGAGTATGAGGAGGTGCCTGCACGGGTGAGCAAATACGCGATCTTCACCGTGCGCGGCGCCCAGTACAGCGCGCCGAGCCAACTCGTCGGCCAGCGCATGACGGTGCGCCTGTACACCGACCACATCGAGTGCTGGCTCGGTGGCACGTGCGTGCTCGAGCGTGCGCGCTTGAACCACTGCGACGGGCAGCGCCATCCGCGCGACATCGACTACCGGCACCTGATCGCAGCGCTCAGGCGCAAGCCCGGCGCCTTCGCACGTTCGGTGCTGCGCGATGCGATGTTCCCGCGTGCGGTCTATCGACAGACCTGGGAGCGACTGAACGCGCAGCTGAGTGAACGCGACGCCTGCAAGACCATCGTCGGTTTGCTCGCGTTGGCCGCCGACGGCCATGAGGCCCAACTGGCCACCGAACTGGAGCAGCTCATCGAGCTCGATCAATTGCCCGACCTGCTGGCGCTGACTACCCTGCTTGCGCCGCGCCCCGGCGTGCTGCCGGACGTGAAGGTGGAATTGCCCGATCTGGCGGGCTTCGATGCCTTGCTTGGAGTGCGAGCATGAGCGCGGCCCTGGAAGGCCGTCTGGGCCTCATCCTGACCGATCTGAGGCTGCCCACGATCAAGCGGCTCGCCCTCGATCTGTGTGCCCAGTCCGATCGTGAGGGCTGGCCTGGCAACCGACTGCTGGAGGCGCTGTTCGAGCACGAGATCAACGAGCGCGAAGTGCGCCGCATCGAGCGGCACCGAAACGAGTCGGGGCTGACCCCGGACAAGCAGTTGTCGAACTTCGACTTCGCCGCGGTGCCCAGCGTGTCCAAGGCTCAGGTGATGGCGCTGGCCGCAGGGACCGAGTGGCTCGATCGCGGCGCCAGCGTGCTCTTGTTCGGCCCGCCTGGCGTGGGCAAGAGCCACTTGATCAGTGGCCTCGGGCACGCTCTGATCGATGCCGGACGAAGGGTCCTGTTCGTGCGCTGTTCCGAGCTCGTGCAACGCCTGCAAACGGCGCGACGCGACCTGCGCCTGGCCCAGGAGTTGGCCAAGCTCGATCGCTTCGATCTGCTGGTGTTGGACGACATCAGCTATGTGCGCCGCGACCAGGCCGAGACCAGCGTGCTGTTCGAACTGATCGCCGAGCGCTACGAGCGAAAGAGCATCGCCATCACGGCCAATACGCCGTTCTCGCAGTGGGGCGAAGTGTTCGTCGACGCTGCCATGACGGTGGCCGCGGTCGACCGCCTGGTCCACCACTCGACGATCCTCGAGATGAACGTCGAAAGTTACCGACGTCGGGCCGCTCAGGCAGCACAGGCGCCGGCAAAACGCGCCCTGGCGGCGACAACGATCGAAAGCATTTGAACAAACCTCGCCCGCCGTGGACAAGCCACCTGCCCACAGGCCAAGCCTGTGGACAGCCCCTCGCGGGGTCCGTGACTTGACCACCGCTCCCCGAATGATGCCTCCGGCCTGACGCGCTTCGCTTGCCAAACAGCCATTTAAAAAGGAACTCGAGAAGAGACAGCCAAGGACACTCAGACCATCAATAAATTCCCCCGCCTCCACCGGCCAGGATAGTTGTCGCCGGGCGGACAGGGTAGTTGACGCCGGCCAGCCTGTGCCTGGCCCACCGTGTTGACCACGACTGCCAGCAGCCGGTCGGCGCCCGCGCGCATGTCCTGCGGCTGCGTGCACAGCCACAATGCGTCGATGCGGATCATGGCTCTATCACCTGCACACCCAGCATGGCCGAGGTCAGCTCGCGCAGCCACTGCGTGCACTGCGTAGTCTGCGTGGCTGGCCAGCGCACCGTCATCTGGTTGGCGCCGCCGCGCAGTTCGACCTCGATCACGGCAGGGCCGAGCGGCGGCGTCGACACCGTGCCCGCCAGGGGGAGCGCGTCCATCTCCAGCGCCTTGTCCGGCGCCGGCATGCTGATCGGGACAAACTGAAGAGCCGCTGCCTTCTGCGGCCGCGCCACTGCTTCCTGCGCCGCCTCAACCGGCGTAGCGCCTTGCAGCGCTGCGCGTTGCAGCCCGCGCCCGCGCAGCCACTTGCGTACCAGGTTCGCGTTGAGCCCGTGCGCCAATGCCACTGCCGCCACCGACGCGCCAGGCTGCCCGCACTCCGCAAGCACCTCGGACTTGATCTGCGCGCCGTGCACTCGCCTCGCGCGAGGCGTCTCTTTGATTTGCATAGGTGTCCACCAAAACTTAGGTGGACGCCATCTTTATCGCTGGCCCTTCAGGAGCGAAGATGGGATGGCTGGACGCTCACGCCGGACCCGGCATGGTGTTCATCACAGCGACCAATTCGCTAATCTCGTTGAGGGTAGCCCTTGTGTCGCTTTTAGGCGTGGCGTCGCTCTACTACTTGTCACGTGGTCATTGGGAGCGCTTTCTCCGATTCTGGGCCAATCATCGCATTGTGTTCTGCATCTCTGCGCTTGCAGTGGTAGCGCTGGAGCTCTGGGCGGGTGCCTATGTGGCTGCGCGCCAACCATGGTTGTTTGATGCCATGGGACCGCTCCTCGTAGCGATGCTCGGTTTGGTCGCCATATCCTCGCTAGCCGGCACCCTACTAGTGGTCATTCCTCTCAGTTCACGCCGACCCTGGCTAGTGCGTGTTGTTCTTGTCGGACTAATGGTGCTGGGTGGGTACACATCGGAATTCAAGCCAGACGGACCGAATCCTTTGATTGCGGATATCCGGCGGAGCGCGTCCGCAAAAGCCGAGAAGGCCCCGCCTTTCGACATGGGATGTGGTCGACCAGTAGAACTGGAGTACGCCTTAAGGCAACGCCTAATGCCTCCAGGTCCCTCATTCCCATCGCCCATTCCCCCCGCATTTGGGGGGCGGTGGCAACCCATCAAGCTAGTAAGCGCCGAAGGGGGCGGCATACGTGCCGCCTATTGGACAGCGCTTGGCCTCACAGAGTTGGACGCCAGGACAGGCCTCGAGTTCGGAAATCAGGTCGCTTCGGCTTCAGGCGTCTCTGGCGGCAGCTTGGGTGTGGCCACGTGGCTTGCCGCGCGAGAGTTGGACGCAACTCCCGACCAGAGAATCCGTCATGTGAAGGAATTCCTCTCAACTGACTTCTTGTCGCCTTTGATTGCAGGTCTTCTTTTCTCAACGTCCCACGCCTCGCGTTTGGACGTTTATGGTTGGACTACACGCGGGACCAGGTTTTTGAGCACGCCATCGCTGCCAGGTGGTTAAAGCAAACGGATTCGGACTTCTTCTATAGACCGCTGGCAGCCCTTTGCCTGAGAAGCTTCAGAAACTCGCCCTTTATTTCGTTCAACGCGACAGACGCAATAACTGGTGCGCCAGTACCTCTGTCGAACATGTCGGTCAGTCCGATCGACTCCAAGCTAGACGAAAGCAGCCCTTTTGTTGCTGCCCTCAAGGGAGTTGATTCATCCGGGTTGACGATTGTTGAAGCAGTCGGAATGAGCGCAAGATTCCCACTATTGTCCTCCGGTGCGGAGATTGGAGAGGATGCGCGGAAGCGATTGATTTCGCAGTACGACGACGCGATTGAACGGCTGTCACCACTAAAAGACGACGCGCGGGCTGAGATGGCAAGACGCAGTCTGGAGTCCAGGAAAGCGCAAGTGAGCTCGCAGAGGAGCATTGACATCCGTACCATGGTTCTTGTCGATGGAGGCTACTTCGACAATAGCGGGCTGCTTCCAACAAGAACGGTGATTGACCTGCTCACGGGGATAGCGCGAGCTTCGTCTACCGTAGAGGGGATGGGTGGTCCGCCGATGCACGCCGATTTTCGTTACGCGATTGTTCATTTTGAAAATGCACCGGCCGGCGTATGCGGAGTTACCGGTCACGGTCCATACGGAGACGACGACGCATTGACGATGTTGGCTTCCCGGGGTCTTGCCCTGAGGATATGTGCAAGCGACGTAGCTCGAGTCATTGAACAAATGAAGCCGCGTCGGTTTGCTTGGTTGGCGACGCCGCTGGAAGCACTGCTGGCGTCTCGGGAGAGACATTCGTCTGACGCTGTGTCGCGGTTGAGGAATCTCCATTCGTCGCTCAATGACCCCTTGAGGACATTCTCTTTGGCCGATGAAATGGAGGCTAGATTCCGAACCAAGCAGGACCCTCCAACGCTCGCTGACATGACAACGAGGGAAATCTACATACGGGAACAAAGTGCCGAGACGTACCGTACAGCTCAGGACGGCGGTGGAGCTGAATCGGATACCTATCTCGAAAGGCTGCGTCAGTGGTTCGAGGAGAACAACGCCCGCGAGAAGGCTATTGTGTGCGACCCTGCTTTGGAGCAACGTTTGCCACCCCTTGGGTGGACGTTGAACTCTAAGGACAGAGGCCTGCTTGATTGCTCGGCGGCAAATGGTGCTTTTCGCTTCACCAGAAGTTCCCCCCGGTGCCACCGAGGAGGAGGCTTCAACCGCCGTACGTTTCCAAGCCGGTCTTCATCCGCTAGTGTCGGCGTATGCGCGGGTGTAGCTACCGAGCGGTGGGGCCGAGCTTGGCAACGCTTCTAGCGCGCTCTTTTCAATGGCAGGAGCCGGCCATCAGCGGTTGCTCGATCTCTTGCGTTGAACTTCCGCTTGACGACTGGTTGCAGACTCTGGGTGGTCTGGACCTGCAGCCTGTTGTTGACCCGAAACTATCCATTGCTGACCGGTCCGAACGCAGGCAGCGGGCGCCACTGATAACCGGCTGATGAGAAATCGACATCTTCTTGTCCAACCCCGACAATGCCGCCACGCCCCTGGGAGTCGCACAGGGGATTGCATCGAGACCGGTGCAGGCACTGACCATGTGATGGCGCAAGAACAATAGGCAATCTAACGAGGTAGGCCGTGGCACGGGTGCAAATCTTCTTGTCTGCCGTAAGCGCTGAGTTCCGCAGCTACCGTAACACACTGCGCCGCGATCTTACGCGCCCGAACGTCTCCGTGGCCGTGCAAGAGGATTTCGTTGCCACGGGCACCGAAACTTTGGACCTGCTTGACGACTACATCCGGCAATGCGACGCGGTGGTCCACCTCGTTGGCGACATGACCGGGGCACTGGCGCAGGCGCCATCGTTGTCAGTGATGAGCCGCCGCTATCCCGACCTGGGTGAGAAGCTGCCGCCGCTGGGTCCCTTCTTGCGTCCCGGCGCGCCGTCGCTTCCGTATACACAGTGGGAAGCGTGGCTCGGGCTTTACCACGGCAAGCGCGTCATCATTTGTGCGCCCGAGCACGGCGCGCATCGGGATGAACGCTACGAGTTCGTCCCTGAACAGCGCGATGCCCAGCAGGCGCATCTGCGGCGCTTGGCAGAGGTGGAGCGCTATCCCGGCATCCACTTCGCAAACCCCGACCGGCTGGCGGTGGAGGCACTGCGGTCAGGGGTGTTCGACGTCCTCGTCGCTGCGGGATTGGCCCGGCGCGTCGTCCATCTGCCCTATCCGAGCTTGGGTGGACTTTTCAAGGGACGCGAGGCCATGCTGGACCAGTTGCGCACCAGCCTGGCAAGTGGCCCGGCGACCGGCGCCAGCGCCATCGTCGGCAAGGCACTGCACGGGCTGGGCGGGATTGGCAAGACACGGTTGGCCGTGGAGTACGGGTGGCGGCACGCCGATGACTACACAGCAGTGCTCCTCGTCGGAGCCGACAGCCCCGAAGCGCTGCAGCGCAATCTCGCCGCATTGTGTTCGCCCACGGTGCTCGACCTGCCCGAGCACCAGGTTGCGGAGGAAGCCGCTCAGGTGAGCGCCGCGCTCGCCTGGCTGCATCGCAATCCGGGCTGGCTGCTGATCGTCGACAACGTCGATACGGAAGGTGCGGCCCAGGCGGTGGAAGCGCTGCTGCCTCGATTGCCCGGTGGCCATGTGCTCATCACAAGCCGCTTGAGCAACTGGAGCGGCGTCGTCGAGGCGCTGCCGCTTGAGGTACTGCAGGAGGCGGACGCGGTCGAGTTCCTCCTTGCCCGGACCGACGCGCGGCGCCGCAAGCGAGCAGATGATGCCGTCCAGGCCCGCATCCTGGCCGGGGAACTGGGGGGCCTTGCGCTCGCACTAGAACAAGCCGGCGCCTATATCGCCCAGCGCCGTCTCACCCTGGCGGACTATCTGGCGGCATGGCGTGGCCAGCGGGACAAGGTGCTCGCGTGGTATGACCCGCGCCTGATGCAATACCCCAAGAGCGTGGCGGTCACCTGGCAGACCTCCTTTGACCAGCTCGACGAGCCAGCCCGGCGACTGCTGCTCCGGCTGGCGTGGTTGGCCGCAGACCCGATCCCGGAATCGTTGCTGAAGGTGCCGGCGGCGGCTGCTGAGACGGGTGAAGATGTCTGCGCGGCGCTGGCGGCACTGGAGTCCTATTCGCTGGTGACCCGCGCCAGCACGGCGCCGAGCTTCACGGTCCATCGCTTGGTGCAGGCGGTGACACGATCCAGCGCAAGCGTCTCGGCGCTCGCCGAAGTGCTGGGGTGGATCGACGACGCCTTCGTCGGTGATCCGAGTGACGTACGCACTTGGCCCGTGCTTGACCCACTCCTGCCCCACGCCCAGGCTGTCGCCAGCCATGCGGAGGAGTGCGGCATTGCGACGCCGACCGGCCGGCTATTGGGTCAAAGCGCAGTACTGCTTCTTGGGAAAGCTCTGTATGGCGAGGCTGAGCCGCTCATGCGCCGGGCGCTGGCCATCGACGAGAACAGCTTCGGCGCTGAGCATCCCGACGTCGCCATCCACCTCAACAACTTGGCGCAATTGCTCCAGGCCACCAACCGCCTGGCCGAGGCCGAGCCGCTCATGCGTCGGGCGCTGGCCATCGACGAGAAGAGCTTCGGCGCCGAGCATCCCGACGTCGCCCGCGGCCTCAGCAACCTGGCAGCATTGCTCTATGCCACCAACCGCCTGGCCGAGGCCGAGCCGCTCATGCGCCGGGCGCTGGCCATCGACGAGAAGAGCTTCGGCGCTGAGCATCCCAAGGTCTCCATCCGCCTCAACAACTTGGCGCAATTGCTCCAGGCCATCAACCGCCTGGCCGACGCCGAGCCGCTCATGTGCCGGGCGCTGGCCATCGACGAGAAGAGCTTCGGCACCGAGCATCCCGACGTCGCCCGCGACCTCAGTAACCTGGCGCAATTGCTCCAGGCCACCAACCGCCTGTCCGAGGCCGAGCCGCTCATGCGCCGGGCGCTGGCCATCGACGAGAAGAGCTTCGGCGCCGAGCATCCCGACGTCGCCCGCGGCCTCAACAACCTGGCGCAATTGCTCCAGGCCACCAACCGCCTGGCCGAGGCCGAGCCGCTGATGCGCCGGGCGCTGGCCATAGTCGTTGCGAGCCTGGGTGTGGATCATCCGAATTCGCAGACGGTGCTGCGCACCCACGCGGACCTGCTTAACAAGCTGGGCGATGGCAAGGAGGCGTTCCAAGAGTATTGAGGTCGCTGTTTCGGCAGCGGTCCCCTGACTCACAAGGCCAAGAAGTCCCGCAACGAACTTCTCGTATTGACCCGGCCCAGACGAACGAAAGCATGGTTCGACTGCGCAGCGAACGGTTACTCATGGCCTTGAGATACCTGCGACGGCAGTTTGCCAAAGTCCGCTTCGCGCTGGATAGCGAGAGTTCGAGGCCCCCATTTGAACGACCGCAACGGTTTAGGGTTGTCCGACACCTGTCCTTGCACGACTACGGCGCCGAGCACGACGCGGCCATAGGACAGGTGTTGGGCAAGCCTCCATGGAGGAAACCGCGGAATGCACCTGTTGACGCTGAGGAGGCTGCGAGCCTATGGGGATTCCGAGGTTGTTGGCCGAGCAGGTGTTGGCAGTCGAATCAAGCTCTTGGCCGATGACGGCGACTTCGGCCTATAGCATCGAGGTTGGCGCGTCGAGTCGTGCGGCGACATGACCGGCGGCGAGTGCTTCCTGCGGCGCGAAGACAAAACCTCCTCGCATCGCCCTTGGAGACGCTCGGTTTGCTCGCTGAGTTTGATACTCATGGTGTTCCAGGCTGTCGCGGCGGCGCGCGGATCGGTTGCCCACGAGCGAAGGTCTGCAGAATGATCATCGCACCGCCGCAGTGCGGGCAGAAGAAGCTCGGTCGCGCAGATTCGGACTCGACACCAGCGTCCGAGGTCTCGGTAGCTCTGCTGGGTGGCTGCTGCAGCAACTCGCGCACGCATGCCAGCTGGTCCCTACGATTGCCGTTGGCCAGAAGTCCGTAGTGGCGAATGCGATGGAACCCACCCGGCAGAACGTGCAGCAGGAAGCGACGCATGAACTCGTCCGCATCGAGCGTCATCGTCTTGCGTCGAGTTCGGCCCTTGCTCCGATAGTCCTTCCAACGGAAGGTCACGCCATGCTGGTCCATCGCGACAAGCCGGCTGTTGGAGATGGCGACACGGTGGGTATAGCGCGACAGATAGGCCAGCACCGTATCAGGTCCGGCGAACGGACGCTTGGCATAGACGACCCATTACGGTTTAGGGTTGTCCGACACCTGTCCTTGCACGACTACGGCGCCGAGCACGACGCGGCCATAGGACAGGTGTTGGGCAAGCCTCCATGGAGGAAACCGCGGAATGCACCTGTTGACGCTGAGGAGGCTGCGAGCCTATGGGGATTCCGAGGTTGTTGGCCGAGCAGGTGTTGGCAGTCGAATCAAGCTCTTGGCCGATGACGGCGACTTCGGCCTATAGCATCGAGGTTGGCGCGTCGAGTCGTGCGGCGACATGACCGGCGGCGAGTGCTTCCTGCGGCGCGAAGACAAAACCTCCTCGCATCGCCCTTGGAGACGCTCGGTTTGCTCGCTGAGTTTGATACTCATGGTGTTCCAGGCTGTCGCGGCGGCGCGCGGATCGGTTGCCCACGAGCGAAGGTCTGCAGAATGATCATCGCACCGCCGCAGTGCGGGCAGAAGAAGCTCGGTCGCGCAGATTCGGACTCGACACCAGCGTCCGAGGTCTCGGTAGCTCTGCTGGGTGGCTGCTGCAGCAACTCGCGCACGCATGCCAGCTGGTCCCTACGATTGCCGTTGGCCAGAAGTCCGTAGTGGCGAATGCGATGGAACCCACCCGGCAGAACGTGCAGCAGGAAGCGACGCATGAACTCGTCCGCATCGAGCGTCATCGTCTTGCGTCGAGTTCGGCCCTTGCTCCGATAGTCCTTCCAACGGAAGGTCACGCCATGCTGGTCCATCGCGACAAGCCGGCTGTTGGAGATGGCGACACGGTGGGTATAGCGCGACAGATAGGCCAGCACCGTATCAGGTCCGGCGAACGGACGCTTGGCATAGACGACCCATTCACACTTGCGCAGTGGCGCGAGCCAGCAAGAGAAGGCACGCTCGTCGGCCAGTGCAGCGAACTCACCGAAGAACTGCAAATGACCGGCGCGATGTGCGTGCTGAAGCGCTTCAAGGAAGCGCCGCCTGAACAGCCGCGACAGCACGCGCACCGACAAGAAGAACCCGGGTTTGCACGCGATCCAGCGCTCGCCATCCTCTGACAGACCTCCGCCCGGCACGATGCCGTGCACATGAGGATGGTGCGTCAATGCAGAGCCCCACGTGTGCAGCACCAGGGTCGCGCCGATCCTTGCGCCCAAGTGCTTCGGGTCAGCCGCGATGGTCATCAGCGTCTCGGCTGCCACATCGAACAGCAGCGCGTAGATCACCGCCTTGTTGTAGTAGGCGATGGCGCTGATCGGCGCCGGCAACGTGAAGACGACGTGGTAGTAGTCCACCGGCAGCAGATCGGCTTGACGCGCTTGCAGCCAGCGTTGTGCCGCACTGGCTTGGCACTTCGGGCAATGCCGATTCCTGCACGAGTTGTAGGCGATCTGGTCTTGCCCGCAGCCTTCGCAACGCAACATGTGTCCTCCCAGCGCCGCGCTGCGGCACTGTTCGATGGCCGACATAACCTTGAGCTGGCCCAAGCTCAAATGACCGCGCTGAGCTTTGCGCCAGTCGGGGCCGTGGGTGCGGAAGACGTCGGCAACTTCCAGGGCGCATTGCGCCATGGAGATGCTCTACACGTGTTCCAGCTTCTCCAGCGGGCTGACCACTTCGTGAAGAATCTCGGTGGCCACGTGGGCGTAGATCGTTGTCGTCTCGATCTTCTTGTGGCCTAGCAACACCTGGATCACACGGATGTCCACCTTCTGCTCGAGCAAGTGAGTCGCGAAGGTGTGGCGCAGCGTGTGCATAGTGACTCGCTTGTCGATCTTGGCTGCCTCGGCGGCGTCATGGACGGCGCGGTTGAGTTGGCGCGCGGTCAGGGGATCGACTGGGTTCATCCCGGGGAACAGCCAACCGTTGGGCAACATCTTGCCCTTCGCATTGGCGAATCGCCACCAAGCACGCAGCCGATCCAGCAACACCGGCGAGAGCATGGCGTAGCGATCCTTGCGGCCCTTGCCTTGATCGACGCGTAAGGTCATGCGCTGGCTGTCGATGTCGCCGACCTTCAGGGCAACGATTTCACTGACGCGAAGCCCGGTGCCGTAGGCAATGGACAGCGCCGTTTGATACTTCAGGTTGGCGGCTGCGGCAATCAGGCGCGCAACCTCGTCGCGGCTCAGCACCACCGGCAGCTTCTGCGGCACATGCACGTAGCTCATTCTGGCCATCAGCTCGCCGCGGTCGAGCGTGATGTCGAAGAAGAACTTCAACCCGGTGATGGTCGCATTGAGCGTGATCGGCGAGACGCCACGATCGACCAGATGCAATTGGAAGCGCCGCAGATCCTCCACAGTGGCCGTATCGGGAGGGCGCTGAAGAAAGCTGGCGAGATACCGTACAGCTCGCACGTAGGCTGCTTGGGTCTTGGGTCCGAGCTTGCGCATGCGCATGTCGTCGAGCATGCGTTGACGCAGCGCAGAGACTGCTGGTGCCGGAGGGGTCATGATCGTGCTCCTGTCCAAGAACGAGGCCGATTGCCTCGGTTCCCAACATAGACAGGGACGCGATATTTGAAAAACCACCCGCCTCCGCAGCGGACTACCGCGCGAGCGGTTTAGTCCACGGGCCCTGACCTCCGGTTGGGCGGCCAAGAAAGCTGTCGTTCGCCGCTGCGATATGCGGTGGCTGTAGGGGATGCAGCCGGGCTACGACTGCAATACTCTTCGAACCGGTTCCTTCATACCGAGGCCTACTTGAACTTGGGACGACAGGAAGCGGCCTCACAGCGTGAGTTCGTCGAGCGACCCGCAAAGACAGCTGTCGCTGCGGACCCGGCTAACGCCGGTTGATACTGACGGACCGGGTTGGGCCCATTTTAGAGATTGCGCATTCGCGAAAGCGGTCAACCAGCGACCGCCAAGATCTGCGCAACGACAGCCATCATGGCGACACCAGCGTCTGCCCTTGATCGGTCCAGTCGCCGGAGCTTTCGGCCGCGAAGCTGGGCTTGGGGCTATGGCTCGCAATTCCCGGTTGTGGTGGCCTGCCTTCGATGTGAGCGCCGGGAGCGGGACTCAGGCGGCCTTGGGCACGACAGTGGGCGTCAGGCGATGAATGACCCGGCCATGCTTGTCGTGAACAATGATCGACGGGCTTGTGGGCGCCGCGCCGCTCGCCGCGTGGCCATCCCTGCGAACGTAGCCCCCGCTACTCGCAACGCGCAACTGCGCCCGCGCACTCGGGTCGGCGAGGACACTCTTAGCAAGTTGGCTCTTGAGCGCTTTCATCGACGGCGTTTTGCAAATAGGTAAGCGGATGGTACCGCCAACAGCACGAGATTTGCCTTTGCCACCAGCGTTTCGACCGACGAGCTTTTCGGCATGGGGACTCTATGCAAGCAAAATGAGATCGGTACGTCGCACGGGTCCGATGCCCGGCAGGGGCACGCGCGCGATTGAAAGCCCTCTCGACCACATGGCCGACCTGTCCGGCAGCAGCGAGGTGCCAGTTGCAAGTCGACATCGCTGCGATGGACATCAAGCCATTTCCAACCGCCTGCGCATTGCCGGGCCATGCTCATGGAGATCACTGGTCTTTGATGGGGGAAGGCGCTCCCGATGACTGGGCACGGTTAGGATGCCGGCTCCGCTACGAACAACGCTGTTTACTTGGCATTGCGTCACTACTGGCTTGCGGCGAAGAAGTGCTAAAATTGACTCACAATCCCTTCGCAGTGTCATTCGGTTGGCTCTCGCTTAGGGCGAAAAAACCACCTCCGGGTGGTTTTTTCACATCTGGCGATCGCATTGAGAACCACGGTCTACATCGACGGCTACAACCTCTACTATTCGCGGCTGCGCGGGTCACCGTTCAAGTGGCTTGACGTCGTTGCGCTTTTTCGCGATGCCATCCTCGCCGTGCAGGATCCGTCCGCGAACGTGGTGGCGGTCAAGTTCTTCACGGCGCCCATCAAGGCGTCCTACGCCCGTCACGGTGCCTACTCTGAGGCCGCTCAGAAGCGGTACCACCGCGCCCTCTTGCTCCGGCATCCCGAACTCATCGAAGTCATCCAGGGCTTTCACATCCTGGGGCCAACGTCCCTTCCTCGTCACGTGCCGGGACAGCCTCCGAACAAAATCGAACTGCAGCCGGTTTGGATGATCGAAGAAAAGCAGACGGACGTTAATCTCGCCCTGCACATCTATCGCGACGCCGTGCGCTCGCATTGCGAGCAGGTGGTCGTCTGTTCGAACGACAGTGATCTCGAGCCTGCGTTGCAGATGGTCCGCTCGGACGCGCCAGGCATCGCGATCGGGCTCGTTACGCCGCTTCGGGAAACCGCGAGGGAGGAGGGCGTGTATTCCAACAAGCGCCTCACCACGCTCGCAGACTGGGTGCGTCATCACATCCGGGACGAGGAACTTGCAGCCTCTCAATTGCCGACGCATGTCGCTTCCAGGAAAAAACCAGTCAGCAAGCCGTCCCACTGGTAGGTCGGCGCAGGATGTCGCCGAGCGGTACAGGCAAGCTACCGCAGCAATTTCCTCAAGGGCGCAGGCGGCTCCATCTCTCGGTCCCGTAGTGTGCCGTGCATACCGGCAAGAACAGGAACGAGGGGGCCAAGCCGTACAGCGCAGTTCTCAGCGCGTCTTCATGTACGCCGCGTACAGCGAGGGTTGAAGGTCACGCAGGACCTTGCGTCGAGCCACGATGTCTGCGTGCCGGCCCTGCCGCTCCAAGCCGAGCAATTCGACCATGAGACGCATTGCCTGCTCCGGCGCGCTGTGTTGCGAGGCCTGCGCGAGCGCGAGTTGATCGCGCAGCGCGGGGCGGTCGATAAGTACCCATGCCGCAAACCAACTGAGGTCGGCAATTTCGACGTCGCCTTCCGGGATCGCGTCGGCGTTGGCACTGAAACTGGCCTCGAAGCTGCGCATCAACTGGAGCAAGAGCGGGTCGGGCGAACGTTGCGCAAGGCTTTCCAACAGCGTGGGTGACAGCCAGCCCAATTCCGCCAACAGCGGCCAGGTCGCGCGCAACCCCAGCAGGTGCAAGCGGGCTTCGGCCATCCACGCGAGCGGCGTCGGTATCCGCCGCCACGATTCGATGGAAGCGACGGACTGCGCGACTTCCTCCCAAGCGCCTGCACGCAGCCAAAGCGCGGCGGCATGGTCCTGGGGACTCTTCGCATCGAAGGGCAGCGCGCCGGCGCGCCGCGCAAGGTCTTGCCAACTCGCGCGGAGCCAACGGGTTGCGCTGCGCTGGTCGAAGACGCGTTGCGCAGCAGGGCAGATGGTGAGTTCCATCAACTCGCGCGCCGCCCGCAAGGCATCGTGGTCGCTGATGGTCTGTGGCTGGCCGAGGTCACCTGCTTCGATCGACCGGGCGAGCGCGAGCAGGGCAGGGAGGACCTGGTCGGCCGGATATTCCCGCGCAAGGCGTTCACAGGCTGATCGGGCGCCGAGCGCATCGCGCTGCTCGAGCGCGTGTGCGACGTCGTTCCTGAGCATCACGTCGCGGCTGTCTTCGAAGATATCGAGTTGCATCTGGTCAAGCAAGTCAAGGTCCGGGGTCTTCAACCTCCATTGTGTGGCGGCGGCATCGCACCGCCGCGGCGATGCGTTTCGGGATTTCCCCGAGGCGCGGGCATGGGCTGAGTGTCCTGTCGAGTGCCGAAGCGATGCCTTATCTGAAGTCGCGACTCGAAGCGCGCAAGCGTCCGAGCAACCGGTCGTGGTTGACCAGCTTCTGCGCCACCAGCGACTGCACGCCTTTTTCCGACTGCCAAATCCCCTGCACGCTCAGCAGCATCGAGCCCCGCAGCGCGGCGCGCTGCGCCTCGGCCACACTCGGCCAGACGATGATGTTGACCGTGCCGGTCTCGTCTTCCAGTGTCGCGAAGATCACGCCGCTCGCGGTGCTCGGCTGCTGGCGGTGCGTCACGATGCCGCTCGCGCGCACCTGCTCCTTGTCGCGGCCGTTGCGGCGAAGGTCCTCCGCGGTCCGGATGCCCCAGCGCGCAAGCTTCGCGCGCAGCAGTGCCAATGGATGGCGACGCAGGGTCAGCCCCATCGATGCGTAGTCGTCAACGATGTCGGTGCCTTCGCTTGGTCTCGCAAACTCGATCGATTCCTCGTGCGTCGGCGCATCGCGCAGCAACTCAGTGGGCCTGGTCTCCACGCCGACGGCTTCCCAGACGGCGTTCGGCCGGTGGCCCGCCAGGCTGCGCAATGCGTCGGCGGCCGACAGGCAGCGCAGGTCGTGCGCGTCCAATGCGGCGCGCCGGGCCATGTCCTCGACACTTGCGAACGGGGCCTCCGCGCGCTCGGCCATGAGCCGCCCGGCCACGGCCTCGCGCATGCCCACGATGCGCGACAGGCCCAGGCGCACCGCGCGCAAGGGCTCTTCGAAGGTGGCGTCCCAGCGCGACGACGGAAATGGCGACATCGACGACGGCTGCGCCTGCGCCTTCTCTTCGAGCGTGCTGAACCAGTCGCTCACGGTGACGTCGACCGGCCGCACCACCACGCCATGCTCGCGCGCATCACGTACGAGTTGCGCCGGCGCATAGAAGCCCATCGGCTGGCTGTTGAGCAATGCAGCAAGGAAGGCGTCCGGATGGTGGCGCTTGAGCCAGCAGCTCACATAGACCAGCAAGCCAAAACTGGCCGCATGGCTTTCCGGAAAACCATAGCTTCCGAAGCCCTCGACCTGCTTCGAAATGCGGTCGGCGAATTCCGGCGCGTAGCCCTTGGCGAGCATGCGGCTGACAAGCTTCTGCTGGTGCGGCTCTAGGCCACCGCGCCGGCGCCACGCGCCCATCGCGCGGCGCAGCTGGTCGGCCTCACCCGCGGTGAAGTCGGCCGCCAGCATCGCGATCTGCATCACCTGCTCCTGGAACAGCGGCACCCCGAGCGTGCGCTCGGTCGCCACCTTGATCTCTTCGCTCGGGTACTCGATGGCTTCCTCGCCGGCACGGCGGCGCAGGTATGGATGCACCATGCCGCCCTGGATCGGCCCGGGCCGCACGATCGCGACCTGGACGACGAGGTCGTAGAAGCGCTCGGGCTTGAGCCGCGGCAGCATCGACATCTGCGCACGACTCTCGATCTGGAACACGCCCACCGTGTCGGCCTGCTGGATCATTGCGTAGGTCACCGGACATTCCGCAGGCACCTGCTGCATGCCGAAGGGCCGGCCGAGCTTGGCCGCGACGAGGTCGAGCGCGCGGTGGATCGCCGTCAGCATCCCCAGGGCTAGCACGTCGATCTTCAGCAGGCCCAGCGCATCGAGATCGTCCTTGTCCCACTGCACGACCGTGCGGTCGTCCATCGCCGCGTTCTCCACGGGCACGAGGCGGCTGAGCTTGTCGCGGGCAATGACGAAGCCGCCCGTGTGCTGGCTCAGGTGACGCGGGAAGCCCCGTATTTCATTGGCCAGCGCGAGCCAGATGCGCACCCCGGGCTGTGAGGGCTCGAGGCCGCACTCGACCAGGCAGGCCTGGCTGATCCATTCCTTCTCGTTGCCATAGGCGGTCTTGGCCAGGCGCTCGACCGTCTCGAGCGCAAAGCCGAGCGCCTTGCCGACATCGCGCAGCGAGGACTTCGTGCGGTACGAGGTGATGACGCCGGTGATCGCCGCGCGGTCACGGCCGTACTTGCGGTAGATGTACTGCATGACCTCTTCGCGGCGCTGGTGCTCGAAGTCGATGTCGATGTCGGGAGGTTCCTTCCGCTCGACGCTGATGAAGCGCTCGAAGAGCACGTTCATGCGCGCAGGGTCGACCTCGGTCACGCCGAGGCAGTAGCACACGGCCGAGTTGGCCGCCGAGCCGCGGCCTTGGCACAGGATGCCGCGCGCGCGGGCCCAGTGCACGATGTCGGCGACCGTGAGGAAGTAGGGCTCGTAGGCGAGCTCGGCGATGATCGCCAGTTCGTGCTCGAGCTGCGCGCGGACCTTCTCGGGCAAGCCCTCCGGGAAGCGCGCCAGGGTGCCCGCATAGGTGAGCTTGCGCAGGTGCGAGGTCGGCGTCTCGCCGTCCGGCACGATCTCCTGCGGGTACTCGTAGCGCAACTCCTCCAGGCTGAAGGTGCACAGGCCCGCGATGCGCACGCTCTGCTGCAGCCATTCCAGCGGGAACAGCGCGGGCAGCAGGGAACGCGCGCGCAGGTACTGCTGCGCGTTGGCCAACAGCTCGAAGCCGCAGTCGGCCACGGTCCGGCCGATGCGCACCGCGGTCAGGACGTCCTGCACGGGCTTGCGGCTTCGCGTGTGCATCAGCACGCCGCCCGTGGCCACGATCGGCACGCCGGACTGGAACGAGGCCTGTTCGGCGATCCACAGGCGCAGCTCGTCGTCCACGCCCAGCGGGCGGCTGCAGGCGATCCAGCCGCGCTCGCCAAACCAGGTGCGCAGCCACATGGCCTGCGCGAACAGGCTTTCCACCGTCGCATCGGCCGCGGGCAGCAGCAGGGCGATGCAGCCGCCCATGCCGGCCAAGTGCGGGGCCTTGGGTGCCTTGCCCTCCACATCGGCCACCAGCGCCTTGTAGAAGCCCTTGGCGGCCCTGCGACGGGCCATGGTGATCAGCTCGCACAGGTTGCCGTAGCCGCGGCGATCCTGCGCCAGCAGCACGAGGCGTGCGAACGGAGTGTCGTTCCCCGTGGTCAGCAGGATCTCGCTGCCGACGATGAAGTGCAGGCCGCACTCGCGCGCCTCGAGGTGCGCACGCACCACGCCCGAGACGGAACACTCATCGGTCAGGGCCAGCGCGGTGTAGCGCTTCTCTGCGGCCCGGCGCACGAGCTCTTCCGGCATCGACGCGCCCACGAGGAAGGTGAAATTGGAGCGGCAATGCAGCTCGGCGTAGGCAGGGGGAACGGGCGAGTCGGACGGGATCACGGAGCATGGACAAAGGCATCAAGGCTGACTACTGTACATAACACCAGTAGTTTTGTATGATCAGCCATGGACGAATTTCCCGATCCCGACGGGCGAAAGCAGCAGTAGCAGCTGTGGATCGGTGCGTGTGCGCATCAGCTGCAGCGGCGCTGGCGTACGGTCGATCCCGACGAGCTCGAAGCCGTGGCCGCCGCGCTGGCACGCGACCCGGTGTTGCGCGCGCTGTCGCCGATGGAGGCGATGGTGCAATGGTTGCGCCCGATCGGCAGAGACAGCGCACGGCACTGACGCGTCAGGCGGCCGCCTGATGCCTTTCTTCGGCGCTGCCGCGCCCAAGCTTTGCACGCCCGCCCATGTGCTTGGCCATCGCGCGAAACTTCTGGCCTTCAGCGTCGTCCCACGACGGCACGAAACGGAGCGCACGGCTGTGAACCACGCCGTCGGTTGTTTTGCCATTCCCGATCACTTGATACACAGCGCTTGTCGCTTCCGCGAACTGAGCTTCACGCATGACACTCGGTCGAAACCACATCGTTGAACCTAAATCCGGCGGTTACCCAGTCCCCGGGAGCCTATTCGGAGGCCTGAAGGGGCCGATGGTGGGTGCGATGCGGTGGCTGATGTAGCGCAGCATCGCCGCCCATGGGTCC
>NZ_JBBKZT010000044.1:0-20631 GCF_037889975.1 Variovorax rhizosphaerae | reverse complement strand
CAGGGGCAGGAGATCGCCACGTGGGAGCAGAATGGCGTTGGCCCGGTAGATGCGGTGCTTCTTGTCCACCACGGTGAAGCGGCTGTCCAGCAGATCGGCGGACTCCGCGCTCCCCAGGAAGAGCAATCCGCCGGGCTTCAGCGCGAAGTGGAAGATCTCCAGCACCTCGGCCTGCAGGCTGCGCTCCAGGTAGATCAGCAGGTTGCGGCATGCGATCAGGTCCAGGCGTGAGAAAGGCGGATCACGCAACACGTTGTGCCGGGCGAACAGGACCTGCTCGCGCAACGCCTTCCGGATCCGGTACGCCCCAGCCTCGTAGTGGAAGAACTGCCCGAGGCGCGGGGCGGACACGTCGGCGGCAATGGCCTCCGGATAGACGCCCGCCCTCGCCACGGCCAGGGCGCGGTCGTCGATGTCGGAGGCGAAGATCTGGATGGCGGACCGTGACGCCGCCTGCGGCGCACCTTCGTTGAGCAGCATCGCGAGCGAGTACGCCTCCTCACCGGTGGCGCATCCGACGACCCAGGCGCGCAGTTGCGAATCCGCCGCCAGTCTACGGAAGAGCAGCGTGTGAACCTCCTCTTCCAGGGCACCATAGGATTCAGGATCGCGGAAGAAGCTCGTGACGCTGATGAGCATGTCCTGCAACAGTTGCGCGGTTTCCTGCGGATGGCTCTCGAGGTAGTCGCGGTAGCCCGCGATGTTCTGCTGGCGCGTCACCTGCATCCTGCGTTCCAGTCGGCGCAGCAGGGTGCCTCGCTTGTAGTGCCGGAAGTTGTTGCCGGTGCGGCTCGCCAGGATGGCGATGATGTCATCCAGCGCGGCCTCGGCACGCTGCGCGGCTTCCCCCGACGGCTCCTTCGTCCGCAGGCCGATGCTCCTGGAATCCGGCAGCTCGATGGCTTGGGCGTTCTCCCACAGCGCGGCCAGCTTCGCCGGGATCTCGGCGGCGGGGAGGACGAAATCGACCTGGCCCGTGGCGATGGCGGCCACGGGCATGCCCGAGTATTCGGCCTCCGCGGGCAATTGCGCGATCGACACGCCGCCCTGGGCCTTGACCTCGCCCAGGCCCAGCGCGCCATCGCTGCCCGTGCCAGAAAGGATGACCGCGATGGCGCGTTCCTGGTGCGTCTGCGCCAGCGTCCTGAAGAACAGGTCGATGGCGACCAGCCGTCCGCGCGGGTGATCCTGCGCCTCGACGATCAACTTGCCGTCGTCCATCGCCAGGTGAAGCGCCGGGGCGATGACGTAGACGTGATTGACCTGGATGGCCTCCGTCTGGGTGACCTGCACCACGGCCATGCTGGTTGCCCGTTGAAGGATCGGTGCGGCGTGGCTCTCGTGCTCGGGCGACAGGTGCAACACAACGACGAAGGCCATGCCGGGCGCGTCGGGCAGGTGCTCGAACAACTGCAGCGCCGCGCCCATGCCACCCGCGGATGCGCCGACGCCGACCACAGGGAACTGCAGCGAGGAGCGCCTTGCCCCCGGCCCGTCGTCCCACTCGTCGTCGTTTCTTGCCTCTTGGCTCATACGATTTTCCTGTACGGCCCGGATTATGCGCGGGTCGATCCACGATCCCGGGTCACAGTTACTACAGCCCGAAGGGCTTGCGCGGCGACGTTTGCGCAACGACCTCCCGGACCAGGCGCGAAATGCGAAATCAGAAGTAGCCGCGCATCCCGCCGGTCTCCGACTCCAGGCGCCAAAGAGCGAAGAGTCGATGCCGACTTTCGCCAAGTCCCGTAGGCACTGGCCGCGCTCGGTACGCTGGGCGACCCGCCAGCACGGCTCGGACCGTGGCCCACGTCCCGCTCAGCGGCGGCGACGGGCGGGTCCAGCGCCCCGACGTGCCGGGTTCTTCGCGCTGGCGGAGCCACGACCATCTTCTTGCTTTACGCGCGGGGTTGGAGTCATGGCAGCGTCTCGTCCAGTGCCCCATCGATAGAGTTTTGCGCGGGGACCGCTTCCTCGAGACGGGGTCCACGCCTCGACGTGAATGCGCCGGTCAGTTGTGAGCGAGGCAATGCGCCGGTACACGGTCCGACCATTCAGGCCCGCTGCCGCGGCGATCTCGGCGATGGTTAGAGCGCGACCTTGGATGGCGCGTCGTATGAGTTCTATGTCTTTGGGCATGCGAGCACGATTTCTGGAGCGAACGCACATTTTGCGCAACGACTGCGTTGAGCGACAGAAGACTTGTTCTGGAAGCCCACAGCTTGAGGTGCTCATGCGCGTCAGGCAGCGATGGTGGCTGTCTCTTTAGCCGCCACCCGCTGGAACGTAGGATACGCCCTTGGCTAGCCGCCCATCCTGGTCCGGCCAACCGAGCCGATCGCGCCGCCGATCGCCCCGAGCAGTTCGTCACTCGAGAACGGCTTGCGCAGCAGTTTCGTTGCCCCGGCCGCGAGCGCCATGCGCTCGAGCGCATCTTCGTCGGACCCCGTGATGAACACCACCGGCACCCGCAGGCTCGCGGCGCGGATGCGCGACTGCACCTCGAAACCGGACAAGCCCGGCATGTGCAGATCCACAATGGCGCATAGCGGCAGGCGGGTACTCAGCGAGCCCAGGAACTCCTCCCCGGTCGCGAATTCACGGACCCGGTATTCGGCCAGCCGCAACAGGCGCCCGAGCATCACGCGGACAGGCAGTTCGTCGTCCACTACCGCGATGAAGGATCCGATACTGCTCACGCACGAACCCTACGCCGGTGCGATCACGAATGGGACTGCACTTTGGTTCAGTCAGTGTGCAATGCGCCCGCAGCGGTGTGCATCCCCCGTCCGCGTGGCCTCTTGTAAGCACCTTGAACAAGTCATTCAAGGTTCACAATCGACCGCTTCAGGCTCCTCGACTCCTGACCAAGGAAGGAATCCGAAGCCCGCGCAAGGGGTTGGTGCAGCCCATCCTAGGCTCGTTCGACGAATTTCCGCCACGGCAAAAGGCAGCGAGTTCTCGCTTGACCAGGCGCTTGAAAAATGCAGGAGGCCACAAGCGGCGAGCACTGAAGAATCGGTGGCCTGCTTTCAAGATCGGGGTGCACGACCGCTTGCACTCATTGAGCAGTCATCGCCGATCCTCGGGCGGGCGTCTGTTGATGGGCGACTGCAGAGTTCCATTCGCGACTTGCGACCGCCCGCTCACGCTGCGGTGCCGACGTTCAGTCCAGAAAGACGGAATCTAGCAGTGGGCCATCTGCGGCTCTACGAATGCCGCCTAGTCAGCGGCTTGCGACCGTCCATGTTGGCCTCTAACGTAAGGAGCGTGATCGTACAGACAGCGTTCGACTCGCTATCATGAGATCGCGCCCTGTCCTCCTTGTGCGGCAGTTGCGGCGTATCCCGCAGCGTTTTACATAAATCGGTTTGCCCTCCTCCTCTGTGTAGGCCCCAAATAGTAATGTCGCGTTTGGCCCAAATAGAAATGTCGCATCGTTGCCTTGGTCCAGTTCCTGGATCCGAGGCACAGCGATGTCACTTCTGGCGGCAACTATCACCATGTCCATGCGCGAAGCCGATCGACTCAAGACGGTCCAGGCCGTGGTGGATCGCATGCTGCGGGTTGATCAGGCGGCACATCGGTTACGTCCCGGCGGATGGTGTAAGTCTTCAGCCCAGACAGGGCTGAGATGCACGGTACTCAGCGTGCCACTGCGGACAGCCGAGTGGGTGCAGTGTCGCTCAGGGACTGCAAGCCTTCAAGCTGCATGTAGCGCCGGTTGAGCAACCACTCGTCGTTCTGCTCGAGCATCATGGCGCCCACGAGTCGTGTGATCGAGGCGTCGTTGGGGAAGATGCCCACGACGTTCGTGCGTCGCTTGATCTCGGCATTCAACCGCTCCAGAGGGTTGGTGCTGTAGATCTGCGTCCAGTGGGCCCGCGGGAAGGTCATGAAGGCCAACACGTCGTTTTCGGCCTCGTCCATCAGGTGGCTGAGCTTGGGAAACTTGTCGCGCAACTGGTCGGCCACCGATCGCCATTGCGTGCGCGCTGCATCGGCCGATTCCTGCACGAACACCGTTCCGATGGCCGCCGAGACCATGCGCCGCTGGGTCTTTCCGGCATGCGCCAGGGCGTTGCGCATGAAGTGCACCCGGCAACGTTGCCAGGTGGCCTTCAGGACCTTCGAGACGGCTGCCTTGATGCCCTCGTGGCTGTCGCTGATGACGAGCTTCACGCCGCGCAACCCACGGCGGTTCAGGCTGCGCAGGAACTCCGTCCAGAAGGGCTCGGCTTCGGAAGCTCCGACCTTCAGGCCCAGCACTTCACGCTGACCGTCGGTGTTCACACCCACAGCCACTATCACCGCCACGCTCACGATGCGCCCGGCCTCGCGCGTCTTCACGTAGGTGGCATCGACCCAGAGGTAGGGCCAGTCGCCCTCGATCTGGCGTCCAAGGAACGCATTGACGCGCTCATCGAGCTCGCCACACAGGCGGCTGACCTGGCTTTTGGAGACGCCGCCCATGCCCAGCGACTTGACCAGGTTGTCCACGGAACGGGTCGAGATGCCCTGTACGTAGGCCTCCTGGATGACGGCGGTGAGAGCCTTCTCGGCGGTGCGACGGGGCTCCAGGAACTCGGGGAAGTAGCTGCCCTGGCGCAGCTTGGGGATCTTCAATTCGACGCTGCCGGCACGGGTGTCCCAGGTGCGCTCGCGGTAGCCGTTGCGGCTGTTGAGGCGCTCGGGATTCTTCTCGTCGTAGGCCGCGCCGCAGCGGCCTTCGACATCGAGCTCCATCAGGCGCTGAGCCATGAACTGCACCATCTGGCGCAGCACGTCGATGTCGGCTCCCTTCTCGGCAAGCTCGGCTAATGCCATAGTGGCGTTGGTCATTGTGATTTCCTTCAAGATAGGTTTGGTGGGTCGCACCTCAAACTTATCCGGACTTCACGATGACCACCCCCGAAGAGCGCGGCCGCTGCACGGCAAGCCGCTTCGGGCTACGCCCTACGCGCCTTGCCGTGCAGCGAGTGAAAGAAAACTTACACCACTTGCTGGGACATCAACGGCACATCGCCTGGGAGCAGGTTGCGCGCCTGGTCAAGCGCTACAAACTCGAAGGCGTTGCGGGGCTGGTCTCGCGCAAGCGAGGCCTGCCCAGCAAACACCAACTGGCACCCGGAGTTGCCGAACGCGCGCTCAGACTGATTCGCGAGCAGTACGCGGATTTCGGTCCGACTTTGGCCTGCGAGAAGCTCGCTGAACGTCATGGGCTGACGCTAGGTGTCGAGACCGTGCGGACGTTGATGACGGTCGCTGGCTTATGGACCCCGCGCAAGCAACGAGCCGCCAGAATTCACCAGCCGCGCAACCGGCGCGCCTGCGTTGGCGAGCTCATCCAGATCGACGGCAGCGACCATGCGTTGTTCGAGGAGCGTGACCCTCCCTGCACACTGCTGGTGTTCATAGACGACGCCACGAGCCGCTTGATGCAATTGCACTTTGTGCCGACCGAGTGGAAACACCTGTCCCATCGCCCAGCCGACCGGCCGTCGTTCGCCACCTTCGAACAGCTTGCGTAGAGTGCGTCGACAAGGCCGTGCGCAAGCGGTTGGCCGGTATGGGGTAATCGGCTTTTTCGTGCAGATTGATACGGTTGCTCAGAGCCGCTCCGCTTTTCCGATGGTGTAGGCGTTCTGCCCAGCCCGCGGAGCTGGCGTATATTGGCGCCCCTCCCGGAAAGCTCGGACTGCGCCATGACCTTCGCACATCGCTATGTAGGGGCTGACAGCCTGCCTGCCAGGTTGTCCGAGTTCGACGTCCAACAGTGCTTCACTCTCACCAAGGCGGACATCGCGGCTCTATGCGAACGTTTTCGCGCCGACCGGCGAGTTGCGGCGGCGATCTTGTTGCTGCACCTTCGCGCAAGCGGCCGCCCGTTGGACCGCATCTCCATAGTCCCCAAGGAACTTCTTCGAACCGTCAGCGATGCCCGGGGGGCCTCGACGTTGACTATCGCTAGCCTCAGGTCGCTCTATCGCCGCCGCCCGACGCTGTAC
The DNA here is from genome assembly GCF_037889975.1 of Variovorax rhizosphaerae. NCBI lineage: Bacteria > Pseudomonadati > Pseudomonadota > Betaproteobacteria > Burkholderiales > Comamonadaceae > Variovorax > Variovorax rhizosphaerae. Next base: position 14,626 of record NZ_JBBKZT010000044.1, on the reverse strand, counting down.
GAGCACCAGCGATGGGCCAAGGACCATTTGGGCCTGCGGGACCTTGATGACGTCACCACTGCAGAGCTTCGGGGAGTCCTCGCGGTCGCGTCCGACCAAGCCGGTCACCGTGATGAGCTTATCGCCATCGCTCGCGCCTGGATGTACGAGCGGCGCGTCCTGATTCCTGGCTACCGTAGGCTTGCCGACTGGGCGCGCGAAGCCTTTGCCGTCACCGAGTCGAAGATGTTGGCGGCGGTTAGCGCAGCTATCGGTGCACCCGCCATCCGAAGGTGTCGCGACTGGGCGTACGCCGCACGGGACGATTCGGAAATGACGAACCTCGAGTGGCTCAAGACACCGCCCCGGCGACACGCGCCGAGCACTCTGGCGGAAACCCTCAGCAAGATTCGCAGCCTAAAGGAGCTCATGGTCCACCAGTGGGCGTTTGACAACATCGCCTTCGCGAAACAACAGGCCTACGCACCCCATGTCCAACTGCGTCGCTCGTCGATGACGCTTCGCATCGAACGCAACCGGCAGGATCTCGAGATCGTCTGCTTCCTGCGCGTGACGCTTCTGGATTTGACCGATACCACCCTCCTCCAGGCAAATCGCCGCAGCCAGCAGTTGTTTCGCGAAGCCGCGCAGCGAGTTCAGGCCAGCCGGAGCGGTCACAACGCCTACTTGTTGCGGAGCGTCGTCAACGCCAAGGCGATTCTGGCGGACGACAGCAGGGGCTGGCGCGAGCGGGTGATCAAGGCACGGGCAGCTCTGGCCGACGTTGACGAAGCAAACCTCGGAAGCTTTGCGTCGCAACTTCGCCGAGCATTGGCCGAAGACAGCCGGCGGGTCCATGCGTGCCTCGCGGGACTGCGTGACCTAGATTTTCGGGCGCGCGAGAAGATCGCGCGTTCGCGCAGTGGCAGGCCTGGTCCAGGCTTCAGGATTCAAATGCCACGGGCGCGTCCGATGCGTTCGGCGCAGCAGTGCCGACGCCACCGGTCGGCGCCGCGTGGAGTCCCCTCGTGCACGACCTGGATCCGACGTCAGGGTGTCGCGCCTTCGAAGCCTGCACGCTGATGTCGCTGCGCCGCAGCCTTCGACGTGGCAGCGTCTGGGTCCACCATTCGATCGCCTTCCGGGACCGCAAGTCGTTGCTGCTCAATGATGAGGAGTGGACGGCCAGGCGCGATCAGCACTTGCAGATCCTGGGGCAGCCGGCCAACGTCAAGAAGTTCATGGCACCGATCCTTGCCGGCGTTTCGGCCGGGCTTCATGCATTGGCCGAGGCGGTTGAACGTGGACGCGTTGATATTGGCGATGACCGCCTGCTCCACATCCCGCCGCTCAGCGCTCTGTCCGACGACACGGAGCCGCGCAAGACCCGCGAGGCCATCTTCCAGCGCATCGGCGACGTGCAGCTGCCGGACATCCTGCTGGAGGTAGACGCGGCTACCCACTTCAGCGAAGCGTTGCTGGCCCGTCGCGCCAGTTCTGGCGACGAGTTGTTCGCTCTCTATGGTGCGCTCCTGGCCCATGGCACCGACAATGAAGCCAAAGGTGTCAGTACCATGATCCCCGGAATCGAGGTGGCGCAGATTGCGGCGGCGATGCGCGCCTTGGAGCAACCCGGCCGACTGCGCAGGGCCAATGACTGCGTCGCTCAATTCCAAAGTCGCGTGCCCATTGCCGCGCTCTGGGGCGACGGCGACAAGGGTTCCGCCGACATGATGGCACTCGATGCGAGCCGTCACCTCTGGACGTCGCGCGTCGATCCGCGTCGGCGCACCTACGCTGCCGGTATCTACACCCACTTGCGCGACCGCTGGGGCATCTTCTACGACCAGCCCATAGTGCTCAACGAGCGCCAGGCCGGTGTCGCTGTCGAAGGCGTCGAACAGCAGAATCGTACAGATGATCGAATCCGGATCTCCCTGCTTGCTGTCGACACGCACGGCTTCACGAGCGTCGCGCTGGCTATCGCCAAGCTCTTGGGATTCGACCTGTACGCGCGGCTTCGCAACCTGCGCGAGCGCAATCTGTTCATGCCTCGTGGCTGGCCGGTCCCTCCCGCCCTCGAGGCGGTGACGGTTCGCCAGGTATCGCTGAAGGCGATCGAGCGGGGCTGGGACGATCTACTGCGGCTCGCCGCCTCAATCCGTTCAGGCAAGGTGTCGGCGGCGCTTGCGATCCAGAGACTGGGATCGGCGGCGATCGGCGATCCATTGCATCGAGCGGCCGAGCACCTTGGCCGACTGCTGCGCACCCTCTTCCTCTGCGATTATCTGGCCATCGATGAGTTTCGACGGGAGATCCACATGCTGCTCAACCGCGGTGAGTCGGTCCACCAGCTGCAGCGAGCGATCTACACCGGCAAGGTGGCACCCGAGCGCGGCCGGCGGCGCGACGAGATGGTGGCGATCTCCGGTTCGCACGCGCTGCTCACGAACATCGTGCTGGCTTGGAACACGAGCCGCATGAGCAGCGTCGTTGACAGTCTTCGCAAGGATGGCGTTGTCATCGAAGACGACTGGCTGCGTCGCATCGGGCCGGCCCACTTCGGGCACATCAATTTCCGAGGCACATTCAGCTTTGCACTCGATCACTACGCTGACGTGTTGATCCAGGCACCTCCCGGCCATGCACGCGTCAGAAGGTTGCAGTGACCCGCCATAGCCGGCCATGGGCCGATGCTGCCAGAGTCCCGTGCCGGCTGAGGTCAGACTGCTGGCGTATCAATCTGCACGGGTAGCACGAAAAATGGGCAATCGGAGATTTCCGTAAGTAGTCGTCGTGCTTAGTCTTTTCTGCTCGTACCGTATCAATCTGCACGAAAGATACGATCACCCCTTCAGGCGCTCGGCCAAGCGTTCAACAGTGGGCTTGTCGCCCACGATCAATGTCTTCATCCACGACTCCTTGAAGTTCGTGGAACGACATAATATCTAAATTATTGAACGCAAATTGGTATCAATCAATGCAGATTCAATCTGGTCAAGGAATCTAGGTGAGGGACAGGAATGACAGAAGCTTCGAGAAATCAGTTTGAGGAGGCTTACCTGCTGTGGGCAGGTGCAATCGAAACTCACAAGGTGATGATGGACGACGCCATGGTGGGCAAGACCGTCGATGTTGATCAGATGCACCAGTTGCTTGCGGAGATCGAGGACCTGCATCAAGACTGGATGCGTAAGTCCACCTCATTCGTGCACTGGAAATAGGTGCGCGGCAGCCCGCTGTTTCAGAGCTCGCGCATTGGGCGGCGATCATCAGGCGCATGTTCGGGCTACGCCTCGAGGAGGGCGACGCGCCCTCACTTCGACACCCCTCGGGCGCGTTCCACGAGGTCGCGCAGTCGGCTGACCAATTGCACCGTCGATCGGACCCCTCGCAGTTGGGAATCGGGTTCGCCGTCTGCGCGCAGTTCCTCCAGTCCTTTCTCGGTGATGGCGGTGACCATCGCCCGATGCGTACCTGTCGACCGGCATGAAGCGGCATCTGCAACGAATATCGCAAGAACCAGGCCGGCTGCATCCAGGACCCTCAGCTTGTCGATGTCATCCGGTGAACTGTACGAAGCCGGCAATGGGGAGGCCGCGATACGCCTGAGCAGATCCATGGCCATGAGCAACACACCTCCTGATGATCATCAACATTCCACTGAACCTGCGGGGCGGCTTGCGCCGCCCTGCCTTCTCGGCCGCGATCAGACTGCGGTCACTGCGATGCGACGCGGCTTCGCATGCTCGGCCTTTGGAATGCTCAGTTTCAGGACGCCGTTGGAGAGGTCCGCCGCGATCCTCTCCGGATCCAGTTCCTGGCTGAGCGTGAAGGTTCGATGAAAGCGCCCCAGCCCGACCTCGGTATGACTCGCCTGCAGGCCCTCAGGCAATCCCAGATCCACTTCTGCGTCGATCGTGAGGGTCGCGGCTTCCACCTGCACGTGCAGGTTTTCCCGGGCAACGCCGGGCAGGTCCGCGTACAGCGTGATGCCGTTGGCGTCCTCAACCACATCCACCGGGGGCATCAGCGCCGCATCGCTGTAGCGGGATGCATCCTGCGGCCGTCCCTCAGACGACGACGGGCGGCCAGCTTGTTCACGAAGTTGGTTCATTTCGATCTCCTTTCGTCATTGAATGGCGATACGGCGCGGGCGGGACGAAGCACGCCTTTGCACCGTGATGCGCACGACGCCGTCGCGGTAGGTCGCATCGATGGCTTCCGGATCCGCGTCTTCCGGCAAAGACAGGACGCGGCGAAACTCGCCGGAAAAACGTTCGTTGATGTGCACCGTGGCCTGCTTGCCATCAGCGCCCTTCCGCTCGTCGTCGACGCTGGCGGCGCGCTGACCCGCGATCGTCAACACGCCGCGGTCCAGATCGATTTCGAGGCTTTGTGGGTCCACGCCCGGTGCAAAGGCGTAGATCTGCACCGCCTGTTCGGTGCCTCCCACGTTCAATGCAGGAAAGCCGCCGCGGCCGAACCCGCGGATGCTGGGTGAGAGATCCATGGCCTGCTGCATCTCGCGTTGCAGGCGGTCCATCTCGGCAAAGATGTCGCGCGGAAAAAGAGATCGATACATTGCAAGTACCTCCATTCAGGTTGAACAGAGCGCCGGACGCGTCCTTCCAGCGCTTCCGACTCGCAAGCTAGAGGCGGGGTGAAACATTTTCAAGGGGGCACCAGCAGGGTTCAGCAGCCTCCCAGCGGTGCGTAGCGTACGGACCTGTCCCAAAGGGGGGTGGCATGCGCGCGGCACGCCATACGTCGCTCGGCGACGAGTTCAATGGTTCAACGGTTCAACGGTTCAATCCAGCGCAAAACTCAAAGAACGCCTCGAGTTCGGTCGACTTGTCAAAGACGGCAGTGGCGCCCAAAGATGTGGCGCGCTCGCGCATGATGGGCGTTGCGTAGTTGGACAAAATCACCAGCGCCGCATCAGGGCGCCTGGCTTTGAAGTGCCTGAGCACGCCGAAGCCAGACCCGTTCTTCAGCAGAAGGTCGATGATCACCAGATCCAATGCGCCGCCGTAGGCATCGAGCCATTGCGTTGCGGCCGCTTCAGTCTCCGCATAGGCGATTACTTCCGCACCGGCGAGGTCGGCCAGTGCCGGCAACAAATTGTTGCGGATGGTGGCGTTGTCTTCGACGAGGAAAATCAGGAGCGGCATGCTCGTCGTGGGTGCGGATTGAGGGAGCCCGAGGCTCAAGGCTGAGCGGCTTCCAGCCTGTGAGTCAGGTGGGGAAACTCATGTCAGATTTTTACGCGCGACCTTCGGTGGACTTGCGAGCGTCGACCTCGGTCGCCAGTTGCTCGTTCACTTTGTCGAGCTTATCGGCAGCCTCTTCCAGTTGCTTGCCAAGCTGCGCGGTTTGCTCTGTGGCCAAGCCGACGTCCTCCGCCGCGCCAGCTGGCACGCCTTGTTCCAGCACCGCATGAACTACCGCAAGGTGATCAGCGACCTGCTTCACCTCTTCGGTGGCCTCCTTGTTGGCATCCAACACATCGGCCAAGTCGGCGGGTTGTGGTAGCTGGCGGCTCTCGATTTCGCTGTTCATGATCCCGTCCTTCATCGTTTCAGTATCCGCGTTATTTGGTGCGGGCAACTTGCGGAAAATGCAACGCCCGCGGATCTGGATTGGCCTTGTGTTGTGACGCCGTCCCAGCGACGACGCGGGAGGCCCGGCGCTGGTGCCCCAACTGCCACACCCCCTTCACATTCGGTCTTTGGACCCCTTGAAAATTGGGCGCGACGAAACTACATTTCGATTCGCCTGCAGGAAGCAGCCGCTCAACCAACCAAAGAAAGGAGCGTGATCATGAATTCTCATCCTGTCACTCCCTCTGCGGGAAGTGGCCACGTCGCCCCCGAGGCGATGCGGCGGCGCGGTGTGACTACCGGCATGTCCGACGGCCAGACTCGGGCCTACCTGATTGCGCGCGACGCCGTGCGTCGGGCGCAACGCTGTGCGCCGCTCTTCGATACGGTGGTGCAACGACATCGCGCCGAACTCCACTGAGATTCCGCGTTTGCGTCACGGACGCTCAAAGCGCCGCGGAGAAGTACGGCGCGGTACTCATGCTCGCCACCTTTGGCGCCGAGCCTCAGCAGCGCTTGCGCCAGCACGGGGATTGCTTTGAAAGCCTGTTGGATGCGATATGACTCGCTACCGCCTTCTGACGTCAGACGTAGCATGTACCCAAGGGCAACGCGGGCTTCGGCCTGGATGCTGCCAGCCGGCACGGTCGCGTTGTCGACGGCGGCGCGACCTAGAAGCACGCCTATCGTCGAGGCGTGCTGCTGGAACGGATGAAGGAACGAGTGCTTCGACGGCGTCGCGCTTGGCAGCGGCTTGTTGAGCAGCGTGCAAAGCCTCGCGTGATGCATCACTGCGCCGACCAGATCACCCAGGCCGGACAGCTCCGTCTCGTCGTCGCACATGGAGATCATCGGTGCGACCAACGTGTCGAACAGGGCCTCGGCTAGGTCACGACGGCCCGCTTGGAATGCAATCAGTGCCACTCCGCGGCGGTAGCCGTTGGGCACGTCTTCGAAGGCAGGAAGGGCGGCAGCGGCGTCAAACAGGGCGAGCGCCTGCGCGACGTCTCCATGACGACTTGCCACAAGCCCCGCGTGAACCATCACAGACGGCGTGTCTTCGTAGGCCACGCCGAGCTCGCTGCAGAGTTGTTGTGGATCGGAGCCAACCTTATGACGAAGCGTCGCCTCTGCGGCTTCCCTCCTCAAATGCTGCCGCAGCGCGGCGACAGTTTTTGGATCCAGCTTTTCGGGCTGGCGTAGCCCCTCTGTAGCGAGGTGGTCAATCGCCGTCTGGACCTGCTCGGAGTCTCGGAAGTGGACGGCGCGCCTTGCCCACCTCTCGAATTCCGTGACGTTGTGGTCGTGCCCGTGATTCTCGAACTTGGACGTATGGAGCTGCGATAGTGGCTCAAGGCTTTCAAATAGGTCTTTCGCGCGCTCGAAGTCGCCTCGGGCCAGCAGGGTGTCGACAACCTCGTAGCCCTGGCTGGGGAAGTACTGCACGAAAGAGAGGGCTGAATCAATGTCCCCGACCGCTAGCATCGCCAGCGGGAGCTGGTTGGCATACTCAAGGGCTGTTTCGCGCCGGCCCACTTCATCACGACACAGCAGCAGCCGTGTGAAGGCGGTTGCATCGTGCCTTCCACGCACTGCCAGCAGAGCCAGGCGGATATCGGCGTGGATCTCGGCGATCGAACGCCCGTCAGCCATTTGCTGCCTGAAGCGAGCGGGCATCGCCAGCGCAAGTACATCGGCACCGTCGCCGGCACGGGCGCGGTAGCGCAGCTCAAGCCACCTCTGCGCCGATTCGTGCGGCGCGTTCTTCGCCAGCTCGGCGAGGACGCGGTACACGCGCTGGGAATATTCGGCATCGACGCTTCCGAGGCGGGTTCGCGGTTGAGCGATGACGAACAGCCTGAAGCTGTTGTGGAAGACGCTCCATCCCTGGAATGAACTGCGGAGCAGGTGCCGTGCAACGACCAAGGCGCGCTCAATCGCGGACTCTTTTCCCTCGGCCCGGGCGATAAAGCCCAGCACGTCCATGGCATCGCTGTCGCTTGCGATTTCGCGCCAGGCGGCGGTATACACGGTCTCAAGGTCGCCGTCGAACGGCATTCCGCCATTGAGCAGGTGCTTGCGGGCGGCTTCGTCCGCGTGCAACAGTGCCTGAATCAAGTAGCGGGTTGCCAGCGGGTGGCCATGCGTGAGGTTGCTCAGCTCCAATCTCGGAATGTCGGCCCGCAGGCCAAGCGCATCCGCCATCCGGGCGACTGCCTCGCGGCCGAGGGGGCTCATGAGAACCAGACGACCGCTCTTCTCAGCTTGTTCCTTCACGGCGGGCTTCAGATTCGCGAGATCCAGCCGCTGCGTCCCGAGGACGAACACAACCCCGTTTGGGATGGCCGCGGGAAGAGGTAGCTCGCCCAACAGCGAATTGGTCGGCCGCTCTTCGCGGGGCACATGGTCGAGGCCGTCGACGACGATGATCGTTCGGATCGCGTCGCGGTCGAAGCGTTCCCCGGCCTGCCGCACTAGAACGCCAAACTGTTCGCGTCGCTCATGCAGCGAGTCATCGCGAAGACGCAGTCCAATCAAACCGCTGTTGCGCAGTTGCGTGCTGACATCGGTTAAAAAGTTATCGGCCTCTCCGCGACCCACGCCCTGGGCAGCGCCCGGAACGTACGCCAGGTAGCGGACGAGCCGGATATTTGCTTCGGTGGACAGCGCTACCTGCAGGAGGGTGGACTTCCCGGAGCCGGGCGGACCTATAAGTGAGACGTAGCCTTGGCCGGCGGTTTGCAGCGCGGTCAGCAACTTGACCTCAGTGTCGCGGTTGCGCTGGACATAGGCACCGACCGGGAACCGATGGATGAGGAGCGTCTTAGCGGGATCGCGCCAGCCAAGCTCACGAAGCAACTCGTCGCGCGTCCACCTGTCCTTGTCGCGTGTGTCGGCGACCAGCTTGGGCAGTACGCTGGCAATCTCGGATGCCTGTCGCGCCTGCTCGGCGTTCAGCTTGTGCGACAGGATGAAGTCCGCCGCAGCACCGTAAACCACACGGAGGCTGTGCAAAAACTGTTCGAAGTCGCAATCGCTCAAGCCGGCTTCACAGCGCAGATGCTCGATCAGTCGACTCCATTTCGGCGTGTACCAATCCGCCAGCGACCGGTTCGTATGCTGCTGGAGCTCTTCAAGAAATGCCGCGCTGTGGGGCGGCGTGCCGTCGCCTGGCTTATCAGTAGTCGATGGAAAGTCGTTGACGACCAAGCTAATCTCGACGCGGCTTCCCGGGTTGTCGTTGCGAAGGCACTGCCAAGCATGAACCAGGGGCTTCCAGAGGCCCTTGGCGCCAGTAAACAGCGTCTCAACAGTGAAGGTTCCCGGGAACTTGGACGTCTTGAACTGGTGGCCGACCACGAAACCCTCAAAGCCGAGTACAAGGTCGTCGGCAATACCCGCGTTGCGGTCGGCAACGCCGATCCAGAGCAGTTGGTCGCGCTCGAGCGCTGCGTAGATGGCAGCGCCCGCCCGCTCATACTGGCCAAGATATCCACGGAGTGCTCGGCGTTCGCCTTCCGGCGGCGCCGTTGCAGGAGCTGCAGCGGTGGATGGCTTCGGGTTCTTGGGTTGATTCAGGGCCATGGAAATCGATTCGGTAGTTGGCGCCAAACGGGAACCAAGGGAACTGCTTTGGCATCACCCCGGCCATCCAGCACCAGAGGATGCATGCTGCTGACTCATCGAACGCCGTTCTACGACGAAGTATGGCCTGAGGCGAACGCAGCAGTCATTCGCGAGGTCGATCGGGAACGACTCAGATCAGCCTGTTCCGGTCACTCTGCTTGCGAGTTGGAACGGCGCCTCATGGCCGCGAGTACCAGTTCGCTGCCGTGTCTGGCAGCTGACATTGATCGGCCGCGCCCATACCCTATAGGTCAGCTCCCTGGCGCGACCTCGTGGTCACACTGCCGGCCATAACCGGCCGATCGTGCGCCGACTTTCTGCGGCCGGTCTCGCCCACAAAGCGGCCTAAATGCAAGCTAGGATGACTTCCCCCCAACAGGGGGCCGACGCTTACCACGCAAGCCTGCCAGGCCGCAGCACATCGGGATGAACGCCCCCTTTTGGACGCCGGGGCGTGCGGTCTCCCGACTGAGGCTTCGGAACCACCGCCATATCGGTGCCCGGCCAGCGGATCGGCCCCAGCACGGCCCTTCTCGATAGTCGTTCTTGAAACGTCGTTGTAGAGGCGGTAGTCTGGCATCGGGATACGATCGCGCGGTGCACTGCCAACTAGAACCATGCGCGCGCGTTTGCGCGCCATGTCTTCAGCCACTACCGTCGGATCCCGGCCTCCGCAGTGCCTCGATAACAATGCTTTGGAGGACAGGACGATGAATGCAACATGTCAGGTGGTCTGGAGCGTCGTCCACCAGGCGTGGGTGGCGGCATCCGAGCTTGCACGGGGCCGGCGCAAATCGGCTCGGAACTCCAGCCTACGGACGTTGAGTGTTGTCACAGCGCTGTTGGCGATTTGCGGATTTGAGCGCGCAAATGCACAAGACCTCTCCATCGTTCATGGACCCGTGGGAGGTAACACCGGCAACACGGTGACCGACGGCCAACTAAGCGTCGATTTGGGCGCTCGCAGCGTCACCCTTGGCGCCAGCAACAGCATCGGCGATGCCGCGGACGTATCGGTAGTCAGTGGCGGACCGTCGGTACTGACGTTTCAAGGCGCACTCGTCAATCTGGAAGGGACCTACAACGTCGCCGGTGGGCTCGTGTTCAACAGCACGGGAGCTACCTCGGTGACGGGCACCCTTTCCGGAACAGGCGGCCTCACGGTCGCCAGTGGATCGGTCTCTCTGGCATCCGTCGGCGCCATTTCCTACACGGGTTCAACGACCGTCTCCAATGGAGCGACCCTTCGCCTTGCCTCGCCGCCGGTAGCATCCCCCATACGGTCCACGGCGTTTTACGTGAACGGTCCATCGACCTTGATCATCGAGGCCATAAACCGCGAGGACATTGGCGGGGCTATCAACTTTGATCCAATGGGCGGCGGAACCTTGGATTTCGCGGGGACAAGCAACTTCGGAGGCGTGGTCCTTTCGAGCAATCTGACTATTGCGACGAATGGGGGTGCCCAAGACAAGGTTATCAGTACGTCGGGGGCCGGGGTGAACCTGAACTTCAGAGGACTCACGCTGGATACCGCAAGTTCGGCTGACAACCTCTTGGTGAGTTCGAAGCTGTGGAATTCAGGGACTGTGACCAAGACCGGCGCAGGCACGGCGGTACTGACTTTCGACAACGACTATACCGGTGCGACCAGGATCAACGGCGGAACCCTGAGCGTCTCGACGCTTGCCGATGGTGGTGTTGAGAGCGCCACCGGCTTTATTTTCAAGCCGAGCAACATCGGCTCGTCCACCAATGCGGCGACCAACCTGGTGTTCAACGGCGGCACGCTGCGCTACACGGGCGCCGGCAGCAGCACCGATCGCCTGTTCAGCGTGGGCATCAACGGCGGCGCCATCGAGGCGTCCGGCACAGGCGCGTTGAACTTTACGAACCCGGGCGCCATCGCCTTCAATGGCCAGACGGGCACTCGCACTCTGACCTTGAGCGGCGGCTACACCGGCGCCAATACGCTGGCCGCGGTGATCGGCGACAACGGGGGAGCGACCGGGTTGTCCAAGACTGGGACCGGCACCTGGGTGCTGACCGGCAACGAGATCTACACGGGCGGCACGACCATTGCCGCGGGCACGCTGCAGATCGGCAATGGCGACACCTCGGGCAGCATCGTCGGCAAAGTGGCCAACAACGCAGCGCTGGCCTTCAACCGATCGGACGCGATCACGTTCGGCGGCGTGATCAGCGGGACCGGCTCCCTGACCCAGGCAGGCACTGGCGTGCTGACGCTCACGGGTGAGAACACCTATACCGGCACCACCCACATCAACAATGGCGTTCTGAGCGTGGCCAGCGATGCCAATCTCGGAGCGCCCGGCGCCGCATTGGCATTTGGCGGCGGCGCAGCGAACGGCGGCACGCTGCAACTCACCCAGTCCTTCAATGCCGACCGTGCCGTGACGCTCGGCACGACAGGCACCATCGACACGCAGGTCAACAGCGCAACCTTCTCGAATGCCTTCGTCGGCCCCGGCGGACTTATCAAGCAGGGCACCGGCACGCTGACGCTCACCGGCGCCAATTCCTATGCCGGCCTCACCACAATCAGTGCCGGCACCTTGCAAGTCGGGGCCGGCGGCACCAGCGGCGCCATCGCCGGAAACATCGTCGACAACGGCGCGCTGGTGTACGCCCGCAGCGACGTGCGCAGCTATGGCGGCGTCGTCAGCGGCACGGGCACTGTCACGCAGGCAGGCAACGGCACCCTGACGCTGACGGGTGTCAATACCTACACGGGCCTCACCAGCGTCAATGCTGGCGTATTGGCGGTGAACGGTACGGTCGCCGGCAGTGCGAACGTCAACGCGGGCGCTGCGCTGCGCGGCGTGGGCACCGTGGGTGGCCAGGTCAACGTGGCCGATGGGGGACATCTTTCGCCGGGCAACAGCCCGGGCACCTTCAACGTCGGCGCGCTGGTACTCAATCCCAACTCGCAAGTCGACTACGAGTTGGGCATGCCCGGTGAGATCGGCGGAGGATTGAACGACCTGACCACCGTCGCCGGCAACCTCACTCTCGACGGCACGCTCAACCTGGCCAATCTTGGCGGCATGTCGCCAGGCGTCTACCGCCTTTTCAACTATGGTGGCGCACTGACTGACAACGGGCTTGCGGTCACCGGATCGCTGCCCAGTCACTTTGTCAGCAGCGACTTCCTGATCGATACCGCGACGTCCGGCCAGGTGAATCTGATTGCCCAGTCGGGGGGCTTTGCGCTGCAGTTCTGGGATGGCGTGAACACCACGTCCAACAACACGGTCGATGGCGGCACGGCGACCTGGAACACCACGACCACCAACTGGACCAGCACGGCGGGCACGGTCAACGCGCCTTGGCAAAGCGGCTTCGCCGTCTTCCAGGGTGCCGCCGGGACCGTCACGCTGGGCCAGAACATCGCCCTGGAAGGCATGGAGTTCCGCACGAGCGGCTACACGATCGAGGGCGGCGGCTTCACCCTGGCAGGCGAGCCGGAGACGATCATCCGGGTCGATCCGCTCGCCACGGCCACCATCAATGCGCCCATCGTCGACGGCCTGAACGGCCCGGCCCGGCTGATCCGCTCGGATGCGGGGCTGCTGGTGCTGGGCGGCGTCAACACCTACTCCGGCGGCACCGCGATCAACGGCGGCGCGATTCAGGTGGCTGCCGACACCAACCTCGGGGCGCCCAGCGGCGGGCTCAGCCTGAACAACGGCACGCTGATCACGACTGCGAGCTTCGCCAGCGCGCGCAGCGTCGATCTCGGCATCGATGGCGGCACGTTCGCGCCGGCGGCGGGCACGAACTTGAGCCTCACGGGTTCGATCTCCGGGCCCGGCATGCTCACCAAGCTCGGCGCGGGGACGCTGGTGCTTACTGGCGCCAACAGCTACGCCGGCGACACGCTGCTTGGCCAAGGGGTGCTCGCGGTGGCAAGCGATGCCAACCTCGGCGCGCCTGGCGGTGCATTGCTCTTCGGCGGGGGGACGCTGCGCCTAGACGCGGACATGAATCCTGCGGCCACTCGTGCGGTCACCTTCGATGCCCCAGGAGGGCGCATTGACACCAACGGCCACAACGCCACCTTCGTTCAGCACATCGACGGCAGCGGTGGGCTCACCAAGCTCGGCAGCGGCCTGCTGGTCCTCACGGGCAACAACGCCTACGAAGGCGGCACGACCATCGTCGGGGGTACCCTGCAGATCGGCAATGGCGGCACCTCGGGCAGCATCGTCGGCGACGTGGTCAACAACGGCGCACTCGTTTTCCGGCGCAGCGATGCCCTCGGGTACGGCGGCATCATCAGCGGCAGCGGAACCGTCACCAAGACCGGCACCGACACCCTGACGCTGACCGGCGACAGCACCTATGCCGGCACCACCACGATCAGTGGCGGCACGCTGCAGATCGGCAATGGTGGCCCCACCGGTTCATTGGGTGCCGGCAATATTCTCGACAACGGCGTGCTCGCCTTCAACCGCAGCGGCACCCTCACCGTGGCCGGCGCGATCTCGGGCACGGGCTCGCTGCAGCAGAACGGCCCCGGCACCACCGTGCTGTCGGCCGCGAATACCTACAGCGGCGCCACCACGGTGGCCGCGGGCACCCTGAAGGCGGGTGCGACCAATGCCTTCGGTGCCGCCTCGGCCCATACGGTGGCGCCGGGCGCGACGCTCGACACCGCGGGCTTCAGCCAGCGCGTGGCGGCGCTGGACAACGGTGGTACCGTGAGCCTCCTAGGCGCCGCCCCGGGCAGCACGCTCACAGTCACCGGGGCGTACGTTGCCCACAGCCTGCTGAGGCTGGGCACCGCGTTGGGCGGCGACGGTAGCGTGAGCGACCGGTTGGTGCTCGACGGTCCCGGGGCGAGCGCCAGCGGCAACACCACGATCCAGGTCGTGAACCTGGGAGGGCTGGGAGCGCTCACCACGGGCAACGGCATCGAGGTGGTGAGCGGGCTCAATGGTGCGACCACCACCGCGCAGACGACCCGGAGTGCCTTCAGTCTCTTCAATGGTCATGTGGATGCCGGCGCCTACGAGTACCGCCTGTATGCGGCCGACGCTCAGGGCGCGGGGGAGAACTGGTACCTGCGCTCGACCGCACCGGCCATACCGGCCATACCGGCCACACCGACCGCACCGACCGCACCGACCGCACCGACCGCACCGGCCATACCGGCCACACCGACCACACCGACCACACCGACCACACCGACCACACCGGCCGCACCGACCGCACCGGCCGCACCGGCAGTCCTGCCGCCGGTGCCGACCTACCGGGTGGAGGTCCCGATGCTGGCGGCCTTGCCGGCGCAACTGCGGCAGGCCGACCTGGCGATGCTGGGCAACCTGCATCGGCGCATGGGCGACGAAGCCCCGAGGGCCCCGGGGCCGGACTCGCAGGCAGGCGCGCAGGCC
>NZ_JBBKZT010000043.1:0-20799 GCF_037889975.1 Variovorax rhizosphaerae | reverse complement strand
CCGCCTAAATTCGGGCGCCCGCAGTCCAGGCCCGCCCTCGGGCGGGCCTGGACTGCGCATCCTCGCGCCATCGCTGCAGCGTCCCCACCCCAATGCCCACTTCGCGGGCCACCACCTCCATCGCCGAACTCTCCGGCGGAAGCAACCTTGCTACCGCTCGGTCCTTGAATGCTTGTCCGTATCGCGCCACTTTCATCCTTCATCGCCGCCCCCAGGTTCTTGGTTCTATCGGGGCGACAACAATTCTGACGCGGGGGGGGGGCCAAGACGTACGCTGCAATGGCGGTGTTGGCGCGGGTGACAGCGGCATCGATTCGCTCGTCCCCTTGGTTGCCTTGACGTACTTGCGGGCGGCGCCTGTAGTTCCAACGCTGCAGCCTGTGTCATCCCTTTGTCGCGGGCGCGGGCGCGGGCGCGTGCGACTTCGGCGGCCTGCTGGCCGTGCTGGCGACATGCGGGCACGGCAATGAACTTCGTAACTTCCGGCACCAAGGCAAAAGACGCGGCGAACGCCCGCTGCAAGTCGTCACCAGCAGGTGTTGCGGGTTGAGCCGCCGCTCGGAGACTGAAGCCACAGAACAGGAAAGCCGCGACGCGAAGGCGAACTGGCATCCAGTGAATCAATGCGATCTCCTTGGCGTCTGAATGCGCTTGCTAGCAGCGTCGGTGTGGAGGCGGGACTCGCACCGCGTTCGACTCGGCGTCTCGTCCCTCGCCCCAAGCATGGGGCGCAAGCCATCATCGTTGTGGCGCGGTCAATCGGCAAGGTGTCTTGTTGCGCGGTTGGCCTTGCGTCCCAACGACTCGGGTCAACGTCCGCTTGCCGTGGTCGCAAACTTGATTGCCGCCAGCAAATTCTGCGCTTGAGAACGGCTTTCTCAAAAGTTGCGTGGCGCCCGCCTCGGACGCCAGGCGAGGGAGCGAAACATCGTCGCTTGCGGTGATGAGAACGTCGGGAACCTGAAGGTCCGCGGAGCGCATTCGGGAAAGGACCTCAAGGCCCGTCATCCCTGGCATGTGCACACCGATGATTACGCACGCCGGCAGATGAGCAGGCAGTGTCGCCATGAGGAGCTCGCCTGAAGAAAACTGGGCCACGCGGATTTGTGCGAGCCGTAACACCCGCGCCAGCATGGTCCGTATCGCCGACTCGTCATCCACGACCGCAATGAGAGTTTCAGGTGCGAGCATCGCCGACGGTACCGCGTCTTACGTGCGGGTGACACTGTCCTTTAGTTCAGTGCTCAAAGGCACGTGCCCTGCCGGCTGGCCTCAAAGCCAACCGGTTCGAGCCGTCGCCGAATGCATACCCCCATCGACTGACTCGCCACGTGAAGGGCACGCAATCTCGAAGCCATGTCTATTCGTGCGAGAGGTGGCGACATGGCGGCGACGGCATCTGCTTTGTGCCCGTATTCGCGCGTGGTGCATATTTCATGCGACGAATTGAAGCAGAGCCGATCCCCGGAATCGCGTAGCGTTTCATCGGCGCGTTGAGTCATGCTTGGCTGTCCACCAATATCCTGGCTGGCCTGTTCGGCATGAACGATGGCGGAATGCCGCTGGCGCAGGAGGAGCAAGAGGTCCTGGGTTGCCGTCGTCATCGTCGTCAGCGCTTCTCTGCCACCGCCGGCTGGCTGGCGTTGCGCGATCTAAGGATCGCTCGCTGCGATCGCTTCCCGCACGGCTCGCCTCCCCTGCCGGCAACGAATGGAAATGGGAGAAATTTACCGGTGTATTTCAGCCGCACGTCGAAGTGATCGCTGGTGGCCAGATCGAGGCCAGCCGTGGTGTTGAACCTTGTTCTTCGGAATGTCGCTGCTCACCTGGAGCGAGCGGGCGCCCGGTGCGCGACATGGCGAAACGCTTCAGTCGATGACAGCATCCGCGCGTAGCAGCAGGGATTGCGGGACCGTCAAGCCAAGCTTCCTGGCAGACCTCAAGTTGATCACCATGTCGAACTTGGTAGGTTGCTCGATTGGAAGGTCGGAAGGCTTTGCGCCCTTGAGTATTCTGTCCGCGTAACCAGCCGCCCTACGATACACATCGCGAATGTCGAATGCCCAGGATACCAATGCCCCCATCTCGGCGGCAAGGCTGATTGGCCCGATGACTGGGATCCGGCCTGTGCGAGCTCGCTCTAGAATCTCTGGCAGGTTGTTATAAAACAGGCCTTCGGCACCCATAACCAGCGCGTCAACGGGCGCACGTTTTATCGTCTCGAATGCCGGGCCCAGTTCACCGGCGCTGGCAACCGGAAGAATCAGCAACTTCAGACCAAGTTGCTTGGCGGCAGCCTCGTTTTGGGCCACGTAGTGGGCGTACTCGACATTGGTCGGGTTGGCCAAGATCGCTATCCGTGTGGCGCCGACGACAGCCTCGTGGGCCAGTTCAAGGAACTTGCCCCAGTTCGAAAGCGGTTGGCTCAAACCGGTCACGTTGCCGCCCGGGCGGGCGAGGCTATCGACCAGGCCAAACTTCACCGGATCGGCTAGCGAGATTGCCAAGATCGGGATCGACGTGGTTGCCTGCTTGGCTGCCTGCGTCGCCGTCACTCCGGACGTGACCACAATGAGATCAACGTTGAGCGCGACCAGTTCGCGGGCCAGAGCCGGAAAGCGTTCGTAGTGCTGGTCTGCCCAGCGGTACTCGAAGATGACTTCCTTGTCCTTATTCCAACCAAGTTCGCGAAGGGCCGCGATGAAAGCCGGAATCAAGTCGCTTGCGACGCCGGATTGCGGTGCGTTGCCGAGAACGCCGATCTGGCGCACGCGTCCTGCTGGTTGCGCATTCACTGCGATCGGCACAACCAGCGCACAGCATGCGAGTAAAAGTTTGCGACGGCTTTTCACTGGGGACCACCTTCGTTCGCGCGCAGCGCGAGATTGACCTGGAGCGCGAACATAGCCTTGTCATTCTGCGCCGATGTGGACTGGCGCGACGTTTCGTGGTCGGAAGAGTCGAGCTTGCCTGTGAACCCACACGCCGGTGGGTCGAGGCTACGCACTGATCAGCATCTGGAGCATGCCTACCGCGCATTCAACGCACATCGCTCTCGCCTGCGCGCGCCACCTCCAGTGACGGGCGTCGCGCGTAGGCGCGTGCCATAACGACGCCCGAAGACACAGAGGGCCAAGTGTCTTCAGAGCCCTACTCGATACGCACTGCGTAGGTGACAGTCGCCGCCCTTGCTCATGCCCTTGAGCGTCGTGCACGCCAACGACGTGCTTAACGAAGCCGAAGTCGAGCATGCGAGTGCCAAGGACCTGATCGCCCAGATTCAAGAAGCAAGCGATCTGGAGGACAAGTTTGATGCGATGGTGACGGTAGTCACCGAATACGTCGGCCACCACGTCAAGTTAGAGCGCAATGAGATTTTACAAGGGCGCGCGCCGCTCGAGGCTTGGACCTCTTCGCCATGCGCGAGACGCCGGCGGCCCGCAAGGAAGAACTGCTGTCTGAACTGCAGGGCGCAATTGCCTGACTCAGATCATTTTCAAGGCTTCCACCGAATGACCCGCTGCGTACGCGAAAGCATGCCTGTGTGCTGAGGGTGCCGGCGCCGTCTGGAAAGCCGCGAAGATCTTCTGCTTGGGCTTGACCTCATGCGCTTGCCCGGATCGAACTGGAAGCTGGCGGCGCCTGAACGCTGCGCATGCCCCTTCGTTGTGCGACGGGCCGCGGCGCAATGACTACGTGGTGCGCGGTGTCGTCCCACCCCTGGCATCCCCTCCCCACCCTAGTTTCGTGGTTGAACCGACGAGCATCGCTCTCCAACCCCCACCAGTTTGTATGCCACACCGGAACCATCATGAATTCTTCTCACTTCAAGGCCCTCGCTACTTCACGCGGCGCACTGACCGGCGTCGCAGTTGCCGCCACCGCTGCGACCGCAGCGTGGACCGATTAAAAGGCTCGCCGCGCCGAACGCGAGCATCCACCCAAGGGCCTTTTCACGGAGATCGACGGGATTCGCCTGCACTACGTTGATCGGGGGGAAGGCCCACCCGTCGTGCTGCTGCACGGGAACGCCGTGACGCTCGACGATTTCAACGCGAGCGGCCTCATCGATCGGCTTGCGAAGGACCATCGCGTGATCGCGTTCGATCGGCCAGGCTTCGGTCACAGCACTCGTTCGCGCAGCAAGCTGTGGACGCCCGCGGCGCAGGCAAATCTCATTCGCGCTGCTCTCGCGAAGCTGGATGTGGACCGTCCCACCATCGTGGGGCACTCGATGGGCACGATGGTCGCGGTGGCACTTGCGCTCGAGTACCCGGACGATGTGCGCAGCCTGGTGCTGCTGGGCGGCTACTACTACCCAAGCGCCCGCCTGGACGCATTGATGACCACGCCGGTAGCCGTGCCAGTGCTGGGTGACGTCTTGCGCTACACGGTCACCGCTCTTGCAAGCCGGGCGATGATGAATGGCGCGGTCAAGGCGATGTTTGCACCGAACCGCGTACCCGCTAATTTCTTTCGGACGCTTTCGCGAGAAATGATGCTGCGCCCGGTGCAGTTGCGCGCAAATTCGGAAGATGCCGTTTTCATGGTGCCGGCGGCGCTCGCAAACAGCAGGCGCCACGGCGAGCTCCGGATGCCGGTGACGATCATCGCCGGTGCTGACGACAAGGTCGTCGACCCCTTGCAATCGAGGCGCCTGCACGACGAGTTGCCGCAAAGCCGCCTGGTCGAGGTGCCGGGCGCTGGCCACATGGTTCACTACGCGGTGCCAGATCAGGTCGTGGCTGCGATCGTCGAGGTGCCTGCCATCGCGAGCGGGCGAGTGAGCGACGCGGAAACCGATTCGCCGGCACGCTCGATGCAAGCGCGGCACGATATGACGTGGCAAGACGCCGAGGACGCACGCATCGCGGTCTGATTGAGAGTCCCTTTTCAAACGAGGGCTTGGACATTCGCGTGCTTGCCAAGCCACACAAGTGCGGCATGCAAGTTGCGTGAGTCGATGAAGCGGTCAGAAAGCATTTCGCCATCCGACATTGCGTGCAACCAGATGGATCGCACCCCACACTGTTTCTCCGAGCGCTTGTCGGAGCAGCGCTGCTCGGAGCGAACAGCCGCTGGCGCGGGGCTTTGTCCAGGCGTGCGACGATGTCGGCGCCGCGCGCACTTGGCCGCCTGCTTCGGTTTCTACAACGGGTGGCCTTCGCAACAGTCGCACGACGGGCGCACGCCCGTCCACGTTGTGCGCCGCCCCCACCGGGTCGATCCGCTCCTTGCACACCTTGTACGCCTCGACCGATTACGTGACGATGGAGGTCACGCAACATACGCTTCTAGACCTCCGCTAGCGAGACTCGCGGTCGATGACGCCACGCAGCTTTTCGTCAAGTACAGGCACCTTCCCGTTCATCAAACGCGTCCGAGCCTCCTGGACAGCGGCCTTGTGCTGTTTCTCCGGCAAGTCGCGTCCATTCAGATAGGCAGCGACCAAGGCCTCAGCGGCTTCACGGAAAAGTGCCATGTCGTACTCCCTGCCTTTTAAGTGGCGGTTGACCGATGGGCAGGTGCGGGCAATGCACTGGGGGTTGGCAGTGGTGCGCATCCACAGACTGCCGCCAATATGAAGCCTCGCGTTTCGCCCCAAATCACCCAGTATGCGCGCACGGGTGCGTTCGTCTCTCGTTTCGCTGCATCCACAGGCACCAGCAGTGATCAGTGCGCGTTTGCGCCCCATCAATGTGTAGGTTACCTCCGGGGCAGCAGACGCCATCCGCGCAGGTGCACGCATGTATAGGGTTCTGTTTTACCCGAGGTCCGATATCATCCCCAACATCGTTTGAACTGGGATGGCTCCGTTCAGCCTCGGCTTGGTCACGAACGCGGGCGCCGCCTCGCACGACCTTGTGCGCGACGTCGTTCCCCACTCGGGCCTCCGTGCGGTTGCGGCGTCCACCATGATGTCGTTGCGCAAGAGCTTGCGCAACGGCCGCTTCTGGATCGACCATTCGCTGAGCTACCGCTCGTGCGAGCAGATGCTCATCTCCCCGATCGAGGGGACGCGTGTATACCTGCCCACGCTGGCAACGCCGGCGTCAGGCGGCCCACTGCTCCTCCCTCCCCGATACCCTCGCGGCTCGGCGTCGCGGCTGGTAGCCGAGGGATGGGAGAGGTGTTCGCTCGACCTCGATGCTTGGCGCCTTCTCCACCGGCCCATCTGCCGCAGCGGCGTTGCGCGGTGGCGGCTACGACATTCTGATGCAAGCCGCGGATGCAGGCGGTTAGATTCAGGCTCCAGTCACCCAGAGGTCCGCGCCAGCCACAAGTCATACAGGTCGCTCCGAACAATTCTCCCCCCGAACTTGGTCTGAACAAGGTCGGCCATACAAGCGAGGAAGCCATTACGCATCGGCTCATCGAAGGCCAGAATGTTCGAGAATGTGTTGAGCAGGTCGCAGTACTGAGCTACGCCGTACTCTCGATCGCTTCGATAGCGCCGATGCGCAATCTCGGCGAACAGCCGTGAGCTTGCCAAGTCAGTGCGCTCTTTTGGCAGGCTCTCGAGTATTGGGGAATGGAACGCGGGATCGTGATCAGGATCCCAGCGTGCGTAACATGACTGACTTGCCTCAAGAACGGGTCGTCGCCAGTACGAACCCCCCAATGAGTATCAATGACCGCTAAAGTGCCGCCGGGCCGCAAAGCGTACACGCACTTCTGTATCCGCCTGTCGGGATCGAGCCAATGAAAAGCGGTCGCGGCCACGACCAGATCAAATGGCTGGTCCGGAAGTACCCACTGATCGAAATCGGCAACTATGACCTCGGCACGTCCGAAACGTGAAAGCTTCTCGCGGGCAACGTCAGCGAGGTTCGCACCAAGCTCGACTGCCACCAAGAACACTTCGAGTTCTGCCAGGGGCACCGTGAGTTGACCTATGCCACAGCCGATCTCCAAGACCCGACCTCCCTCACGCAGGGCCGTGAAGTCCAAGAGGTCGTTGATCAAAGCCCGCGGGTAGCCTGGCCGCGCGCTGTCATATAGCCGCGCGACCTCATCAAACGACTCACGTCGACGGACGCCGAAGTTAGTGGTCATCAAATCGCTCACTCTCATCTGGTGCAGGTGACTGCGCGCCGGCTGCCCGAACGAATAGCGTCAATTTACCTGCGCCTTTCAGGTCGATCAACGGAATGTCCATGGCGGTCTGGCTGCCGCGAGGCCGCTTCGGCCGGAGCGTGCAGAAAATGCCGACAACACCCCCGCGGCGCATGCGATAACCACGAAGTGCGCCGGCGCCGTCGGGGTTAGCTGCGCGAGCTCGCTTGGAGCAAGGGGCGCGCGGTGGAGAAGAAAGGTGTGGAGTTCTGCCGGAAGAATTCGGAGACGCCCATGAAACAGTCATTGCCGTCGAGGCCCGGCACCATCGTGTCGCCACTCGTTTCAACCGCAGACAGCCATTCACGGCGGCGCGGGCCTGGCACTGAGCTCGCCGATGCGCAATTGGCGCGTCATGCCGTCGCAGTAGTGCTTGCGAGCGGTCGCGGCGCGCGACTGCGTCAACTGAGCTTGAACAATGCCAAGCCCGCACTTGACTTTGGCGGAAAGTTCCGGATAGTCGATTTCGCTCTGTCCAACTGCCTGAACTCCGGCATCCGCCGTATGGCGGTGCTGACGCAGTACAACTCGCATTCGCTCATCCAGCATGTACAGCGCGCGTGGAGCTTTCTGCGCGGAGAGCTCAACGAAATGGTCGACGTCCTGCCGGCCCACCAGCGCGGCGGCGAGGAGGACTGGTACCGCGGCACCGCGGACTCTGTTTACCGGAATCTCGACATCCTGCTTCCGTCCGCCGGCACGCCCCGCTATGTGGTAGTCATGGCTGGCGACGACGTCTACAAAATGGACTATGCAATTCTTTTGCGGGACCACGTGGCTCATGGTAGGGGCTGCACGATCGCATGCGCAGAGATTCCGCGGGCGGAGGCATCCACTTACGGCGTGATGTCCGTGCATGACGACTTGACCGTCGCCTCCTTCATCGAGGATCCCGTCGAACCGCCGTCCATGCCCGCCCGACCGGATATATCGCTGGTCAGCATGGGAATCTATGTGTTCGATGCGAGCTACCTGGTGGAGTTGCTTGAGTCAGACGCGCTTGATCCGCATTCGTCGCACGATTTTGGCCGGGACATCATTCCCATGACTGTCGCGCAATCGCGAGCGGTTGCGCATCCTTTCCATCGCTCGTGCGTGACCCGCGACAGCTTGCCCTCCGCCCCACCCTACTGGCGCCGTATCGACACGTTGGACGCATTTCTGGCGGCCCATCTGGATTTGGCTGCTGTCATCCCTGCACTTGACCTGTATGACGCGCAATGGCCCATCTGGACTGATCAGAGGCAACTGCCGCCCGCGAAGTTTGTCTTCGACCTGAACGGGCAGCCGGGCCTTGTCATCAACTCGACGGTCTCCGCCGGCTGCGTGATCGTGGGGTCGCAGATCAAGGACTCGGTGATTTTTTCGGCCGTGCGCGTCATGTCGTTCTGCGACATCCTGAAGTCGGTGCTGATGCCCGGCGTGCAGGTGGGTGCGGGATGCCGGTTGCGCCGCGTCATCGTGGAAGGCAACTGTGTCCTTCCCGAGGGCTTGGTCGTGGGCGAAGATGCTGCTGCTGACCGCACGCGGTTTGAAAGGACGGGAGCTGGTACCGTGCTGATCACAAAAGCAATGCTCACGCACCTTGCCCAGGAAAATGTACCGAACGCCCCGTGAACCTTGATCGGGGCTAATGCCGAACATTCGGTGCGGCCCATTGGAAACGTCGCGCGATTCCCCGCTGCGCGGCATCAATATCCGTGCACCCACTGGACGCGCCTTGCAGCATCGACCGGACCCTCCCTCCAATTGCACAGCACAACAAGGCATTTCCGAAGCACGGTCATGCGCGTCGCGTGAAGCTTGAGCTTTTTTTAGAAGAGCGGTGATGTCAACCTCTCAAGCAGGTCGCAGCGATCGTGACAATCGTCGCGCTTCTCGGTGGGTATTGGTGGCGGCGGTCATCGCGCTGCTGCTGGCGCTGGCCTACGTCACCCTGGCGCGCGGCAGCCTGCGGCAGACTCCACCCCCAGCTGGATCTTCAAACGCGCGCCGGCGCCGCGCGAGTTGCGAGTGACAGAACCGGGACAGGGCGCTCATCGGGGCACGATTAATTCGATATTCAATCTTTGGTCTGCGCCGCGGCGCGTCCAAGGCTGGCTGAAGCGCCGGCTTTGAGCGTACGCACGCGTGTCCCAGGTCCGCGGGCGTCCACTGGTTCGATCCTGGATAGCTTGCCGTGCCATCCGTCACAGCGATGGCGCAGACTTACCCATCAGTTTCCGCGAGCCGGCCCACCAGCCCGGGCCCACCGCCTGCACCTCGTCATCCAGATGCGTTGCCTCGACCATGGCGCGTGCGCCTTTGGCAACGAGCACCTCGGCCGTGACGGACGGAGGCTCGCTTCTGCTTCGAGCCATGGCAGCGCCAGTCGTGCTCCGGCGCGCCGGCGCTTGGTCGATCAGGCGATCCCGCTCATCACAACACCCATGGACAAGGGCCAGCCTGGACCACGCGCTGCCCCAGCGCTGCGAGGTCGCGTTCGGCATGGCTCTGGCGCATGAAGACCGGCAGGTCGGCCATCGCCAGTGCGAACCTGGCGTTGCGGCACAGTGGACCAGCACCGAACGCACGGGCGGCGTGGCGCATCACGGACTCGCCTGCGCCCTCGATTGCCAGACGGGTACGCAGTGCCAAAGTCTCGGCATTGGCGCGGGGGTCCGCATCGATGGCCGCGGCGGCCTCGCGCAGCAACGCGTCCGCGCCGGCCATGGCCACATCGATGGCGCCCAAGTGCGCGAGTCGGTGCGGATCGCGGCTCGTCGCGGACAGCTCGCGGGCCATCTCTGCAATGCCCAGCGCACCGCCGAACCAGCAAGCTGCAATGCCAGCGCCGCCATGCCAGAAGCCGGGCCGCCGTGTGTAGTCGCCGGGTGAGCCGACGAGCATGCCATGCGCGTCGTCGAACTGGACGTCCACGCTCTGCGACGCCGCCATTCCTACGGCTTGCCAACCGGACTGCGTGACCTGCACGCCCGGCTGCTGCATCGCGACCGCAGCGAGGCAGGGCTCGCCAGCTTCGTTCCAGCCGCTGACCACGGCATGGGTCACGCTCGCCGCGCCGGAGCACCACGCCTTGGTGCCACGAATCCTGATCGAATTCCCCTCGCCCTGCGAGAGGAACGCCAAGCGGGCGTCCGGCGGCTCGGCACACCAGGTGCCCCAGCGTGAGCGGTCCGGCGGCGCAGGCCCCTCGAGCTCATGCAGGATGGCCAGGGCGTCGGTATGTCCTTCGAATAGCTTGACCAGCGAAAGATCGTGCGCGGCCACTGCGGCAAGTCGGCGCCATCGCTGAAGTGTCAGGCCGCTGCCGGGCAAGGGCAGGTTGTCGAGGCCTGCGGCAACCAACTGCGCCAGCGTGAGGCCTTCGCCGTGCTCGTGCTGAAGGCGGGCCAAGTGGTCGCTACCGCCGCAAAGCCCGTCGCCGTTATCGCGAAACGCATGTGGCGGTTGTCTAGCGTCGACGGCACCCCCTGCGCACTCCGTACGTCCACGAAGCTGTTCCGCCGCGAAGGATGCCGAAGTCATTTTCAAATCTTCGGGGAATCGTTCTCTCGACCAAAATGCCGCTGCCGCCCCAAAGCCGCCACGAAATCGGCGATGGCCTCGTCAGCGCTCGCGGCGGCGGCAAGGATCAGTCCCGGGTCCGCCTCGCCATCCGGCAATGCCATCGGGATCTGCGCTTCGACCAGCAATGCTTCGGATGCGCCAAAAGCGAGGATGGTCTTGCAGTGCCAATACTGGACGCGCAAAAACTCGAGCGTGTGGGCGTCTGCATCCAGTGCCTGAACCGCTTCTTCCCCGTCGGGCAACACCAACGCGTCGAACAGGAACCCTGGCGAATTTTCCAGCGTGGCATCGGCTGCGAACTTCTCGCCCCCGACACCGACGTAGGTGCCCAGGCGTGCGCCGACCAGACGGGGTACCGCGCCCGCTGCGACAAGTGCCGAGACCACCTTGCCAATCGATGAGCCTTCGACACCGGGCGCCACCAGCACGGCCACCTTGCGCGTGCGGATCCCTCCGTCGCCAGGGCGTGCCGTGAGCGACAGTGCGGGCGAGCGTTCCACCTCCGGCGGCGTCGGATCATCGAGGGCCTTGGGCAAGGGCGCCGGCAACTCCATGCCCAGATCCAGCGCAAGGCGAGCGCCCAGTTCCGTTGACGCGTTCAGCAGGCTGGCCACCATGCGCTCGCGAATGGCCGGAACGGTGACCTTGGACAGTTCAAAGCGAAACGCATTGCCAATATGGGCCTGCTCGACCGGGGTCTGGCTTTCAAAGAACAAGCGCGCCTGCGTGTAGTGGTCTGCAAACTTGTCAGGCTTGATGCGCACCTTGTCGGCGCTTTCCTTGGCGTCCAGGCGGCGCGCCACGCTCGCGAAGCCCTGCCCCGCGCCGGCCTGGAACGGACAGCCACCGGCCAGCGAATTGGGCTCGTAGGCGACGCGGCCACGGTGGATCGTCTGGCGGTGCATGCCGTCGCGTTGGTTGTTGTGCACCTGAGCGACCGGTGCGTTGATCGGCAGTTCATGAAAGTTCGGTCCGCCGAGGCGGCTGATCTGCGTGTCGACGTAGGAGTGGATGCGCCCGGCCAGCAACGGATCATTCGTGAAGTCCAGTCCCGGCACGATGTGCGCCGTGCAGAACGCCACCTGCTCGGTCTCCGCGAAGAAGTTGTCCGGGTTGCGGTTGAGCACCATGCGCCCGACGATCTGCACGGGGACCAGCTCCTCCGGGATCAGTTTCGTCGCATCCAGGATGTCGAAGCTGAATGACTCGGCCTGCTCCTCGGTGAAGATCTGCAGGCCGAGTTCCCATTCCGGGTACTCGCCCGCCTCGATGGCTTCCCACAGGTCGCGCCGATGGAAGTCCGGGTCGGCCCCAGAGATCTTCACGGCCTCTTCCCAGACCATGGAGTGCGTGCCAAGTTTGGGCTGCCAGTGGAACTTGACGAGGCAGGACTCACCCGCTTCGTTCACCAGGCGAAAGGTGTGCACGCCGAAGCCCTGCATGGTCCGGTAGCTGCGCGGAATCCCGCGATCGGACATGACCCACATCAGCATGTGCGTCGACTCCGGCATGAGCGAAACGAAGTCCCAGAACGTGTCGTGTGCGCTCGCTGCCTGTGGCATCTGGTGGTGCGGCTCGGGCTTGACGGCGTGGACCAGGTCGGGAAACTTCATTGCATCCTGGATGAAGAAGACGGGCATGTTGTTGCCCACGAGGTCCCAGTTGCCCTCATCGGTATAGAACTTGACGGCAAAGCCGCGCACGTCGCGCGCCGTGTCCTTGGATCCGCGCTCTCCCGCCACCGTCGAGAAGCGCACGAACACCGGCGTCACCTTGCCCGCTTCCTTGAACGGCGCGGCCTTCGTGTGCTGCGTCAGCGGCTCGTAGCACTCGAAGAACCCATGGGCGCCCGATCCGCGCGCATGCACGATCCGCTCCGGGATCCGCTCATGATCGAAGTGCGTGATCTTCTCGCGCAGGATGAAGTCCTCCAGCAGCACCGGTCCGCGCGCTCCCGCCTTGAGTGAATTCTGGTTGTCGGCGATGGGGACGCCTTGATTCGTCGTCAACCGCTGGCCGCTCGAATCGACGCGCACGCGATCCAGCGTGTCGACGGTAGCGTTCACGCCTTCCGAGGCGACGGTGCCGGTCTTGCTGGAGAAGTTCTCTTCGGACAAGGTGCTCGCACCAGGCAACCTGGACGGCGGGTCGGCCGTGACGCCTCGGGGTGCCTGGGAAGCGTTGGCCTCCCCATGCTCCAAGGGCTTGTTGGTGTTCGAAGGGATCGCGCTTGCAAGCGACTGGGTATCGATTGCCTTCTGCGTCGGCAGGTCGCCCTTGCCAGCCGCTGGCGGCGCGGGTTCGGCAGGAGCGCTGTCGGTGTTGCGTGCAGCTGCGTGAGCCGCATCAAGCTGCGCGGTGGAAGGATTGGGTTTCTTGGCCATGGCGTCTCTGAATGTGGGGCTGCGACCCGCCGACGCGGGCCACTTGTAGGAGACGTGCCATTCCAGACAAGCGGCGGCAAAGGACGGACCCGCCCACCCCAGGGTGACGCCGCTATCGCTCGCAAATGTTTGCGGACATTTCCTTCCTGTCCCTCGGCGCGGTCGCCTGCGAACGCCTACAGCGACTAGCTCTGTCGACCGACGCGAGCCTTCGCGGCCCGGGACCTAGCGTGCCGCCTCAACCACATTGGCCAGAGGGAATTCCAACCATGCTCGGAGTTGTCGTGCCCGCCCACAACGAAGCGGACCTGATCGATGAGTGCATTCTTCGCATCCAGCAGTGCGCACGCAACCCGCGCTTGCATGGCGAAACTGTGGAGCTTGCGGTGGTCGCCGATGCCTGCACGGACACTACCGCTTTCCTGGCCGCAAGAGCCGGCGCGCTGACCCTCGAAATCAATGCGCGCAATGTCGGCCTGGCACGCGCGGCGGGGGCGAATTTGCTTCTGGATCGCGGTGCACGTTGGCTCGCGTTCACGGACGCAGACACCCTGGTGTCGGGCGACTGGTTGGCCGAACAGGCGCGGATGTGGTTTGCGGCACGGTAGGAGTGGACGACTGGACGCCACATGGCGAGCACGCCGACCTGCTTCGCTGGCATTTCGGGGAGACTTACACGGATTCGGATCATCACCGTCACATCCATGGCGCCAATCTGGGTGTGTCGGCGGCAGCGTATCGTCGCGCGGGTGGCTTCCCCGACCTGGCTTGCAGTGAAGACGTCGCACTGATCGCTGCCCTGGAAGCCTCGGGCGCCCGGATTGCCTGGAGCGCACGACCGCGCGTCTCGACAAGTGCACGGCGCATCGCACGCGCCGCGGGCGGATTTGCCGACGCCTTGATGGATGCCGTGGCCGATCGGCTGCGTACGGGTGCCTTTCCCGCCGTGTTGACAAGCAGCGGATGAACCGCGATGGCGCTACTCGACATGATTCAATGGCCGGCCTTCGCGGCCTCGGTTGCGGCGGCCTATATGGTGGGATCGAATGCCAAGGGCCGCCGCAACGTGGGGTTCTGGATCTTTTTGCTCAGCAACCTGCGTTGGGTTGTGTGGGGCCTCCATACCAGCGCGTGGGCCCTGATCGCGTTGCAGGTGTGCTTGGCGGCTCTGAACATCCGCGGCCTGGTCAGAACGGAGCCCAGGGCATGACCGGACTCGCCGATCTCTTCGCGAAAGAGTTTCCCGTGTGGCACATGGTGGTGCGCGGCACGGTGGTCTACTGGTTCCTGCTCCTGGTCTTTCGCTACGTGCTGCGCCGGGATGTCGGATCGAGGGGCGTGGCGGACCTGCTGTTTGTGGTACTGGTGGCCGATGCCGCTAGCAACGCCATGCAAGGCGAGTACAAGTCGATCACCGACGGACTCGTGCTGCTCACGACGCTCATTGCCTGGAATTTCGGCCTGGACTGGCTCAGCTTCAGGTTCGCGTGGGCCGCAAAGTTCCTCGAGCCGCAGGCCGAGGTGCTGGTTCGCCATGGCCGGGTGAACCGCAAGGCGATGAAGCGCGAAATGATCACGATGGAAGAACTCGAGGGCAAGCTGCGCGAAGGCGGGGTCGAATCGCTTTCTGACGTTCGCATCGCCCGGCTGGAAAGCGATGGCCAACTGAGCGTTTTCACCATCGACGGGCGCAAGCCGGGCGACGACGTGCAGGAAAGCGGGCCGCCTGGTCGGTGAGTGCCATGCAAACTCGCTCCTGCAATGCGATAGGTCGTGACCACCGTCCCTATGTCCGTTGAGATATCGCGAAACAGGAAGCGGCTGCGTTGAACAACACAATGAGTTGAACCCTTGGTGTGGCGGTCGTCAGTTGGTAAGCAGGCCCGCGCGCTATAAAAACGGGCATGAAAAATACCGATTCACAACCAAAGGACTCCGCGCTCGGCTCAATGCCCAATACCAGCAGCGCGGCCTATGCGGAGCATTCGCGCCTGCTTTCCGCTTTCGACAGATTCGCCAGCCGAATCACGCGCTGGGCTGGCTCGCCCACCGCCTTCTGCCTGGCGCTCTTGGCGGTGTTCGTGTGGGCTTTGACCGGACCGGCCTTTGGCTACTCAGAAAACTGGCAACTGGTCATCAACACCGGCACCACGATTGTGACGTTCCTGATGGTGTTCCTCATCCAGCAGAGCCAGAACAAGGACAGCGTGGCGCTTCATCTGAAACTTAATGAACTGCTGGCCTCCAGTCGCGGCGCGAGCAACCGAATGATCGGCATCGAAGATCTGGACGAGCAAGATCTGCGAGAAGTTGCAGAGTTTTATGTACGGCTCGCACAGCGCGCAAAGAATGCCGGGCCGCGAAAGGAAACACATTCAATCGATGAAGAAGGCATGCCGACAGACAGTGGGAAGTGAATCCAAAACCAGCGGCCACTACGTCCGCTTCGGGAACGGCGCCGCTCTACCGCTCCCGCGGCGCTGCAGCCCCCGTGTCGGTCCTACGCCTTGACTAGCACGGCTGACCACAGGTGTGCGAAATCTGCACCACGTTGCGCCTTCCCACACATGCGCGCCGGGACCGACCTCAGGCGTAATGGTGTCCTGGGGGCGGCGCATTTTCGCAGCGCTGTCAATGCCGAAATTGCAGGCTACGCGCCCGCATCATTCGGCTGCCACTTGTCCACGCGTTCCTCGGGTCACGTGCCCCACCGGTCGCGAAGGCTGCGCACCATAGGACTGCGGGGGGCGCCTCCCGCATGCCGAAGGCGGCACCGTGAGGTTTCATCCCACCTCGTCTACTGCATGAGTCGCGGCGGGCGTGGAGGGTACCCATTGTTTCGTCGTTCTTCTTTCATGGCTGTTCCTTTCAAAACCGGAGCCGAACTTTGGAACGTCCAGCCGTCTCTCCGAAACGTCGAAGGCGGTCAGGGGGTGAGTACGACCTTGCGGCACTCCTCCTCTTTCTTCTCGAAGATTTCATACCCGCGCGCGGCGTCCGCCAGCGGCATGCGATGCGTGATGATCACTTCAGGCTTGAGCTTGCCGTTGCCGATGTGCTCCAGAAGCTCCGGCATGTAGAGTTGCGCGTGGGTCTGCCCCATCTTGAAGATCAAGCCTTTTTCGAAGGCGTCGCCGAACAGGAAGCCGTGGATAAAGCCGGCATACACGCCGGGCACGCTCACCACCCCACCGCGCCGCGTCGCTGCGATGCATTGGCGCAGCGCCTTGCCACTGGAGCCTTCGAGCTTGACAGCGGTCAGCGCCGTCTCCAGGGCACTCCCCTTGGCTTCGAAACCGACGGCGTCGATGGTTGCGTCCACGCCGTGACCGCCGGTGGCGTTGAGGATGATTTCAGCGGGGTCCTCGTCCTTGTCAAAGTTGATCGGAATTACCCCGTAGGTCTCCCGCGCGAACTCAAGCCGGTAGCCATGGTGGTCGACCATGAAGATCTGTTCGGCCCCCAGGAACCGGGCTGCTGCTGCGCTCATGAGCCCGACCGGGCCTGCGCCGAAGATCGCGACGCTTGAGCCCGGACCGAGCTGCGCGTTGACCGCCGCCTGGTAGCCCGTGGGCAGAATGTCGGACAGGAAAAGCACCTTCTCATCGTTGAGCGCATCGGGAATCTTGAGCGGCCCGACATTGGCCTTGGGTACGCGAACGAACTCTGCCTGCCCGCCGGGATACCCTCCGTAGAGATGGCTGTAGCCGAACAGACCGGCCCCGGCCGTCAAAGATTTCTTGTTGAGGATGGCGCCGCGACCTGGATTGGTGGTCTCGCAGCCTGCGAACAAGGATTTGGTGCAGTAAAAGCACGACCCGCACGCGATGACAAAGGGGATCACGACGCGATCGCCGCGCTTGAGCTCGGTGACGCCGCTGCCGGTCTCCTCCACCACACCCATGAACTCGTGACCGAGGATGTCTCCATCTTTCATCATTGGAATCTTGCCGCGGTATATGTGCAGATCCGAACCACAGATGGCAGTGGCGGTCACGCGCAGAAGAATGTCGTCGTCCGCCATCAGAACTGGATCGGCAACGCTTTCCACCCGAACGGTTTTGGAACCTTGGTACGTCAACGCTTGCATGGGAGGACTCCTTGGATTGCGCAGCATCCTCGGCGCCAACGCTGCTTGCGTCGGTGCAGCCAGAGGTCTGCGGTAGGACGGCTCCCACTGTGGAATCGGCGGGAAGCGCATCACTCCTCGCGCTGCCCTTCACTACTTTTCCTGGCGACTTTTCAACACTCCTAGGAGCGACACCATGCCCTCTCGTCCCATTCGCGCTCTCGCCGTTGCGGGCGCTTTGCTTGTACTGCGTTCACCCTGTCGGTCTATGCCGCCGATGTCCCTCCCAAAGCCGACCAGACGTTCATGACCAAGGCGGCGGGAGGCGGCATCTACGAAGTGGAGGTGTCCAAGATGGCCGCTGCCAAGGCTCAGAGAGCGGACGTCAAGTCCTATGCGGAGATGCTGGTCAAGGACCACACGGCGGCAAACGACGAATTGAAGCAACTCGCCTCCAGCAAGGGTGTGAGCGTGCCCAGCGAAATGCCTGCTGAAAAGAAGGCCAAGCTCGACAAGCTGTCGAGCTCGAAGGACATCGACCGCGATTTCGTGCGCGAGGTCGGCCTCGACGACCACAAGACGGACATCGCGCTGTTTGAAAAGGCCAGCAAGGAAGCGAAGGATGCCGATGTGAAATCCTGGTTCGGCAAGACCTTGCCGACCTTGAAGAGCCATCGCGCGCAGGCCGAGAAGCTCAGCCACGGCGACAAGATGACGATGAAGCACTGAAAGTTTGGAGCACACCATGCCAGCCGACATTTCCAGTCGTCCCCTAGCCGTCGTCACCGGCGCCTCTTCAGGCGGGCTACAACTTGGCAAAGTGTTGTGCAGAGGGCGGCTATGACCTGCTGCTCGCCGCCGACCAGCCGCTGGAAGAAGCCGCGCTCGATTGCCGCGCGCTTGGCGCGGCAGTCGAAACGTTGCAGGTCGACTTGGCCAGCGAAGAAGGCGTGGACAGGTTGATCGCGGCTCTGGGCGACCGCCCCGTCGGGGCCTTGCTCGCGAATGCCGGGCACGGCCTCGGCAAGGGATTCCTGGAGCAGGACTTCGCCGCCATCCGGCATGTGATCGACACCAACATCACCGGAACCGTGTACCTGTTGCACCAGCTCGGGAACAGGATGCGCGGCGACGGGGGCGGCAAGGTCCTCATCGCGGGCTCGATTGCTGGGTTCATGCCCGGCAGTTTCCAGGCTGTTTACAACGGCACCAAGGCCTTCATTGACTCCTTCGCGGCGGCATGGCGCAACGAAATGAAGGATACGGGCGTGACTGTGACATGTCTCATGCCCGGCGCAACCGATACCGAATTCTTCGTGCGCGCCGACATGCTCGACACCAAGGTTGGCACCGAACAGAAGATGGATCCTGCCGAGGTCGCCAAGATCGGCTTCGACGCGATGCAAAGCGGTGAGGCCGACGTCGTCGCGGGGCTCAAGAACAAATTGCAGGTGATGATGACCAAGGTTCTGCCGTCACAGATGCTCGCAGAGGAGCACAGAAAGCAGGCCGAACCCGGCACGGCGGAGAAGCCCAAATAGTCCTCCGACGCTTAGCTGGCGCCCGATTGTGCGAGTTCGCCGCGGGAGCGGGGTCACCTCAATGTTCACGCCTGAAGTGGAGATCGCCTAACGGTACTGGGATTGCCCATCGAGGACCCATCGTCAAAGCTGATGTCGAACATGCAAGCGCCGAATAATCGGGGCGCTCATTCGAGGCGGCGGCCGGGTTCAGGATTTTTCCGACGATCAGACGAAACTCGCGGCCGTCCTTGATGCTCTTGCAACCGAGGAGGCGGGCTTTGACGATCCGAACGTTCTTGCCCGGGTTGCTGTCGCCCTCTGGTGTTTCGCAATCATCGTTGCCGTCAATCAGATCGGCATTGCGGCAACGCTGGTGAATACGCTTTTCATGCCGTGGTCGGTAACGGTCGTCGTCGCCGCGGCGATCGCCTTCGGGAGGGGTGGGCACGGTGTGGCAGAGGAAATTGTGAGGAAGCGGTGCGGCAAGGGCAACGAGGCGGCACCCAAGATTGCCACCGCGGCCGATAACGCGATCTCTTCTCTCCCTCCATCACGGTCCTATGGCCTCTCACGGCGACGGTGACCGTCGGCCCTGCGCGAAGTTGAAGTCGACCTTGCGAGAGAAGCCGCCGAGATTGGTCATAGACCCTGAAGTCACCGACACGTGCCTGCCCGGCGTCGTTCGGCTTCCGCCATCGGCCGTCAACGAAGTCGCGAGTATGCTTCGGTCGCTTTAGAGGCGATGTTGCGAAATGCGAACGCGAGCGGTTCCTACATCGCGATCGCCCGCCGTTTCGTAGGCTGTGCCTCCTAGTTAAAGGAGTACGCAACATGGTCTACCCAGCCCACCCCGAAACGGATCGTCTCGATCCATCTGACGAAGCGTCGCTCGATTTGTGGGCGCGCAAGCTGGACGTCACCCCCGCTCAGGTGCAGGATGCCGTTCGTGCCGTAGGTACTCGAGCATCAGATGTTGAGTTGCACCTCAAGGGCAGCCGCAGCACGACAACCGAGGAGCGGGTGAAGGCACAGCACCGTCATTCGTGACGTGTGGTGGTCGACCTTCCCGACCCGGCTTTGCCAGCATTCCCCAATGAACGCTTGAAGCGGAATTCTTCCCCTCAGACGCATCGAAGTCATGACCGCCAATGCCAGTAAACAGCTTGCACGCGGGGCACCTGTCGGCCATACGGCGCTGATCATCATGGACATGATCAGCTGCTGGGATTTTCCAGATGCAGACAAGCTGCAGCGCTTCGCTCGCCGCATCACCCATTGCATCGCGCGACTGGCCGGGCGCTGTCGGCGAAGCGATGTTCCGGTGATCTACGCCAACGACAACCGCGGCCGTTGGCGCTCCGACTTTCCGAAGCTGGTCGATCTGTCCCTGCAGTGTGGCGGCGCGGCGGCGGAGATCACCCGCACGCTCGCGCCTGCTGACGACGACTATTTCGTGCTCAAGCCGATGCACTCCGCCTTCTATGGCACGCCGCTGCATCTGCTGCTTACCCATCTGAATGTGCAGCGTCTGATCATCACCGGTGTTTCGAGCGATCAATGCGTAATGACGACAGTGGCCGAGGCTCGCATGCGCACGCTCGATGTGGTGGTGCCGCGCGACTGTGTGGCCTCGCAGTCGACGCGGTGCAACGAAGTGGCGCTGCGCCAGTTCGCCGATGTCCATCGCATCGCTACCACGCCCAGCGCCCGGCTGAGATTGCTCCATCGGCCAGCGAACGACTAGGGCACGCATACCCGACGCGGGGATTGAAACGAACGGCCACGAGGTCGACAAGGCCTTCGAAACGACCGACCTCCTATTTCAAAAGATTCCTTAGCGGGTCGGCGTTCCGGTCCCTTCTGTCAGCGTGGCCTAGCCTGCGCGCACTTTCCCGTGCCTTTGCCGCGGCCGCCCCTTCCACCATTCCAGACGCCTTGACGGGCGCAGCCGGGTTTCTAGCTTCACGCATCGACCGAATGTCAATTCGTCCTTGGCATGCACTAGCAGGCCGTTGAAATACCGGTCGCCTTGAGCCAAGATCGAGCTCATCAGATCGATGAAGAGGGAAGCGCCGATGCGAGGAGCCGACAGCTATAGCGAGAGCCTGTTCACTACGGTGAGGCTTGAGTCCTTCGT
>NZ_JBBKZT010000042.1:0-21641 GCF_037889975.1 Variovorax rhizosphaerae | reverse complement strand
GACCAGTTCAGCGACGACGCGTACGAAGCGAATTCGCTCCGGCAATGACTGGTGCCGCGCGAGCGCCAGGCACGGGCCCGAGTGGTTGTCCTGGAGTTGGCCATTGGCATCAAGCAGGAGCAGGTGGAAGTACAGGTGTTCGGGGTCGACCTGAGGCTCATGATCGAGTCTCACCACGACATTGTTCGCGCGGTAGCCGGGGAACTCCGGCGTCCCGAGCCAGCCATCGGTTGCCAGCGGGTCGGACGGGAGGTAAGGCGACGTCGATTCAATGGGCATAGCGCCGACTCCAGGCAGAAAGGGATGCGTGGAATCGCTCGCGGTACTGGAGGAACGCGCTCCTGGCCTGGAAGTCATGGCGCCAGTAAAAGTCGAACCAGCCAGACCCAGCCAGACAACACCGCCGCCGCCGCAATCAGGAGGCAGGCAGAGCGAATCCACATTCGGCCTGAGGGCGGTGGAGAAGCATCGTCCTGTGCATTGGCTGAATGCGGCAGCGAGCGCGACGACCGGATGTCGGCCAATGAATCCACCCGCTTTCCACCGGACTGGTAGGACTCGAACAACAAGTAGATGTTGCGAACCGCCGCCTGATCCGGGCTGGTCGAGCCGAACTCCTCCTGAGCATCCGACGTTGCGGGCGTTCGACTCTTTTCTCCCGGCAACTTGCTAGACGCAGAGAAATTGGAACCGGCGTTGTTGCCGTCGCGGTTCCATTGCCAATCAGGACGATTGTTCGCACTCATTTTGCTGCCTCCAGGAAGGGCCGCGCCGGAGCGCCCGGTGCGACCACCTTAGTCCATCGGCGTGCATAACAACGTCCGCAACCGGACATAACGCGAACTATTAGTGTCCTCTGGGAGGACCGGCGAACGAGGACGCGACAGGCCGCGAGCTTTGAACATTCCGCGTCGCTGGACGAGGGCCCAAGAAAGACATCGTCACCAGAACACCTATGTCCGCTACCGAACAGACCGGCTGTAGGCGCTCCATATACTTTTGGCCATGGTGGCGTCAATGGTTTGGGCGCCCCAAGCGTCGGGGTGAACCGGAAGATGGCGACTGCGTCGGACGTCAAGAGGAACCTACTGCTCTCGGCACTGCCGGTGGCCGAACTCGAGAGATGGCTGCCAGATCTGGAGCCGGTTGACTTGCCTCTCGGGCATGTTGTCTTCGAGTCTGATTCAACATTGCGGCACGTGTACTTTCCGACGACGGCGATCGTGTCACTGCTGTACGTCCTGGAGAACGGCGCTTCGGCCGAGATTGCGGTCGTCGGCAGGGAGGGACTGGTCGGCGTTTCGCTCTTCATGGGCGGCAACTCGACGCCCAATCGAGCGGTCGTGCAAAGTGCGGGCCAAGGCTACCGGCTTGGCGCGCATGCGTTGAACGCCGAATTCAGTCGAGCCGGGCCGGTCTTGCGCCTGCTGCTTTGCTACACCCAGGCCCTCATCGCCCAGATGTCCCAGACAGCGGTGTGCAACCGCCATCATTCGCTGGATCAGCAACTTTGCCGCTGGCTGTTGTTGAGCCTTGATCGTCTTGACGGCGACGACCTTGAGATGACACAGGAACTGATTGCCAGCATGCTGGGTGTGCGTCGCACCGGAGTGACACAGGCTGCGTCGCAACTGCAGGCAGCCGGGCTCATTCGCTACGCACGGGGGCGGATTTCGGTGCTGGATCGTCCTGGGCTCGAAAAGCGTACCTGCGAGTGCTACCAAGTGGTCAAGAAGGAGTACGAGCGTCTGCTGCCCGGGCCGGGTCCCGGCAGATAGCGCATACTCGGTTTCCATCCAACGGTAGCCAGCCAACGCCACCTGGGGTGTGCCTCCGCCAATGGAGGATCAACCTTGGAGAGATGCCTTGGCTACCATCGGAAATCATCTTCTTGCCGCGTTGCCAGCGCGCGACCGAAAGCGATTGCTGACGCTGGCGATGGCCATACCGCTGGACCTTTCCGCGGTGCTGGTCCGCGCTGGAGAAAATCCCGGTTACATCTACTTTCCGACCAGCGGGTTTGTGTCGCTCGTGAGTACCAGCGAAGGCAACCCGAGCCTCGAGGTGGGCATGGTCGGCACCGAGGGCATGGTCGGAGCCCAGGTCGTGCTGGGCATCGTGGAAGCGCCGGTCCAGGCCCTGGTGCAGGGTATGGGGTCGGCGTTGCGTATCCCGATCCAGACATTCCGCGCAGAACTCGACAGCTGCAAGGTGCTCAAGCAGGTGATGGACCGGTACGTCCATGTCCTCAATTCGCAGCTCACGACTTCGCTCACCTGTGTACGCTTCCATCAGGTGGCACCACGACTTGCAAGATGGCTGTTGATGAGCCACGACCGGGCACATTCCGATCGGTTCAGCGTGACGCAGGAGTTCCTAGCTTACATGCTCGGCGCACGCCGCAGTGGAATCTCGGAAGCAGCGACGCTGCTTCAGCGTGATGGTCTCATCTCGTACAAGCGCGGCGAGATGAAGGTTCTAGACAGGCCGCGTCTGGAGGCGGCTTCGTGCAGCTGCTATTTGGCGGACTTGCAGTGCTATGCCCAGACCTTTGGATCTGTCAGCGCTCGGATTCGCAGGACCATCACTCCATGAACGAAGTCTCGCCCTCAGCTCCTTCGTGGCTGCTGTCATGGCGCCCGACGCGCCTCTCTGGCGCACGCGGCCGTGGGGCGTCCGCGGCGTCGAGGGAACCTCGCTGCAAAACTCCTCATGATCCTGCACCTCACGCAGCCCTCGAAGCACTGGATTCGCAAAGTATCGATTTGGCTTGCGCGGTTGCGAAGTACCAAATTACCTTCTGCCTGGTGACGGTAAATCGGGTCTTCAACACTTTGTGTGACGCTCTGGAGCGCCAATATTCGCCGAACGGCTTGACCACGCCGAAGTCGTCACCTACTTTGTGCGCCAAAGAGCGACGTGTCGATGCCGACTTCGCCAAATGTCGTGAGTACAGGCAGCGCTCAGTCCCGGTATTCTGCTCAGGCGCCGCGCGGCGTGCCAGTACGGCTCGGACCTGGCCCACGTCCCTTTTTACGGCGGCGAAGGGCTGGTCCAGCGCCCCGATGCGCCGTGGTCTTCGCGCTGGCGGAGCCAAATTCACCCCGGGGTAAGCGTCCTTTCGGTGCGGATTGTCCGCGGTGGCGATTGAAAACGCCATTGAAATCACAACTTGCATTTCGGATGTCTTGCGCAAGAACCCCATTACCCAAGTCGTTGATTTTCATTGGTATTTGTGCCCTAACCCGAACTTTGATGACTGCCGAGACGTAAGTGCGCGCCCTGCTTGAGCTTTTGCGCTCGCAGGGAGGGCGACTACTGGGTACAGGCGGGATTCAATCCGAGCAGCGCAAAGGCTTTTGCCTGAAGCGGCGTGGGCCGCGTGGTCGTGATGATCTTGGCCTCGGGGTTGAGATGGGTGTGGGTGACGTTGTAGGCCAGCGTGGAGAGGTCCTGCAGCAAGGTCCTGAAGCTGTGCAAGGGTGAGCCGTCGTTGGCCGTCTTGCCGGCATCCTTGGTCTTGGCGTGCTCGGATCGCAGCGCCTTGGTCACCGGCGAGGCCCTGGCGGCACTGGCCTCTTCGAGGTGCTCGTCGTCGAACAGCATGGGCTTCAGACGCTCGCGCATTTGCCACTCGACGTAGTAGGCCAGCATGCACAGGAAGACGTGTGCGCGCACGCGCTGCTCGCTGTAGTGGAAGACCGGGCGCACGTGCAAGTCGATGGTCTTCATGCAGCGAAAGGCGCGCTCCACGTGCGCCAGGCTCTTGTAGGCGGCCACCGCCGCATCGGCATCGAGCTTCGCTTTGGAGACGCTGGTGCGAATCACGTACAGGCCGTCCAGCGCAGCCTCCGCGGCGATGGCATCGAGCTTGCGCCGATAGGTGAATGCTGCAGGGGTGATGAGCAGTTCGAAATGCTTGGCCATGTGGAAGCGTCCGATCACACGCCCCACGCGCAGGCCAATGGCATCCTCGCCGCGCAGCGGGTTGTGGCTGCGCTGGGTGGCGGCCACGATCTTGTTCAGATCGGCTTCGGTCGCAGCGAGCAGTTCCAGCCGCTTGCGTGCTCGCTCCTCGGCCAGCAGCGGGTTGCGGCACACCACCAACCGCTCGCCAGGGAAGTGCTGGCTGGTCAACTCCAACAAGTTGCGCTCATCGAACAGCGACGCCTGGAACGGGCCATGCTCCTGGGCGAGCTGCGCGATCTGCGGTGCACGCAGCGAGCTGACCCAGTCCATGCCCGCGGGCTTGAGCACTTGCTCGATGCGAGCCGAGGTGAGCATGCCGCGGTCCCCGACCCAAGCCAGGTGCTCGATGCCAAAACGCTCCTTGAGCTTGGTCACCTGAGCGGCCACCGTGGCCGGGTCGGCGGTGTTGCCCTTGAACACCTCCACGGCGATCGGACAACCCTCGCAAGAACACAGCAGTCCGAAGACGATCTGCGGGTCATCGCGCTTGCCGTCGCGCGAATGGCCACGCGCAGCGAGGTCGCAGCAGTGTCCC
Organism: Variovorax rhizosphaerae; assembly: GCF_037889975.1. NCBI lineage: Bacteria > Pseudomonadati > Pseudomonadota > Betaproteobacteria > Burkholderiales > Comamonadaceae > Variovorax > Variovorax rhizosphaerae. The sequence continues at coordinate 17,137 of NZ_JBBKZT010000042.1, read as the reverse complement.
GTCAACCAGGTCGAGGTGAGGTCGTACAGCACGAGGGTTGAGCCCGCCAGATGCGCACGCGCCAGGCGCCGCTCGATGGCGGGCTGTGCCTCATGCAGCCAGTCCAGTGCCCGATACAGATCATCGGCGCTGCATTGGCCCACCCTCAGCACGCGGCCCAGAGAGGAGCTGGCGGTGTCGTCGTGCAGCAAGCGGTGGGTGGCCAGCTTGGAAGCTGGCGAGATCACGCGAGCCACCAGCATGGCCAGCAACACGGGCTGCAGTTCCTGGGGTGCTGAGCCAAACCATGACAAAGCGCCCGAGCCCCGTGCAGCGCCCAAGACGGCGGCCACATGGCCATGAGGCAGCGTTCGCTCGACGGAGAAGACCTCCTGGACACTGGGCACGGCCACGCCGCCGCGCAGCAGTACCTTCAAGCCTTCGATGACCTCATCGGGCAGGCAAGACAGGTTGGCAAGGGTGCGTTTGCGGACCTTGCCGTCCTCGCGATAGGACTCACGCAGCAGCACTGCGGCGGGTGAGTTGCGGTTGGGCACGGACTCGATGTACATGACTTCATTTATAGGCGGATTCCATAGCAGACTCAAGAAAAAAGCAATCTGTTTACATGGCTACAAATTGAAGCGAGAAAAAGGCCGAAACCCGCGCCAATGCTGGGTTACGGCCTGATCAATGGTTCAAAGTTCGGCCTAACCGTAACAATCCGCACCGAAAGGACGATCACCCCGCAAGACTTCGCTCGATCTCTCTCCATCGCGCTGGGGATCAAAGGCTCGGCATCACCGCCGACGGAACAGATCCGCGAATGCGCCCCGGTCCTGTGACGCTCCACTGGTTCGCCGCAATCCACGCATTGCCGAATGCTGCCGCCTTGAGCGTTGTCAAGTCAACGGGCAAGCATCCCGGGAACAATCGCAGGTCTCAACCTTCGGAGGTCGACACATGACGACACCCCAGCCAGACCTCGTGCGCGAGACACGGTTGTCCAGGAAGCTGATGGATGTCTTCATCCGGGCCGGACTGGTGCTGGCCCTGACGCTGTTGTGCTTTCGGATCTTCGCGCCCTTCATCTCCATGATGGCCTGGGCGTTGATCCTCGCGGTAACGATTTACCCGAGCCATCAGGCGCTGGCGCGCAAGCTGGGCGGAAAGCAGGGCCTCGCCGCCACTTTGCTCGTGCTGGTCGGCATTGCGCTGATCGTGGTGCCCATGGCCGTGGTGCTGGGCTCCATGGGCGATTCGGTTCACGAGACGGTCGAACGTGTGCACGCCAACAAGTTGGAAATCCCGCCGCCGTGGCCCGGCGTGGCCGAATGGCCGGTGATCGGGCCGAAGGTGCACGGCATCTGGTCGCAGGCTCACACGGACATGCCTTCGGTCGTCCGGAAGTTGCAGCCGCAGCTGGGAGAACTGGCGGGCAAGGCGCTGGAAATGGTGGCCAGCATTGCCGGAACGGTGCTTCTGTTCATGGCCTCCTTCATCGTTGCCGGCATCATCATGACCTTGGGGGAGTCGGGCGCCGAAGCCGCCCGGAGGATCCTCGGGCGAATCGTCGGTGCCGAGCGCGGCCTGGAGTTCGCGACGCTGTCCACTGCGACCATTCGCGCGGTGTCACTGGGCGTAGTCGGCGTCGCGTTCATCCAGGCCATGGTCGTGGGCATCGTGATGATCGTGGGCGCCATTCCATTTGCCGGCGTGCTGGCCATGATCGTGCTGGTGCTGGGCATCGCGCAAGTGCCGGCACTGCTGGTCACCGTGCCGGTCATCGCGTACATCTGGTTGAGCGGAAACTACGACACCGTGCCGGCCGTGATCTATACGGCGCTGCTGGCGATCGGCGGCATGCTCGACAACGTGCTGAAGCCGCTGCTACTTGGCCGCGGCGTGGATGCGCCCATGCCGGTGGTGTTGCTCGGCGCGCTGGGCGGCCTGGCGGGCGCCGGCATCCTGGGGATGTTCATCGGCGCCACCGCGCTGAGCCTGGCCTATCAGATCCTCATGGCCTGGGTGGCTACCCATCCGGACGTCGTCACGGAAATCCACCTGCCGCCCGTCACTTGAGCCGTTGATCCTGGCTCAAGCCGGGAGCGGGCAAATCCGGGAAGTCCCGTTGCGCGCGCTTCGGCTTTGGCGACCTGACGCGGGGAAGTCACTTGCGAAGCGTTCTGCGAAGAGGCCATCGAGGCGCTCACGCATGTTTGCAAGAGGCAATGCGCCCCTCTCATCATGGCCCGTCGCTGACCCAGCGCACTGTTCCTGGGATCGAGGACGTCACCCTCTGCAAGTGATCGATCGAACAAGGACGTGTCAGTCTCTCCCGTTCCAGCCGCGACGGTCCTCGCGGTACGCGTGTTCGCGACGATCCCAACCATGGCGCTCCCAATGACGATCACCGCCCCAGCCCGCACGATGGCCTCGTCGTTCATCGTCGCGATACCGCGGCACGTAGTCAACGGGGGCCGGAGCGTACACAACTGGCGGTGCAGGGCGGTAGTACACAGGCGCAGGCTGATAAGCCGGAGCAGGCTGGTACACGGGGGCAGGATGCGCGTATACGGGCGCTGGCTGGTAGTAGACGGGTGCCGGGTCGGCCAGGCCGACTTCCACGCCCGGTAGGGAAATACCGACGGACCAGTTGGTCGCGGCGCTTGCTGAAGCGGCACCCGTGAGTGCTGCGACAGCGACGACTCCGACAGCTGTCAACTTGACCAGGACCGAGCGACTTGCGTGCATTTGAGATTTCCTCTGCGGAGGCAAACGGTGCCTCGTGTCCCGTCCAACGCCCGGGCCGAGAGTTGGGTGCACGCAGCGACTGCAAAGATGGCGTAAACGCTGGTCTGTCGGCATCGGCTGAAGGTCGACCCAGTTCGCCCGATCTGGTTCGCCGCCAGGCCTTGGGCTTCTCGCGGTTTCACTTGGTATCACCACTTTTTATACTCCTCATTGCCGATGAGGACACATGAAACTCACGACCACGACAAGCGCAGAAAACGGATGCGCCTGATCCTGGACGAGGCGCGGGTTTTCGCCGCCGCATCCCCCACTCGGAGCTTGCTCATTCGTTGCGTGCAGGCCTGGATGGCCGCAAGCAGACCGTCAAGGTGGTTTTTGCAGCAAGCTCAGGGCGACGCTACGACCGATGTTTGGCAGGTGCACCGAGCCCTTTTGCACCTGGACGCCTTTGGAGCCGTTCGAACTTCTTGGCCAGGACTTCGTCGAAGCCTTGCTGGAGACAGTCCACAAGCTCTCGCGCTTCACGCTCCAGCGAATCAGAAGCGCTGGAGGCATTCCATGCGCTCAAGGACACGCCGGAGTTTTTCAGGCGCTGCCTCGAGCGGTTCATGACCCACGCGGATCCTGGTGCCGGTCGCCGTGGACCACACGCTGGAGCATTTGTCCAATGACCAGGCGTTCGCGCCTACCTGGGCTCGATTTCTGCCGGTTGACAAAGAGGTCCTGAAGGCGATTGCCAATGACATCGCCGATCTCCATTCGGCGGGAACCCTGCTGGGCATCGAAATGTCGCGCGGCCTCGAAAGAGCAGTTTCCAAGAATGCCCCTGCGCAGTGCGCTCAAACGCCTTCAGGATCAAGAACTCATCACGCGGTTCGAGGTGGGGGAATATCGCTTTCAGGACGACGCATTTGCCGAACGGGTGAAAAACCGCGGACTTGCGAGTGAGAGCGAACGCGAACACAAGAAGATTGCCAGTGCGATGACCGGCCTCGACACGGCATTCGGGACACGGGGTGCGCCGACAAGGCCCGTGAGCATTCCAGGCCGAGCACGATGTGCCCCTGACTCCGAGGGGAACGATCGCATCACAACCGATGGAAGCTGCCCGACGAGGGGGCTCTCAGTATGGATTGTTGCCTGGCCCATACAGCACGCCGCGCTGGACATAAAGGGAATAACTGGTGCCGCCCGTCATCAGCCAGGCGTCCATCTGAACCGAGTCCCTGGCGCCTTGGTCAGCTTGTCCACATGGATCGACGAGACTTCGAGCGGCGTCCTGGGTTCGACAACGAGGGAAGTGCCGGGGTCTTGGGGGAACTTCAGGAAATACGCCGCGCCCGTCCCGCCTTCATTGGACCGTACAGTGGCTACGCCACCGTCGATCACGACAGCGGTTCCTTCGTCCACACCGACGGCATGCGCATCACGCCATGAGATCCCGTCTTTGACCATCCTTGCCAGAAATGTCACAAGCCGGCCCATGCGGTCGCGACTGACCAGATGGGCATCGGCAATGGTGTTCTGGAGTCTGGGAACCGTCTCGAGGAAAGTGCTGTCAAGCGTGAGCCTGTGGGCGTAGGGATTGTTGAGTGCATCGGGTGAGGTAATCGTGTCGTGTTGCGCGGAAAAATCAACGGCGCCCAGAACAGCCAGGCCCGCGCTGGTTCCCCCAATCGGCACATTGTTCGCAAGCAGCACTGATTTGATCGTGCGCTCGAGCGCAGTGTCATTCCACTGGTCGATGTAGGTCCACTGGTCACCACCGGCGATGAACAGTACGTCCGCCCCTTCGACGATGCGAATGACCCTCGGATCGTTGGCGGCGCTGCGTTTCCTGATCACGAGGGTCTCGACCGAATCGACACCTTCCATGGCGTGAAGTGGTACTCGTTGTAGCCATCCTCCCCGGAAGCGCGAATGACAACGACATCGACTTTGTCATTGCCGCGACTCCTCGCCTTGCCGATCATGTCCGCAAAGGCCTGATCGACGTCGAGCCCGCCCCCCATCAGCACCGTCATTTGACTGTCGGGCGCGCGCAGATTCTGATCGGTCGCATTGCCCGTCAGGTAGTAGTCGAAGTCGCCGGTGCTGAGCGTGGGCGCGTTGCCACTTTTCCTGTCATTGCCTGCAGCGTGCGCAGAGGAGGCAAGAAACAAAACGGCCGCAAGCAATACCGACAGATGTCTAACCCATCCAAACGAATCATGTAGGGAATCAATCTGCATCGCGCACCCTACCGCAACCTCGCGTCCGCGGCAACCTCACAACGACATGAAAGTCATGGGCACTTGCGAATTGCGGCAGCGGCTTCAAGGCCTCAAGCGCCAGTGCGGGGTCTGTCGAAAGAAGTGCCCGCACGATTGGTGTTCCAACCCCCTGGCCGAAGTCGAGACGAGGCTGTGCAACGATCGCTCGGGATGGATTCTCCGGCGGGCTGGAAAGTCAGAGCCGGTCGGCAACGCGAGCGCGATGAATCACATGGGCCACGGAAGCGCGGCCGCGACCAGCGCTTCAGATCCCGGCAGCCCGGCTTGGCCCATGAATCACAGGACGTCAGCACACGGAACTGGGCGCCAAGTTCGCCGGCCAGCCGCATTGCTCGGCAAAGTGCAGCGCAAGATGCTACGCATCGCATTCGACGACTCGGCCCTGGGGCGAAATAGAGGTTGCCTCCCGTGTGATGGATGCGCGAGCGTTCGACAGTCAGTGCCAGCCGCTCGGCATTCGGCTGGACTCCGTTTCTGGCACATGGCTCCGGCGGGCTTTCGGGGCGCTTGCTTGGAACTGGAAGAGCAAATCCACCACGAGAGTGTCCGGAATGGCGAGTTGCGCGCATCGCTCGGCCGGCAACAGGCAGTTGGCGATGGGCGCGTCGATGGCCAAGTTCGACCCACACCTCCTCCGGTCAGCCCGGAGAAAACAGAGGGCCCGTGCAGTTCGGGGCGAGCGTATCGAGCGTCAACGCGAGTCGGAAGATGAGTCGGTCGCTGCGCCTGGCAGCGGGGCTCGGGAGGCCAGCGCATGCCCCGTCCAGAGCAAAGCCTGTTCCTTCCCTCGCGCGACCGCGCGAACGGCCGCGTCACTTGTCCAGCCAAGCCGGTCAATGCCAGCGACGGCCTGCCGTGTGCGCATCGGTCCCGCGACGCGCCTAGCGTTTGTCGATAAGACTTCAATTGTCAAACGGCGCCGGGGCTGCGCGCTGTTCAGTCCTTCGTCTTCATCATGGCAGCAGGCCTGCCTTGATCGCGAAGCGAGTGAGGTCGGTGTTGGTCGACAGGACCAGTTTGTGAAGCAGATGCGCCCTGTAGACCGTGACCGTCCTGGCGGAAATACCGAGCTGCCGTGCAATCTCGCCTGTCTTCAGTCCGGCTGCAATGCCGAGCAGCACTTGAAACTCCCGCTTCGACAAACGCTCGTGCGGGGATACTTCGCGCTCGCCGACTCCAAGGGCCAACTCCAGCGCAAGCGCACGACTGACATATCGCCCTCCCGCAGCGAGGCGCCGAAGCGCAACAATGAGTTCCGCAGGATCACTGGCCTTGTGGACGAAGCCATGCGCCCCCTTCCTTGAGCGCTCTCCTGGCATATTGGAATCCTGCATGCCCGCTGAACGCAAGCACGTACAAGTGCCTCGCGGCCATTGCATGCCTCTCCGACGACGGCGAATTCCTCGTGGTCCCGTAGGATCTGACGCAGCGCTTCGCGCACGAGCGGGTGGTCGTCGACGATGCCGATCCTGATCAATCCCCTGTCCGGCAGCGTGCAAGGTTTGCAAACGTGGGGTGACGGTTGTGGGTCCACAGCCTAGGCGGAAGCAAGAGCGAAGCGGTGGCCATGCTAGGGCGTCGACCTGTACGAAGGCTGAACGGCAGTGCGCCGCCCGCCGCGCGTTGCCCTCGCAAGCTCGGGCATCCACGCGTTGGGTGCCTGTGCTCACCATGCTGCGCAGGCGCATTGCGCCTGCATCGTGGCATTCGCGCATCGAGTGGTCACGAAGACTACCGACAGTCCGCTCGAAAGGCCGGTGGCAAATGCAGGCCGCGTCGCTCCGGACTCGCCAAGACCGCGCTAGTATTGGTTGGGGCGATTTGTAGATCCATTGATGGATCGCTTTCAACGACGACTGCAACGTTCGTCCTGGCGCACGATGGCGAGTGTTGGCGATACACACGCGCGGGCGACCAGGATCCGGGCGATAGGTCGACAAGCGCAATTGAACTGTGGAGAAGTCGTTCATGCCTGAAAACAACTTGATCCCGGCCCGTGCCGCTATCGGGGTTGCCGCGTTGCTTGCGTGCAGCGCATTCATCTCGGTCCACGCTGACGAAGGCGGTGACCAGACGCCAGGGGTCGAGACCTCTGTCCCACGACCGCCGCATGCCAAGGGCAACCCACCCTCCTGGGCAGGCAAGGCCTTCCGGCAGGGTGTGGTCGCGGTGGCCAATCCGTATGGTGCCGAGGCCGGCGCCCAGATCCTTGAGCAAGGCGGCAACGCCATCGACGCAGCAGTGGCCATCGCGTATGCGCTCAATGTCGTCGAACCCCAGTCGGCAGGCATCGGAGGCGGGGGGTTCATGATGATCCATTTGGCCAAGATTGGCCAGACGTTCGTGATCGAGACCCGAGAGAAGGCGCCGGGTGCTGCCACTGCGAACATGTTCGTCGGCGTGCCGACGTCGACCTTGCAGGGCGTTGCCGTCGGAGTGCCGGGCATGGTGCGCGGTACCTCGATGGCACTTGAGCGTTTCGGCAAACTCACGCTGGCCGAAGTGATACAGCCGGCCATCAAGTTGGCCGACCAGGGCTTTGCGGCAACGCCCCGATATACGGCGGTAAGTTGCAATAACGGTGGGCGCTCCACGAACTCGCCAGAATCGGCCGCCTACTTCTGCCCCGGCGGACAGCCGGTGCCGGTAGGCTCTCTGGTGCAAAACAAGCCCCTTGCCGATACCTTCCGATTACTGGCGGCCAATGGGCCAGACTGCTTCTACAAGCTAATGCCGGAGAAAGGCTGTGACATCGCCGCCGGCATCGTCGAAGGTCAGAAGTTCAACCGGCCGCAGGCACCCAATGGCAAAGGCAGCATGACGCTGGCCGATCTTGAGAACTACCAGGCCAACATTCGCCAGCCTGTAGTCGCGACCTATCGCGGCTATACGATCAAGGCCATGTCGCCACCCAGTTCCGGCGGGCTGACGATGTTGCAGATGCTCAAGATGCTGGAACGCTTTCCCATCGGCGACGCCAGCCAAGGCTACGGCTTCGGCTCCCTCAAGACAACCAACGTGCTGATCGATGCGATGCGGATCGGATTCGCCGATCGCTCGCAGTGGATGGGCGATGCCGATTTTGTCCCGGTGCCTGCCAAGGGCCTGCTGGCCCCGGGCTATGTGAGCATGCGCGGCGCGGCCATCGTGCCGGGGCTGCGGCTGATGCCGAATCCGATTGCAGGTGACCCGAGACCTTATGACATCGCAGGCATCAAAGCCACGCGACGCCTGGCGGTGGCCGAACCCGTCACGGGCCCCGGGGAGACGACGACCCACTTTTCGGTGGTCGACAAGTGGGGCAACATGGTCACATACACCAACACCATCGAGTCTTCGCATGGCATTGGCGTGTTCGCGGGATACAAACGCAGCGATGGCTCATTCAGAAACCACGGCTTTCTGCTCAACAACGAGTTGACCGACTTCAATACCGCGCCCACTACTAATCCGTATACCGGAAGCGCTGGCTTCAACGACGTGCAGCCCAACAAGCGACCACGCAGCAGCATGAATCCGACGATGATCTTCTCGCCGGACGGCACACCACTGGTGGCTTACGGATCGCCGGGCGGCGCATCGATCATCAACTCGGTGCTCAATGTGACGATCAATCTCATCGACCACAAGATGTCGTTGCAGGATGCCATCGACGCGCCTCGGCTTTCGGTGACGAGTACCGGCAGCACCGTGAGCATGGAGCCTGGATTCTCCCAAGCCACGATCATCGGGCTCCAGGGCATGGGCTACACCGTTGGCATCACTCCGCCGGGTGGCGAAATCGGCTCGGTCCAAGCCGTGATTGTCGACGCGCATACGGGCAAGCAGTATGGGGCAGCCGACAGTCGCCGCGAGGGCACCGTGATTGGTCTTCCCCGTCAATGACACGGGCAAACGCCGCGCCACCGCGCTAAACGCTTGCAGTGCCGCGCTGCGAACGGCGGAGCACCCTCGTATGACGGCGTCGCGCAGCCCGTGGGCGTAGGCCTCGGTTCTTGAACTCAACAACTGCCGCTCCCATCATCGCCTTCCGCGGCATAACAGAATCTCGCAGTATCTAGCCGAGGACCGCTAACGGGGCGGCCACGATCTCTCCCGCCCCCTTGAGCGCCACAAATCCATGTTCCAAGGCCTGCTCGTAGTCTGAAAGGGGCTCCATAGCCTCAGCTACGCATCTTGCGGTATGACAGCGATGCCGCTCGACCACTTTCCAAATGAATTCGGTCGGCGCCAGCTGTTGGACGGTGACGGCGAGGGTGGGGAGGGTCCAAGTGCGAGGAGCGGGATTACGTGTTTGCTGAGGCATGCGCCAGTACACACTTTTTGTTACAACTGCCGAGTAGGAGAATGTCCACTGCCAGCGTGCGCCAAAAACATGACGGTCAAACCGTGCTTGAAGGGGCGCCAAACCGGCTCAGTGGAGCTTGTTTTATGAGACCGTTCTGCACGAGGCACGAAAACGACTTCCCCCGTACTGTGAACTGCGAGTGATCCCGGTCACGCGCTCGTGCAAGTGCGTGCCGCACTCTTGAACAAAGAACTTGATGAACTCGCCCGGCGTCAGTTTCCGTGGATCGGCCAGCGCAGAGTCTCGTGGCCTTGGCAAATGCCGTCCCGGGCTTTTTAACGGCTTCCCTCAACACAAGCACTGCTGCGTCTCGGCATCAGCCTCTTCATCGAAAGTGACCTGCAACAAGCGGTCATGCTGGCTGGAGCCTGTCCTACTGTGGATGTCGTGTGGTGGGGTCGATTCCGTCAGTTAAGAATCGGCGGCGTATCGCAAGTTGTGCTCGGCGGCAATGTAGGCAACGGAACATCCAACTCCAAGAACGCTGACCCGCTGAATCCGCGCGACGACTGCGGCACCTGATCACAGTGAAGCAGGGCGATGTTGCGTATGGTGATCTCGGCTCGTGCATTTCTTACCCACGCGGCACCAGCGCATCCGGGGCTTCGGCACAAATCGCTTGGCGATCGTTGCGCGTTTCGACTCAACTCCCTTTTCATACCCTGGGCAGCGCCTCACAATGAGCGATGCCTGTCCCCGGTACCGAACATCTCCACCAAGCCGTCCTTGACGCGGTAGGGGCGCTTTTCTGCGCTACGGGCGCCGCCTCTTTCTGCATACCGATCCCTGGAACGTCGCCGCCCGTCTATGTGGCCGCTGGCGAGCCTGATGCCATCCGCATGATGCTGCCGGACTGCGCAAACGACTCCATCGCCTGACTCAACTGGCCTGCTTCCTCAAGCCCCACGGGGGCGTCACCCCCTACGTTTTGCGGGCGTCAACGCGGCTGGGCCACAGCAGAGCTTTCCCCTTGGCTGATGTGCATCGTTCACTTTCAGGCCCAGAACTTCCACCACGCTCGCCGCGCCGTTCGCAGATGCAGCGGCCGCGTGTCCAGGCGGTCGAGCACGATGGCCGCGGCACCGAAGCGGCTTCGCGCTGCGTCTTCTGCGGCGCTGAGGGAAGCCTTCTCCTCATCGAGACGCTCACCGTGCAGCGGCAGCGGAGTTGGCTGCTGAGCGCCTCCTGCGGAACTCGGGCCAGGGTTGGTCATGGCTGCTATTTTCGTTCTTTTGGGGCCGCGGAGCCCGGGAGCTTGACGCGGTCATCATGGTATTTTCGTACCTTTGGTCATGGTCGGCTCAAATGACAGGATGTCAACGCAAGTCACGGCGCATGACGAATGGAAGAAAGCAGGGGTACGACCTCCTTAACCCTTAAACAACGCAGCCAGAACTCTTCCAGGGCATGCGAAAGGGCCTCGTCCGCACCGCGCTCCTGGCGATTCCGAGGAGGACTCATGGGCATGTCATCGAAGGTGTACCTGATTGCCGCCTTGAACGCGCCGCAGGAACTCGCCGCCGCAGCCTTCATGCGAATGCTCCGGCAGGAAAGCCCCGCTCGACTACCCGACTTCGCGGGCCAGCGCGTCCGCCAAGCCAGCGTCACCGTTGAATTGGTGGATCGAACGCCTTTGCGCGTCGTGCACCGTACCTTTTCCATTCTCGATATCGGCGCCGACGGCCTCCTCGATGTCGCCCGATTGAACACGCAGCAGTTCGCTCGCATGGCCAACTTCATGGCACCGGATTCGAAAACCCCGGGAACAAGAGTCCCGATCGTAGAGGCCGCTGACCGCTTCATTGCGCGGGGTGGCTACTGGCAACCTGACGATCTTCTCTTACACCGCATTGATGCCACAGCGCTGGGGCATCTGCCGTGCCGAAGGGTCCGGGTTCTCCGTTGATTTGCGGCGCGACGGAGCCGCCCTGCGAATCACCCCGACCAGTTCGGATCGCTACGCTGGTTCAGCGACTGCGACAGGTGTCATCGCGGCGCCTGTGCCGGATGAGGCCAGCTTTCTCACCATCTCCTGCGCGAATGCGGTAAACGCCTGACTGCCCCTTGCGGCCGGATCGAAAACAACGCCGGGCAAGCCATAGCTCGGTGCCTCTGCCAGCCGGACATTGCGCGGGATCACGGTATCGAACACCTTGCTGCCAAAGTGCGCTTTGAGCTGGTCGCTCACTTGCTGCTGCAACGTGATGCGAGGGTCGAACATCACTCGCAACAGGAAGATGGTGTGAAGATTCTTGTTCAGGTTGGCATGCACCTGCTTGATGGTGTTGACCAGGTCCGTCAGCCCCTCGAGCGCGAAGTATTCGCACTGCATCGGCACGATGACGCCGTGCGCGGTGCACAGGCCGTTGAGCGTGAGCAGGCTCAGGCTGGGCGGGCAGTCGATCAGGATGAAGTCGTATTCAGCGCCGACGGCGGCGAGCGCGGTCCGCAGCCGCTTTTCCCGGCGGTCGAGGGTGACCATTTCCACTTCCGCACCCGCGAGTTCTCGGTTGGCGCCGAGCACGTCGTAGCCGCAGTCATGGGCGGTGATTCGGGCCTCCGCCACCGTGGCTGACTCCAGAAGCACGTCGTAGACGGTGAGTTCGAGCTGGCGCTTGTCGATGCCCGAACCCATGGTCGCGTTGCCCTGCGGATCCAGGTCGATCAACAGCACACGCTGGCCGACCTTGGCCAAGCCGGCGGCGAGATTGACCGTGGTGGTCGTCTTGCCAACGCCGCCTTTCTGGTTGGCGATGCAGAAGATGCGAGCCATGTATTCCTCGTGAAGAAGCGATAAGTTTGACGCCAACGTGATGAAGCACGTCGCAGAAAGTCGAAGTGTCAAGGCGTGCGCTCTACCCTCGAAGAAGTGGGCATCGGAGAGAACCCAAACAGTCTGCGCGCCACCTTGTTCACCTCAGCTCGACCCGGGTCCGGATCGTGTCGACGGGCACTGCCGAGATCATGGCGCGGTCGATTCACGCCGCAAACGACGATTACGCCGAAGCGTTCACGGCATCCTTCAGCGCCTTGCCAGCCGCGAACTTCGGCGACTTGCTCGCCTTGATCGTCATCTGCTCGCCCGTGGACGGATTGCGGCCAGTACGCTCGGGGCGGCTCGCCACCGTGAAATTGCCAAATCCGATCAGCTGCACGGCTTCCCCACGCGCCAGGGTCTTCGTCAGGTTCTCGAGCACTGCTTCCAGAACGCGCGCCGCCTCGGCCTTGCTGAGTTCGACATCGGCCGCGATCGCGGCCACCAGGTCGGTCTTGTTCAATCTGAGATACCTCGTGAAAGTGGAAGAGACAAAGGATAGCTCCTGCGAAGCCACGCGGTTTGCATGTGCAATCAGCGCACACATCTGTCGGGGCTCTTGCCGCACCCTGCGCACTCTAATTCACGCCATCACGGCGCCACCCGCATGGCCCTGTCGCACGAAGCGCATGTGCGATCACCGACAATTCGCAAATGGAGTTGCCGCCTTGATCGTCACAGAGGACATCGTTCGCGCCACCTGGTCGCCCGAATACCAGGCCATCCGGACGCACTACGCCGATCGCATTGCCAAAGGCTCAGGGGTTTTGCTCCTGCAGCGCATCGACGAGGGGCTGATCATCCTGAGCGAGCTCGACGCCACCGAGGCCGCGATGCGCGCGTTCTGCCTGCACCCCCTGTTCCAGGCGGACGAAGACCTGATTCAGCACGGGCAGGATTTCATGAACAGCGTCGACGCCGACCCGTTCGTGATCCTGCTGGTTATGGAATTCCGCAGCCGGGCCAATGCCTGGCCACTCGACCGGGTGCAACGCTCGCCTGACGGGCTTCGCATGGTGGCCGATGGCCGTCCTTCCGCCGGGCCTCTCGAAGCCGTGAATCACATGCTCATCGCCGACAAGGTACAGCACCGCAAGGACTTTATCCGTCACCATCGCGGCAAGCATCCCAGCAGCGACGCACTGGACATGTACTTCGACCGATGGCTCGAGGCCCTGGACGTCGGCCGGACTGAGTACGAAGAACTCTGTGCGGCCATCGATATCGTCAGCGCCCGGCGCTGATTGGGTGACGGGGATGACGCTCCGGACTGACGTCCGAGGAAGGCACAAATGGCAACAGCGTGAATGCAGCAGGCTACGGTGCGGCTTCCAGAGGCGCGCTTGATCTACTGGTACGCAGCGCAGGTAGCCTCGATCTCGGAGCCGCAAAGACCGGCTCAAGATGGGCTTGCACGCCTGGCATGTCCTCCCTCGCGCGCGGCGCGTGCAGCAGACCGCGAACGCGACGTGACGGCATTCCAGCCCCGCAGTGTCACCGGATGTCGGCAGCTCTTTCATCTCAGCGCTTAGGGCCCTTGCATGACGCTGACTCAAGCCGGCCTCGTTGACCGAACTGCCCTCTCTCGTTCATTCGGTGCCGGCGACGTCGGAAAAACCGGCAAACCTCTCCCTTGTCGGCATGAGATCTGCGTTCTCGGACAGCCCAGGATCACCACGGCTGGACAGCGCGCTACTGCGGGCGCTGGGCCCGCCCTGCGACGACCTGAAATCAGGCCACGGGTGGACCCCTTGGCCGAGTACCCACGATGCCCGATCAATCTTTGAGAGCGACCGGCACGCCAGGATAGACATTTCTTGGGTTGAGCCGGTGTTGCTCGCGACGCACCTTCAGCTTCGTCCGTTCACGGACTGACGCTTCATCGCGTGTCCGCCGGCTCAGCCAATGTGCCGCCCACATCCTTGAGCAAGCGCTTGAACTCGGGTGAATCCGCCATGATCTTTCCGGCTGCGGCGCGCAGGCGGTCGACGGCCTCGTCGGGCAGCACGAACGAGGTGGGCTGCTGGTTCAGGTATTCCAGTTCCGCCCTGTCTTTCAGCGCTGCAAACGACACGTCGATGGCATAGATTTCTGCGTCCGGCCCGCGTATGGCCTTCGCAAGCGCAGGATCCCTGTTGGAGGCCAACGTTGGTGAGTTGCGAATGCGACGCATGGTGTTCCATCGCGCAGCCATGTCGCGCAGCAGTTCCACGGATTCGAACGAGTAGCGGTCGATCGGAACGCCGCTCGACTTCAGCAGTATTGCCGCGCTGCCGGGCGGCGACTCCGATTCATCCCAATTCGTGGGAGGCGAAGAAAGCGAATTGACGATGACCACGACAATGCGCTTGGCTTGATCGAGCTGCGTCGGCATCCCGGCTTCCTGCATCGCTTCAAGGACCTCCAGCGAATCGAGCACGCCGCGCATGCCCACGTTGTCCGACACGCCGCCATCCACCAAGTGCAGGTAGGGACGCTTGGCGCCGTCGCCGAAGTCGCTCAGCGACCTGAGCGAGCGAATCGCACGCGCGGCCGGTCGCGGCGGATTGTCCGTGTCGATGAATCGATTCACCCATGGGGGAGGCGTAAGGTTGCAGGTACCACCGTAGTTGTTGAGCGTGACGGGCGAGAGCACCACCGGCACCGCAGAAGAGGCGGCCGCGGCGCGCGACAACGGCACTGCGTTCAGGTCCGAGCAAAGAATGTCGAAGACGCCCTGATGGAAGACGACACGTGCCCCACTGGAGATGTCGGTCGCCGAGGCCAGGATCAGAGGCCCCGTCCCACGGTCGAGGTCGCCAAAGGTAGCGCCATTGAAAAGGTGCTCGTCGTACATCTGTGACGCGAGTTCCGAACGCCCCCAGCCGGTGGAGGACAGCTTGGCCCAGTTGAGTGGGTTGAAAGACCGGGAAACGATCTCGCCCTGGATGTCGCGCTTGAGAAAGCGCTGCTCATAATCGTTGAACAGCTTGTCGCCATACAGGCCGTATGCCAGCGCGGTGAAGCTGCCACCCGAGACTCCCGTGATGATGTCCACCTGGTCTATCAGGCGACCTTTTCCCTTGGCGTTGACAATCTCGGTGCGACGAAGATATTCCAGCACGCCATAGGAGAACGCCGCGGCTCGCGTGCCGCCACCAGAGAATGCCAGGATGACGAGCGTGTCCTTGTCCTTGACCTGGGCTTGGCGCGTCTCGAGCCGATAGCCCTTGCCCGGATGGGCCTGTGTGATCGGCGGGTTGACCGGTCGGGTTGCACAACCGCCGAGCAGCAGCGCACACGCCACAAGACACCATCGTGAAATTGACAGTTGGATCATTGAAACTCTTTCGTCAGATCTGACACCGGCCCCGAGCAATTCGCGCTTCGGCGTGTCGCAAGGATCAAGCCGGCTCCCAGCCCGGCGGCCGACGAGCAATTGAGACGTCGATTGCTGAAGGCACAGTGCGGCTGCGGATGCGCCTGCTCATAACAAAATCGTAGAACGCACCGGCTTGGAGCGTACTTCAAGCCAACTCATCCCCGCGATCTTTCAGCTGCCAACTGCCTCCCACTACAGGCCAAATTGCCCAAGCATCCGCCTCGGGCTTCCCGCGTGGCGTCTCAACATGTCGCTAGCGAAAGCAGCGCGCACGGTGTTTTCATCGTCACCACCATTAACCGCGGTTCGTGCGTCGAGCGCGAGGCACATGCGAGGGGTTGTAACGCGATGCGCTGCCTGGTCGGCTGCAACGATCAGGGGTACGCGGTCACTCTTCCCGTAGCTCAGGCACTGGCCCGGAGCACGGACTGGTGGATGAGTCGATTTTGGCGAGCAGCGGATCGCTGGCGAACTGCAACATTGAAAGGGGGCATCGGGTCTTGGTCTTGCGCAATGCCAACTCTGCGCAGGACCTCCTGGAAGTGCCGGCAACAGAGGGCATCAACTGAAGGTTTCGCCGCGCTATGCGGGGCCGTTCGCTTTTCGCTTATGAAGTGCAGTTGCCATTGCCTGTCGCACTCGAAGACAGCCCCGTCGCCGGCCCCGGCATTGTGCGAGCAGAACGCAACTCTATCAACTGTCTGCGTCGCGTTCGAGCCATACATGGCAACCGCCAGCCGTCACTGATAGTGCATATGCTGGGTGTGCCCGCGCCAGCGCTTGTTTCGAAGTGGCCCAACTCGGCGGTGCTCGACTTGAAGCTCGCTGACAAAAGGTGCAGTTCCAGTCAGCGGTGGCCTACGCGACGAAGCGCTGCGGACGCGGGCGTCGGCAGTTCCCGCTCGATAAAGTTGATGGATGCTTATCAAGATCGGCTACTACATTGAACTCGAGGTCAGCGCGCCGACGACGCTGATCTACCTGCTCCAGGTCCAACCTTCCCGCGAGCGCGATATGGCTTGCAGTTCTATTGCAACGGTCACAGCGAACTGGCGTGCTCGCTGCGGCGCGAGGGCATCGAGTTCGTGCAGGAGGACAACGCCTTCTTGCGCGTGGCTGATCTGGCGCGCGCGCAGGCCCTGGCCGACGCCTTCAACCCCGAACAACTTCATCGGCACTTGACACGCTATGCGCACTGGCTGTGCCCGGTGGCCGACGTGTTCGCCCAGGACGACTGGCACTGGAGCATCCGCCAAGCCGAGTATTCCACCGACCTGATGTTTCGCAGCGAACGGATCCTCGTGCCGCTGTACGACGCCATCTCGCGCCAAGCAGTGCTGGCCGCCGATGCGCCGCGTGTAGCGGGTTTCCTGGGCAAGAAGATCACGCCCGCGCTGGCCCAGGAGATCGGCTCGCGCCTGTCCACGCGTATCGAAGGCCGCTGCATCAAGCACTACATGGGCGCGGCCGGAGTGAAGGTGTACGACAAGTTCTCCCGCGTGCTGCGCATTGAGACGACGGTCAACGACGTGAGCTTTTTCAAGCACCACCGCAAGGTGGAACACAAGGGTGCGGCGGCCACGCGCGAGCTGGCGCCGCTGAAAAAG
>NZ_JBBKZT010000041.1:0-21941 GCF_037889975.1 Variovorax rhizosphaerae | reverse complement strand
TCACTGAGAAGTACATCCGCCGTGGCACCCATCGATCGACACGCCAACTTGAGCAAGCAATCAAGCAGTATCTGGCCATCAACAACGCCAATCCTCACCCTTTCAACTGGGGCCAAGTCTGCCGACGACATCCTCGCGAGTGTGGAAAGATTTTGTCTGCGAACTTCCAACTCAGCACACTAGACACCGGTGGATTCAATCAGCGCGTCGCGTCGCTGGACAACACAGGCACGGTGAGCCTCCTGAGTGCCGCCGCAGGCAGCACGCTCACCGTCACCGGGGCCTATGTCGCCCACAGCCTGTTGCGGCTGGGCACGCAACTCGGCGGCGACAGCAGCGTGAGCGACCGGCTGGTGCTCGATGGCCCGGGCGCCAGCGCCAGCGGCAACACTACGATCCAGATCACCAACCTGGGCGGGCTGGGCGTGCTCACCACGGGCAACGGCATCGAGGTGGTAGGCGGGACCAACGGCGCGACGACGACGGCGCAGACGACCAAGAGCGCCTTCACCCTGGCGAATGGCCACGTCGACGCTGGCGCCTATGAATACCGGCTGTATGCGGCGGATGCACAGGGCGCGGGCGAGAACTGGTACCTGCGCTCTACCACGACGGTGGTGCCGCCCAACGAGCCTGCCGCACCCGTGCAGGTGCCGACCTACCGCGTGGAAGTCCCGCTGCTGGCCGCCGTGCCGGCGCAACTGCGCCAGGCCGACCTGGCGATGCTGGGCAACCTGCATCGGCGCATTGGGGATGAGTCCCCTTCCGTCCAGTCGGAGGACACCCAGCCAGCCGCGCCAGCCAGCACACGTCGGGCATGGGGTCGCGTGGTGTACGCTGACATGGACATCCAGCAGCCGGGCGTCGCCCAGGTCCGTTCCGACGGCCATGTGAGTGGACTGCAGGCCGGCACCGACCTGTGGACCAGTGGCGACTGGCGCGCGGGCGTCTACGTGGGCTACCTCGATAGCAGTGCCGACGTGAGCGGCAATGCCCGGGGCATCATCGCCCGCGTGGGCTACAACGAAGTGCAGTCGCGCTACCTCGGCGCCTACGCGACCTGGATGACGGCCAGCGGCCTTTACGTCGACAGCGTGTTGCAAGGCGGCAGCCACCGCTTCACCATACGTCCCGACATCAGCCTGGGCGTGGCCGGCAAGGCCAGCAGCCTTGCCGCCTCGGTGGAGGTGGGCAAGCCCTTCGCCCTCAGCGCGCGCTGGAGCCTGGAACCGCAGGCACAGATTGCGTGGCTGCGCAGCAGCGTGGACGACATGGTGCTCAGTGGCGCACAAGTCCGCCAGGACATTGCCTACGGATGGATCGGGCGCCTCGGCGTGCGCATCAAAGGCAACCTCGCCACGGCTGCCGGGCGGCTGGAGCCCTACGCCCGCTTGAATCTGTACCGGGCAAGTTCAGGCGGCAACGTGGCCACCTTTATCGGCCCGGCGGGAGCACTCGCGATCCGGAGCGAGGGCAGTTACAGCGCAGCCGAGGCGGCCGCCGGCGCGACGCTGGCGCTGAACCCCGCGACGAGCCTGTACGGCGAGATCGGACACCTCTGGAGCATCGGCGGCGATGCGACGCTGAAGTCCTCGGTACAAGCCTCGCTCGGTATCAAGGTGCGCTGGTAGCGGTCCCGAATCGGCCTTGAACGCCGTTGCGCCGGTGTCGATCACGCTCGGCGACGGCGGATGTCTGTATTGCTTTGGCAGCCGCCATCGAGACTGAGATTCCGGCGCACCAGTGGCGGCCGCAACCGGCATCAAGGCGCGGGTTCACTCGCCTGCGACGAAAGGCAGAAACCCTGCGAAGGCGTAATTCGTGGCATCAACCTCGATTGCCGCAACGCGCCCTGACCTCCACTTGGATCACCGAGATTGCAGCCGTTTGATGCTGGGACGGCGTCGCACAAAGCAAATGTGGGTCTTCCGCCTTTGTGTGACGCTCAAGTCGGAGGGCTTGATTGCGCTCCTGGACGACCTCATCTCCAAGCAACATGACCAGTGGTATCGGTGTAATTGATCGCGTTCTCGCTCGTGTGGGCAAGCACGTCGTCGGCTGTGTCGAGCAACGAGGGTTTCTGGTGGCGCGCGCCAGCAGTACTGTGCGCGCCGCGCCATGTCCGACCTGCCGATGCTGGAGCGGTCGTCTGCACGGAAGCTATTTCCGTCAATTGGCTGAGCGCCCAGTCCTCAACGAGCGAGTCCTGCTCTCCGTCGAAACGCGGCGCTTCAAGTGCCTGAACAAGGACTGCCACCGCCGAACATTTGCCGAGGATATTCATTCATTGGCGGGCCGTCATCAACGTCGCACTCGATCACACGCAAAGGCGCTGCATGCGCTGGGTCACGCCTTGGGTGGTGAGGCAGCCACTCGGCTCGCCGCCGAGTTGGGTTTGAGCACCAGCGCTGATACCGTACTGCGGGAGCTGCGGCGATCTGCTGTGACCCGGCGCAAGCATCTTCCTCGAATCGTGGGCATTGACGACTGGGCGATTGCCAAGGGACACAACTACGGCACCATCGTGGTGGATCTGGAGCGCCGCCAACCGATCGAGGTATTCGCCGGCCGCGAAGCGACGGCGGTGGCGGACTGGATGCGTGCCAATCCCTCCATACGGGTCATCGCTCGGGATCGGGCGGGGGCCTACTCCGAGGCCGCTGACAGCGCACTCCCGGCAGCCACCCAGGTCTCTGACCGCTGGCACCTGCTGTGCAATCTGCGCGACAACGTCGAGAGGATGCTGCAACGAATGGGGCCGCAACTGCGCCGCGCTGCGCAGCGGGTCACTGTTGGCAGTGTTGCACTGGGGCGTCAGGGTATGCCGCGAAGCGCCGCGCTTCGCGACTGGCAGCGCCTGAGCGATGAGCGGCGCGCGCCAGGCGCCTGGCGTTGTACGAGAGGGTTGGAGCAGCAACGTGTCGAGCTGTGGCGCCAGATCGCGCACGACCTGCATGACAGCATCGGCGTCGAGTCGCAGCGGCTGCGAGAGCACTCGGGATGCCCCGTTCGACAGAGACTGCACGCGAAAGATTCATCTCGATCCTGGACCGGAACATCGCCCCCCTGCGGCACGTCCTGTCGGATGTCACCAGCCTGACGCGCCTGCAGGCGGGCCATGAAACGAGGGAAATCCAGCGCTTCGATGCCGCGGCCGAGCTGACAGCCCTGTGCGAGGGCATGCAGTCATTCGCCGATGAGCGCCGGCTCTACCTGCGCCATCTCGGAACCACACCCTTCCTGGTCACGAGCGATCTGGTGAAGCTGCGACGGCTCGCGCAGAACCTTGTCCTGAACGCATTGAAGTACACGAAGGTCGGCGGCGTCACCGCGTCGTGGG
This sequence comes from Variovorax rhizosphaerae, assembly GCF_037889975.1. Lineage (NCBI taxonomy): Bacteria > Pseudomonadati > Pseudomonadota > Betaproteobacteria > Burkholderiales > Comamonadaceae > Variovorax > Variovorax rhizosphaerae. The sequence goes on along the minus strand of NZ_JBBKZT010000041.1, from coordinate 18,601 downwards.
GCGAGCAGGGTCCTACCGCAGACGAGCGCTGGCTGCTCTGCGTCGCCGACACCGGGCCGGGCTTGCACGCAGGCCCCGGCACACCGCTGGCCGCAGCGCTGCAGGATGCGACGCAGCACGAGCGAAGCCGAAGGCGAGCGCCCCGATGAGATCCACGAAGATCCGCGGCCCGTCAGGGAAGCGCCGGGAGAAGGCATCGGTCTGTCGATCGTCAAGCGACTGGCCGACTTGTTGAACGCGGGTGTGCAGCTCGAATCATCGGAGGCCACGGGCACGATCTTCAAGGTGCTTCTTCCCAAGCACTACGACATGTGAGAGCGGGCACTCGCCTCGCAAGACGTCGGCGGCTCTGGCGGCGATTCAAGATGAGTTCGTGGTTCGAGCTCGTGACACTGAGGTCCAGTCAACGAAGATGTTCCTTGTGATGCAGGCGCGTGGGCAAGATAATCGGCGCCGGCAACTGCACGAAAAGAATATACGGGTGCCTCGTCGCCTTGAAGAGCCAAGCGCGGGGCAATCCTCACCATCTTGATTCTTGGAGCAGCTATCTCCGCCGATCTTCGAAGGCGGAGGCTTCAGCGAACTCGCGAAATCATGACCATTACCTGCCGCGAGAGCGCAGGCGCAGTTGAAGCTGATCAACGGCGCCTACGGCGGCGGTGCTGACCCGAAGCTAGGACAAGCGGTGAAGGTGATCCGATGAACTGGGCGATGGGTATGGCCGAACCACGTTGAAGATCGTCGGTCCGGTTGTGCCGGCCCGTGTTCATCGGCAGAATCACCAGGCGTCTGTTCACCCACCCGAGGAGCGCCCTGATGAATACCTTGGATTCCGGCCACTGGCTGCGGGGGGTTGCTTCGGTAGTAGCCGCTGCAAGTTTTCTCCTGGCCGCAAGCACTGCGTCTGCAACACAGCAGGCGCATCAGCGTCAGCAAGGTCGCGCTGTGAACCAGTCAGCCAAGCATGATGCTCGTTCGACCAAGCAGGACTGCAGGGCGGACAACCAGAGCAACAACTCCCAGTGTCGCCAGGACAAGCGGGACACCAAGCAAGAAGGGCGGCAGGACAAGCGCGACATCAAGTACTGACCGAATACGAGAACATTGAAGAATCAAGCACTTGTTCGTCACCGACCGATTGCGTAGCTGTCCAGCCGCGAAGGCCGGGTCGTGCCGCTTGACATCAACTCGGCGCCCCCGTCCAAGGCGTCTACCTTCAGGTCCAGACCTCGGCGGAAAGGTGGTGTTGATAACCGGCGCCAGCACTGGCATCGGCGCGGCCGATGCGATCGCCTTCTGACGCAATGGCGCGCGCGTCGTGATCAACTACAAGTCGAACGATCAGGCCGCCAAAGAAGTCGCGGCAAGCGTGATTGAACGGCGATCTTCAGTGATGCCTTCGCGCAGCGCGCAGCGTCGATGCGATCGGTTCGACGCCAGCCCGCATGCATGCTTCCTCCAACGCTGCAATCAAGCGATCGATTTGAGCGAGGAATGCAATCCTGTTGATTTACGAACTCGCGACGTCCCTGCATACGCGATCCGAGCACATCTTGGACTGGTTTCGTGTGGCGATGCGCGTCGAGCAACTCTTGCGGACGGCGACGGGCATGCGCAGCGTGGGCCAGAAGGAGAGCATCCAGAAGCTGGGGGGTGCGGTTGCAACAACCCAGTCCTCGGCTCGCAAATCGGGCTCGCCTTTCAGGCAACCGTCCTGCGGTTGTAGCTTTGCTGCAGAGCACCCCCCCAGCTTCTGGATGCTCTCCCTACCGCGCGCAAGGATGACTCGCGCAAGGGCGGGATTGGACTCAAAACCAGGAAGCCCAAGGCGTAGTGGCCAGAAGATGGCGTTTGAACGTCCCCATGTAAGCCGCAATGTCGGCGCGGAGCGTTCACTTCTTCGCGGGTGCCATCTGCTTCAGCGTGTCGCGCTGCCGCTGCGCCTCGACCGACAGCTTGTACGAGACGTAGTACTTGTAGATGTTGCGAACGTAGGTCGTCGTCTCGATGCCGATCTTTTCGGCGGTGACGGATTCGACGTGGTTGAACCACTTGTCCGGGTCGAGCCCGCGCTTGACCGCCTCTGCGCGCATCTTCGCGATGTTGCCCGGCCCGGCGTTGTAGCTCGCGAAGGCGAAAAGCGTGCGGTTGCCCTCGTTGAAGTTCGCATCATTGAAGTAGCGCGTCATCAGCTGGTCCATGTACTTCGCGCCGGCATGGATATTCGGCTCGATCTGGCGGATGTCGCCGACCTGCATGCCCTTGCCGGTGGCGGGCATGATCTGCATCACGCCGATCGCGCCGACATGACTCTTGCGGTTCTGATCGAGCGTCGACTCCTGGTAGCCCTGTGCGGCCAGCATCAGCGGGTCGAAGCCATACATGTGGCCGTACTTTTCGAACAGCGCGATCGTGTGATCGAAGCGTTGCTGGTCGGCGCTGGCACTTGCGTTGTGCATCGCCTTGATGTTCTTCAGGTACCGATTCATCCGGTACGAAATCACGCCCGACTTCTTCGCCCATTCGGTGTAGAAGCGATTCAGCACCTCCTCGAGTTGCGGGCTGTTCTTGCGGATCGCCCAGCCCACTGGTGTTGCCTCGCGCAGCACGATTTCCCAGTGCACTTCGAGCTTGGACAGCGGCTCCGCCCACATCCTGGCCTTCCAGCTGTCGACGACCATCGCGCCGATCAACCCCGCATTCGCCATCTCGAGCATGTCCTCGTCCTCGAGCGCGTCGGGCACCAGCAGAAGCTTCGCGGGCGCCTTGCCGGCCGCGCGCAGGCGCTCGTTCAGCGCGACCATGCTTGCGTGGTAGCTCGACGATTCACGCACATGCACGTCCCGGCCCGACAGGTCGTCGAGGGAGGCGACCGTCGGTCCGGTGGAGCCGGTGACGAGGATTTCTACGTTCGTCCAGTTCGGGTCAGGCTCAACGAAGTCGACGAACTGCCTACGCTCGTCGGTGACACTCAGGTTGCCGAGAGCTATGTCGCCCAGCCCCGCAGACAGGTTCGACAGCAGCATGTCGCGCGTGGTCGGAATGATGTAGACGGTCAGCGGTCTCTTGACGAGCTGCTTGGCGTAGGTCTTGTTGACCCAGCGCTCGAAGTCGCGCACCAGCTCGGCTGAGAGTCCGCGCTCGCGCCCCCTGTCGACGAAATACAGCGAGCGGCTCAGCGGTACGTCGACGCGGATCAAGCGGCGCGCAAGCATCGCATCGAAGTCGCCGGTCCACGCCTTGCTCGCGACGTTCAGTTGGCGAGGCGCCGCGGGAGGACTCGCCGCACTCGCCTTGCTCGCCGACGCCGCCGCGAGGCTGCCGCCGCAGACAGCCATCAGCATTAGCCCGGCCGCGAGACGCGCCGCATGAAGCATCGGCAGCCGCCGCGAACCTTCCGCCGCCTGACATCGAGCCATTGGTCGTGCCTCCGGGAGCAACTACTGTCGCGAGTATGCGCCGGAATACTGGTGCTCGTGAACGACGCCTTCTTGTGACGACCTCCTTACCTCTCCAGACGCGAGAACGGCCGGGTGAGATGGCGAGAAGCTGTCTGTGGCCAGCGACAACTGTTGGCCAATGACCCGCAGGAAGATCAGTATTCCCGGGCCAGTCCGAGCGCGGCAACAAAGCCGGTGATGCCGTTGTCTTTCGTGAAGGCTTCGACCGTGGCTTGCGACGCCACGACCAGGGCCTCGGCGTCCGCCGCTTCGGCTGCTCGCGCCGGCACGGCGAAGGGCGACATGTCGATGCCGACTGCCGCCAAATCCCGTGAGCACTGGCAGCGCTCAGTCCCAGCATTGTGCTCAGGCGCTGGGTGGCCTGCTGGTAGAGCTCGGACCCCGGCCCACGTCCTCCTCAATGGTGGCGACGTGCTCGTCCAGCGCCTCGATGTGCCTTGGTCTTTACGCTGGCGGAACCAAGTTCGCGCTCGTGCTTTACACGTAGGGTTGGAGTCATGACAGCGTCTCGGCCTGCGCCCCATCGATAGAGCTTTGCGCGGGGACCACTTCCTCGGGACGGGGTCCACGCCTCGACGTGAATGCGCCGGTCATTTGCGAGCAAGGCAATGCGCCGGTACACGGTCCGACCATTCAGGCCCACCGCCGCAGCGATCTCAGCGATGGTCAGTGCGCGACTTTGGATGGCGAGTCGTATGAGTTCGATGTCTTTGGGCACGCGAGTCACGATCTGAAGCGAACGCATATTTTGTGCAACGACCGAGTTGAGTGTCAAAGTTTCTAGGTGCCGACAACCTGAGGTACTCACCGCGCGTCAGTGCTGCGGTGGTAGGCGTGGCTTTTAGCCGCTTGCCGCAGGAACGCGCAATACGCCCTTGGCTACTTGACCATGCCGGTCCGACCGGCCGGGCCGATCGCGAAGCCGATCGCCTCGAGCAGTTCCTCACTCGAGAACGGCTTGCGCAACAGATTTCTTGCGCCGGCCGCGAGAGCGATGCGGTCGAGCGCGTCGTCGTCGCTGCCGGTGATGAACACCACTGGCACCTGCAGGTTCGCGGCGCGAACGCGCGACTGCACCTCGAACCCCGACAAGCCAGGCATGTGCAGATCCACGATGGCGCATAGCGGCACATGGGCACTCAGCGAGGCCAGGAACTCCTCGCCGGTCGCGTATTCCCGGACGCGGTATTCGGCCAGCCGCAACAGCCGCCCGAGCATCACGCGCACGGACAGTTCGTCGTCCACGACGGCAACGAAAGGTTCGGCACTGATCACGCACGAACACTACTTCGGAGCGAACGCGAACGGGACTGGACTTTAGTTCAGTCCCCGTTCGAGGTACCCGCAGCGGCTTACAAGCCCGCCCTGCCCGCGCCGACGCACAGTGTGGCCAGTTGCCGGCGGTGCAGGGTTTGCAGATGCGCCTGCCGGCAAACCTCCCACAATGCCCGCGGTTGCATCTTTTGGATTGCACATGAGCCACCTTCGCCATCTTTCCGTTTTTGTCGATGAACCCGGCCCGGGTCACTACTTCTGGGTGCTGCACGAAAGCACCGAAGACGGCAGCGCGTCGCCCAGCATCGCGTCCGCCAACTGGGCCGCTATGTAGGCCCCGCGGCGCCTTTCGGCGAGCGGGCAACCGGGTGCAGAACAAGCCAAAGCGACGGGCAACCAGCGATCGTCAAGCGAAAGCGGGGCTGCAGCGCGACACGAGGGCCGGATTGCCCGCGCTCTGCCATCCACCTCATGCCAACAGGCCTTCCTTGATCGCGAAGCATGTGAGTTCAGTGTTCGTCGTCAAGCCCAGCTTGTGCAATAGGTGCGCTCGATAGAGCGTGACCGTTTTGGGGGAGAGGCCGAGCTGCGTGGCAATGGCGGCCCGTTTCCTGCCGGCCGCGATCCCGAGAAGCACCTGAAATTCCCGCTTCGACAAGCGCGCGTGCGATGTCACTTCGCGCTCACTGACTTCAAGGGCGAACTGCCGCGCCAGCGCAGGACTTACATATCGCCCCCCGCGGCTATGCGCCGAAGCGCAAGGATGAGCTCGCCAGGATCGCTCGCCTTGTGCACAAAACCATGCGCCCCTTCCTTGAGCGCCTTCTTCGCATAGGGGGCTTCCGCATACCCGCTGAAAACAAGCAGGTACAAGGCGGGGGCGCGCGATCGAATCGAGGCGAGGATTGTCCAGGCCGCTCTTGCCCGGCATCGACAAATCCAGTATCAGGACTTGCATGAGGAGGCTGTCAACCAGTTGAAGCGCCTCGCGGGCGTTGCGTGCCTCTCCGACAACGGAGAACTCCTCATGGTCTCGCAACAATCGACGCAGCGCCTCTCGACCGAGCGAGTAATCGTCGACGATGCCGATTCTGGTCGACGCATCTCGCACAGGAAATTCGGCTGGGGCGAGTTGGAGGACGCTGATGAATCCATCGATTCCGGACGGAAGCAGTAGCGACGCACTGACCATCGTAGGGGCTTGGCCTGTACGCAAGCTGAACTGCAGCGCGTGCCGCCCACCGCATCCCGCGCGCCGAGGAGCCGAGGGCCCCTGGAGGATGGCGATGTCGCGGTCGCAGCGGCCGAAGGGCTCGTGTGCGTCAGCGCCTTCGTGGCGGGGAGCCACTTGAGAGCGTTGACATCCTCGATGCCGCGGGTGGCGGCCTGCGCCAGTGGGCTGGGAACTGGACCTCGTGACTCGCTCGCCCGGATCGGCCAATCCCAAACCCTCAAGCTGGGCTATCGCGAGGGATGCCAAGCCGTTCTCGTTCAAGGGCGCCGACGAAGCGAATAAGCCCCCAGCTAGCCTCATGTGCTGCGTCCTCCGATGAATCGGGCTGCTCCCAGCAAGCATGCACTATTCACTATTTCTTCAGCCACCTCGGGCGCAGGCCGTGCAGGCCCGTAGACGAAGTCGACGATCGCAGTACTGGCGCGCACAAGCGCCGCATCCACGCGCTGGTCCTGCGCGTCAGCCGCGACCCGATCGGGCGGCGTCAGCAGCACCAGCGCTGCTGCCTTTGCGAACCCGCCGTCGCGCGCCCTTGCCACTTCGGCGGCCTGGCGTCCGTGCTGCCTGCATGCGACGGGCGCGTAGTGCCTGGCGACCTCCGGCACGAGCGTGAAGCCGCTTGCGAAAGCGGCCTCCAGTCCGGCGGCGTCTTGTTCCCCCTGGGCCGCGGCCCCCTGGACAAGCATGCCACCCAGCAGGACGGCTACGCCGCCACACTCGCGGAGCCTGGTCATGGCCGGCCGATCGCCTAAAGTGCGACTCGTCAAAAAAACCTCCTGTAGCCGCACGAGGGCGGTGGCGGAGCATGCCTGCTCAAGCCGCGCCCGGACCTGATCGGGATCAAGGTGCGGGCGGAGCGCGCCGACTTCAGGGCTCGCGCCAAATCTCCGCGCTTGATGGGCTCACGCTGTACTTGGTCGCGCTTTGGCGACTTGGCATGTTGAGGTTGAAGTTGAAAGGCGTCTCGGGAGTCATGTTTTCCACGCTCGCGGGCTGCCCTTCCGCCGTTGGCATCGACCAGCGTGCCGTCCTTGTCGAACGTGCTCACGTTGAGGGCGACGCCGCACGCCATTGCATTGTGATTCACGAGGGCTAACGCTCGACGCGCATGGGGACGGGGTCTCGATCTGGCCATTGCTGCGCAATTGATCTGGCGCAAGTTCGCCCCGTCAATGGTCTATAGGATTTAGTTTGCTCAACCTTTGTCGACCCAAAGCTTGAGCCAAGACATGGACATGACGACAAACAATTTCGACCAGTGGCTGCCGATCGTCGCTTCCTGAGGAGTGCGCAGACTGCTCGCGCCGGAGGCGATGTGAGCCGCGTTCGCGCCGAGTTATGTGAAGCCGTCACAAGGCGCGCCCCGCCAGGCGACGACGCCACAACCGGTAGGAGCTTGGGCCAGCAAACCCGGCTCAACTGCGTGATCGTGATGGTGAGCGATGAAACCCCGGATGACATCCAATTGCTGGACCCTCAGCTAGCACGCGTGCTGGGCGACCCGCCGCGCGAGCGCGCCGTTGCGATCCTGCGCGTCTCGCGCGCGGACCTGCCCGCGGCCATGCCCGCGGCCACCCACCTGCTGGACCAGCCGGCCGGACTGCTGCGTTGAACCCAACGAATCTTTCAAAGAGGAGTCAGCGATGGAACAGAGCAAGAAGGCGCACGGCCACAACCATCATCACGACGAAGCGCCGCGGGAAAAGGTCGACGCGATCCAGGCTGGCGACGACGACGGCGAGCACGCGCATGACGCGCCTTTGTCGAACAAGAAATACCTCGCAGAGCTCAAGGAACTCCATGTCGAACTGGTGCGCCTGCAGCAGTGGGTGCTGCATGCGGGCCTCAAGGTCTGCATCCTCTTCGAGGGGCGTGACGGCGCGGGCAAGGGCGGCACGATCAAGGCCATCACCGAGCGCGTCAGCCCGCGGGTGTTCCGCGTGGTGGCGCTGGCGGCGCCGACGGAACGGCAGAAGTCCCAGATGTACCTGCAGCGCTACATCCCCCATTTGCCGGCCGCGGGCGAGGTCGTGATCTTCGACCGCAGCTGGTACAACCGCGCCGGCGTGGAACGCGTCATGGGCTTCTGCACCGAGAAGCAGCTGAGGGGCTTCCTGTCGGCCACGCCGCTGGTGGAGCAGGCCATCATCCAGTCGGGCGTGATCCTGCTGAAGTACTGGCTCGAGGTCAGCCCCGAGGAGCAGAGCCGCCGGCTCGAGGCCCGCATCGACGATGGGCGCAAGGTGTGGAAGCTGTCGCCGATGGACGTCAAGTCGTACACCAAATGGGATGACTACTCGCGTGCCCGCGACGAGATGTTCCAGGCCACCGACCTGCCGTCCGCACCCTGGTTCGTCGTGCCATCGAACGACAAGCGGCGCGCGCGCCTCAACATGATCAAGCACATGCTCAGCCAGATTCCGTACGAGAAGGTGCCGAGCGAGAAGGTCAAGCTGCCGAAGCGGAAGGTGCCGGGCGACTACGTCGGGCCGAAGCTGCCGCTCAAGATCGTTCCCCAGGTCTACTAGGCGGCCGGCGATGGGTCCTGTCCTTCCTGCCAGGATGCAGCTACGCGATGGCCGCAGCGTGTGGGTTCGCGAGATCCAGCCCGATGACAAGGACGGACTCCAGGCTGCCGTCGGCCACCTCTCGGTGCAATCTCGCTACATGCGCTTCATGGCCACGGTGAAAGCCCTTTCCGAGCCGATGCTGGAGAAGGCGACGCATCCCTTGCAGGACAGGGAATTCGCCCTGCTCGCCGTCAATGACGACGTTGGGGCCGAATGCATCGGCGCCGGCGCGCAGGTAGAAGAGCGACTCTCCGAAGAGGTCGAGCCGGCTGCGCTGAAGTTCTCAGTTGAGCACCGTGGTGGCCCGCACAGGCGTTTGCGCTGGCATCGCCCGCGCGACCTCCTCGCCAGGCAAGTTCCAAAACTGCAAGAGCGCAGAACGGGCCTGCTCCCGGCGCCCCAAGGAACAAGGAGAAGACGATGCGAGTGAAGCTCACGCTGGCCGCCAACTTCGTGTTTGTGAGCGCGGCTTTTGCGCAGTCCAGCACCGGACAGGCGCCCATCACCAGCAGCAGCGTGACACTCTTCGGCATCGTGGATGCAGCCGTCACGTATGGCACCGGAAGCGACGCGAGCAAGACACAGCTGTCCACCGGGGCCTATCAGCCTTCGAGGTTCGGCTTCCGCGGCAACGAGGCGCTCGGTGGCGGACTGGGCGTCAACTTCTGGCTGGAAGCCGGCTTCAACGCCGACGACGGCAGCGGTGTCGCGGGCAATACCAACAACACGCCTGCGGGTGCCACGTCGGGCGACTTCATCTCCTTCAACCGGCGTGCCACGGTCAGCGTGATCGACATATGGGGCGAGGTGCGCCTCGGACGCGACTTCACGGCCATCTACCGGAATCGCGAGCAGGTGGACCCCTTCGGCACGAATGGCGTCGGGGCCTCGCAGCCGCACGTCGGCACGCTGGGCGGGCCCACTGCCACGCGCGCGTCGAACATGGTCGGCTACTTCCTGCCACCGGGCCTGGGCGGCTTCTTCGGGGAAGTCCAGTACTTCATGGGCGAGAGCATCCAGTACAGCCCGGCCCCCATCACAACGCCGAACTTGAAGGACGGCAATGGCTATGCCGCGCGCATCGGGTATGGCATCGGCGGGTTCGCGGTGGCGCTCAGTTCCTCGGAGACGAAGTTCGCGCGCAGCGACACGACCGGGGACATCAACTCCGTGAACGTCGGCGCCTCCTACGACTTCGGATTCCTGAAGCTTTCGGGCGGCTACTATCGCGACAAGGTCGATCGCATCGTGCCCGTCACCGGCACTGGGTACCTGGTCGGCGGCGCCATTCCGGTTGGCGTCGACCTGGTGCGCGTGTCCTACTCGACCTACGGCACCGATGAGGCGGGCAGTCCGCGCAGCCGCAAGTTTGCGATCGGCTATGTCTACAACTTCTCCAAGCGCACGGCGGTCTATGCGACCTACGCACACCTGGACAACAGTGGCGGGGCGTCGGGTGCGCTCGCCGGTTCCCTGACAGCGCCTGACCGGAGTTCCAATGGCTACGACCTCGGATTGCGGCACAGCTTCTGATGCCTCAACGGCACCATGGAGGACACGAATGAGAGTCCCGAAAGCAATTCTTGTGATCGCGATGATGCTTCCGGCAGCAGCGATTTCACAGCCAGCGGGCACCGACGCCGAAGCGGCGAGGGCCGCGCGGATGAAGGCAGGCGCCGAGGCCGCACGCGGCCCGCAAATGGGCGAGGGCAATCCGATTCCCGATCCCCGGCGCTCCTATTCGGCCGAGGAACGCGAGGCCGCGTACAAGGCGCGCCGAACCCCAGTTCCACCGGCTGCAAAGCCTTCAGGGCCCGCACCCCTGCCGAGCTACTTCAGCCCCGAACGCGATGCAGCGCGCGCGCCCTACAAGACCGAGGCCGCGCGTGCCAACAAGGCGGGCGAGATCCGTGCGGGCGAGCAAAGCTACTGATATGCGCTGTGGGTCGTGGCGATCCAAACAAGGCAAGGTGGTCGCGCCGCGCGGCCAGGGACTTCGTTGCATCGCTGGTTCGCGGAATACCTTCGGACGCGAGTTCATCGCGCACGTGGGCAGGGGTGGCTCGACACCAGGATCGGTTTCACAGGGGGCGGGCCAATGGCTCGCCTTAAAGTCCGCCCTGCGGCGAAAGCAGATGCCACGCGCGTCATCCGAAGGAGACAGTCATGGACACCCCACTTGCGTTTGATATCGCGGCCAAGATGGCAGGAGGCGCGTGGCGCGACTTCTCGCCCGGCATCTGGCAGAGCCGGGTCAACGTGCGCGAATTCATCCAGCGCAACTACACACCCTATGAAGGCGACGGCGGCTTTCTCCAGGGGCCCACCGCGCGCACCCAGGCGATGTGGGACAAGCTCAAGCCGCTGCTGGCGCAGGAGCGCGAAAAGGGCATCCTCGGCGTGTCGCAGATTCCCTCGGGCATCCTGGCGCACGAGGCCGGCTACATCGACAAGGAGCAGGAGATCATCGTGGGCCTGCAAACCGACGCACCGCTGGTGCGCGCGATCATGCCCTTCGGTGGCTGGCGCGTGGTGGAGGACAGCCTGCGCGCCTACGGCTACGAGCCCGATCCGTCGCTGATCGACATCTTCACCAAGTACCGCAAGACCCACAACGCCGGTGTCTTCGATGCCTACACGCCCGACATCCGCAGGGCGCGCTCGGCCTCCGTGGTCACCGGCCTGCCGGATGCCTACGGCCGCGGGCGCATCGTCGGCGACTATCGCCGCGTCGCGCTGTACGGCGTCGACTTCCTGATCACCGACAAGGAACGCGAGAAGCAGGAACTCGACGAGCGGCACTCGTCGGAGGAGGTCATCCGCCTGCGCGAGGAATTGGCCGAGCAGATCCGCTCGCTCAAGGAACTCAAGGAGATGGGCGCGCGCTACGGCTTCGACATTTCCGGTCCGGCGTCAAACGCGCGCGAAGCGGTGCAGTGGACCTACTTCGGCTACCTCGCCGCCATCAAGCAGCAGAACGGCGCGGCGATGTCGGCCGGGCGCCTGTCGACCTTCTGGGACATCTACTTCGAGCGCGATATCCGCGAGGGCAAGCTGAATGAAGCTCAGGCGCAGGAGATCATCGACGACCTGGTGATCAAGTGGCGCATCGTCCGCTTCCTGCGTGCACCCGAGTACAACGCGCTCTTTTCGGGCGACCCGGTGTGGGTCACCGAGGTGGTGGGCGGGCAGGGCGAGGACGGGCGCACGCTGGTGACCAAGAGCGCGTTCCGCATGCTGCACACGCTCAACAACCTCGGCCCGGCGCCGGAGCCCAACCTGACCGTGTTCTGGTCGGTCAACCTGCCGGAGGGCTTCAAGCGCTTCGCCATCAAGACCTCGATCGACACCAGTTCCATCCAGTACGAGTCCGACGACCTGATGCGCCCGAAGTGGGGCGACGACTGCGCCATCGCCTGCTGCGTGTCGGCCATGCGCGTGGGCAAGCAGATGCAGTACTTCGGCGCGCGGGTGAACCTGCCGAAGACGCTGCTCTACGCACTGAACGGCGGGCGCGACGAGGTGAGCGGCGCGCAGGTCGGGCCGCAACTGGCCCCGGTGACCGGCGAGGTGCTCGACTACGCCCAGGTGATGGAACGGCTGGACCCGATGATGGACTGGCTGGCCAAGACCTACGTCAATGCACTCAACGTCATTCACTTCATGCACGACAAGTACGCCTATGAAGCGATCGAGATGGCGCTGCATGACCGCGACGTGCTGCGCACGCTGGCCTGCGGCATCGCCGGCCTCTCGCATACGGCGGACAGCTTGTCGGCGATCAAGTTCGCGAAGGTGAAGCCGATCCGCGACGAACGCGGGCTCATCACCTCGTTCGAGACCACGGGCGAATACCCCTGCTTCGGCAACAACGACGACCAGGTCGACGACATCGCGCGCGACCTGGTGTCGAAGATGATGAGCAAGATCCGCATGTACCCGAGCTACCGCAACGCGGTGCACACGCAGTCGGTTCTGACCATCACGTCGAACGTGGTCTACGGCAAGGGCACCGGCGATACGCCGGACGGCCGCAAGAAGGGCGAGCCCTTCGCGCCGGGCGCCAATCCGTCGAATGGACGCGACACGCACGGCGCGCTGGCGGCGCTGATGTCGGTGGCGAAGATCCCGTACGACGACGCGGAGGACGGCATCTCGCTCACGCTGTCGGTCGTGCCCTCGGCGCTCGGCAACGAGGAAGATCGCCTCGCCCGCGGCACCGGTGCGCTCGACGCGTACTTCGCGAGCGGCGGCTTCCACGTCAACATCAACGTGCTGAACCGCGAGACGCTGCAGGACGCGATGGAGCATCCGGAGAAGTACCCGCAGCTCACCATCCGGGTCTCGGGCTACGCCGTCAACTTCATCAAGCTGAACCGGGAGCAGCAACTCGACGTGATCAACCGCACCTTCCACGGCGCCATGTAGGAGGCCGCGATGGCCCAGTCACTCACCGGCAGCCGGTATGAACTGCACGTCACGAGGCAGGGGGCGGCGGAGACGAAGTCGCAGGACTACTACAAGATCCATTCGGGCGACATGGAGGAGGCCGACGACGCCGGAGACGACATCGTCGGCCACGTCCATTCCTGGGAAGTGGGCAGCACGGTAGACGGCCCGGGGCTGCGTTTCGTGGCCTTCCTCACGGGCTGCTTCCTGCGCTGCCAGTACTGCCACAACCCGGACACCTGGCACAAGCACAACGGCCGGCCGGTGACGGTCGCGCGCGCGATGCAGGAGATCAAGAAGTACGCGCAGGTCTTGAAGATCAGCAAGGGCGGCATCACGATCTCCGGTGGCGAGCCGATGGTGCAGAAGGCCTTTGCCATGCAGATCTTCAAGCGCTGCAAGCAGTTGGGGCTGCACACCTGCATCGACACCGCCGGGCGGCTCGGCGAGCGCATGACGGACGAGGACCTGTCGTACATCGACCTCCACCTGCTCGACATCAAATCCGGCGACCCGGTCATCTACGAGCAGGTCACGCGCCAGCCGCTGCAGCCGACGCTGGACTACGCGCGCCGGCTGTCCGACCTGGGGCGCCCGATGTGGGTGCGCTACGTGCTGGTGCCGGGCCTGACCGACGGCTTCGACAACGTGGAGAAGGTGGCCGAGTTCTGCGCTGGGCTGAAGTCGATCGAGCGCGTCCGCGGGCAGTTCCGCAGCCGCGGCCTCACGGTGTACTGATCCAGACAACAAGAAGGAGAACGATATGGAATGGTTGAGCAGCGCGCTCGGACCCCAGCCCATGATGGCGATGTTCCTGACCATCGCTCTTGGCTACCTCCTGGGTGAAGTCAACATCAAGGGCTTCTCGCTCGGTGTGGGGGCGGTGCTTTTCGTGGCCCTGTTCATGGGCTGGCTGGTACCGAAGTCGGCGCCGGCGCCGATGGTCGGCACGCTGGGGCTTGCACTGTTCCTGTATGCCGTGGGCGTCCAGTACGGCAAGCAGTTCTTCCTGGGGCTCACGAGTTCGGCGGGCCGCAAGGCCAACTTCATCGCGCTGACGGGCGTGTTGCTGTCCGGCGTGGTCAGCGTGCTGTTCCTCAAGATGACGAGCCTCGACCTGGGCCATACGCTCGGCCTGTTCGCCGGCGCGGGCACCAGCACGCCGACACTGCAGGCGGCCATCGTGACGCTGGGCAACGACGATCCGGCGGTCGGCTACTCGGTGGCCTATCCGCTGGGTGTGGCGGGGCCGATCCTCTTTCTCTACATCACGTTCATGGTGCTCAAGCCGAAGATCGAGGTGCCCCCCGGAGGCGGCCTGGAGATCCTCGAAATCGCACCGAATGACGCTGTCATCAAGGGCAAGACCGTTGGCGACCTGCTGGCCGGCTTGCCGGCCGGCATCGAGATCGCGGCGTTGCGGCGCGCGCATCACAACGTGCCCGCCACGCACGAGACGGCACTCCAGCCGAATGATGTCCTGCTGGTGACCGGGAAGAACCCCGAGACGCTGCAAGAGGCGGCCATGCAACTCGGTGAAGTGCACCAGGGGCGGATGACGGGGGATCGCCGCGACCTGGACTACATCCGCGTCTTCGCATCCCGCCCGGCCGCCGTCGGACGCACACTGGCGGACCTGAAGCTGCCGGATGGCAAACCTCACGTGATCGTGCATGTTCGGCGCGGCGACGCCGAGATCGTGCCCAACGCAAACTTGGTGCTCGAGTACGGCGACCGCGTCGGCCTGCTGGCGCATCGCGACGACTTCGCAGCGCTGCGCAAGTTCTTCGGCGATTCGATCAAGGGGACGGCCGAGTTCAGCTACATCTCCATCGGGCTCGGAATGGCGCTCGGATTCCTGCTCGGCGCCATCAACTTTCCGTTGCCGGGCATCGGCAAGCTTGCGCTGGGCCTGTCGGGCGTGCTGATCGTGGCGCTGATCCTCGGCAACATGCGCCGCACCGGCGGCCTGAACTGGACCATGCCGCTGTCGGCCAACCTGGTGCTGCGCAATCTCGGCCTGACGCTCTTCCTGGCGCAGGTGGGCATGTCTTCGGGGCCGAAGTTCGTGGCCACGGTTTCGCAGACGGGCTTCCTGATGATCGGACTGGCGGCCATCGTCGTCGCGGCGCTCGTGGTGCCGATCCTCATCCTGGGACTGGGCGTGTTCAAGATGCCCTATGACGAAGTGGCCGGGATCGTGGCCGGCGCCTGCGGCAATCCCGCCATCCTCGCGTACTCCAACAAGCTGACCCCCACCGAGAAGCCCGACCTCGGCTACGCGATGATCTTTCCGGGCATGACGATCGTGAAGATCCTCTTCGTGGACATCGTGCCGGCGCTTTTGAGCGGATAAGCTTCCTTGTGAGTCCTTCTTCGGCAGCAGCAACAGGGATGCGGTTTGGCTGCTTGCTGCCCGTGGGCGCACCTCATTCTGCTGGAGAGTAGCCAGATCCAAGAGGTGTTCGCCGCAGCCCCGGCTTGTTTCATGGTGGGAACGAACACGTCTTGGGCGCGTCATCCCCCGGCAGTCTTCAGGTCCGACGGCCCCCGTTGTCCCGGTAAGATCCCCACATCCAAAAGAGCCGGCTGGAATGTGGCTAAAGCACACGTGGCAGCACACCGATCAAGAGGAACAAGGCGATGAAGATCACGCCGAATATCGCGCCAAGCCGCCAGTAGTCGCCAGCGGGCAGATAGCCGCTGCCAAAGTACACCGGGCTGGGCCCGGTGCCGTAGGGAGTAAGGATGCCCATGATGCCCAAAGTGACCACGAGCATCAGCGTGAAGGGCTCCATCGGCATTCCGGGAACGCTTGAGCCAACGGCCAGCATGACCGGCAGCATGGCCGTGGTGTGGGCGGTCACGCTGGCAAACATGTAGTGCGAAAAAAAGAAGATCAGCACAAGAATGACGGCCGCGACGGTCGGCGAGAAGCCGACCATGTGGCCCGCGATCGCATCGGCAAACCACTTGACAAAGCCAGTGCGGCCGAGACCGTCCGCCAAGGCCACAAGCGTGGCGAACCAGGCAAAGGTGTTCCACGCCTGCTTGTTCGCCAGCATGTCCTCCCAGGACACCACGCCCGTGAGAAGCATCAGCGACATGACGACCAGTGCCGCCGTCGTGGCGTTCATGATCCCGCCACCGAAGATCCACAAGGCCAGGGCGAGCAGGACAAGTCCCCCCAAGATGCCTTCGCGTGCAGAAAATCGTCCCATCTTGACCAACTCTTGCGCTGCCCATGCCGGCACTTCCTTGCTTTCCTTCACCTCTGGCGGGTAGAGCACGTAGGTAAGCAAAGGCACAGCCAGAAGCATCACGACGCCCGCCGGCGCGAATGCAAGAAACCACTGCATCCATCCGATCTCGACGTTGGCCGCCTTCTTCGCCAACTCGATGGCGAGCAGGTTGGGTGCCAGTGCGGTGAGGAACATCGAGCTCGTCACGCAAGTGGTGGCTATCGCCGTCCACATGATGTAGGAGCCAATGCGCCGCGCCGATGGATCGTTCGGCTTCGAATCGTAGAGCGGCGGCAGATTGCGGATGACTGGAAAGATCGTGCCGCCACTGCGCGCCGTGTTCGAAGGCGTGAACGGCGCAAGAAGCGTATCCGCGGCGGCAATCGCGTAGCCCAGGGTGAGCGCCCGCCGGCCCATCGCCCGCACCAGCATCAATGCGATGCGCCTTCCAAGGCCCGTCTTCTCGTAGCCAAGGGCAAACATGAACGCGCCGAAGATCAGCCATACGGTGCCATTGGCGAAGCCGGACAATGCCCAAGCAAGCGACGTGTTGGCAGCATTGAAGCCCGGCTTGGCGAGTTCCGTGGGGCTGAAGAACACCCACTCCGACAACACGGTGACCAGCGTGACCGCGATGAGGCCGATGGCCGCTCCCGGGATCGGCTCAAGCATGAGCCCGACGATCACGCCAGCAAAGATGGCAAAGTAATACCAAGCATGCTGCCCGAGCCCCTGCGGCGCTGGAACCAGGGCAATGGCGATTGCCACGGCAACGGGCGCGATAGCCTTCCAGAAGATGTTCATGAGACCTCCTCGACGTGCTATTGTTTAAACGTCCACCGCTGAAGGATCACCGTCGCCCCCATCGCAGCCAAGGGCAGGACCGACAAGATGGTACGCCTCATCGTTGAAGGCCGGTCAATCACCGCACCGGCCACCAGTTCGATCCTGCAAGCCTACGTGCAGGCCGGGGAGACGCTCGTCGAGGGTGTCGGATGCATGGGTCAAGGGGTGTGTGGCTCATGCCGGGTCATGGTCCGGCGCGCCGACCAGCAGGAAGTCAAGACCCAGCTTGCCTGCGAGACCGTGGTCGAGGACGGTATGCAGGTCTCGTTTCTCGACTACCTCACGCCTTCAAGCCGCCATAGCTATCGCATGGAAGACCTCACCGACAGCTGGCAGGCGCCGCGCAAGCTCCTCGAGTGCTTTCCCGAGGCACCAAACTGCCGCCACTGCGGCGGTTGCGACCGCGCATGCCCCAAGGGGCTGGACGTGCAACGTGGCGTGAACCTGGCGGTAGAAGGTTCGCTCGCGGCAGCCGGCCAGGTTTTCGACGAGTGCGTCATGTGCAACCTGTGCACGGTGGCGTGCCCGGAGTACATCCGCCCCAACCACCTTGGCTTGTTCGCTCGGCGGATGATCGCCAGTCTCTCGCTGCGGCCTGCCGATCTCATGCGGCGCCTGGAACAAATCGAGCACGGTGGCATGGCGATCGACTTCGACGCGCCCGGCGCGCGGCCTCCACGCTGACTGCGCGTGCAAACCATGACCGCCTCGATTCCCTACTTGGAAGCGCGCCAGTGCTATGTGACGGGCATGGTGCCCGTGTTTCGCAGCGATTCAACCCCCATCGAGCAACTGCTCAGGGACTGGCATCCAGACCATGGATCCAACGCGCGCGTTCCACTGAGCATCGGCGTCAACCGCGGCGATCCGTGCCAACCCGAACTCGCGCGCCAACTTCAGGCCAACTCACTGATCGAAGACATCGACACGGCCGGCGCACAACTGGTCACGACCGACGTGTTGGTCATCGGTGGAGGTGGCGGAGGGTGTGCCGCGGCCTTGACCGCCGCGAAGCAGGGTGCGGAGGTCATCCTCGCCACCAAGCTGCTCCTGGGTGACAGCAATACGGTGATGGCTGAAGGTGGCATCCAGGCTGCGGTGGGCGCGGACGACAGCCCGCAGCTTCACTTCGAGGACACCTTGCGTGCCGGTCACTTCTGCGGCGAGCCCGAGTTGGTGGCCCAGATGGTGATGGATGGCCCCGATGTCATGCGCTGGCTCATCCAGCTTGGAATGATGTTTGATCTGGAGGAGGGAAGCCCGTTTGGGGGCACGCTGCTGCGCAAGAAGCCTGGTGGTGCATCGGCGGCGCGCATCCACTCGTACCGCGACTACACCGGGCTCGAGATGATGCGCGTGCTGCGTGAGGCGGTGGATCTCGATCCCGGAATCTCGGTATGGAATCGTTGCCCAGTGGTGGAACTGCTGTCCGATGAGCGCGGACGATGCGCCGGCGCAGTGGTTTACAACCTGGAGTGGCGCAGCTTCGTGATGGTGCGGGCGCGCTCAGTGATCCTCGCGACG
>NZ_JBBKZT010000040.1:0-23243 GCF_037889975.1 Variovorax rhizosphaerae | reverse complement strand
GATGAATGACGATCGGCTCACGTTAAACCCGCCTCCCGGACCGGCCCGGCACCGGTACAAAACCGGCCAAGATAGTTGTCGTCGACCGGCCAAGCTAATTGTCGCCAACCAGCGGATGCGCATTGACTCGCAAAGGGCGAGACCTCTATGACCAGCTGCTTGCTGAGGCAGGTGCCGCCTGCGTGCAGTCGAACAACGGCGTCGAAACGAACCCTTTCGCCCAATTTCCCGATGACTGGGCAGACCTGCGCAAGCGAGGCTTGGCGTATTTTCATTACGCCGTTGGCCCTGTCGCGGAACGACTCGGGCCTCCACCGCACGGAGCCTCGGTTGAGAGCCTGTTGGAGGGTGGCTGGCTTAGCGCGAAACCGTCAACCTACCAAGACTTCCTTCCTGTGAGCGCGGCTGGAATCTTCCGCTCGAATCTAGGAGGCGCAGAAGGCGCTCGCTACGCGGCCGGCGGAAGCCGACGCGTGTTCGAAGCAGCCTTGGGTTGCCAAGTGCTTGACGAGATTTGCCTATATGACGAGGCGCAAGCCAGTTCCCTCAGGGAAGCGTTGCGCAGACTTGGCGAACCATCCACGTCGGCAGCAAGCGGCCGTGAGCCAGCCGGTCGCGATCACGCCGACGGTGCTGCCAGTCAGGAACATGTCTGTAGTGCTTGCCGTCGCAGAGATCGGCAGGCGCGCGCATTCCTTGATCATTGTGGGCAGCCAGCCAGTGATCAGGTAAACCACCAGAAGGCCATGAAGTAGGGCAGCCACAGTGCCGGCACCAGCCGGCATTGCGGTCGGACGCGAATGCCTCTCGGCCTGCGGCCTTCACATCTTTTCGAAGCGAAGGTCCGCGACGATCTTGGCCCAACGTACGTTCTCCGCTGCCACAAATGAAGCAAATTGCTTGCGGGGCGTCGGGCTGGGAACCGCTCCTTGTTTTTCGATCGCGGAGACCACGGCGGGATCACTCAAAGCCTGATTCAGAGCGCGATTGAGCTGGTCCAGAATCTCAGGCGGTATGCCTGCAGGGCCGCCCAGTCCGAACCAGGATGGATTGTTCATCGCCGGTAGCCCGGCTTCGGCATAAGTCGGAACTTGCGGCAACGTCTTCAATCTGCTCTTGGCCGCAACGGCCAGCGGCTTGATGCGCTTCGCCTGAATCAGTTCCATGGACGACGGGATGTTGTCGAAGACGACGTTGATCTGTCCGGCGAGCAGATCCGACAGGGCTGGTCCAAGCCCCTTATAGGGAACGTGAAGCATGTCCGTGCTGGTGACATGCTTGAAGAGTTCTCCATTGATGTGACTCAATCCGCCGTTGCCGGAGGAGCCGAACGAGTATTTGCCTGGGTGCTCCTTGAGCATCCTGACCAAGCTTTGCACTGACTCGGCACCAAGGGAGGGACTTGTGACGAGGACGTTTGGCACGTCCGCGATGTTGCCGATGGCAGCGAAATCCTGGACAGGGTCATACGGGCTCTTCGCATAGACGTTAGGGTTTACGGCGTGCGAGCTCTCCACCACCATCACGAGCGTGTAACCGTCTGCCGGTTGCTTGGCCGCCGCAGCGGAGCCCACCGAGCCTCCGGCACCGGGTCGGTTATCGACCACGACGGGTTGCCCGATGATCGTGGAGAGCTTCGTCGCCACGATGCGGGCCAGCAAATCCGTCGTCCCGCCTGGCGCATAGGGGACGATCAGCTTCACTGGCTTGGAGGGATAGGTCTGCGGAGAGGCGAGCGCGTTCAAAGTCGCACTCGCCAACCCGGCGAGCACCAAATGTCTTCTGTTCATCGATATGTCCTGGTTCACGTGTCGTAGCCTGGATTCACTCGGTCGAGTTTTCTCAGCAAGGCCGGCCAGGCCAGGCGACCCAGGCTGGTCTGCCCTTGCATCCTCGCCAATGCATCATCGACGCCGGCCAGTACCTGCGGCGCGACCATGATGAGCTCACCGCCGGCTTGTGCGGTGACCTGTATCTGACATGCCGACTCCAGCGTGTACATGCGTTTGAAGGCATCGGCCACGGTGCCGCCGACCGTCAGAAGGCCGTGATTGCGCAGCATGAGGTGATCGTGAGGCCCCAAGTCGCGTTGCAGGCGCACCTGCTCGTCCTCGTGCACTGCGAGGCCCTCGTAGTCGTGGTAGCCGAGCGACCCCAGCACGAGGGTGGCCTGCTGCGAGATTGGCAACAGGCCGCACCGTTGCGCACTTACGGCGACGCCCGAGCGCGTGTGGGTGTGAAGGACACAGGCGACATCCTCCCTGCCCATGTGCACGGCCGAGTGAATGACGAAGCCGGCCCTGTTCACGTCGAAGGGCGACTCACTCAATTTATGGCCGTCGACATCGATCTTGACGAGCGACGACGCCGTGATTTCGTCGAACATCAGGCCGTACGGATTGATGAGGAATTGATGCGCGTGCTTGGCGGTTGCCGCCTGTGGAACGCGGGCGCTGATGTGTGTGGCGATCATGTCGCTCCAGCCATGCATCGCCACTAGGCGGTAGCACGCGGCCAGGTCCACGCGAACGGCCCATTCTTCCGCGCTGACGACTTCCTTGAGGGATGGGATCTTCATTTGTGTACTCCTTGTGCCTTGCGCTGCGCGAATTCCGCCATGAAGCGCTGCGGTTCTCCGGTATCGAACGCCTTGGCGAACTCGTCCACGCCTTCAAGGATCGCGACGTCTAGCGGCTGTTGCTGCCATTGACGCAAGAGGCGCTTCTGTTGCCGCATCACCTGAGGCCCATGGCTTGCGAGGCGGCCGGCCATGCGCGTCACTTCGGTGTCGAGTACCCTCATAGGCACCATGGCATCTACCAAACCCCACTCCTGGGCCTTCGCGCAGTCGATGTTCTCGCCGGTCAGGAGCATCCAGCCGGCGCGCGCTTCCCCGATCAGGCGCGGAAGCAGGGCCGCATGGATGATCGAGGGAATGCCGACCACCACTTCAGGCATGCCGAGCATTGCAGAGTCGGCGGCGATTCGAAGGTCACACGCAATGGCAAGTTCGAGACCTCCGCCGAGCGTCCATCCAGGAATGCGTGCGATGACTGGCGCCGGGCATTGCCGGACGGCCTCACAAAGGCGACGCAGGCCATCGATAAAGCGGCGCGCGGAGGCACGGTCGAGCGCGCCCATTTCCTTGATGTCGGCGCCGGCGACGAAGGCCTTGTCGCCAGTGCCGCGCAAGATCACCACCCGGACGGTCTCGTCAGTGGCGACCGCCTCGAAAGCCTTTCGCAAGTCATCGATCACGGGAGTGCCGAGGATATTGAGCGAGCCCGCGTTGCAAATGGTGAGCGTGGCGATGCCGAGCGTGTCGAGTTCGACACGAGCGTGCGGCAAGTCGAGTTTCATGATTCAGTCCTGAAGGTTGGAGGCGGCATATTCGACGGTCGGGTTGGGCGATGTCTTCGACGCAGGCAATGACGGCGGTGCGCCGACGGCGTCGAGTTCATCCACGCAATTCCAGAGCATCGGATTGCGCACGGTTCGCAAGGCGCCGAACTCGGGATGGTCCAGCGTTTGCACGATGCGACGATGCTGCACCTGGGCATCAGCGAACACCTCTTCCATGGTATTGATCGGGCCCCAAGGCACGCCGACCGCATCGAAGGTTGCTGTCCAGTTCGCACGGCTGCGCTTCGCCATCAGGTCGGTGAGCAGCGCACGTAGCGCCGGCAAATTTTCGATTCGCCCCGAGTTCGTGACAAAGCGCGCGTCGTCAGCCAGCAGCGGTTGCTCCGCCACCTCGCAGAAGCGGCGGAACTGCGAGTCGTTTCCGATCGCCAGAATCAGGTGGCCGTCCGCACATGCAAACACCTCGTACGGCGCGCAGTTGGGATGGGCATTGCCGCTGCGTTGCGGGTTGCGACCTGATGCGAGGTAGTTGGCGGCCTGGTTGGCATTGAGAGCCACGGCGACGTCGAGCAGAGCGATGTCGATGTACTGGCCTTGTCCCGTGCGTTCACGCTGGAACAGCGCCGCGAGCACCGCGGAGGTCGCATACATCCCGGTGCTCAGGTCGACCACGGCGACGCCGGTGCGCAAGGGCCCCGCGCCTGGCATGCCATCAGGCTGGCCGGTGTAGCTCATGAGGCCGCCCATGCCCTGAAACACGTAGTCGTATCCAGGCTTCGTGGCCATTGGACCGCTTTGGCCGAAGCCGGTGATTGACACATAGATGAGGCGGGGATTCAGCTCTCGCACGCTGGCATAGTCCAGGCCTTGGCGTGCCAGTGATCCGGCCTTGTAGTTCTCCACGAGGACGTCGGCGTCGCGAATGAGGGCCTTGAGGGTCTCGCGACCTTCGGGCTGGGCAAAGTCGATCGCGACCGAGGTCTTTCCCCGGTTGCAGCAGATGAAATAGGCCGACAAGCGCTCGCCGTCATCAGACTCCACGTAGGGCGGTCCCCATCCCCGCGTGTCGTCACCGCCGCGTGGATGCTCGATCTTGGTGACGTCGGCGCCGAGATCGGCCAAGTTTTGTGTGCACCAAGGGCCGGCGAGAATTCTCGACAGGTCGAGCACCTTGATGCCCCGCAACGACTGGTTCAGCATTCGGAATCTCCTTTTCGTGCGTCGGGCAGCTCGGGCAGAACCGCAAAAATGCCGCGGGCTTTGAAGACGGCGCGGTCGGCTACTTGGCCGCTGCATTCGGCGAATACCAGGCGACCGCCGACCTTGTCGATGCGGGAGACGACTTCCAGCCAATCGCCCACGCTCACACGTGCGAGATAGTCGACAGACAGGTTGGCGGTGGCCACGCGCTTTCCCAGGTGTCGTGCCACATTGACCCCCAGTGCGTTGTCCGCGAGCGTGGCCACGAAGCCACCGTGTGCGGCTTCCTGGTGATTCATGTGGGCAGCTCGCAGGTGAAGGCCGAGCCTCAACTGGCCATCGGCTTCTTCCCTGGCGTGCATCGGGCCCAGCAGCGCCATGAAAGCGCTCACGGGCGGATACGGTCCGAAGCCCGCGGGCACCTTCAGTTCGGTGCGAGCGCCGGTCATGGTTCCACTCGCGCGTCGAAGCGCTGGCGGCCTTGCGCCACGCGTTCGACGAGGCCGGGCGCCGGTGTCCAATGCGACCCGTGCGTGGCTTGCAAGACCCGAATTCGTTCGAGTGTCTGCGCGAGTCCGAGTGTTTCGGCCCAGAACATCGGGCCGCCACGGGCCGCTGGAAACCCGTAGCCGTGGACGTAGACCACGTCGATGTCGCTGGCACGTTGCGCCACGCCTTCGTCGAGGATTCGCACGCCTTCGTTCACGAGGGCAAGGACGCAGCGTTCTGCCACGTCTTCGTCTCGCACCGGATGGCGCACGATGCCCGCTTCTACAGCGCAGGACTCGATGATCGCGTCCACCAGCGGGTCGGGGATCGGCGCGCGGCTGCCGGGCTCGTAGCGGTAGTACCCCGCCGACGTCTTCTGGCCATAGCGACCGGCCTCGCAGATGCGATCGGCCACCTTGGAATAGCGCAGATGCGCGGGTCGGCTGGGCGCGAGACGCTTGCGCGTTGCCCAATTGATGTCCATGCCGGCCAGGTCGGCCATTGCGAGCGGGCCCATGGCCATGCCGAAACCCGTCATGGCCCGGTCGACCTGTTGGGGCGATGCGCCTTCTTCCAGCATGAAGCCGGCCTCGCGCCAGTAGCCCGTGAGCATTCGATTGCCGACGAAGCCCTCGCATACCCGAACCAGTACGGGGATCTTCCCGATGTCCTGCGCCATCTTCATGCAGGCTGCGATCACGGCAGGCGATGTGCGTTCGCCTCGCACGACCTCGAGCAGCCGCATGACGTTGGCAGGGCTGAAGAAGTGCAGTCCGATCACATCCTGCGGGCGGGAGGTGGACAGCGCGATCTCGTCGATCGAAAGGCGCGAGGTGTTGGTGGCCAGAATCGCCCCCAGTTTGCAGTGTGCATCAAGGTGCGAGAACACCTCCTTCTTCACCGCCATGTCTTCGAAGACGGCTTCGATCACGAGGTCGACATCGGCAAGGGCGGCGTAGTCGAGCGCGGGCTCGATCAGCGCCATGCGAGCCGCCATCGCGGCTTCGCTCAACTTTCCTTTGGCGACGGTGACGCCGTAGTTGCGGCGCACGAGGTCGAGCCCTCGATCGATCGCGGCCTGTTCGCGTTCGAAAAGCACGACGGGGATGCCCGCGTTCGCGAAAGCCATCGCGATGCCGCCGCCCATGGTGCCGGCGCCGAGCACAGCGACCTTGCGCACGGCGAGAGGCGCGGTGTTCGCGGGAAGTTCCGACAGCTTGGGGGCTTCGCGCTCGGCAAAGAAGAGATGGCGCAGGGCCTTCGATTCAGGTCCGGCGACGAGCTCATCGAACAGCGCTCGCTCGCGCGTGAGGCCTCCTTCGAGCGTCAGCTGCGTCGAGGCCTGCACTGCATCGACCGCCGCGCGCTGCGCGGTGGCATTGCGTGCCCGCGTCGGCACCGCGTTCCGGCGCTCATCGAAGTTGATGCCGGCGGGTTCCAGCGCTCGCTGCGCCACGAGGGGCAGTGCGCTGCCCTCGGCGACAACGCGCCGGGTGAATGCTTGGGCGCCGGCCAACAGTTCGCCTTCAATGACCGCATTGACCAGCCCTAACTCCAGCGCACGCGGCGCCTTGATCGCGGTACCCGAGAGAATGATGTCCAATGCGGCGTCCACGCCGATCAGGCGCGGCAGCCGCTGTGTTCCGCCGCCGCCTGGAATCAGGCCGAGATTGACTTCAGGCAACCCCAGTTTGGCATCGGCAGAGGCCACGCGGTAGTGGCAGCCCAGCGCAAGTTCGAGACCGCCGCCCAGGGCCACGCCGTGGATGGCCGCGACGACTGGCTTTGTGGATCTTGCGATGAGGCTTAGCACGTCGCGCGTCAGTGGCTTCTCAGTGGCGGCCGCGGTGTTGAACTGCCGGATGTCGGCCCCGCCGCAAAACTGCCGTCCCGCCCCGATGAGCAGCACGGCATCAATGCCGGGATCGCCCATCGCACGCTCGATACCTGCGTAAAGACCTTGGCGAACAGTGTTGCCGATGCCGTTGACCGGCGGGTTGTCGAGGGTCAGCACGGCAATGCGTTGCTGATCGTTGTAGTGAATGGTGGAAGTGGACATGGGTATCGATGGTGAAGAGTCAGGCCACGGCTTCGAGTGGCGATGAACGCACGCCAGACACCTCAGCAGTGGTGGACGGGGCGGCGCGCATGAGGTCGACAAGGCGCTCAAGATGGTGGCGCGCGTCGCCCCAACTGTGGGCGATCGTGAGCAGTCGCTTGACGCATCGCCCAACAGGCAGTTCGTCGGTCATGCCCATGCCGCCGTGCAGATGAATACTCTGCAGGCCAATGAAGCGACCGCTTTCGGTGGATCGAACCTTGGCCGCGGCGACCGAGCGGATCCGGGTCACTGCGTCGTTGTCGAGGCTGAGGGCGGCCAACCAGGAAAGGGACTTGGATTGCTCCACCGCCACGAGCATCTCGGCCAAGCGATGCTGGATGGCTTGGAGACTCCCGAGGGCCACGCCGAACTGTCGGCGCGTCTTGACGTGGTCCACCGTCATGTCGAGCAGCGTCGCCTGCAAACCTGCGGATTCGGCAGACAGCCCTGCGGTCGCCGCATCGGTCGCAGCGGCTATGGACATCGCCACGTCCACGCCCGGCGAGCCGATGCACGCGTTCGCCGGCAAGCGCAGCTCGTCGAACGACAGATCAGCGCCGATGCTGCCATCCAGGCAGGGGTAGCGCTCCACGCGAAGGCCGGTAGCGGCGGCATCCACCCAGAAGAGTGCCATGTCGCTCGCCCCTGCACGCGCGGAGACCAGCCAAGCGGTCGATTCGCCGCCATGCGGCACCACTGCTTTGCCACCGTTCAAGATCCAGTCGTCGCCGTCTCGACGTGCGCGCGTCGACAGATGACGAGGCAAGTGCTCTCCTTGCGGCTCCCCGTGGGCGAACGCCAACAAATGTTCACCCGCGGCGAGTGGTGGCAACCAACGGGCCTGCTGTTCTGTATCTGCGAGCGCGAGAAGCAGCCGCGTGCACAGCACTGCTGACACGGCGAAGGGCGTTGTGAGGCGATTGCGTCCTAGGCTTTCCATGACCGCATGCATGCTGGCGCCGTCGAGGCCGAGGCCACCCAACTCCTCGGGAACGAGCAGGCCAGGAAGGCCCATCGCAACGAGTTCGGGCCAGGGGTCGGCAGCGCCAGGGTCGCGCCGCTGGCCAAAGCTGGTGATCGCATTGGCTAGGCTGCGCTGGTTTTCGTCGTGTTCAGATTGTTGGTGGTTCATGTCTTTGTTCCAGTGCCGGTTGCGGCACCCGTGTCTCGGTTCAAAGGATGGCCTCGATCAGGGTCGGGCCCGAAGTCGCGTAGGAGCGCGCGAGCGCGACGTGCAGAGCCTCGGCATCACTGACGCGGACCGCCGTGACGCCCATGCCCTTCGAAAGACTGGACCAATCAAGATCCGGTCGATCCAGCGACAGCATGTCGGTCGCCCGCGCGCCGGGGGCGCCCGCGCCGACCGCTGCGAGTTCGCGCCGGAGGATGCTGTATGCGCGATTCACGAAGATCAACACGGTGACGTCGAGGTTCTCCCGTGCCATGGTCCAGAGCGCCTGCAGCGAGTACATGCCGCTCCCATCGCCTTCCAGGGCCAGCACGCGCCTGCCAGGCGCTGCGATGGCGGCGCCGACTGCCGTGGGCAAAGCAAATCCGATGGAGCCGCCGCAACCGGTCAGCCAGTCATGCGGAGCAGCCGAGGCAGTGAGTCCATCAAAGCCCCAACCGGTGGTCACAGCCTCATCGACGACGATCGCGTTCTCCGGCAGCGTCGCGGCAATCGTTCGGCCGATGGTCTCCGAGGTCAACGCGCCACTGGCGGGTTCATGCGCGCCGGAGAGGGCGATTCCCGCCGGCGCGGCACCGCCCGCTCCCAGCGCTTCGCAGAGTTCTGCGAGCGCCAGGCACGGATCGTCCTCGACGGTGGACAGCGTGAGGAATTCGCACTCCGGGGCCGTCAACCGTCCGGGCTTGTCCGGGTAGGCGAAGAATGCGACCGGCGCCTTTGCGTTGACCAGAACGATGCGCTTGAAGCGCTGCAGCAGCGCCATGGCGGGATCGATCGCGTAGGGGATGCGTGGGATGACCAAACGCCCGGCACCGCGCTCCAAGCGCGCGAAGTAGAACTCGGCGCGTACTTCGGCCCCGGTAGCCGCGGCGACGCGTCCGGCCAACTCGGTCGACGCTGCACGCAGCGCCTGGTCGCCGAGCAACAGCAGCGTCGGCTGCGGGTCATTGCGCATCGCATTGACGATCCGGTCAAAGTCATGGGGCGCATGGCCGGCTTTGGCCGCAGGTGCGTCCTTGCTCGAACCCTTGCGTTCGGGGACTTCGGTCCATGCGACGTTGGCAGGTAGCACAAGCGTCGAGATTTGGCCGGGTCGCGCATTGGCTTGGCGAATCGCTTCCTCGCCATCGGCTGCCACCTCGTTGACGCTCGGGGTACTGCGAACCCAGTGAGACATGGACCCGGCGATTGCATCGATGTCCGAAGTCAGTGGCGCATCGAGCTTGAGGTGTTCCACCGCGTGATCGCCCACGATGTTGACGACGCCGGAGCGCGCCTTGCGTGCGTTGTGCAGATTCGCCAGTCCGTTGGCGAGGCCCGGTCCGAGGTGGAGCAAGGTGGCTGCCGGCTTGCCGGCGATTCGGTAGTAGCCATCGGCTGCGCCGGTGACCACGGTCTCATGCAGCCCCAGCACGCAGCGCATGCCTTCGATGCGATCGAGGGCCGCTACGAAGTGCATCTCCGAGGTGCCGGGGTTGGTGAAGCAGACATCGACGTTGCCGTCGATGAGCGTGTGGACGAGCGTCTCGGCACCGTTCATTGGAAGTCTCCCTTTCGATGAATTGATCTGGATGTCATACGTTGCGGCTAGAGCCCTAGCGCCATCTTCGCGATGATGTTTTTCTGAACTTCGTCGGTGCCACCGTAGATGGAAATCTTGCGCAGGTTGAGGTGGAAGCCCGCCACTGGTGCGGCCCAGGCATCGGCGACGGGCACATCGTTGCCGCGCACCGGCGCATAGATACCGTCTCGACACGGAAGAGCGAGCACGCCGGCGCATTCGAGAGTCTTCTCGACGATCGCCTGCGCCACCGTCGTACCCATCAACTTGAGCACCGAGGCTTCGGCACCGTGGCCTTCGCCCGCCGCCATACGAGCCAGCAGTCGCAGATTGGTTTGCTCGAGGGCCAGCAAGTCGACATCCAGCTTCGCGATGTCCGCGGCTATCGAGGGGTCGTCGATGAGACGCTGTCCGCTCACCATCCTTTGCGCGGCAACGCCCTTGAGGAAAGCCATTTCCCGCTTGGCCCTGCCCACGCGCGCGGCACCGGTGCGCTCGTGCGAAAGAAGGTATTTGGCGCAGTTCCAACCTTCATTTACGACACCGACGAGGTTTTCACGCGGCACCTTCACGTTGTCCAGGAAGACTTCGTTGATCTCGCAGTCGCCATCGAGCGTGCGGATCGGCCTCACGGTGACGCCAGGAGAGCGCATGTCGATGAGAAGGAACG
Organism: Variovorax rhizosphaerae; assembly: GCF_037889975.1. Taxonomy (NCBI): domain Bacteria; kingdom Pseudomonadati; phylum Pseudomonadota; class Betaproteobacteria; order Burkholderiales; family Comamonadaceae; genus Variovorax; species Variovorax rhizosphaerae. The sequence continues at coordinate 12,670 of NZ_JBBKZT010000040.1, read as the reverse complement.
AGATGCCTTTTTGGGCCTTGGCGGCAGGATCGGTCCGGACCAGGCAGAACATCATGTCGGCGTATTGCGCGTACGTCGTCCACGTCTTCTGTCCGTTGACGATGAAGCCATCGTCAACGATCTGCGCCTTTGTCTTGAGCGAGGCAAGATCGGAGCCTGCCTCCGGCTCGGAGTAGCCTTGGCACCACCAGTCCTCGCCCTTCAGGATGCGCGGCAGGTACTTGGCGCATTGCTCCGGCGTGCCATAACGAATAAGCACTGGGCCGATCATCCGGACGCCGAAAGGCGGCACCTCGGGCGCTCCGGCAAGGGCGCACTCTTCCTCGAAGACGTGACGCTCGAGCACGTTCCATCCGGGGCCTCCATGCTCCTTCGGCCAAGTCGGCGCGACTTTGCCGGCACTGGCGAGGATCCGATGCCAGCGCAGGTAGTCACTCTTGCCGAGGCGGCGATGCTGAAGGATCGATTGCCGCAGATCTTCGGGCAGGGACTGGCGCAGGAACTCGCGCGTCTGCGCACGGAAGGATTCGATGTCGATAGTCATGTCCTTGGCTTTCTTCACAGGAAGCGCAACGGCGCATCGGTCGCCGCTTGCAGTTGGGTTGCCGTCAGGCCTGGCACCATGTCGCGAACGACGAACGCGCCGCCAACGACGTCCAGCGTTGCGAGGTCGGTGTAGACGCGCTTCACGCATCCCAGGCCGGTCAGGGGCAAGGTGCACGCGCGCAGCAACCGGGAATTTCTTTCGCGCGTTTGGTGTTCCATCAGCACATACACTTGCTTCGCGCCGACGGCCAGATCCATGGCACCGCCGACGGCTGCTGCTACGCCCGGTTGGCCCAACGACCAGTTGGCCAAGTCACCGTTCGCCGATACCTGGTAGCCGCCGAGTACGCAGTAATCGAGGTGGCCGCCGCGCATCATTGCGAAAGAGTCGGCGTGGTGAAAGTACGCTCCACCCCGTTCGAGAGCGACCGGTTGCTTGGCCGCATTCAGAACGTCCGGATCTGCAGCTTCGCCGTCCGCCAGCGCGCGCATGCCCAGGATTCCGTTTTCGCTGTGCACGACGATCTCCTGAGCCGCCTGCCAGTACGGCAACACCAGCACGGGCATGCCGATCCCGAGATTGACAGTCGAGCCATCGGGAATGTCGCGTGCCACGCACTGCGCCATCTCTTCACGTGTTCGGCGAGTCGTCATGCGGCCTCCCTGGCTGTGGTGGAAGCACCTTCAAGAACCACGACGCGCTGCACGAAGATCGAGGGCGTCACGATGTGTTCCGGATCGAGCTCGCCCAGCGGAACCGCATGAGCGACCTGGACGATTGCTGTGCGCGCGGCCGTACACATCGGTGGCCCGAAGTTGCGACCTGCCTTGCGGTACACCAAGTTGCCCCAACGGTCTGCTGCTTGTGCTTTGACGAGAGCGAAATCGCCGTGCAACGGCGCCTCGAACACATAGCCGCGCCCGTCGATGACGCGAGTCTCCTTGCCCTCGGCCAACGCCGTGCCGTAGCCTGTCGGGGTAAAGAAGCCACCGAGCCCCGCGCCCGCCGCGTGGAGGCGCTCGGCCAGAGTCCCTTGCGGCACGCATTCGAACTCCAGCGCATTGCGTGCATAGGCTTCTTCGAAAGCCATGGCCTCGGCGCCACGCGGGAAGGAGGCGATGAGGCGGCGCACCCGACCGAGGCGGATCAGCCGGGCAAGCCCTTCGTCGCCGCTGCCGCTGTTGTTGCAGACCACGGTCAGATCGCGTGCCCCCTGCGTGGCAAGCGCATTCAGCAGTTCGATCGGCTGCCCAGCGAGGCCGAAGCCGCTCACGAGCACCGTGGCGCCGTCGAAGATGTCAGCCACTGCCTCTTCAACGCTTGAAACGAATTTGTTGGTCATGAAAGTTGTGTGACGACGAGCGTTAGAGTGCGTTTGCGAGGATGGCCGTGGCCTGGCTCGACAGCACGCCGCCATTGCCGTGCACCATGGCCACCTCGGCATCGGGCACCTGGCGGTCGCCGGCTTCGCGACGCAGCTGCGCCACGGCCTCGATGACCAGGAAGATGCTGTACATGCCCGGATGGGTACACGACAGGCCCCCGCCATTCGTGTTCATTGGAAAGCTGCCGCCCGGGGCGACGCGGCCACCTTCGACAAAAGCGCCGCCTTCACCCTTCTTGCAGAAACCCAGATCCTCCAGAAACAGGATCGGATTGATGGTGAAAGCGTCGTAGCACTCGAGCACGTCGATGTCCTCGGGCGCTAGACCTGCCTGTGCATACGCCACGCGGCCCGATTCCAGCGCTGGCGTCACGGTCAGGTCTTCCATGCACGAGATCTGGCGATGCCAGTGCGCGTGACCACAACCCAGCACATAGATGGGTTTGGCGTGCAGCGACTTGGCACGGTCGGACGAGGTGACGACGAAGGCGCCCGCGCCATCGGTCACCAAGCAGCAGTCGCGCACCGTCAGCGGATCCGAAATCATCTTGGCGCCCAGGACGTCATCGATGCTCAGTGGGCCACGGGCGAACGCATCAGGATTGCGTTGGGCCCACTGACGGGCCGCAACGGCCACCTCGGCCAGCTGGCGTCGCGTGGTGCCGAACTCGTGCATGTGCCGCGCTGCAGCCAGCGCATAGCTGGAAACCGGGTTGAATGGCTTGTACGGATGTTCGTAGGGTTGTGGGTCAAGCGCAGCGCGCATCTGGTTTTGCTGCGAGCTGCTCGGAATGCTGCGCGGCGTGCTGCCGTAGCAGATCAAAACGTTCTCGCATTCGCCCGCGGCAATCGCCATCGCGGCGATGCGGAGATCGGCGATGAAGGAGGAGCCGCCGAACATGGTGCTGTCCGAGAAGCGCGGGCGGATGCCGAGGTACTCAGCCATCCGCATCACCCACCAAGGCGAGGTCAGGCTCGAGGTGATGATGCCGTCGATGTCCGACATCCGCAGCCCGCTATCTGCGATCGCCTGGGTGGCCGCTTGCGCGATGATTTCCTGCTCGGTGCGCCCGCCCGCATGGCCGAGGCCCGCCAGACCGGTGCCGAGGATGGCGATGTCGCCGCGCTTCATGCCAGATGTCCCAAGGGGATAAAGACCAGCAGAGGCCCGCTTTCCAGCGCGTCGATGCGCGCCTGGACCGGCATCCCGATGTGCACAGCATCGGGTGCGATCTCTACGACCCGACTCATCAGGCGCGGACCCTCGGCGAGGTCGAGGAGGCAGACGGTGTAGTCACCGTCTGGGCGCCGCACCACGGTGGTCGAGTAAACCGTGCCGCGACCGCTCGGGGTGACCCATCTCAACGCTGTTGAGCCGCAATGCGGACAAACTACCCGCGGGAAGAAGTGGTGGCGTCCGCAGTTGTCGCACTGCGGAATCTCGAAGCGATTGTCGGAGAGCGCGCTGAAATAACGCTCGTCGGCGCCGCGCGTGTCGGCTTGCGCCGCCGGCGCACCGGGCTTGCTAGCTGTGCCATGCATGAGATCAGTCCTCGACCTTGACGCCAGTCGTGCGAACCAGATCACGCCACTTCGTGAGTTCACCCTCCACGAACTTGCGTGTTTGCGCAAGGTCTCTTGGCGTCATCGGCTCGCTCGATTGCTTCTTGAGGCTTTCGAGCATCTCGGGCGAATGCATGATCTTGGTGGTTGCAGCGTTGATCTTCTGAACGACATCGGGAGGCGTGCCAGCCGGCGCGAACAGACCAAGCCATGTGTAGACGTCAAAGTCTGTGAACCCGGATTCCTTCAAGGTCGGCACGTTCGGGAACAAGGGACTGCGCTGCGCGCTCGTGACCGCGATCGGTTTGAGCTTCCCCGCGTTGAGGAACGTCGCAACAGTGACGGAATCCTGAACGGCGACCTGCACCTGCCCGCTGACCGTGTCAGAGACAGCAGGTGCTGCGCCGCGGTAGGGCACATGAACAAATGGCGCACCACTGACCTTGCGCAGAAGTTCGCCGGCCAAGTGTGTTGACCCGCCCGCACCGGAAGTGGCGTACGGCACGCTGGGCTCCTTGCGGGCCCAAGCCAGGAATTCGGGAACCGTATTGGCCTTGACCGAAGGATTCACCACGATCATGTTTGGCGTCTGAACCAGGGCGGCCAGCGGAACCAGGTCTTTCAGAGGGTCGTAGTTCACCTTGGGTCGAGTGAACGGGGCAATCACATAGCCCGTTGCGGTCACCAGTAGCGTGTATCCGTCAGGCGGGCGATGGGCGACGTATTCAGTGGCTACTTGACCTGCGGCGCCAGGCTTGTTGTCGACGACGAATGGTTGGTTGAATGTCGACGTCAGCTCCTTCGCCAGCAGCCGGGTGACGATGTCTGTCATGCCGCCAGGGGGGTAGCCGACCACGACGGTCACCGGCTTTGTCGGCCAGGTCGCCGGCTGCGCGAATGCGGCGCCCGTGGTGAGAAGAGCGGGCAATGCGAACAGCGCAGCCAATGCGCGACGGTGCAATGAGAAATTTGGCATCTGTCTCCTTCAGCCTTTCGGGGCAGTTGGTGAGACGAACAGCAGGCGGCTGGACGTCCTCCGCTGATGATCAGCTGGAGTGACAGAAGTCTAGAAACGAGGTCGTTTTAAGGCCATCCGAATGATTCGAACGACTGATTCGCGGATTCTCAATCCTTGTGGCGGGTTTACCCTATTGCCGTCAGGCTTCGTCGCGTGTCGACGCGGCAAGGGGGTCGTCTAAAAGAAATTGAATGAAGGCTTGAGTGAAGCCCGGCAGCCGAGCGTCTTCCCGAACAACCAACTTGAGTTCTCTTACGCTCCAATCCTCAGCCAGAGGCACGGCTGACAACCCTTTCGACAGGCCAGTCGCGAGCACCACGCTGCGCGGCACCAACGCAACCCCAACGCCTAGCTCCACAAGGGCCAGGACTGCGTCGAAACTATGAGCGTGAAGTCGCGCGCGAAGCGGCCTCCCTATTTTTTGCGCCATGTCGCGCAGGAACAGGAAGTTGCTGCTGGATCGGCTCATGCAAACGAAGTCGAAATCCAGCGCGTGTCCCAGTTTGGTTTCGTTCAGCGCTGCAATCGGATGGTCGGGCGGCGCTACGATCACCAGCCGATCGAGCGCGTACCGATGCTCGAGCAGGCCCTCTACCGAGGTTGGCCCAGCGAAGATTCCGATGTCCGCCTCTCGTGCCAGCACTGCAGCAGGAATGGTTTCACTCTGGCGCTCCTCAACTTCGGCGTCTACATCCGGATTCAGCACGAGAAAACGCCCCAAGCTTTGGGTCACGTAACCATTCAGCGCGCTGCTGTTGGCGGCCAGGCGCACGTGGCCCTTCAAGCCCGCGGTGAAGCGTCCGACATCGCCATGCATTCGTTCCACGCCTTCGAAGAGTTCGCGCACATGGCGCAGGGCGGCTTCGCCGGCCAGCGTCAACTCCATTCCACGAGCATTGCGGGTGAACATGGCAGTGCCCATCGCGTGCTCGAAGTTCTTGAGTCGATAGCTTGCCGACGATGGCGTGATGTGCACCTGGGCTGCGCCGAGCGACAGGTTGCCCGCATGGGCGATTGCCATGAACAAGCGCAGATCTGTCAATTCATATCGCATGGGGCATCGTAGCTTTGGGAGAAATAAAGTGCTGTACGGGGCGTGGACCAAGCCTGGGCTCATTTGCTGGGCATCCTGTCGGGAGCGAGGCAGGGCGCGGCTTGCAGGAGTTGGCCAGGGTAGTTATCCACAGAGTCGTGCACTGGTCCGAGTGGATAACTGAAGCCTGCCCTGACTTCCTGAAAATGGGCACGAACTTGCGACTGATTTGTGAGTGAAAGGCCGCGTTCGTTTCAAACTTGCCATGGTGAAATCGCTATTCCAGGGAGCGAAGGCATTGCGGGCTGTCCACAAGTGGGGCGCGGAACGAGTCGCGCGGTCGTGACAGGTCACCGGGACATCAAATTACTGCGCGCGTGCAAGCACCCAAGCAAGATGGGGCACGGACTGCAGTGCCTAAGCCCAACCTCGGGCCTCTCCAGCAACGATGGCCGATCTCCGTTCACTCATCTTCAAGCATGCGACTGGCCTTGCTGTTGAGCGAGCTCTCAGCGCGGAAGTACCCCATCACGGTGGCCACGCTGTGGTGCCCGGTCATCGCCATGGTCTCGGGCAGCGACATCGCCTGCTTGCCCGCTTCCGTCACTAACCCCGCTCGGAGCGAGTGTGCAGAAAACTCCCCCTCAACACCGGCCAGCGCACAGCGCTCCTTCACGATGTCGCGCACGGCCGCGGGTGCCAGCGGCTCGCCCAGATGGCCGCCCTTGCGGATGCGACGGAAGAGGGCGCCTCCCCTGATGCCACTGGCGGCAAGCCACGCTTGCATCGCCAGCGCAGCGGTGCCGACCAGGGGCTTGATGTCCTCGGGCCGGTCCTGTCCGGACTGATTGGTCTTGGAGTGGGTGAGCGTGTAGACATACGACTTGGCATCCACGCGCCGCAGGTTCTCCAGCGTCGCCCCGGCGAGAAACGGCGCGCACAGCAGGTACTAGATTTACTTTCTTCTACGGCTGCCTGGAGCTTCTCGAGTCATCGAGGCGAGACACCGGCTGGGCCGGCGCCCGCAATCCACTTAGCGACACTGTTAGCGTCAAAAGTGGTGCTCGACGATGCAGATCTCAAGGCGTAGGGATTCCGACCAGCCGCGTTTGCCAGCCCTCTTAAAGTTCCTCGCTTAAGGATTCCAACGCGGTTTCAAGCGCCTCTATTGCGGCGCTTCGTTGCGCCAACCACGTTTCGTCCTTCCACCGGTGCTGAACGTCGGTATAAGGACTGCTTATATTCAACGCTGCAAGCGCCTTTTGCATAACCTCGCGAAGGTCGTCGTCAGAAAGCATGGGCAAGATCTGGGCTCATTAGGTGAATCAAACTGGTCGATGATAAACGCGGCACAGCTCGTTCGGAGTCACGATCCGAGTAGGAGTGCAATTACTCGTCGTCAAGCATCCGACTGGCCTTGCTATTGAGCGAGGTTTCAGCGCGGAAGTACCCCATGACGGTGGCCACGCTGTGGTGCCCGGTCATGGCCATGGTTTCCGGTAGCGACATCGCCTGCTTGCCCGCTTCCGTCACGAAGCCGGCCCGCAGCGAGTGCGCAGAAAACTCTCCTTCGACCCCCGCCAGCGCACACCGCTCCTTCACGATGTCGCGCACGGCCGCCGGTGCCAGCGGCTCGCCCAGATGCCCTCCCTTGCGGATACGACGGAAGAGGGCGCCGTCCTTGATGCCACTGGCGGCGAGCCACGCCTGCATGGCCAGCGCCCCGGTGCCGACCAGGGGCTTGATGTCCTCGGGCCGGTCCTGCCCGGACTGATTCGTCTTGGAGTGCGTGAGCGTGTAAACATACGATTTCGCGTCGACGCGCCGCAAATTCTCAAATGTCGCCCCAGCCACCTCGGAACGCCGCCGCCCGCCGGTCGCCCAGGCAAACAGAAGCAGGGCGCGATCGCGCTTTCCGCGAAGCGTCTCGTCGCAGGTGGCCAGCACGAGCTGCAATGGATCCTTCGTGAGTGCGCGCTGCTTGTGCGGGCGGGCGCCGCGCTGAGCGTAGGCACGCCGAGTCCTGCCCAGCAACTCGCGAACGAGCGCGTCGGCGCACGGATTGCTTTCCTTGGCCAGCTGATGCGCTTTCGAAAGCACCGCCACGCGATGCACCAGCGTATTGAGCGCCGGCACCCCCAGCTTCCCCTTGTACCCGTTGTCCACCAGCGCATGATCGATCTCCGGCGGCAGTTCATTCACCAGGGCGCTTTTCAGATGCGTTGCTGATGTCGATTTCACGGTCGTCTTTGCCGATGACTTCGCATCGACCGGAGTGTCCCCGTTGTCAGCCACTGAATCTTGGTCGGTGGTGTCGCTGCGCTCGGCCTTGCGCGCCGCGTGGTCGACGATGAATTGGATCACGACGGGTACGGGCACGGGCAACTGCAGCGCCTGGCCGTAGCGCGCGGCGAACCAGGCGCACCAGTAGCGCATGGCCGAGGCGTATGAAGCACGCGTGTTCGCGGATTCACCTTCGCGCAGGAGCGCGCGCGCCGCGGCCTCGGCGGTTTGCGTGAGCCGCGCGGGCTCCAGGACTGGCGTCCATTCGGCGGCGTTCACGAGGGGGTGGCGGTTAGGGGAATCGCTAGAAATATTCAAGGTTGCTCAAGCAATTCCTTTGCATTGCCTCTATGTCTTGCAACCGCCACGTCCCGAGAAATCAATGGAAGCGCCTCACGACGAGCAGTCGTTCCAAGCAAATCCTTTGCGGTAGCGGCAAGCAATCCATTTGACGATCATCGCCTCGAAGCAATTCGTTTGACGAACATCGCTCAATGTCAGTCATGCGCGCTGAGTCGTCTCAACTTCACTTGTAAAAGTGCCGTCGGTCGCCTATTCCTAACATTTTTCATGAAGGTTAGGCCGATGGTGTCGTAGGCAGAAACTGAGAGAGGCAGCCCGTTGTGGCGAGCTGCCCCTTCATACCTCAGAAGCTTTCCTGGCGGAATGCGCTCCCAATGTAGCGCAGGGGAGGGCGCGTTTCCGGTTTCTCCAGCACGAACCAGGCCGAAGAATGTTATGCAAGCTTCGACCATCAAGACCGCCCGTGGGCGCAATCCGCTCAAGGCGTCGCAGGCCGTTCGCGCCGAATTCCGGCGGCGTGGCAAGCGGCCCGGCAACCTGACGTATTTCTATGGCCCCAAGGTCGATCGAGATTGGGTCCTGAGAAGCTCCCTCGAATTCGCAGCGACGCTCGACGCCGAAGCCTCCCAGGACGTCACCTGGTACAGCTGCGACCCAGACAGCATCTGGTGCGAGCTTTCGGCCGGGGGCTACAAGGGCTCTAAACCGGACATGATCCAGCAGCGCCGGGCAGCATCTCGAACCCTTGTCGACGTGAGCTACGAGCACGACGCCACACATGGGGGCAGAGCGCAGCAGCGTCGCCTTCGGGAGAGCCAAGCAAGCGCGCTGGGATACGTGTGGACTTGCTACACCGAGGAAGATGCAATGCGAAAGCAGGTCCTGCTCATGAACTGGCTTGCCATCAACCCCGTCCTTCAACAGTTTCGCCGCTTGGACGTGGGAGCACTGCAAACGGAGATATCGGGTTTGATCAGCGTCCGACAAGGCACTACCGTGGCGGAGGTCTACGCCGCCTTCAAGCTGCAAAGGGCGCATGTCTTTGTCGCGCTCATGCGGGCGCATCAACGACGCCTGCTGACAGTCGAGATCACCCGAAAGCCCTTCGGCCTGGCGACAACGGTCGTGCCTTGGAGCGGCCCATGAGACGCAGCGCCACGCGTGAGCTCCGGTTGGAGGAGCTCGACCTGGTTCGAGCAGCGGCTCCTGACGTCTCGCTGCTTTCGCCCGACTTGAGAGCGCGCTACGACAGGCTGCGTGCGGCCCTCGAGTTGTACTGGCAGGGAACAAAGCCCAAGGAGATTGCGCGTCTCTATGGCGTGAGCCGCCAGATGCTGGACTACTGCGAGGCTCGCTTCTTCCTCCAGCACGAAGACGGCCGTCCCTACGGTTTTCGGGCGCTCGTGCGCGGCACGCGTATCCACAGATTCAAACGCGAAAGGGAATCGAACGCTCAGACCATCGTCGACGGCTTCGGCGCCGCCGGCAGCTTTCGGCAATGCCTGGCGGCCTATCCTCGCGCCAAGAAGGTCCTGGACCAGGAGATCAGCCAACACGAGGGAGAGTCGCCCGAATCGATCGCGCTGAGCCATGTGCTGGTCCACCGCAAATTCCTGGAGGCGTTGCGCGCGAACGGGGTCGCCGCCACGCAGTATCCCTTCTGCACGACCACCATGGCGTACGAGTCGGTGCGCACCTACGTGCTGAGCGAGATTCGCGCCCGGCACAGCAAGAACGCGCGGACCAGACTGTTCGGCCATGCGGCGAACGATGGACTGGACGGCAGGAGCGGAAGGCGAGGTTGGCTTGAGCCGCAGCTGCCTTGCGATGTTGCCTGTTATGACGAGCAACTGCTGCCTGCGATCGCAACGGTGGCTTTCGAATTCGGGGGCGAACGCCGTGTCGTGCCGATGGAGAGGTTATCCCTGTGCGTGCTTGTCTCCCTGCGGCCCAAATGTGTTCTGGCCTACCACCTGTCTCATCGATCGCGCGTGTCCTCGGCCGACTTCCTCGAGAGCTTCAATCAGTTGCTCACGCCGTGGAAACCACAAGCCTTCAAGGCTGTGCCGAGGCTGACCTACAAATGTGGGGCGGGCTTTCCCAACGGTGTGGTGCCTGGATTCCTCGATGGCTTGCGTATCGGTCTGCTCAGAATCGACAACGACTTGACGCACTATGCCGACGCCGTCCTCGTCTATCTGCGAGACCTTGTAGGCGCCACGATCGAGTTCGGCCAGGTAAGACGCTGGATCACCCGTGCTGCCGTCGAGCAGGTGTTCGGGGAGCTCGAGCGAGAAATCTCGAAACTGCCATCGACCACGGGAAGTGGACCCGACGACCGCCACGTCAGCAACCCTGGATTGAACGCCGTGAAATGGGAGATCACGATCGACGAGCTCAGGGAACTGCTCGAGGTGATCATCGCCAACCTGAACGGGCGGCCGCGCACGGAGCTCTATGGCGCGTCCCCACTCGAAGCGGTTGCAAGGGACTGGGCCAAGCGGGACGGCCAGGGTGCGGCCATTCCGGGGTACGCACCGACCGTGCTGGCGGAGGTGCCGTTGCCGGTCGGGATCTGCAAGGTGGTCGTTCGCGGCAACGAAAGGAAGGGTGAGCCGCCCTACATCGAATTGGACCATGCGAGGTACAGCAGCGATCTGCTGCGCTGCGGCTGGCATCTGATCGGCAGTCCGATGATCGCGCTGCTTCAGAAGGACCACCGGCTCATCAAGCTCAGGTACCCGGACGGCTCGGCGCTGGGTGCCGTCCAGGTGACAGGCCATTGGGCACGCAGCTTCCATGACCGGGCGACGCGCCAGGAGATCATCCGACTGAGAAAGCAACGCGCGCTCGAGTACGGTGGGCTGGACGACCCCGTGGAGGCCTTCAAGGCGCACAAGCTGGAGCAGATGGCCGCTCATGCGCGCAAGCGCCCCGGCAACGTCATGCGCGGCAGCAACAAGTACATCCCGACCGTGGGTGATGGCACTGCTGAGCTGACCCAGCCGAGGGCGCACGCCCGCGGGAGCGCCCGCGTACCAGAAGCCAGCACGACCTGGACCCAGGCACGGCTTGCCGCGCAGAGGAAGGTCCAGAGATGATCGAGGATCTGGCCTATCGGCAGGCGACGCAGGCTCGGCATCCGACCGTGAGGCGGTTCGGCTACTTGCTCAATACCACGACGATCGACCTGTCGAAAAATCTTCTGCTCAGCTGGGTGGAGTTGGGCAAGAGCGGTCTGGCATTCGCGGGTGCGTCGAGGGCAGGAAAGACGACGGCGCTGCGCGCGATCGTTGCGGCGCTGCGCGAGGCCTTCCCGCACATCGTCTTTGTCTGCTTGAGTTCTGAAACGCAATCGGCGACGGATCGCTACGAGCGCATGTTCACCGAGTTCATGCAGCAGCTGTACAAGGACAGCTCGGTGCGTCGGCGCACGGAGAATTGCCATGTGTTCGCGAACTATCTGATGACCCTTTGCCGCGACAGGGACGCGTCGCATTGCGTCGTCATGATGGACGAGGCGCAGAGGTTGGCCGTGCATCAGTGGGAGGGCATGGCCATTGTCTGGAACCGCCTGGAGCTCAACGAGTTTGGCATGTGCGTGTTTTCCTTCGGCAACGAGGAGCTGCGCAACAGGGCGAATCTCATCAAGGCCTCTGCTGCCTCCGAGTGCATCGGCGGGCGCATCTTCGTCAAGGTCTTGGATTTCGACGGCGTGCGCACGAAGGACGAGCTCGCTTCGATCCTGCAACAGTACGACGAGCAGCTGTGGTATCCCAGTCCCCAATGGCCGTTCACGCGCTTCTTTGCCCAGGAGTCATACGACCGCGGCTGGAAGTTGAAGGATGAAACGCAGCGCTACTGGGACGCACTGTGCGCGTACTCGGGCGTGGGCGAGCACGGGGCGGGCAGGGGCTACCGCATGCAGTGGATCACCGATCCGATCCACTTCGTTCTCAAGGACTGCCTGAATGATCCGCAATGCCGCCCCGGTGGGAAGCCTCTGAGATGGTCGACGGCCATCGAACTTCTATGCCCGACGCAGATCTGCTAGGAAGCACCGTCTGGGTGTGGCCGCAGTCGTACTGGCGCGAGGGCGAAAGCGCGTGGCTGACGGCGCACAAGTTCGGCTTTCTCAATGGCCTAAACAGGGCAGCGCTCGGCAGGGCGCTGGCGAGCCTGGATCCCACGGGTCAGCAGGTTGCGAAGGCCGCGCCGCGGCATCTTTTCGGGCGCATTGCGTGTGAGCGGGGCCATGGACAAAGGCCTTGCGCACGCTATGACACCCTGCGCGCATTCACGCTCGAGGAGCTCTTCGCCGAGCATCTGGACAAGGTGTCGCACCCCTTTGTTCGGTTCTGCCCAGCATGCATAGCGGACTGGTTCCATGCGAGCATCTTTCAACTCGCCGGGGTGCGAAGGTGTCCCGCTGTTGGCGGCGGTGTAGATCCGCTTCTATTCGGCGGTGAGGAGGCGGTTTTCTGGTCCGCTGGAGGTTTGAGTTGATGAAGGACGGACGGCCCCGAGAGGGGCCATCCG
>NZ_JBBKZT010000039.1:0-25994 GCF_037889975.1 Variovorax rhizosphaerae | reverse complement strand
CGTGCACCGCCATCCTTGTCCAGTTCCATCGTCAACATCCTCAATGTGAAGACGTCGACCTTCCTTCATCAAGGATCCATTCGCAAGAACGGGGACGCTCGGACATTTACAGATGGTGGACGTGCATGTACCCACCGCCGACGGCAGAGAACTCGTGCTGTCGCGCTACACCCAGCCCGAGGCCGAGCACCGCATGCTGCTGGACCTGCTGCGACTGAAGCTGCCCGATCAACCTCCACCGAAGATCACCACCAGGCAACGTCACATCACCGCCGAACCGATGCCAATGTAGTGGAGACCTGTGCGGGTCGTGCTCAATCAAATCAAGCACTTAGCCCGCTTTACATCAGCCAGTTGAGAAAGATGGGCTAAGGCACGTGCAAATCCGTCGCCGCCGCCACCAGCCGAGATCCCCCCGGAGCCGGCGTCCTCGCAGCTCGTCACCGGCCCGGTCAAGGGCAAGCGGCTGCGCATCGAGCGCGGCTACGCGCGCTGAACGCCGGCGCGGGTGCGCCGCGGGGCGCTGGCCGGGCCCGTCCACGCCGGCCGTGGCGGGTCGTGCCTATGTGCTGTCGCCCGCAAGGAGCAGGCATGAACCAGAAGACATTCGCGACCGAGCCAGTCGCCTCAAGCACACGGGTCAGTGCGACGCGCGTGCGTGCTGCGGGCAGGGGCCGCAGCAGCACGACAATGGCCGCCGCGCCGCCCGCCGCCGCGCTGTCAGTGCACAACCATCCCTTGGTGCGTCGGCACTACCGGGTGGCCACATCCGCGATCGAGGCGTTTGTCGATCTGGTCGAACACTGCGTGCGGGTGCTCATCCCCGGCGCTCTCATTCACGCCCGCCCGCGCATGGGCAAGACGCACGCGATCGACTACGTGGCGCTGCACCTGGCCAGGCAGCGTCCCGACATCCTGGTGCTTCGCATGTCCTGCGAGCACCATCGCAGCGACTTCGAGGGGCCGTTCTTCAGCACCCTGCTGGGTGCCGCCGGCGTGAGAGAGCCGCAGGGCAGGACAATTGCGGAGAAGCGCTTCGCCTTGATCCGACGGCTGAGCGAGCAGTTGCAGATGCGCTCGGGCCACATCGTCGTGCTGTTGTGCGACGAGGCGCAGCGAATGTCCAGGCACGCGCTGGAATGGCTGCGCGATGTTCACGATCAACTCGCTCATCACGGGTTTCGGCTGATCACCTTTCTGGTGGGGCAACCCCACTTGATGGAACAGAAGGCGCAGTACCAGCTCGCAGGTGATGAACAGATCGTCGCGCGATTCATGATCGAGCATCTTCACTTCCGCGGAATCACCGATGCGACGCAGGCGGCCACGTGCCTGGCCAGCTACGACCTGAGCCGATATCCCGAGCAGACGGGCGACACGTTCACCGCGTTCTTCTATCCCCTAGCGTATGGCGCAGGCCTGAGACTGGAGCATTCTGCAGGCGCGCTGTGGAACGGGTTTGTCCAGGCGCACTCGGCGGCGCAGTTGCACGGCACGACCGAGATTCCCATGGACTACTTCACGCGCGCGGTGGAGTCAATGCTGATCAATGGTGTGCAGTGGGACGCGACAGCCCTGGAGCTTGGACCGGCGCACTGGGAGCGCGCCGTGCGGGAATCCGGCTACGTGGCGGCGCAGCAGACCGTGCGGATGCAGGTGTAGCTGTGGTGCTCCCGATCCTGGTGATGGCGTCGGTGACGCCCGAGGCGGTGCGCACCTACCTGCACAGGCAGGCGCAATGGGATCGATCTGGTCCCGCTCGAACCCGGGGCAGCGCGGCGGGGGACGCGCAGACCGTGCGCGTGGCCTCGAAGATGGGCGAACGCGACAAGCTGATCCAACGATGGCGCCGCGTATCGCGGCCGCCAACGCGACCGACCGGCGGCAAGTGGCGGTCTGCGCCAGTGGCGCAGGCAACTGCCCTCCCCGCCGCTAGACCCCCGCCGTTCGAATCGCACGAATTGCTTCGCGAGTGCGAGCGGCTCATGCGGCTGTTGCTGCGCAGGTCATGGGCGCGCCTGTCGAACATGCATCGTCTGGCGATCAAGAGGGCGACACGTGGGTTCGATCTGCGCACAGCGACCATTTTCGTGACGCCAGAGGACGCTGACGCCGCGGCGTGGTTGCTTGCGGCGATGCATTGGTGGGGCTGCCGACATCCGGGCGCCCTCGATCAAAAGCCGTTGCATCCGCCGACTGGCATCGTGCGGTGGTTGGCAGGGTTCGACCTCAGCCAGCAAGTCGATCGTCCGCGCGAGGTCATATCTTTACTACTCAAAAGACATATGTTTACTACACTTCACGGCAGCGAGCAGGAGAATTGCCGTACCGATGACCCATGTGGTCCTTTTCATTGGCGCGTACCTTTCCATGCGGAGAACAGAAGCACGGCAACGATGCAGAAAGCCACAAGCGATAACAGGGGAATCGGAATGAATCCCGCAACGGTCAGTTGACCTTCCGTGCACGAAGGGCCTTGGCCGCACGGCACCATTCCCTTGGGCACTGCGCCCCAGTAAAGCAAGCAGTGATAGACGGCAACGAGGCCGCCCGGCACCGCCAGCGCAAGCCCGTAGCGGGCACTGCGGAAGTCACCCCACACGAGGCCCAGCCCCAGCACGATCACCAGCGGGAACATCGCGATACGCTGGTACCAGCACAACACGCAAGGTTGCAGTCCCATGACCTCGCCCAGAAAGAGGGCGCCCAGCGTCGAAACGAAGGCGGCCACCCAGGCAAGGAAGAGGGCCAGCCAGCGCGGGTCGTCCACAAGCGCGGTCGTTGTCGTCATCGCGCGGGAGCGTAACCCGGCTGGCATCGGCGCGGCCCCTGAGACCCTGGACTACGGAGGGAAAGCGCTCCCGGGTTCGGCCTCATTGACGAAGGCGTTTGAGCTTCGGGATGGCTGACGCCCAGTCCGAGTTGCGCACACTCACTGACATATCCCTCCTCCCCTGTGGGTCACCGCCGCAGCTTGACCTTGCCATAGTGGCAAGGTTGATACTGGCCCCGTTTCCAGACGAATCTGGCCAATACTTGCATGGTTTCCTTGCAAGCACCGCTACGACGAATACCATACCGACATGTCGCTGTTTCGCGCTTTGCTTCTTTGGGCAGTCATGCTCTCCGTACCCTTTCAGGGGTACGCGGCTGCGTCCATGCTGTATTGCGCCACCACGGACACTCCGCTGAGCGAATCGTTGGCGGTCGCGTCTGCGGCATCGCATGGTCACGACGATCACTCGTCGGCGGCGCCGAAGGCGAGCGCTAGTCATGACCACCATGAGCATGACGCCGGCGACGACGGCAGTGCGCACAAGTGCGGCACATGCGGCGCTTGCCATACGGTTGCGTTGACCAGCGCCATCCCTGCCGTCCCGTATGGCGTCCTGCCACCCGCGGATCTCGCAGAGCCCATCATCGCCGTGGCCGAACTGGCGCCACGCGTTCTCGACAAACCTCCTCGCGCCTGACGCGTTCGTGCGCCCGTGACCTCGTCACGGGATCTGCCGCGGGCGCCTTCATGTCCCTGCTCGTCACGCCCGCTCGCGGGTGGGCTGTGACGCATTCCGTTCATGACTTTGCGAGGATTCCATGTTCCATTCATTGCCGGCCGGTTGGCTGGCTGCACCGCTTGCCGCGCTGGCGATGGGAGCGGCGGCGCAACCAGCGCCTGACGCGGCCGCTACGGCGCCAGCCGACTCTGCTCGCGCATCGCTGCCATACGTCTCTGCCTTCGAGGGCTACCAGTTGTTCAAGGACGAGCAGCCCATTCCATGGCGAGAGGCCAACGATACGGTCTATCGCCGGGGCGGTTGGCGCGCGTATGCCGCCGAGTCGTCCGGAGAGAAGGCGTCGGCAGGCGAACCGCAGTCCGACCACTCCGGCATGGGTCACGCGATGCCCATGCCGACAAGCAAGGAGCGGCCATGAAGCGCGCCATGCGCCTTTCGACCGCAGCGCTCGGCATAGCCGTCCTCACGGGGTGCGCAACGGTCAGCATCGATGACGCCTTGCAGGAGACGAACACCAACGCCCGGCAGTTCACCCAAGGCAAGCTGGAGATCAGTCGCACGCAGGAGCAGCGCGACCGCCGCCTTGAGCTGACGCAGGAGCTGCTGGCGAAGCCACTGTCGCAAGACGACGCAGTGCAAGTGGCACTTGCCAACAGCCCGGCTGTGCAGGCGCTGCTGGCCCAGAGTTGGGCCGACATTGCGCGGGCCAATCAGACCGGCCGCCTCCCGAACCCGATCTTCAAATTCGAGCGCATGCGGCTGGGCAGCGAACTGGAAATCGGACGCCTTTTGTCCGTCGGTCTGCTGGATCTCATCCTGTTGCCACGTCGCCTCGCGATCTCGAAGAGCCAGACGGACCAGGCGAAGGTCCAACTCACCAGCACGGTCGTCGACCAGGTGACGCAAGTCAGGCAAGCCTGGGTCAGGGCGGTTGCCTCGCAGCAGTCATTGCAGTATGCGAGGCAAGTCAATGAGTCAGCGCAAGCCAGTGCGGAACTGGCGCGACGCATGCAACTCATCGGCAACTTCAGCAAGCTGCAGCGCGCTCGCCAGCAGGTCTTCTATGCCGATGCGACGACGCAGCTTGCTTCCTCGCAGCATGCGGTCACGTCCACGCGCGAAGAGTTGGTCCGGGCGTTGGGCCTCGACGACGCGCAAGCTGCGAAGCTCGTGCTGCCGGATCGGCTGCCTGATCTCCCCAAGGCCCCGCGCGATCCTGCCCAGGTTGCCGCCACCGCGACCGAGCAACGCCTCGACGTGCAACAGGCCAGGGCCCAACTCGACGTTGCAGGCAAGTCGCAGGGCATCAATCTCCTGACGACCTTCACGGACATCGAAGTGGGCGGCCGAAGGGACACCGTGTTCGACAACGCCAGCGGCACGAAGAGCACGCGGCGGGGATACGAAGTCGACATCCGGCTTCCGCTGTTCGACTGGGGCACGGCGCAACGCGACGCGATGAATGCACAAGCGATTGCCGCGGCGAACCGCTACGACGCCACGACGCGAGGCGCCTCTTCGCAACTGCGCGAGAGCTACTCGGCGTATCGCACGGCCTACGACATCGCACGGCACTACCGCGATGAAGTGGTTCCGCTGCGCCAGGCGATGGCCGACGAAAACGTCCTTCGATACAACGGCATGCTGATCGGCGTCTTCGAACTCCTGGCCGACGCACGCGACCAGGTGGCCAGCGTGAGCAACGCAATCAATGCCCAGCAGCAGTTCTGGCTGGCAGACGCGACGCTGGCTGCGGCTGTCATCGGCAAGCCGACCACGGCACCCGCCTCGATGGCGGCATCCAGCACCGACGCAGCGACCTCCGCCGCGCATTGAAAAGCCCAGTCTACAGAACAACGAAATGACCAACAGACGCAACTTCCTGAGCGGCGCGGGCGCCATCACCGGCGCCATCGCCGCCGCGACCGTGAGCAAGGTGGCCATGGCCGCGCTGCCCGAGCCCATGCTCCAGACCCGGCCCGACACGATGGCCCCGCTGATGCCAGCCAACGGCCGTCCCTACAACCCGGTCGTCACGCTCAACGGCTGGACCCTGCCCTGGCGCATGAACAACGGCGTGAAGGAATTCCACCTCGTGGCGGAGCCGGTCGTGCGCGAAATGGCGCCCGGCTTCAAGGCCCACCTGTGGGGCTACAACGGGCAGTCGCCCGGGCCGACCATCGAGGTGGTCGAAGGCGATCGCGTGCGCATCTTCGTCACCAACAAGCTGCCCGAGCACACCAGCATCCACTGGCACGGCCAGCGTTTGCCCAATGGCATGGACGGCGTGAGCGGTCTTACGCAAGCGCCGATCCAACCGGGCAAGACATTCGTCTACGAGTTCGTGGCACGCCGCCCCGGCACCTTCATGTACCACCCGCACGCCGACGAGATGACGCAGATGGCGATGGGAATGATGGGCTCCTGGGTCACCCACCCGAAGGGCGAGCACCCGCTAATCGACAAGGTCGACCGCGACTTCGTCTTCCTGCTCAATGCCTACGACATCGAGCCGGGCAGCGCCACTCCCAAGATCATGACGATGCTGGACTTCAACCTGTGGTCGTGGAACAGCCGCGTGTTTCCTGGCATCGACTCGCTCAACGTGCGGCACAACGACAAGGTGCGCATCCGCGTCGGCAACCTGACGATGACCAATCATCCGATGCACCTGCACGGACACGAGTTCATTGTCACCGGTACGGACGGCGGCCCGACGCCGCGCGGCGCGCGATGGCCGGAGGTCACCACCGACGTGGCGGTCGGCCAGATGCGGCAGTTCGAGTTCCTCGCCGACGAAGAAGGGGACTGGGCTTTTCACTGCCACAAGAGCCACCACACGATGAACGCGATGGGCCACGACGTGCCCACCATGATCGGCGTCGACCACAAGGACGTCGCAAAGAAGATCACGCGCCTCATTCCCGACTACATGGTCATGGGCGAACGCGGCATGGCCGACATGGGCGAGATGGAGATGCCCATCCCCGACAACACCGCGCGAATGATGTCGGGCAAAGGCCCATTCGGCTCGGTCGAGATGGGTGGCATGTTCAGCGTCGTCAAGGTTCGCAAAGGCCAGAAGGCCGGCGACTACAGCAACCCGGGATGGTTCAAGCATCCCAAGGGCACGGTGGCGTACGAATTTGCGGGCGATGCGCCAGACGCACCGCGAGCCCACGGCGCGGGCGCGGCAGCACTGCCCGCTGAGAACATGCCTGCGCAAAACATCGAAGTGCAGGTC
Source organism: Variovorax rhizosphaerae (assembly GCF_037889975.1). Taxonomy (NCBI): domain Bacteria; kingdom Pseudomonadati; phylum Pseudomonadota; class Betaproteobacteria; order Burkholderiales; family Comamonadaceae; genus Variovorax; species Variovorax rhizosphaerae. The sequence continues at coordinate 19,235 of NZ_JBBKZT010000039.1, read as the reverse complement.
CGAAAGCCAACAGGCCCCTCCGGCCACTGATTCTTTTCAACCTCAACCAAAGGAATACATCCATGACCTCCATTCGTTCCAGCGCATTGCTTGCACTGGCGCTACTTGCGAGCAGCAGCGCTTTCGCCACCGGCGACCACGCAGGCGGCCATGGCCACGAGGCCGATGCCAACATCGGCAAACCGGGCGTTGCCACCAAGGCAACGCGCACCGTCAACGTCGACATGAGCGACACGATGCGCTTCACACCAGCTGACATCAGCGTCAAGCAGAACGAGACGGTTCGCTTCCTCATCAGGAACTCGGGCGCGCTGAAGCATGAACTGGTGCTGGGCACCGAGAAGGAGCTCAAGGAGCACTACGAGGTCATGAAGAAGAACCCTGAGATGGAACACGCCGATCCGAACATGGTGACGCTTGCGCCAGGCAAGAGCGGCGAGATCGTGTGGCAGTTCACCAAGGCCGGCAAGGTCGACTTCGCATGCCTCCAACCCGGTCACTACGACGCAGGGATGAAAGGCGCTGTGAACGTCACGAAGGCCGTCGCCAAGTGACGCAGCAAGCGAGCTCGCTCTCAAGCAAATTCACGATTACCCACAAGGACAACCCCATGCTCAACACCCGCATCGCCATCACCCCGGTCATCGCCGCGTTCGTCTTCGCGATCGGTAGCGCTGCCCATGCCCAATCCACTACCGTTCCACCGGCGCCGACGGCAAGCGCCTCGGCTGATCTGTCCGAAGGCGAGATACGCAAGGTCGACAAGGAAGGCAAGAAGCTGACGATCAAGCACGGCCCACTCAAGAGCCTCGACATGCCTGGCATGACCATGGTGTTCAGCGTGAGCGACGAGGCCGTGCTCGACAAGCTTCAGGTTGGAGAGAAGGTCCGGTTCAGGGCCGAGAAGCTCAACGATGCGATCACCGTGACCCGTATCGAAGCGGCTCGGTAATCGCTCCTTCGACGACAACCAGACAGGTGCAACGATGACCCTGCTCAGCTTTGCTCGACATCTTCGCGAGGTGATGAACGGCCCGCTGGTTCGTCCAGCGCTCATCTATCTGAAGCAAAAGGAATTCTTCACACCCGTTGCCGCGGCCAACTGCTTCGGGGTGTTCGACTCCTTCGACGCGGCGCGTGCATGGCTTCCGCCGAACGAGGAGTTCGACCACTCGTCGCTTGCAAAGGAATACGTCGAGGACCGCACTCAACATGTGTTCGCCTATGACTACCCGGTGATGTGGTGGCTCGAACGCGCCTTCAATGATGGCGCCACGAGCGTGTTCGACATCGGCGGCTCCGTTGGTGTTCACTACTACGCTTACCGACACTATTTCAAGATGCCTGCCGACCTCCGGTGGGTGGTCGCCGAAGTGCCGGCGATAGTGGCGATCGGCCGCGATCTCGCGCAGAAGAACCAGGTCACGGCCTTGCAATTCACGGAGAACCTCGAGGGCGGAACAGACGCCTCCGTGTGGCTCTCGGCAGGCGCGTTCCACTACCTGGATGTACGGTTCGACCAACTGCTCCTCAAGTCCTCCGCCCAGCCACGACATATCCTGCTGAACAAGCTCCCGCTCTACGACGGCGAGGACTTCGTCACGACGCAGAATCTCGGGGACGGTTGCTTCGCGCCAACGCACGTCTACAACCGGGCGCGCTTCATCAGGGAGATCGAGGCGCTCGGCTACACGTGCGTGGACGCATGGAAAGTTCTCGAACGCTCCTTGCACATCCCAGGCCATGAGGAGCGATCGATCGCGGCCTTCACCGGCCTTTACTTCTCCCGTTCGTCGTCGCCCGCCACGGGCGACGCAGGCGAAGTCGGCTAGCCGACCCAAGTCCCGCCAACCAAAGAAGCCTCATGAACTACTCACAGACCGTGAACAAGATCGAGCTTGCTCGATAGGCAACATCGTCCTGTGCGCTCAACCCGCACGCCCACCGAGGGCGGCACTGTCGGACGCAGAACGTCCGTTTCGCCGGCTCCGGCGATTTCCCGAAGGAGAAAACTGTGTCACATGAAACTCACACGGCATGCATCGAGGCATGCAATGCCTGCGTCATCGCCTGCAATCACTTGTGCTGCGGCCTGCCTGAAAGAGGACGACGTGAAGATGATGGCTCGCTGCATAGCGCTGGACATGGACTGTGCGGCAATGTGCCAGTTGGCCGCCGCCGCCATGGCGCGCGGCAGCGAGCATGTGAATGCCATTTGCAGCTTGTGCGCCGACCTCTGCGAGGCCTGCGGCGACGAATGTGCGAAGCACAAGGCGGCGCACTGCCAAAGCTGCGCAACCGCGTGCCGGGCTTGCGCCACCGCATGCCTCGAGATGGCGTAAGCCCGAGAACTCAAGCCAGGCTCCCCTCACCTAAACCAAGGAAGACATATGACCTCCTCACGAAGCAAATCTATCGGTGCGATCGGCTTGGGGTGATCTCGGTTTTCGTGCATTTTGTGGCGCTTGGCAAAGGCCGCCTGCCCGAGAGGCGCAGAATGCCGGTCCGGCGCTGCTGGCCACACTGGCGCCCAACAAGAGATGCCAAAGGGCCTCGTGTCCAGTTATCACCTGCGTTTCGTCGGCGCCGATCACTTGCCCCGGACACTCTCCGAGTTCGACGTTGTCCGGTTCTTTACCCTCGGACCAGGTGACGCCCAGGCCATCAAGGAACGCTTCCGGGCGGACCGGCGCCTCGGCGTTGCGGTGCAGTTCGTGTTTCTGCGTGCCAGCGGACGCCCGCTCGATCGCCTTGCGGTCGTGCCAAAGCCGCTGCTGCAGCACCTGGCCAAGGAACTCGGTGTCACGCAGACCAGCATTGCTTCCCTGCGCTCCATGTATCGGCGCCGGGAAACCCTCTACGATCATCAGCGCTGGGCTCGGGAGCAACTGGGCCTGAGCAGTCTCGGCGACCCGGAGCTTGCCGCGCTGAAGGCTCAGTTGAGAGTGCAAGCCAACGATGCTGCCTCCATTGACGAGCTCGTCAAAGCGGCCGAGCGATGGCTATTTGGACGAAGCACCCTCCTCCCGTCGGACCGAGTGTTGCGCGATGCTGCGCGAAAAGCGTTTGCCGTCGTCGAGCAATCGGCACTGAAAGTCATCGAGGCCGCCGTGTCAGAGTCTGCGCGCACCATCTGCCGCACCATCTTGTTCAAGAACATCGCCGGCACCGAAGGCCAAACTGTTCTGGAGTGGCTGAAGACGCCCGCGGCGCGGCACAGCCCCAGCACATTGACCGAGACCATGGACAAGGTCCGGATCCTCAAACAACTTGGCGCCCATGAGTGGCAGCTCGACGGGATCCCTGCAGCGCGCCAAGGTGCCTATGCTCGGGCCATCGCCAATCGCCCTCCCTCGGAATCGCGGCGTCGCGTTGATCGAACCCAGACGCTGGAGATCATCTGCTTTCTTCGCGTGACTCTGTTGGAAATCAGCGATACGGTCGTCTTGCTGGCTGGGCGCCGGGCCAGTGATCTCGTGCGCCGCGCGGCGGGCAAGACGAACGCCAGGCGTGCGGGTGATGCGTTGGACTACCGCGCCCGCTTTGTGTCTATCAAGGAAACGCTCAGGAACTTCGCGCTCACCCCCGAGCAACGGCTGGCGGCCATCGAACAGATGGTTCCTGAAGACATCGACCCCTCCGCCTACAGCGCTGCAGCGCTGATGCGCCGCTCGTTGACGGACGAGCCCAGCGGCGTCCGTTCGCTTCTTGACGGCCTGCGCGACCTCGACTTCGAGGGAGATGCCGCCGAACCTGCGCTCAGGCAATGGCAGACGTGGCGAGCGCTGCGCGAACGTGGGGTGACATCCCTCCCCGATGCAGAACAGCAGCCAAGCGTGAGCAGCGCATGGAGCGACTTGGTCGCCGATCCCGATCGCCAGCGTGCGTTTCGAGCTTATGAAGCTTGCACGATGACGGCGATGCGAAAGGCGCTGCGTCGCGGCTCCGTGTGGCTCGACCACACGGCGAGTTTCCGCGATCGCGACCGCACGCTGATCCCTGCGGCCGACTGGAAGCTCGATCGTGACCATTACGTCGCGATGTTGGGGCAGCCCTCCGAGGCGGACGCCCTGCTCGACCCATTGCCTGCCAACGTCCGTGCCGGCTTGGCCAGCGTTGCCGATGCGCTGTCGGACGGCAAACTCACCATCGATGCGGGCGGCAGCTTGCATTTGCCGGCCCTTGAAGCACTTGACAACGAGGTCATCCCCAAGCGCACCGGCAGAGCCATCTTCGAGACGATCGGCGAACAGCAGTTGCCGGACATCCTGCTCGAACTCGATGCGAACACAGAATTCAGTGATGCGCTGCTGGGCCACAAGGCTGCGACTTCTGATGAACTGCTGGCGTGCTACGCGGGCTTGCTTGCGCACGGAACTGAGATCGATGCCAAGGGCGTCGCGGCGATGATCCCGACGCTGAGCGCGAGCCAGGTGACCGCCGCGATGAGGTCGCTCGAGGCGCCTGGACGACTGCGACGCGCGAACGATCGCGTCGTTGAGTTCCAGCGCACCTTCCCGCTCTCAACGCTGTGGGGCGAGGGCGACAAGGCGTCGGCCGACATGATGTCGTTGGACGCCTCGCAGCACCTTTGGAATGCACGCGTTGACCCCAGGCGTCGAACCTATGCGGCGGGGCTTTACACCCACGTGCTGGACCGCTACGGCATCGTGTATGACCAGCCAATCGTGCTCAACGAACGACAAGCCGGTGCTGCCATAGCGGGTGTCGAGCACTACAACCGTGAGCAGCAGGAGCGCCTGTCGATGGTCGCTGTTGACACCCACGGCTATACCCACGCCGGGATGGCAGGACCAAAGCTGCTCGGGTTTGACCTGTGCCCTCGCCTGCGCGCGTTGGCCGAACGCAAGCTGTACGTCCCTTCCGGTTGGCGCGCTGGGCGAGACTTCGCGCAGGCGATGGAACCGGTGGTCAGCACCAGCGTCGCGCTCAATGCGATCCGCACAGGTTGGGATGGCATGCTGCGCTTCGCGGCTTCGATCCGCACGGGACGCATCAGCGCCAATATCGGGTTGCGACTTTGGGGAAGCGGGGCCAAGGGTGACAGTGGTCGGCGCGGTGCTGACGAGCTTGGACGACTGTTGAGAACGGTGTTCCTGTGCGACTATTTCACCAACCCGGACTTCCGGCGAGAACTCCATACCTTGCTCAACCGCGGCGAGTCAGTCCACCAACTTCAACGGGCCATCTACTATGGACGACTCGCGCCAGAGCGCGGCAGGCGCCAGGACGAACTCATCGCAATCTCCGGTGCGCACGCCTTGCTCACCAACATCGTGATCGCCTGGAATACCGCGCGCATGCAGACTGTGGTCGAGCGGTGGCGGAAGGCAGGCACGGACGTTCAGGACGAATGGCTGCGCCGGCTTGGACCTGTGCATTTCGAGCACATCAATTTCCGCGGCACGTTGAACTTCGCCGTGCAGCGATATGCGAAGACGCTGATCAGACAAGCTCCAGCTGCTCGGGACGCTGCGCAAGGGTAGCCCGCCGCCTCAGCATCCCGGTGGTGTTCGCGTCCTCAATGGCCTCCGCAGGCATCGCCACAAGATGCACGAAAACCATCGAACCCTCAAACGGGTGGGTTCCGCAACCCGTTGATTTGATTGAGGTTATTCGGGCCAAGCGCCACAAAATGCACGAAAACCGAGATCACCCCTGACAGCGCAACCCCCAGTGGCATGAGGCCGGCAGGACTTGCATGATTCACCCCCATGCCAGCCCTGCACGATCTCAAAGACGAGGACCTTCAAGGTCTCGCACCCGAGGCCGTCACGGCACTTGCTCAGCAGATGCTGCAGCGCATTCGCCAGCAGGCCCATGAGATCCAGTTCAAGGACGCCAAGATCGAGAAGATCATGTTCCAGCTGGCGCAGCTGAAGGCATGGAAGTTCGGCGCGAAGACTGAGGCGATGAACGCCGAGCAACGTCGCTTGTTCGAGGAGACCGTGGCCGAGGACGAGGCCAGTCTGCAGGCGCAGCTCGATCTGCTGCGCGGTGCGACGCCGCCGCCCGAGACCACGGGCGAGAACAACGACAAGCGCAAGCCGCGTCGTCGTCCGCTGCCTGAGCACCTGCGCCGTGTGGACCACCACGAGCCGCTTACGTTGTAGGCCCCAAATAGCAATTTCGCAGCGTTGTCCCCGGAACCAACTCCTGGATCCAACTCCTGGATCCGAGGCACAGCGATGGCACTCCGGCGACAACTATCACCATGTCCATGCGGGAAGCCGATCGACTCAAGACCATTCAAACGGTGGTCGACCGGAGCTGCGGGTCGGCCCGACCGCGAAGCGCCTGGGGCTGAGAGGACGTCAGCTGGAGGGCTACAAGGCGGCTACCGGGCTTGTCCCGTGCAAGCGAGGCTGGCGCAGTGATTGGCACAGGCGCCCCGCGTGCCCGAAACAATATTCATCGACCCGCAACAGCCGGTTCTCTCCGCGCATAGAACTCTGCGACGCTGTCGATTTCCTCCGGCGTCATCGGGCGCACCATGTTGCGCATCTGGCCGAAGCTGTCGTTGCGGCGCGCGCCGGAGGCAAAGGCCCTCATCTCCTTCAACAGGTATTCCTTGGGCATGCCTTCGAGCCAGGGCGCGCCGATCTTGTGGTCGATGCCGCCGTGGCACGAGAGGCAAGGGACGATGTTTCGCATCGGGTCGCCGACCCGGACCAGGACCGGTGCATCCGCTTCGCCGGCCTGCACGATGGCCGCGCGTGCCTTGGGCAGCGAGTCGTAGTAGGCCGCGATGTCGGCGATGTCCTTGTCGGTCAGCTTCTGCGCGAGGTTCTGCATGATGGCGCTGACGCGGTCGCCACGCTTGTAGTCGTGCAACTGCTTGATGACGACTTCGGGGTATTGCCCCGCGAGGTTCGGCGCGTTGGCCTCGCTCATGCCCTGCGCGCCGTGGCACATGCTGCACTGCTGTACTGCGATCGTGGCGCCTCGGCCAACGGCGTCACCCGCGCCCGACTTCGCCATGTCGCGCGTCAGCACGACGTTGGTCGTTCCTGCGCTGGCCTTTGGCGGCGTGGTCGCCGGGCCCCATTGGTTCGGCACGCCCGCCGCCCGGCAGATGCTGTCCCAGATGCCCTTGGCGGAGAAATCGGCATGCTGCGACGGGAGCCAGACAAAGCCCACCAGCACCGTGACCGCGCTGATCGCGACAAGGCTGAGCACGCTGCGGCGAAGCCAGGGGTTGCGCCATGCGTACATGCCGGGTTCCTGCATCACCGTCCCCCGATAGGTATGGCGGGCACGGACGTGCCCTGCAGCGTCGCCAGTTGCATGATCGGGAACCCGTAGTTCACCACGGTGAGCGCGATCATCAGCGAGACCCAGAGGCCGAAGCCGTTGAGTGCAATCGGCGTCGTCGCAGGCATGTGGATGGCCGTGCTGAAGGTGTAGGGCGCCGGCTTGGCTTCCCCCTTGCCCGCGCGCGCCAGGATGTAGACGAAGAGGAAGGCCGAGACCACCAGCATGAAACCGCCGATGGTGCCCGCCACCAGCGTCCAGCCTTGTCCAGCCAATGCCGGGTTCGAGAAGTCGAAGTACGCCATGCGCCGCGGCATGCCGAGCAGGCCGACCCAGTGCCACGGGAAGGTCATCACGATCATGCCGACAAACCACAGCCAGAGCTGGGCCTTCACCAGTGAATCCGGCAGCGCCTTGCAGCCGGTGAGCTGCGGCCACAGGTCATAGGCGATCATGAAATACATGATGACGATGGCACCCGCGAAGATCAGGTGGAAGTGCCCGGTCACCCATTGCGTGTTGTGGATCGTCTCGTTGAGCTGGAAGCTCATGTTGATGAGCCCGCCCGCACCGCCGAAGCCCAGCATGATGAAGGAGAAGGTGACGGCCAGCATCATCGGGTTGCCCCACGGCAGCGCCTTGACCCAACCGAACAGGCCCTTGCCTCCACGCAGTCGTGCCGCGATCTCGACCGATGCGACGATGGTGAACACGGTGAGGAAGGTCGGCACCGCCACCATCGCGGTGAACACCGCGTGCAGGAACTTGAACCCCGCGCCCACTTGCGGATCGGCGAACAGGTGATGGATGCCGATCGGCATCGAGAACACCAGGAACAGCACGAACGCCACGCGCCCCATCGTGTCGCTGTAGAGGCGCCCGCCGATGGCGCGCGGCACGATGGTGTAGAACGCGATGTAGGCCGGCATGAGCCAGAAGTAGACGATGGCGTGCAGCGTCCATGAGAAGAACACGCGCGCCAGGCCGGCGTCGATGGTGTCCTTGAGGCCCAGCGCGGCCGGCAGGATCAGGAACAGGATCTCGATCGCGGCACCCACGGAGGTCCACGCCCACAGGTACGCGCCGGCGACATTGCCGAACATCGCGAGCGGTATCGGCTTGCCGCGATGGTTCGACTTCCATGCCTTCAGGTTGACGGCCATGAGCGCGACCCAGACCCACGAGCCCACCACCACCAGCACCACGCCCAGGTAGTAGAACGGGCTGCCGATCATCGGCGGATAGAAGGTGAACAGCACCGATGCACGGCCCAGCGCCACCGGCGTCGCAGCCATCACGGTGCCGACAATCGCGAGCCAGAAGCCGGCCCAGGCCCAGCGCAGTCCGATCAGCGGCTGCTTCAGCGAGAGTTCGACGATGGCGTAGCCGAAGCCCATCGCCACCAAGGTCGGCAGCACGTAGCCCATCACCGTGCCGTGGCCGGTCACCGAGCGGTAGTAGTACTCCGGATCGCTCACCCAGGCGCTGAGCGGGCTGCGCACATACATCTGCCACTCGCCCAGCACGATGGCCACCGCGAACGCCACGAAGGCGACCCAGAAATGCGCCAGGACGAGCTTTCTAGCGAGGAACACAGCTCATCCTTTCTCCGCCCTTGGCCTTGGCAAGGAACTCATCGGCCGCCATCACCTGCACGCGGCCCCACATCGCTTCGTGCCCGGTGCCGCAATACTCGTGGCAGGGCATGACCCGCTCGCCGACCTTGTCGAAGGTCGCGGTAAAGGTCGCAATGAAGCCCGGCACCAGCATCACGTTGGCATTGGTCCTGTCGACGAGGAAGCCGTGAATCGCATCGGTGCTGGTCGCGCGGAAGGTGACCGGCACGCCGGCCGGCACGACCAGGCATTGCGGCTCGAACGAATACTGCTGCGCGATCAGGCGCACGGTGACCTTGCCGTCGGCACCCACCGCAGTGCCCAGGTTGTTCTCGACGAACTCGCCCTCCACATGCAGCTTGCGCGGATCGATCGTTTCCACACGCGACGGCGGCATCGACGCCCAGTGCACCCCGGTGAAGATGATCATCACGAGCAGCAGGCCGATGATGAGCGCAACGATGATCGCCCAGCGCCGCTCCGCCGCGACGGCGATCGCTTCCGATGCATGGGGAGCGGTGGCGTCCGTCGATGTCACTGGATCGCTCCCCGCGGCAGGTACACGAAGAAGTAGAAGAGGACGAAGATCGCCACGACGATGAACGTGGCGACGCCGGCAACGGCGAACGCGCCCGACGGCCCGCGCCGCAGGATCTCTTCGAGGCGCTCGTCTTCATGCGCAGGATCCGGAGCGCCTACTGCGTTCGAGTCTTTGTCGTGGATCGCCATGTCGCTGGCCTATTCCGGAATGAGCGTTCGAAGTTCGCTGATCTGCGCCGCCGTCACGGGCGTGCCGCTGTTCTCCCACGCCACGCGAACGTAGGTGACCACCGCCGCCACTTCCTCGTCGTTGAGGATGTGGGCGAAGGGCGGCATGCCGTGCGGCTTCGGGTTCTTCATCGTGCCGGGCGCGTAGCCGCCGTTCAGCACCATGCGGATCGAGTTCACCGGCGACGACATCGTGATCGACTGGTTGGCGGCCAGCGGCGGATAGCTCGGCGGGAAGCCCTTGCCCTCGTCGCCGTGGCACATGAAGCATTGCTTTGCGTAGATCTTGCGGCCGAGCTCCATCACGTTCGGGCTGACCAGGCGTGCGCTGCTGGTGGGCGGCGGCTCCGAATCGCGCTGGGGCAGTTCCTTCAGGTAGATCGCCATCGCCTCGACGTCTTCATCGCTGAGGTATTGCAGGCTGTTGTAGACCACCTCGGCCATCGGCCCGTAGACCGTAGCGCGGTGCGACACGCCGATCTGCAGCAAGTCCTTGATGTCCTTGATGCTCCAGTTGCCGAGACCCGCTTCGCGGTTCGACGTGAGCGACGGCGCATACCAATTCTGATTCGGGATCATGCCGCCCTCGAACTCCTGCGAGGTCTTGGAGCCACCGAGCCGGTTGATCGCGGTGTGGCACATCGCGCAGTGGCCAAGCCCTTCGACCAGGTAGGCGCCGCGGTTCCATTGCGCGGACTTGCCCTTGTCGGGGACGAATTCGCCTTGCTTGAAGTACAGGGTGCGCCAGCCGATCAGCAGGTCGCGCTGGTTGAACGGAAATCGCAGTTCGTGCGGCTTGTTCTTCAGGGCCACCGGCGGCACCGACATCAGGTAGGCGTAGATCGCGTCGGAGTCCTCGCGCGTCACCTTGGTGTACGAGGCGAAGGGCATCGCCGGGTACATGAGCGTGCCGTCGCGGGACACGCCGTTGTGCATCATCCGGTAGAAGTCATCCGCGGTCCATTTGCCGATCCCGTTCTCGTCGTCGGGTGTGATGTTGGGCGCGTAGAGGTTGCCGAACGGGGTGGGCATCGGCCGGCCGCCTGCGAACTGCGGCGCGCCGGGGTTGGAATGACAAGCGACGCAATCGCCGGCGCGCGCCAGGTATTCGCCCTTCCTGATCGTCTGCGTCGTCGGGTCCAGGGCCACCGCGCCGGGCACCTTCGGCAGGTAGCCGGGCATGAACAGGACGAAAGCGCCCACGACGGCCACCGCCGCGACCACCGCAGTGACAAGGATGACGCGTGTGGCCTTTCTCATGAGGTCCTCATGGCATTGCCTTCTGGCTGCCGCACGAGATCGGCATGGCCTGCAGGTTGGCCTTCGCAGGCGACGGGTCGGCCGGCGCGTCCTGCGAGGCGAGCCAGGTGGCCACCGCGTGCACATCGGTCTCGGTCAGGCGGTCGGCAATGCGCTTCATGCAGTCGGGCTGCGCCGCCTGCCGGCCGCCGGTGCGCCAGCGCGTGAGCTGCGCCACGATGTACGAGGAGCGCAGCCCCGCCAGTCCCGGAATGCCGGGCTCCATGCCCGTCAAGCCAGCGCCGTGGCACGCGATGCAGGCGGGAAGTTGTTTGGTCGGGTCACCCGCGACGGCCAGCGTCGCGCCGCGCTTCAACACCTCCGGCGCCGCTGTGTTCGCCTTCTTGGGTTCGAAGGCCGGCCGCTGCTTGGCGAAGTATTCCGCGATCTCCTTGAGGTACGCATCCGGCAGGTACGCGACCAGGTAGTTCATTGGCGGGTACTCGCGCTTGCCGTCCCGAAAGGCCACCAACTGGTTGTAGAGATAGGCGGCCGGTTTTCCCGCGATGCGCGGGAAGTACTCGTTGCTGGTGCCTTGACCGCTCTGCCCGTGACAGGTCACGCAGCCCTGCATGCGGGCTTCCATCGAATCGACGGATTTGAATGCGGGGATTGCCGCGTCCTGGGCACTCGCAATACTCACACTCGCGAACATTAATGCCGCACCGATCCACCCGGAAGCCAACTTCCGGCAGACCGAGCTGTGTCCGTGGGCGAGCATTTGGGTACGTCTTTTAGGCGCGAGTCGCACTTAAGTCAATCGCATGTTCGTCCTTGCATCGCCTGCCGCTCGCTCCGTACGCCGTCGCCGATTGCTCATACCGGGGCCAGGCGCCTTGTCATTGCGTCTTCCCCCTCTTGGCGCGCGGCGAGACAGCCGCTAAAGGCTGCGATGGCCGGCGGCACGGCGCCCAACACGCCCGCTCATAAAGCCACTACGTCCCCCTAGTCGCGCGACGATCGCACCTGCGCCGTCGCGTACCACCCAAGAGCTTCCCGAACACATTGTTTGCGCCTGCCGGACAGCGGCGTCGAGCGAATACTCGCCGAGGTGATCACGTGTCCAAGGCGTTCGATGCGAGGTATTCACCCAGGTGTCAGAGAGGCTTGTCCGGCGCTGACGTTCAATGCCCGGCAAATGCAGCGTTTCCATATCGACCGATCGCTATGCTGAATCAGGAACGCAGCGTTCAGTTTGCGCGGGACTTCGCTGCCCGCTCCATTGCCGGTTCGCTGAGAAGAGCATCCGCGACGCCAGGCACGACCTCAATGCTCGGATGGCTTACCCGCTGCTGCCAGGTGACCTGCTGCCACAGCGGCAACACCATCAGCGCAGGACTTGCGTTGGCAAGGTCGGCAAGGCTGTAGCGATCGAGTTCATCCAGGAAAGCCTGCGTCGCACGCGCCAGAACCGCAGCCAACTCGCAACCCCCCGCCAGCACGCAACGGTTGTCCTCCGCGAAACACTCGACTACTGCGAAGTCGCTCTCTAGGTGGCGAACGACGGTGCCGATCTTGAGCTTCGAGGGGTGGATCGAAAGCCGCATACCGCCATTGCGCCCGCGCACGGTATCCACCCAGCCGGACTTGCCCAGCATGTGGGTCACTTTCATCAAGTGGGCATGTGAGATGTCAAAGGCCTTGGAAAGGTCGGCGATGGTGACAAGCGACTCCGTGCGCGTCGCCAGGACCAGAAGAACGCGCAACGAGTAGTCGGTAAACAAGGTAAGGCGCATAACCTGTATTTTATATCTTGCTTTAAGTACCGCACCGATTTAAGATGCATTCGTTGTATATGTTTAACCATGACTCCGCTCCGCACCACGCCCGCCAGCGCACACCCTCCCACCGGACTGCCTGTGCTGCGCCTGGGCTTTCGACCTTTCTACCTGGGCGCTGGTGCAGTTGCTGTGATCTGGATGGGCGTGTGGAGTGCAATGATGACCGGACGCGTCTCCCTGGGAAACGGTATGCCACCGATCCTTTGGCATGCGCATGAAATGCTGTTCGGCTTCGTGACAGCGGTGATCGTCGGATTTCTGCTCACCGCTGGCAAGGTCTGGACTGGGCGTGCGACGCCGCGTGGCGGCGCGTTGGCCATGCTCTGGTTGCTCTGGCTGGCTGGGCGCATTGCGTCGGTGGGAGCGCCGCCGGCGATCTTCGCCGCATGCGACACCGCGTTCCTGCTGACGATTGCAATTCTTTTCGGCGCGCTGATCATCCGCTCGAGGAATTGGCGCAATCTTCCGATCGCCGGTGTTCTCTTTTTGCTTGCAGCGAGCAACTTGGCATTTCACCTGGCGTCGATGAGAGCTCTTCCGATGTCGCCATTGACTGCGCTCCTTGGCGGCTTCTCGCTTGTCGTGGTGCTGACCTCCGTCATTGGCGGACGAGTGATTCCCGCCTTCACACAGAGCGTCTCACCCGGGTGGAAGTCAAGCGAGCCGCGCTGGCTGTCGACAGCGAGCATCGCAACGACCGCCGCGGGTCTTGTGCTCTGGATCTCCGCAGCGCCGGGGCCGCTTTGCGCCATCACACTGGCCATCGCGGCGGTCCTGCAGGCGGCACGTCTGGCGTGCTGGAACAGCCCGGCCGTGCTGCGGCGCCCCATCCTCTGGATCCTTCATCTTTCCTATGCATGGACGCCAATTGGCCTGGCACTGCTGGCCGCCTCAGCAGCCGGCTGGACAGGCACCTCGGCCGGCGTGCATGCGCTGGCCGTCGGATGCATCGGTGGACTTGTCCTGGGGATGATGACTCGGACCGCGCGGGGCCACACGGGACGTCCGCTGCACGCGTCTTCGATCGAAGTCACAAGTTATGTGCTGATTGGCGTCGCCGCCCTCTTCCGAGTCGCGACACCGTTCCTCCCATTGCAGTTTCAAAGCGCTGCGCTGCTGCTGGCAGTGTGCGCCTGGACAGCCGCATTCGCGCTGTATCTCGCACGCTATTCAGTTTGGCTCATGACCGCGCGACTGGACGGCCGTGACGGCTGATGCAGAAGGCGCATCTACACAAAAACTTTCCGTTTGAACGGCCCACAGCCGTTCCTCAAGCGTCGCAAAGCGAAGTTGCACGCGACGACGACATTCCTCCCCTCACTCAAGGATCCAACATGCTCACCACAGGCCAAAAAGCCATCGTTACCGCGACCATCCCGCTGCTCGAACGCGGCGGCGAGGCGCTGACCACACATTTCTATCGCATCCTGCTCGACGAGCATCCCGAGGTTCGGCCCCTCTTCAACCAGGCCAGCCAGGCCAACGGCGAACAGCCACGCGCGCTGGCGAACGGCGTCCTGATGTATGCACGTCACATCGACCGGCTCGAAGCGCTTGGCGATCTGGCGGCGCAGATCGTAAACAAGCACGTCGCATTGCAGATCCAACCCGAGCACTATCCGATCGTTGGTGCCTGCCTGTTGCGCGCGATCAGGGAAGTACTGGGCGCCGAAATCGCCACGGACCCCGTGCTGGAAGCCTGGAGCGCCGCTTACGATCAACTGGCGACGATGCTGATCGGAGCAGAGGCCGCCGTCTATGAACGCAACGCCACGGCGCCAGGTGGCTGGCGTGGCGCGCGCAGCTTCCGCGTGGCGCGCAAGGAAGCGGAGAGCGACGAGATCACCTCGTTCTATCTGGAGCCGACCGACCGGCAACCGATACTGGATTTCCAGCCAGGCCAATACATCAGCCTGCGCCTCGACGTGGACGGCCAAGAGGTGCGGCGCAGCTATTCCCTGTCGGCCGCGCCGAACGGTCGCAGCTACCGCATCAGCGTGAAGCGCGAAGCGGGTGGCGTGGTGTCCAACCACCTTCATGACCACATCCTCGAAGGCAGCATCCTGGAGCTCTTCCCCCCGTCGGGTGCCTTCACGTTGTCGAAGGGCGAGCGGCCATTGGTCTTGATCAGTGGCGGCGTCGGGATCACGCCAACCCTTGCGATGCTGGAAGCGGCGCTGGAGACAGAACGCCCGATCCACTTCGTGCATTGCGCGCGCTCGCGCGACGTGCACGCTTTTCGGGGATCGATAGACGCGCTCACCGAGCGACACCCTCAGTTCGAACGCTTCTACTGCTACGACGAGGCACCGCACGCTGAAGCCGATACCCAACCGCACGCAGTCGGCCGTCTGGATGTGGACTTGCTCGCCCAATGGCTGCCACCTGCCTTGGGTGATGTCCGCGACATCGACGCCTACTTTCTGGGGCCCAAGCCGTTCATGCAACAGGTTAGAAGATCGCTTCTGGCGCTGGGCGTCCCCGAGAAGCAGGTTCGATACGAATTCTTTGGGCCAGCTTCCGCATTGGACTGATCTGGCGGTCATGTATGTCGCTCCGTTGCGGCAACTCAGCGATGACCGCCGAAGTGTGACCGGTCAATGCAATTGCGTCGAGCAGCCGCTTGGGCACATCGCGAGCAGGCGCTCAGACCCAAAGCGCCATGCGGGGTTCTGTCGCAATAAGCTGACGCTGGTACCCTGAAGGCCGGATGATGTCAGGTATGAAACGGTGATTGAAGCGCTGCGCAAGGTGATCAAGCGGATGCACTACCCGCTGGAGGTGATGCTGGTTTGCGTGCGGTGGTATGCAGCCTACCCTTTGAGCTTCCGTCATATCGAGGAGATGATGGCCGAGCGCGGCGTACTCGTCGATCACGCGACGGTTCATCGTTGGTCGATCAAGATCCTTCCCGTGCTGGCCGTAGTGTTTCGCCGACGCAAGCGTCCGGTGGGCACGAGTTGGCGGATGGACAAGACGTACATCAAGGTCTCTGGCCAATGGAAGTATCTGTACCGAGCCGTGGATCGCGACGGCGATACGATCGACTTCCTGCTTCGCGCCAAGAGAGACCACGCTGCCGCACGAAGCTTCTTTGAGCAGGCCATCGGTCTGCACGGCGTGCCCGAGAAGATCACGATTGACGAGAGCGGCGCCAACACGGCCGCCATCCTGAGCATTCGAGCCGACTCCGGGGCGGACATTGAGATGCGCCAGTCGAAATACCTCAACTACATCGTCGAACAAGACCATCGGGCAGTCAAACGCATCGTGCGGCCGATGCTCGGCTTCAAGTCATTCCGATCCGCGCGAGCGATGATCGCCGGCATCGAGACGATGCACATGATCAGGAAGGGGCAAATGGATTGCCTCGAAGACCAAACCTCGTCCGCAGCAGCGAAGTTCTACACGCTGGCTTTCTGAGCCACACGGACAGCGCACCAATGCTCGGGCCGGCATTGCTATTGCGACAGAACCTCACCGGCACGCTGAGCGTCGCGACGGCCGGCCGTGAGGATGTCCGCGCCGTGCTGCTGGCGGCCCTCGGCTGCAACACGGCATGGGGCCTGGTCGATGGCGTCATGTACGTGTTGCGCAACATCGTCGGCCGCGGACGGCAAGCCAGGCTGCGACGCGCCGTGCTCGCCGCGGAGAAAGCGGAGATGGCGCATGGACTGATCGCCAAGGAAATTGGCGAGCTGTCCGGCGCCCTCGGCGCGCCGGAGTTCGAGCGCGCCCGCCAGTGGCTGGTCGCGCGCTCGGCGCAAGGTGCACCCGCCCCGGAACTGAAGCGACGCGACCTGCGCGGCGGGTTCGGCGTGTTCCTGCTGGTCTTCCTGTCGACCTTTCCGCCGGTGCTGCCCTTCCTGGTCTTCACCGATCTGCGTACCGCCATGCGCTTCTCGGGAGCGATCGCCATCGCTATGATGTTCGTGTGCGGCCACGAATGGGGCCGCTATGCCGGCATGATACCCTGGCGCGCGGCCCTGGTGATGGTGTTGCTGGGCGTCACCGTCGAGGCGATCGTCATCGCGCTGGGCGGGTAGCCGACGCCGCCCCGCCCAAGCTGGCCACCTTCACTGGGACCTGCCGCCCTTGATGTTGCCGGCCACTCCGCCGGCAATGGCGCCCACGGCTGCGCCCGTGCAGCCGCTTCCGCCGGAAATGGCTGCAATCCCTGCGCCTGCCGCAGCCGCGATGGCCGAGCCGCTCACGGTGCCCTGCTGCTGCGGGTTCATGTTCGTACATGCCGACAACATCGCTGCCATGACGGACATGATCCATCCGGTGTACCTCATGTCTTGTCTCCTCAAGGATTGCGCTGGATACCGGGCACGATCATCTCGAACCACAGGGTTTAGATGACGGGCCGCTGCAAGCGATCAGGATGCGCGGCGTACCAGCGGTCGAGCGTGTCGCGCACGCTGTCCAGGCTCTGGCCCAGAACGCCTATTGTCTCGTTACCGAGCAAGGACTGGCATACGTTGACGCGAAACTTGAACAGCTCAGCAAGACGCGGCTCGAAGAGGTCATGCTGCGTCGACGCATTGGTTTGCAACGGGACGTCGAGGTCACGCCTATAGCCGAGTGCAAAATCCCGCGCATTGGGCCCGATTCGCCAGCCTGGTGCTCGACGCGGCGTACGAAGCCACTCTGCTCGCGGCGGCGATCAGGCGATCGAACTTGCGTTGACTGAAAGTCAGCTCAATTGAACTATGAAAGCTTGCTCAGGGACGGCCGGGCCGCGTGCAAACGCGGGGGCGCATGATGCGGTGCACGCCGCCTTCGACGCGGCGCGAGTCGATTTCCTGGTCGCCGTGGTGGCGTTCGGCATGGGTAGGCAAGGTCGAGATCAGCAGGGGCTGATCCAGCATCAATCCGTTCATTTCAATTCTTCCAATTCGATTCGTTCAAGGGTTGTCGGGCAATGCGCTCACGCGAGTGCGCTGCCTGTATCGGAGTTCATGGCAGCCTGTTCTTCCTTCAGCGTCTGGCCAACGCGCTGCAGGTCCGGCTCATAGCTGCGGGAGGCGCGCATGAAGGCCCCGCAGGCCAGCAAGGCGAACAGCGGCATGGCCGTCAGTGCCTGCTCCAGCGTCCATGCGTCCGACAGGATGCCGGCGATGAAGGGACCAGCGGCCAGGCCAAACAGGTTCTGGAACAGGGCCAGCACCGAGGCGCCGGTGGCACGGATGCCAGGGTGGATAACGTCAATCACCACGGCCGAGACCGGGCCGACCGTGCAGGTCATCAGGAAGCCGCCGAGCAGGACGAGCATGAACTGCGCTTGCGCCGTCATGGCGATGTCGAAGCGCGGCGCACCGAAGGCAGTCACCAGCACGACCAGCGAGGCGATGCACAGCAGCGCCATGGCCTGCAACTTGGCGCCCGGTCGGCGACGGCCTGCGCGGTCGATCAACGCGCCCCACACCACGCTGCCGACGGCGCCGCTGAGCACCACCATGGCGGCGCTGATGGCCGCGCGGTCCGGCGCCAGGCCATGCACGCGGTTGAGGTAGCTGGGCAGCCAGGCCCAGATGGCCGAGACCACGATCAGTTGCGCCGAGCCGCCGATGCACACCCACAGCATGGTGCGCGAGCGGGTCAGTGCCTGGACGACGGCGCGCACGGCGCTGCCGGTGGAACGGGTGGCGCGGTCAAGCCGCGGCGTGAGGTCCACGGTGCGGTAATCACGCACCTTGGCATAGACCAGCGCGAGCACCAAGCCCGGGACGCCCACCACGCCGAAGGCAGCCTGCCAGCCCCAACGCGCTGCGATCAGCCCGCCGAGCATCACACCCATCACCGAGCCCACCGAGGCGGCAGCAAAGAAGCCCGCCAGCAGCGCGCCACGCATGCGGGCCGGGAAGTGGCTCGCGATCAGTGCCGAGCCCACGGCGCCGTAACCCGCTTCGCCCAGCCCGACCACGGCACGCGCTGCCAACAGTTGGCTGTAGTTGCGCGTGAACATGCAGGAGATCGTGGCAAGGCTCCAGGTCGTGGCCATCACGACGATGCTCTTGACCCGGCTGCCGCGGTCGGCAAAGAGCGCGATTGGCAAGGCCGCCAGTGCCACCGTCACCGACACCACCGACACCAGCGCGCCGAGTTGCTTGTCCGACAGTCCCCACGCCTCCTTGAGGTGCGGGAAAAGCGAGACGATGACCTGACGGTCGATGTAGTCCACCATCATGAGTCCGATGGTCATTGCGAAAGCGAACCAGGCCGAGCGCGGGCCGAACAGATAGTTGTCTTGCGAGCCGGGCTTGGCGCTCGCGTCGAGTGTCATGGTCATGGGGTTGTCTCTCTTGTTGTGGTGGTGGGCGGGTGCCTGGCTCAGGCCGCCTTGCGCAGGAAGCCCTGGTGGGCGCCGTTGCGGTTCGGCGCGAAGCCGTTGGCCAGCAGCGATTCCTCGACGGTGTCGTAGAACACGCCGATCTTGCTGATCTCGCGGGCCTGCTGCGCGGTAGCAATCGGGCGGCCGAACTCGCGCGAG